>SBBQ01000033.1 GCA_005239635.1 Uliginosibacterium gangwonense
CATTCACACTAGCGTTCGGTATTGGCAAAAATTATGGCGATTTCACGCTCAGTCTTTTTTGTTTCAGACGGCACCGGTATCACTGCCGAAACGCTCGGCCATAGCTTGCTGGCGCAGTTTCAGGGCTTGAGCGTACAACAATCTCGCGTGCCGTTTGTTGACGATACCGATAAAGCCCACGATGCGGTTGCACGCATTAACACCGCAGCGATACGTGATGGCAGCCGGCCGATTGTGTTTATGTCCGTGGTGCGGCCCGAGGTATCTGCCGTACTGCGTGAAGCCAACGCATTTTTTATTGATGTTTTAGAAAGCTTTATTGGCCCGCTTGAAGTGGAGCTGGGCATTAAGTCGACCCATACCTCCGGCCGCTTTAAAGGGCTGGCCGAAAGCCAAGATTATCGACGTCGTATTGAGGCGATTAATTTTTCGCTTTCGCACGATGACGGAATGTCGCACAAAGAATTAAATACCGCTGATTTGATTTTGGTGGGCGTGTCGCGCAGCGGCAAAACCCCTACCAGCCTGTATCTTGCCATGCAGTATGGCGTAAAGGCGGCCAACTATCCGCTGATACCAGAAGACTTTGAGCGCAACCAGTTGCCAGTGGAGTTGAACAAATATCGGCACAAACTATTTGGGCTCACCATTGCACCAGAACGCTTGGCGGCGATACGTGAAGAACGTCGCCCCAACTCAACCTACTCATCATTGGCAAATTGCCGCCAAGAGGTTGAATCCGCGCAAAAGCTGATGAAGCGTGAAGGCATTCGCTGGCTAGATTCTTCAACCAAGTCGATTGAAGAAATTGCGGCCACGATTTTGCAAACCATCAAAATTGAGTTGCCGGGCTTTCAAGGCTAGGCTTCCATTGCCAATAGCCATGCGCATTGAACGCTATTGGCAAAATGCCGTATTGCAGGGTTCCGAATTAACCGCCCCGCTCTGCGCCGAGCTTGCGGTATGCGCTTTCCCAATCGCGAATACGTGATTCAAGCTCGCTAATACGACGACGCGCCACCAACAGTTCTGCCTGAACATCGGCTGCGGCCGGCTGCACTGGCGCAGTGGCGGCGGCATGGCTTGTATCAGCAGTCGCGCCGCTCGCCGCAGCTTGCACCTGTGCCTGTAAGTTGGCTTTGTCACGCTCAAGCTGAGTAATTTTGTCTTGCAGCGCTCGTGGGTCAAACTTCATCAGTTCCGCCGCATGGCGCTCTAGCTCGCTCCAGCGCACTTCAGCATCACCCAATGATTTGAGTAAAGCTGCGTTTTTGCGCTTTTCGAGCAAAAACAATGCGCCCAAACCAAAGGCGGCAAGCGCAAACAGCGCAACGGCAATTCCTAAAGCAATGTTCAGCATGGTGGCTCCACCGAGTTTGGGGCTTGCAAATGCCTGCCGTGCCCACGATATGGGCCATTATAATGAGTCCTTGCCAATCACAGCCGTAACACGTCACGCTTGCCCTAAGATGCCCTATGTTTAGCAACGGTAGGTTTAGCGGCTCGGGGTTGAAACGTCTGGATTGAAACGTCTGCGTTGAGACGCTTGGGTTAAGACGCAGTTCATTGGCAAAATTGAACGTTGTAATCCAATGTGTGGTCTTGATGTACAAGCCAGGGGTGCAAGTCATGCGCACCCCGGTATAAATAAAAAAGATTTAGGAGTGGTCATGCAGCGCGAATCAATGGAAGTCGACGTCGTTATCGTCGGCGCCGGCCCCGCCGGATTGGCAACCGCCATCCGTCTAAAACAATTGCAACCAGATGCCAGCATTTGCGTACTTGAAAAAGGCGCAGAGGTTGGCGCACACATTTTGTCTGGCGCCATTATGGACCCGCGCGCCATGGACGAACTGCTGCCCGATTGGCAAAAGGCACTCAACACTGCGGATGGCCCCGCCGCCACACCGGTAAGTAGCGACCAATTTATGTTCCTGAGCGAACAAGGCAGCATGGGCCTACCACATTGGATGCTGCCAGCGTGCTTTGCCAATCACGGCAATTTTATTTTGAGCTTGGGTGATTTGGTACGTTGGCTGGGGCAACAGGCCGAAGCGCTTGGCGTTGATATTTTTGCGGGCTTTGCCGCCACCGAGGTGCTTTACGACGACAACGGCGCAGTCAAAGGCGTGGCCACTGGCGACATGGGCCGTTTGCATGACGGCAGCGAAGGCCCGAGTTTTCAGCCGGGCATGGAATTGCACGCGCGTTACACGGTATTTGCCGAAGGCTGCCGCGGCCAACTCGGCAAGCAAATTGAAGAACGCTTTAATTTGCGCGAGCACAGCGACCCACAAGTTTACGGTTTGGGCATTAAGGAAGTCTGGGAGATTGCCCCAGACAAGCACGTGCCGGGCAAGGTGACGCACACCGCAGGGTGGCCGCTCGACAACTGCACCTATGGCGGCTCGTGGATGTATCACTATGGCGAGCGCATGCTGTCGATTGGCTTTGTGGTCGGCCTCAATTATCGCAACCCCTACCTCTCGCCTTACGAAGAGTTTCAACGCTTTAAACAGCACCCAGCGATTCGCCCACTGCTCGAAGGGGGCAAGCGTTTAAGCTACGGCGCACGCGCCATTACTGCCGGCGGCTTGCAGGCCTTGCCCAAGCTCGCGTTTCCGGGTGGCGTGTTAATTGGCGATGATGCGGGCTTCTTAAATGCGTCACGCATTAAGGGTTCCCATGCCGCCATTAAGTCGGGCATGTTGGCGGCAGAATCGCTGGCAGCCGCATTGGCAAATGGCCGCGCGCAAGACGAGCTCAACGAATATGCCGAGGCCTTCAAGAATAGTTGGCTGCATGACGAGCTGCATCGCGCACGCAATTTCAAACCGCTCATGAGCAAAGGCTTGTGGTTAGGCAGCCTGCTGTTTGGCATTGACCAAACCTTGCTACGTGGCCACGCGCCATGGACGCTCAAGTTAAAGCCAGACCACACGCAATTGCTGCCAGCCGCGCAATGCACGCCGATTGACTACCCCAAACCAGACGGCATCGTGAGCTTTGATCGTTTGTCTTCCGTGTTTTTATCCAACACCAATCATGCCGAAGACCAACCTTGTCACCTCACTTTGCGTGATGCGGGCGTTCCGGTGCAGGTGAATTTGGCAACCTATGCCGGGCCAGAGCAACGCTACTGCCCCGCCGGTGTGTACGAATTTGTAGCGGATGAAACAGCCACCACCCCGGGTGCTCAGCGTTTGCAAATTAACGCGCAAAACTGCGTGCATTGCAAAACGTGTGACATTAAAGACCCAACACAAAATATTGTGTGGGTCGCGCCGCAAGGTGGTGAGGGCCCGATTTATCAGGGTATGTAGAGAATATTTGCCAATTCGTGTGCAGCACAACCAAGTCGAAGCGCCTAGTGCAGCGAGCACCGGGCAGCGACTTGGTTTTGCAGGCTTAGATTAGGTTGCCACGCTTGACTGTGATCTAAGATTGCCGCATTCGGCAAGCATCAACAATGGCCAAGCGAGTTACGCAACTTTCAAGTTTTCAAGCGCACGATCTACCGCACGGTCGAACATCGGTTCGTTGTCTAGCTTGCGTGCCAAGCCGTTACGCATTTGAGCTTCAAGTGCGCTAGGTGCAATGGCAATGGCGCGTGGCGACTGCGGGTTGGTAAACAACAGAATGCCGCGCTGCGGGCTGGTCCAAGCCAAGCGACCGCGCACCGACTGACCACCCTCGTGCCTAAACTCAACCCAATCACCGCGTTTGAGTTCGGACACTTGCTCCGGCTCAAATAACGCCACCGGGTCGCTGAGTACGATGGTTTCAACCACTTGGTCTTCTTGCTCAAACTGACGATGCAAGAATGACGGTGTGGCCTGACCGCCTTCAAATTCATGGCTGCCTACGCTCGTACTTTCATTCGCAGCCTCACCGTCTACCGCTTGCACCTGTGACCTAGCCGCTTGAGGCAACTGCGCCTTAGGCATTTCTTCCTGCGGAATCGGTTGATGGCGAATCGCGGCGGAGTGAATACGCATTAAACCTTCGCGGAACAACGTCATCTGTTGCTCATCAACTGTCACGCGCGACACACCTTCGTTAATGCGCTTGAGCAGCGTGGGCAACAGGCTAATAAGGCGCGTGCGTTCTTCTGTGCTGGTTTTGGGTAGTGTGCTCCAAGCCAGATCAGATGCGGTTTGCAGCGAAGCGCGCCACACCACACTGCCTTCGCCGTCGCGGCTCATGGCAATTTCAACCATTACTTGTGTCCACACGACTTCCAAGAAGTGGCGCACCAGCGGTGGTGTGCTATCGGCCATGCGAATTTTGACGGCCTGACGCGATGTCGCTTCAGCACGCTCGCGTGCTTCCATCATTTTGACGGAGCGTGTCAGCGTTTGCGTTTCTTCATATTCGCTGCTGTCTAACCAGTTCTCAAACTCATGCAGCACTTGATCAAACACGGACATGTCTTGATCAAATTCATCTTGAATACGGGCAACCAAATCGGCCACGCGACAATACACAGGGTCTTCGTGCGTTACATCTGGCGGCAAGCTCACAGCGGCACGTGATAAGGCATCAAGCAAACGACGTGCGGGGTGAGCCTTAGTGGAGAAGAAGCTCTTATCGAGCATTGCCACCTTCAACACAGGTATTTGCAAGCGACCGATCAGTGCCTTAATCGGGTCAGGAATCTGAGCATCGTCAAAAACAAAATCAAACAGCATGGCCACAATGTCGACCGTGAGGCTATCGACCTGTGAGAACTGCTTAACCATGGCGCTGCCTTGCAAGTCGTGCAAGACGCGTGCGTTGAACACACCACTTTGCACCGGCATAACAGGCAACTGTTGCAGCTTATTGAGCGATGCCCAAGATTCTGCATTGATGGGAATTACATTCGCAGGCATTTCGCCCGGCATGTTCGGGCTCGCCACACCCCCTGTTTGTTGAGTCAGGCTACCCAACATCGCAGTACCCGCTACGAGCTGTTGCAGTAGCTGATACACATCACCCGGCACACCTACGCCACCCAGTGAGGCATTGGCAAACTGCGCGCCCTCTTGCCCCGCACCCTGCCAATTTGGCATATCACCCATACCTCCCACCATGCCACCAAAGGGCTGACTCATGGTGGACGAGAAGGGTTGAGAACGCATCATGGCGTCCATGTTGGCATCCACTTCGTTAGCGGAAGAACCACCACGTTGCGGCGACGGATTTACTGCTTTGCGATAGGTGCGGCGCAGTTGCGGTAAAACGTTGTGGGTGAGCATGCGCTGATTCAAATCTGCATACAAACCTTGGCATTCATCGCCCAGTTTGCGCTGAAGCAGATCCAGCACCAACAAACGTACTGGGGCAACAGAATCTAAGCCATCGCAGGCGCGGCGTAGGGCCACACAAATGAGCTCGGGGTTGAACGGATTGTCGCTATCTTCACCCTCGCCTTCTGCTTTGCCAAACAGATTGGCAAAGCGCTCGTTCAGGGCATACAGATCTTCTTCGCAACGTTCCTGAATGGCGGTGGCCATGTCTTGTACCGCAATTTCTTCGGTCAGTTCGTCTTCTTCTACGAGCTTAAGTTCGCTCAAAGAAGTTGCAGTGCGCACAGGGTCAAAGCTATTGCCGAGCTCTTCACCGCGTTGGCGTTTTTCAAAGCATTCACTTAGATAGGACACAAAGCCCGCTTCAACCGAAGTCCAACCTGCTTGCGCTTTGGTGCGAGCTTCAAGGCAGGCTAAGCGTGAATCACGATCCAGTGCCGAATTCGCCTGCACTTCGAGCTCTTGCTCGACCTCAGGCAACCAATTGCGCACAGTTGAGCGCAAACGGCGAATCGCAAATTCGCGGCAATCCGCAAGTGCGCGGCCCGCAGCCGTATCTGCCCCGACCGGACGCTGGTTTTGCGGAAAAAGAACGACGGTACTGTTGTTTGACATGGTCCAATCCTCGTGGGGGCTTTTGCCAGACAAACACGGAGAACGGGACACTCGCCGAGACACAAACTGAACGGATCACCTTAAACGGTTCACCGCACGGACGACCAAGATCGGGATTGAAACCCGGGGGTGCCGGAAGGTAAAGCCATCTGGCGACCCCGCTATCCTGGACCGTGTGCTGTTCTTGTGGAACCGCACCGCAGTCTGTAGACCGGAAGTTTTGCGTCCCCGCTTTTCAACGGGTTTGCCTTGAGACAGAAAAGCCTGCTACGGATGAGTTATCGACCAATAACTGAAGGACTTTAGAACTTTTTTGAAATTTTTTTATGTTTTACAAACAATAACTTGCTGATTATTCGCAGCAAAGCTCGCGAAAAATAATCAGAATCAACCGGGAAACGCGTAAAGGAAGTCGGATAGGCCAACAGAACAACTAGGGATGCAATTCGCGATGCGAAGAAACAGCTGGACAATACTGCTACAAAACAACTCGCTGAAAGCCTTATAAACACTGAATCTTAATTTTTAAGATTTTCAATGTACCCCCAAATGTACCCCCGCTAATGCAATGTTGGCCCTTGATTGATCTGCCAAAACCTCTTCTAAATATGCCTTCCTAATCGTGTGAATTTGCCAGAAACCCTTTCACAACCCAACCAAGAAGGCGAAATGTGCCATGCATAACCAGTAACGCCAGCCCTGTTATGGCTAACCCAGCAACAAATACGCCAAAAGCATGCAGATATGCATCTGCTAGAACTGATGCCACATCTTTTGTTGGCACATCTAACTTCTTAAGCTCTTCGTCCGAATAGCTAATGACTGATGAGCTATTTTTTGGTTCGCCATAGATTAAATCATCTATTCTCGCTACCGGAATTAGAACTGCTTGATCAATTTCAAACCAATGCGCTCGCAGACATAGTTGCGCGTCAATAGGCCCAAGCATAGTTAATATATGCTTTGACACCAGCCTATCTTCATCGCCACAACTGTATGGAAATAGCACTGCGGGTTCGCCCACCATTTCTATTGCGTAGCGAATTTTTGCGTCTTGCTGAAACTGCATATACGCAACACTGCCAGAGGCAATAACCCCGCATAGGGCAACAAATACATAACAGACTTTGGCAAGTCTTCGACCGCCTTCAAGTAGATTAATGTTCATGTGTTTGTTTCAATACGGTGATAGCAGATAGAAATTATGTTCGTAACATACATTATTATGTGCCGCACTCATTAACAATGAATGAGTAGATTGATACGCGATTGATAACACGCTGCCTGCCATCAAATTTAATGGCCTAGCCAGCCTGCACACCCTTTTGATTTTGCTGTGGATATTCAAGCTATCTGGTCGCGCAATTTTTAATCGCGCCCAAAAATTTTTTACCAAACAATAAGCACAAAAAATAAGGGGCAAGCGCAGCGCAAGCCGCACTCACCCCCATCAATTGAAATTAATCAATTAATTCATATATTGGCATTAATACATACACGGTATTTCTTGCAGGTCACTTCCTGCATTTTCTGCAGGAAACTGCGGGGTGAAACTGCATTTTCTACTGGAACCGTCCTGCATTTTTTGCGGGGAGCTTTTTTTATTTCTCCCTTGCCAATCACGCCAAGCGTCGGGCTTATACCCATCAAGAAACAATCCTTCTCTAATCTTGATGGGGTGCCATGTCACCGCGTACTTAGCCCATTGCCTATTCGCCCCGTGGCTTCTGGTGCGGTAGATCAGCCCATGCTGTACTAGCTCTGCCACAGCATTAGCCAGCGTTCTTTCACTGTTCATGCCGTAACGTCTGCAATAGCTGTATGTGGCTTGTAGATGCCCGTTGTTTGAACCGTTGTACTGACGCGCCAGAATCAACAACAAGGCTTGGCTAGAAAACCGCAGATCAGCATAGGCCGGGCTATCAATAATCCGATGCTCGATGCTGGCATAGGGGTGTTTGATCTTACGCGCCATTACACACCCCATCGGTGGGCATACAGCCCTTGCCAACGGCTTGCACAACCTCGCCTGATACTTGGCTAGTGCCGCCACCAGATAACGCCCCTAAGGGGCCGTCATCGCGTGATGGACTTTGTAGGACGTACTTAGCCACTCGGTGCAACTTGCCGCAGTCTGTGGGCTGCTTTATCCATACCGTATCAATCCGGTAGCCCTTACGTCGCAATTCAAGCACACGAGCAGCGGGAGAAAGTATGTCTAAGTCTCGCCGCGCCTCAATCGGTAATCCCCCCATTTTTAACGCAAGTCAGAAGTAGAGATTAAGCGGCCATGGCCAACCGCTGTTTGGGGGTGAAGCCGCCCAGGGC
>SBBQ01000043.1 GCA_005239635.1 Uliginosibacterium gangwonense
TAACAGCACGGCTGAAGAGAGCACTAAACCAAATGGTGGGCCCGCCACTAAGGTGAGCAGCAATGAAGTACCCGCCACCCACCACACAAACCACGGTGAATCTGCATGCTTCTGCAAACTCATTAAGGTGCGTTGCAATCTTCCCACGCGGGGATGTGCTGCTTTCATGCGCTAACGATCTTTCTTCTACGAAGTTCTACGACAAGTAATTGGCACAACCATTGGCAAAACGACTGAAGCCATATTGAGGCACCTGAGCGCACCAAATTGGTTCATTGTTACCCAGATTGATGCACACAATTGCAGCCCCGAAAGCAGCCTAGACGCCAAACGATACTCACCACTTTCGAGGGCCAACCTGAATATCGCTGCCTATCTTAGGCTTTGCAGCAAATGTACAACTTGGTGCAAAATGGCATTCTAATTGCTTAAATAGCGCACCATGCAAGAAACTCTCTCAACCTGTTGTTATTGTGGCGTCGGCTGCGGCGTCATTATCGAACACGAAAATAATCGTATCACTGGTGTGCGGGGCAACCCCGAACATCCTGCGAACTTTGGCCGCCTGTGCACCAAGGGTTCGACGCTGCACCTGACAGCACGCCATGAGACGCGCCTGCTCTACCCGCAGTTGCGCACTAGCAAAACTGAGCCGCGCCAACGTATTGGCTGGGACGACGCGTTAGCGCATGCTGCCAAGCAATTTGCCAATGCCATTGAACAGCACGGTCCAGATAGCGTTGCGTTCTACATTTCAGGCCAGTTGCTTACCGAGGACTATTACCTCTTCAACAAATTGGCAAAAGGCCTGATCGGTACCAACAACGTTGATACCAACTCGCGTCTTTGCATGAGCTCTGCCGTTGCGGCATACAAGCAAACGCTGGGTGCAGACGCCCCGCCCTGCTGTTACGACGATTTTGCGCTGACCGATTGCCTGCTGATTGCAGGTTCCAATCCGGCCTACGCCCACCCGATTGCTTTCCGTCGCATTGAAGACGCGAAAAAGGCCAACCCGAATCTGAAAATGATTGTGGTTGACCCGCGCCGTACCGACACTGCTTCGATGGCCGACATTCACCTGGCCATTTTGCCGGGCACCGACATTTGGCTATTTAACGCCATGTTGCACGTGTTGCTGTGGGACGGCTTAACCGACAACGCGTTCATTCAAAACCACACAGAGGGTTTTGATGCCTTGCGCGAACACGTGCGTGAAATCACGCCGGCTGTTGCTGCTCAAGTGTGCGGCATTAAGGCAGAAGAAATTGTGGCCGCAGCGCGCTTGTGGGGTCAGTCTCCACGCGCCATGTCGCTGTGGTGCCAAGGTCTGAATCAATCTCACCACGGTACCCACAATGGTGCCGCACTGATTGCGCTATCACTCGCCACAGGCAAGATTGGCAAACCGGGCAGCGGCCCGTTCTCGCTCACTGGCCAGCCCAACGCCATGGGCGGACGCGAAGTCGGCGGCCTTGCCAATTTGCTGTCTGCACACCGCGATATGGCCAACCCGGAACACCGCAAAGAAGTGGCTGCGCTGTGGGG
Organism: Uliginosibacterium gangwonense; assembly: GCA_005239635.1. Taxonomy (GTDB): domain Bacteria; phylum Pseudomonadota; class Gammaproteobacteria; order Burkholderiales; family Rhodocyclaceae; genus Uliginosibacterium_A; species Uliginosibacterium_A gangwonense_A. Next base: position 1,549 of record SBBQ01000043.1, read on the forward strand.
CATTGACGACGTGCCGTCACAGCCCGGTCTGACGGCGGTCGAGCTTTTTAAGGCGGTGAATGAAGGCAAGATTAAGGCATTGTGGATTGCGTGCACCAACCCTGCGCAATCCATGCCAGACCAGAATTTGATTCACGACGCATTGGCAAAATGCGATTACGTGGTGCTACAAGAAGCCTACGGACACACCGAAACCACGCCGTATGCAGACCTGCTTTTGCCGGCCACCAGCTGGGGCGAAAAAGAAGGTACGGTCACCAATTCAGAGCGCCGCATTACGCGCGTGCAGGCAGCGGTAGCAGCACCTGGCGAGACTCGCCACGATTGGCAAATCGTGCGTGATTTTGCGCTCCAACTGGGGCAGCACCTCACACACAAGCCTGCCGCCAAAATGTTTGACTACCCCACGCCGGAAAGCGTGTTCAGCGAACACGCAGAAACCACGCGTGGGCGCGACCTCGACATTACCGGCCTCAACTACGCCATTCTCGAAACACAGGGCCCGCAGCAATGGCCCTTCCCAGAAGGCGCAACCGAAGGTCGTGCGCGCCTGTACGAAGACCATCAGTTTGTTACGCCCAATGGCAAAGCACGTTTTGTTGTGCCAGTGCAAACCACCACGGTTGAAAAAACAGATGCACGCTATCCGCTGCATTTGCTCACGGGCCGCCTGCGCGACCAGTGGCACGGCATGAGCCGCACCGGCACGGTGGCACGTTTGTACAACCACGTGGATGAGCCGCGCATTGAAATGAACCAAGCAGACATGGAGCGTCGCGGCATTGGCAACGGCACCTTGGTTCGCATTAAGAGTCGTCGCGCCAGCATTGTGATGCGTGCCTTGTCGAGCACAGAAATGCGGCCCGGCCAAACGTTTATCTCCATGCATTGGGGCGAAAACGTACTGGGCCACGCGGGTGCAAACGCGCTCATGCACGGCGGCTTTGACCCCTACTCAAAGCAACCAGAGCTCAAGCACGCTGCGGTGCAAGTTGAGGTGGTTGATTTACCGCACCAAGCCCTACTGCTGCGCTGCGAACTGAATGATGAAGCCTCTCAAGCCAAAACGCTTGAGCGCGCAAAGACGCTGGCACCGCTGCTCAAGCAATTTACCTACGCCTCGCTCACCTTAGGCGGGCGCGACTATCCGGCAGTGGTTTTGCGTGTTGCGCATGACCAGCCCATCAGCGATGAGCAACTAGCTCAGCTCGATCAAATTATGGGGTTAAACAACAACGATTGTTTAACCTACAAAGACCCACGTCGTGGCATTTCGAAGCGTGCGCTGGTGCAAGACGGCCTGTTGATTGGCCTACGACTCACTGGCGAAATGGCGGCTGCAGCTTGGCTACGCGAGACCATGCTGGAGCGTTTACCAACGCAAGAGCTGCGCCGCTGGTTGCTGGCACCTGTTGCCACGCCTCCCACCTCTGCGCCAAGTCGCGGCAAGGTGATTTGCAACTGTTTTAACGTGGCCGAGCGTGATATTTCTGCCTGCATGACGCCCACCGCCACACTTGAAGAATTACAAGACAAGCTCAAGTGCGGCACCTCATGCGGGTCTTGCGTGCCTGAGCTCAAGCGCATTTTGGCTGCAGGCAAGCAAGTCGCCTAAATTCCTTATGCACCACCAGCAGACCAACTTCTGAATCATCCGCCTCCGCACCAAAACAATGCCCAGTTTGGTGCGGAGCGCACCACCGATGCGCACTGCGCTTTACGTCGCTGACTTTTAATTGACCCAAACCCTTGCTACACAATGATCTTGGTGGATGCACCAATATATGGCACGACTATTGCTTTAACCAATTGGATATTTTGATTTACGTGGCCCAATAGCGGTTCGGCCACATTGAAGAACCCTAAGAATTGAAGTTGGCTAACACGCTTCTGGGTTAGCCCTGTAATTGGAGAGAAGCATGAACAAGTTGAAGCTGGTTTTGGTCGGCAACGGCATGGCAGGCGTACGCACGCTGGAAGAACTGCTGAAAGTCGCACCGGACATGTATGACATTACCGTGTTCGGTTCTGAACCCCACCCCAACTACAACCGCATCTTGCTATCTCCCGTGCTAGCCGGCGAAATGACGATTCAGGACATCATCCTGAACGATCTGGACTGGTACAAAGACAACAACATTACGCTGCACACCAACAAAACCATCGTGCGCATTGATCGCTCTGCACGCAAAGTGATTGCAGACGATGGCACCGAAGCTGAATACGATCGACTGCTGTTGGCGACTGGCTCAAACCCATTCATTCTGCCGGTACCGGGCAAAGACCTGCCGGGCGTGATCTCTTACCGTGACATTAAAGACACGGACGAGATGATCGACACCGCTAAGTCGCACAAACACGCGGTGGTGATTGGCGCAGGTTTGCTCGGCCTTGAAGCGGCAAACGGCCTGGCCATTCGCGGCATGGACGTCACCGTGGTTCACCTCATGCCGTGGATTATGGAACGCCAGATGGACAAGATTGCAGCGGACATGCTGCAAAAGTCACTGGAAGCCAAGGGCCTCAAGTTCAAGCTTGAAAAGCAAACCGCGGAATTGGTGCAAGGTGAAAGCGGCCGCGTTTGTGCCATCAAGTTTAAAGATGGCGAAAGCATTCCAGCCGA
>SBBQ01000009.1 GCA_005239635.1 Uliginosibacterium gangwonense
AAAGCATTCCCGCCGATCTCGTGGTCATGGCAGCGGGTATTCGTCCCAACACCAAGCTAGCTGAAGAATCTGGTCTGCATTGCGACCGCGGCATCGTCGTCAATGACACCCTGCAAACCTACGACCCACGCGTGTACGCTGTGGGCGAATGCGTGAATCACCGTGGCATTGCATACGGTTTGGTTGCGCCGCTGTTTGAACAAGCTAAGGTATGTGCAAACCACCTCGCTATGTTTGGCATTGGTCAGTACAAAGGCTCTGTGACTTCCACCAAACTCAAGGTAACCGGCATTGACGTGTTCTCTTGCGGCAATTTTATGGGTGGCGAAGGCACTGAAGAAATTATGCTGCACGATCCAGGTATGGGCGTGTACAAAAAGGTTGTACTTAAAGACAACCTGCTGGTGGGCGCTGTGATGTACGGCGACACCAAAGACGGTGCCTGGTATTTCCAAATGTTGAAAGACCAACAGGACGTGCATGAAATGCGCGACCACCTGTTGTTTGGCAATAGCCACTTAGGCGATGTCGGCCACAAGGGCGCGAGCTTGGCCGCCACCATGCCTGACGAAGCCGAAGTGTGTGGCTGTAATGGCGTATGTAAAGGCACCATCGTTAAGGCTATTAAAGAACAAGGTCTGTTCACGCTGGATGATGTGCGCAAGCACACCAAGGCTTCTAGCTCGTGCGGCTCCTGTACCGGCCTTGTTGAACAAATTCTGGCGACCTGCGTGGGCGGTGCATACCAACCGGCAGATTCGAATAACAAACCGATGTGTGGCTGCACCAATATGTCACACGGTGAAGTTCGCAAATCCATCGTTGAGCAAAAGCTACTGTCTGCCCAAGCCGCAATTAATGCGTTGTCTTGGACCACACCAAACGGTTGTAGCAGCTGCCGTCCGGCACTGAACTACTACTGCTTGTCGAGCTGGCCGCACGAAGCGTTTGATGATCCGCAAAGCCGTTTCATTAATGAACGCGCACACGCCAACATTCAAAAAGACGGCACCTACTCTGTGGTTCCGCGTATGTGGGGCGGCTTAACCAACCCGCTTGAACTGCGCGCGATTGCCGACGCAGCTGAAAAATACAACGTGCCGACCATTAAGGTAACCGGTGGTCAGCGTATCGACCTGTTGGGCGTGAAGAAAGAAGACCTGCCCGCCATGTGGTCTGACTTTGCCAAAGCCGGCATGGTTTCTGGGCACGCCTATGGCAAGAGCTTACGTACCGTTAAAACTTGCGTGGGTTCAGAACACTGCCGTTTCGGCACGCAACGCTCGATGGATATGGGCGTAAAACTCGAGAAGATGTTGTTCGGCATGTGGAGCCCGCACAAGGTTAAGCTGGCGGTATCTGGCTGTCCGCGTAACTGTGCCGAAGCCGGCATTAAAGACGTTGGCGTGATCGGCGTTGATTCTGGTTACGAGTTATATGTTGCGGGTAACGGCGGCATTAAAACCGAAGTTGCGCAGTTCCTGTGCAAGGTTAAAGACGATGCTGAGGTGATGGAATATTCCGGCGCCTTTATTCAACTGTATCGTGAAGAAGGTTTCTACCTCGAACGTACCTGCCACTACGTAGAACGTGTAGGTTTGGATCACGTGAAGAAGCTGGTGGTTGATAACGCAGAAAACCGTAAAGCTTTGTATGAGAAACTCTTGTTCGCACTACAAGATTACAAAGACCCGTGGTTAGAACGTGCAACTGAAAGTGGCGAAGCCGAACTCAAGCGCGAATTCGAACCCATCTCGGTTTAATGCGTGTATCGGTGCGGACGAATACACTCCGCACCGAATCTTGGCCTGATTGGCAAAGCAACGAGACAAATTAAAACCATACAAAAGCTTCAGGAATCAACATGTCTGACTGGAAAAAAATCTGTGCAGTAAGCGAAATCCCTGTACTGGGTAGCCGCGTCGTAAAAAGTGAAAAGCATGGTGATATCGCCGTGTTTCGTAACAGTGAAGATGAGGTCTTTGCTGTGCATGACAAATGCCCGCACAAAGCAGGTCCCCTGTCACAAGGCATCGTGCATGGTCGTACCGTAACCTGCCCACTTCATAGCTGGAAAATTCAACTCGAAAGCGGCGAAGCCATTGCGCCGGATGTTGGCTGCACCAAGCCGTTTCAGGTCAAAATTGAAAACGGCGAAGTATTTCTGTCGCTATAAATCCTCCACGCAGCACTGCTTCATCACAACAACACGGGACTGTTTTTGCGCATACGCCCAAAAACAACCCACCAAAATTTGCCAATGACGTCACATTGAACGTCAGCAACGGGAGACAAAATGGATCGCAAGGCTTTTCTTAAAGCAGGGCATACCCCTACGCTGTTTGCAGCGTTTCTGTATTTCGACCTCGCCTTTATGGTGTGGGTACTGCTCGGCCCCTTAGGCGTGCAAATTGCCAAAGACCTCGCACTCACCCATGCTCAAAAAGGCATGATGGTGGCAACGCCTGTTTTGGCAGGCGCCCTACTCCGCTTGGTGATGGGTGTACTCGTCGACCGTTACAGCCCCAAAACTGCGGCCATTATTGGCCAGATTATCGTCATGGCTGCGCTAGGCTACGCATGGCAGTTTGGCGTTCATTCTTTCCACGAAACACTGGTACTAGGCTGCTTCTTGGGTGTGGCTGGCGCCTCATTTGCCGCCGCACTACCCTTAGCATCACGTTGGTATCCGCCAGAGCACCAAGGCACTGCCATGGGTATTGCGGGCGCAGGCAATTCAGGCACTGCACTTTCAGCCCTCTTTGCGCCGGGTTTAGCGATTGCCTTTGGTTGGAACAATGTTTTTGGGATTGTGCTCATTCCGTTGGCACTGGTTTTTGTGTTCTTCATCATCGTGGCGAAGAATGCGCCGGATGCTCCGCCGCCTAAATCATTTGCTGAATACATGCGCGTACTGAAAGATAAGGACGCGTGGTGGTTCATGTTCTTCTACTCAGTCACATTTGGCGGCTTTGTCGGTCTCGCCTCTTCTCTGGTGATTTACTTCAACACACAATACGGTCTCGAACCTAAAACGGCAGGCTTCTACACCGCAGCGTGTGTGTTTGCTGGTTCGTTGGTGCGCCCGATTGGCGGCAACGTGGCAGACCGCGTAGGTGGCGTTAAATCACTGTCGCTCATGTATGTAATCGCAGCATTCTTCCTAGTTGTGGTGAGCTTTGGTTTGCCGCAGGCATGGATGGCACTCGCCGCTTTTGTCGGCGCAATGCTGGCACTGGGCATGGGTAACGGCGCAGTATTCCAACTGGTGCCACAACGCTTCCGCAAAGAAATTGGCGTGATGACGGGCCTCGTCGGCATGGCCGGTGGCGTAGGCGGTTTCTACCTCGCCTCTAGCTTGGGCTACTCTAAGCAACTCACCGACTCATACCAGTTTGGCTTCTTGATTTTTGCGGGCTTGGCACTCGTTGCACTAGCCGGACTGACCGGTGTTAAGTCTCGCTGGCGCACCACATGGGGTGCAGCACATATGACCAACGCAAAAATCTAGTCACTGCGCAAATTTGGTCGCGTCGAATCACATCGGCACAAGGGTAAGTTAGTATCCTTGTGCCGATTGTTTTTTGCGGCACTGTTTTAGTTTGTAGCAGCCACGTATTCATTCGTGTTTGCCAATCCACCTTGGCAAGGCAAGCACTCATTCGATAACTCGCTATTACTCACCTTATTCTCCATTACTCGCCATTACAGCCATGCCCGCTACGCTCAAAGTTACGCTTGGTCACTCTTCCCAACAAGGCCCGCGCCCACGCAATGAAGACTTCGTGGGTGCAGTCACTCCCGAAGCAACAGAGCTTAAACACAAGGGACTACTGGCCGCTTTGGCAGATGGTGTGGGAGGCCATGCGAATGGTCGTGAAGCGGCAGAAAACACTGTGCGCAGCCTACTCATTGACTACTACGCCACACCCGACACATGGAGCGTGCAGCATTCGCTCAACACAGTCATTCTGTCGATTAACCGCTGGCTCGTTTCACTGTCTCAAAAGAGCCGTGAAACCGCAGGTATGGCGACAACGCTTTCTGCACTCGTTGTACGTGGATCTCGCTATTACCTCGCACACGTGGGGGATACGCGCATCTATCGCCTGCGTGATGGCGAATTCATTCGTCTCACACAAGACCACACATGGGACCACCCCGAGCTCAATAATGTGCTGAAGCGCGCAGTCGGTTTAGACGCGCACCTTTCTGTTGATTACAGCGACGGCGACTTACAAGTAGGCGATGTATTTATGCTGGTGTGCGATGGCGTATGGCACACCTTGGGCGATACCCGCATGCAAGAAATATTAGAAGCGAACACAACGCCAGAAGATGCAGCATGTGATCTCGCCATGACAGCGGTTAAACGTGGCGCGCAAGATAACTGCACGGCACTGGTGTTACGGATCGACCAGCTCCCTGAAATTGATTTGCGTGATCGACTCGATGCCACCTCAAAGCTGCCCTTGCCGCCTCGCTTAAAATCCGGTCAAGTGATTGACGGGCTCGAAGTCGAAGAAGTGATGCACGAATCACGCATTACTATGCTTTACCGTGTGCGACGTCAGTCTGACAATCAGCAAATGGTGCTCAAAACCTTGCGCCAAGAAGTGGGTGATGCTGAATCTGTGGCCGCGCTCATCCACGAAGAATGGCTAGCCCGCCGCGCTAGTGAAACCCATTTTCCGCAAGTCATTAATCACCCCGAACGTGCACATCTCTACTACCTCATGAGTTGGCACGAAGGCCACACGCTCAAAGAGATGCTTGAGCGTGGGCACAAATTTGCCGTGCCCGAAACAGTGCAACTTGGCATGCGTTTGCTCAAAGGCATTGGCTCGTTGCATCGGCTCAGCGTCGTGCATCGAGACATCAAGCCGGACAATCTGCACCTCGATAAGCACGGTGAATTACACGTGCTCGACTTAGGCGTCGCCGCGTCCGATGGTGTCGATGAAGCCGGAAATCGATTTAGCGAAATTAACAATCCGGGCACGCCATCGTATATGGCACCGGAATTATTTGGCGCGGATGGCAGTACCCAGAAAGCCAGTGAATCAAGCGACCTCTACGCAGCCGGCGTAACACTGTACGAACTGCTCACGCGCAAATATCCGTATGGCGAAATCGAACCATTTCAGCGCCCGCGCTTTGGTGAGCCTGTGCCGCCCACCCGCTTCCGCCCAGACATTCCGGCCTGGCTCGAAGCCATCTTACTCAAAGCAGTCGCGCGTGACCCTGCGCAGCGTTTTGAGACTGCCGAAGAGTTTATGCTCGCGTTGGAATACGGTGCAAACCGTCCCCTGCGCAATCCGCGCCGCATGCCATTGGCAAAGCGCGAACCGTTACTCATGCTTAAGCTCATTACAGCAGGTTCGCTGGTTCTAAACTTATTACTCATCTATTTATTGCTGGTGAAGTAATGCTTCGCAAATAAACGGGGCTTTGCGTTTCGCTTATAAATAAGGGGCAGCGGAGTGCCCCTTATTTAACGCTTTGCCAATCACTACTTGGCCAATCGGATTCCCGATTAAGCAGCCTTCTTGAGTTGCTTCTTGTACAAGAAATCCAGCAACGCTGCGCGCTTCTCTGCAAATACCGGATCGTGAGCCAGGGCCAGTCGATCACGCGGACGCGGCAGATTCACTTCAAGAATTTCACCGATCGTTGCAGCGGGGCCATTCGTCATCATCACAATACGATCCGACAACAGTACAGCCTCATCCACATCGTGCGTCACCATCACCACCGTTGCGCCGGTTTTTGCCATCACACCGTTCAACTCATCTTGCAGGCTGGCACGGGTAAGCGCATCCAGCGCACCAAAGGGCTCGTCCATCAGCAGAATTTTCGGTTCCATGGCAAACGCACGGGCGATGCCGATACGTTGCTTCATGCCACCTGAAATTTCATGCGGATACTTTTGCGCGGCATGGTCCATATGCACCATGGCCAGCGCTGCATCAACACGTTCTTTCAATTTGGACTTGCGCTCTTTGGTGCCAAACACGCGCTCAACAGCCAAGTACACATTTTCATGGCACGTCATCCAAGGCAGCAGTGAGTGATTTTGAAATACGACTGCGCGCTCAGGGCCTGGTCCACCAATTTCACGGCCATCACACAGCAGCACACCATCGGTCGGCAGAGTTAACCCTGCGATGAGGTTGAGCAATGTGGACTTGCCGCAGCCCGAGTGGCCGATGAGCGACACGAACTCACCTTCACTAATATTCAGGTCAATGTCACGCAGAGCAATGAAGCGACCGTTTTTGGTATCAAACGACATGCCCGCTTTTTCGATCTGAACGATATTTTTAGCACCACTATTTGCAGAGGTATTCATTTCATTTCTCCAGTCTGAGCTAGGCATTATTCGTAGGTGAAGCGCTTGGCAATGAACAGCAGTGCTTGTTCAAGCATGAGGCCCACGATACCGATGACGAAAATTGCGATGATGATGTTCTCAACCTTGAGGTTGTTCCATTCGTCCCACACCCAGAAGCCGATACCCACGCCGCCGGTCAGCATTTCTGCCGCCACAATAACCAGCCATGCGGTGCCGATGGAGAGGCGAATACCGGTCAGCATGTACGGCAATACGGAGGGGAGCAAAATTTTTGTGGCGATCTTCCACTCTGACAGATTGAGTACGCGCGCTACGTTCATGTAATCCTGCGGAACACGCTGTACGCCGACTGCGGTGTTAATGATCATGGGCCAAATCGAACAGATGAAGATGGTCCATGTTGCGGCTGGATCAGCTTGTTTGAATACGAGCAAGCCAATGGGCAGCCATGCCAGTGGCGAAACCGGGCGCAACAATGAAATCAGCGGGTCAAACATGCTGTTCATAAACTTAAAGCGGCCAAGCAGAAAGCCGAGCGGGATGCCGATGATTGCAGCCAATCCAAAGCCGATGCCGACGCGTTGGAGTGATGACAGAATGTTCCAACCAATGCCTTGGTCATTTGGGCCATTGCTATAAAACGGGTCAGAGAACAACACGACGGCTTGCTTAAACACAGGAACCGGACCCGGGATGCTGCCACCTTTAATTGAGATCAGCGCCCAAATACCCACTAACAAACCCAAGCCAAAAATCGGCGGAACAACAGCTTTAATTACAGATTTCATCATTTCAGTCACGCGACTTCCCCAAGGTTTTTTGTTTTGCTGCACGACAGCCTCGGCCTTGGTTTCAACCGTCGTGTTATCAACATTCTGATTGACTGCTTTTGTTGCAACATCATTGACAGCCCCTGCAGTTGCTGGAGCAACATTCATTCCTTGGTTACCCGTTGGTAAGGCCATTGCTGTCATGTCTTGCTCCTTCTGCTGTTAGTGGCTGCCGGTTTTACAACCGGCAGCCCCACTACAAATGCGTCATTGCCAATGTGTCATTGCTCATCAACAACTGCGAAACAAATTAAGCGCGAACCTTGAACGAGGCGGCATACTTCTTCGGATCCTTGCCGTCCCACACCGTACCGTCAATCAACTTGCTGGTGCGGAAATCGCTCTTCGGTACTGACACACCAGCGGCGGCGGCAGCTTGTTTGTAGATGTCGGTACGGTTGATCGCTTTTGCTACGCCCAGATAATCCACATCTGACTTGAGCAAGCCCCAACGCTTGTGTTGCGTTAAGAACCACATACCGTCTGACAGATACGGGTAATTCACTGCGCCATCGTTAAAGAATTTCATGGCGTTCTTATCGTCCCAAGTCTTGCCCAAACCGTTGGAGTAACGACCCAACATGCGCTCCAGAATCACATCCATATCGGTGTTGATGTAGGACTTGGCGGCCACGGTTTCAGCCGTCTTACGACGGTTTGCCAATGAACCATCAATCCAGCGACCTGCTTCCAATACGGCTGCCGTCATGGCACGAGCGGTATTGGGATACTTAGCAACCCACTCTGCTGAGGTGCCCAATACTTTCTCTGGGTGATCCACCCAAATGTCTTGTGTGGTCACTGCAGTAAAACCAATCTTGTCGACAATGGCGCGGTTGTTCCAAGGCTCGCCTACGCAGTAACCATCCATATTGCCCACACGCATATTGGCAACCATTTGCGGTGGCGGTACGGTAATAACCTTCACATCCTTCATCGGGTTAATGTCATTCGCGGCCAACCAGTAATACAGCCACATGGCGTGCGTACCGGTCGGGAAGGTTTGTGCGAAGGTGTATTCGCCCGGCTTGGCGGTAATCAGCTTCTTCAAGCTGGCACCGTCAGTTACACCCTGGTCCTTCAGCTTGTTTGCCAAAGTAATGGCCTGACCATTGTTATTAAGGGTCATCAGCACTGACATGTCTTTCTTGGGGCCACCAATGCCCAGATGCACGCCGTAGATTAAGCCGTACAGCACATGCGCAGCATCCAACTCACCATTCACCAGCTTGTCGCGTACAGAAGCCCAGCTCGCTTCTTTGCTCGGAATAATCTTGATGCCGTACTTCTCGTCAAACTTTTGCACGGCGGCCATCACCACGGACGAGCAGTCTGTAAGTGGAATAAAGCCGATCTTGATTTCTTTCTTTTCAGGGGCATCAGAACCAGCGGCCCAGGCATTACTGCGAACACCCGGAGGAACCATACTCATGAGGGCAGCACCGCTACCCAGCGCAACGCTATTGCGCAGAAAATCGCGTCGCGTCGTACTCACCATTTGCTCTGCAACGCCAGCCTCAGACTTCACAGCATCATCAGTCGGTTTCATTTAATGCTCCACAGGTTTGACTTAAAACTCATAAAAAAAGGCGTTGGGTACACGCAACTGCATGTGTGCCCAGACGCCTTTGTCTGATCATTCTTTACGCTGGAACCACTTTGTTCCTGCTTGATCACCTAGCAGCAACCACCGTGCCAGTTTCCAACAAATCGACGGAAACGACCATTTGGCCTAGCATTTGATATTTTTGCGTTAGCGCCATTCACAATTTATATGCGAGCCTGCACACAACAGGTGCGCACTAATGCGGTGCAGCAAATTTGCTTATGCACTCATGCAGCGCAAAAAAGAGCACAAATAAAAACGGCTGCCAAGGCAGCCGTTGTTGAATTTGCGATCGGGAGATCACGCAATCCATAAGAAGTTATCTATCACGTCAAAAAGTCAGCCATGCCAATGACATCTAATGCCACCGCATTTAATGTCTTGCCTCGTTGCATCGCTAACTTACGCATTGCGTGATATGCCTCTTCTTCTTTCATGCCGCGCGCTTGCATGAGCAAACCTTTTGCGCGATCAATATTCTTTCTTTCGGCCAGCTTACGGTTGCTCTCATCAAAGTCGCGCCGCAATGATTGGTAACGATCAAAACTCGCGCATGCCATTTCAAGAACCGGCGTAATGCCCGCCAGATCATGCTTTTCAGCCAAGTAGGCAGTGACACCCACACCGACTGCAGCACGAATTGCTTTTGAATCCTGCTCATCTGCCATCATCACCACTGGACGCGGAAATTTTTCATCCATAACCGCGAGGTGCTCTAACGTGTCACGTGATGGCGAGTCTGTGCGAATCAAAATCACATCCGGTTGCAGGCGTGCCACCTCGTCAACAAGGTGATGAGCATCATCAATGACGCCAATCACTTCGTAACCTTCATTACTCAAGCGCGCACCCGCCACATCGCCAAGTGCATGCGCTTCGTCCACCACCAGAATCCTTAGCATCGCTTACTCCATTGCAGCAACGCCTTCTACTTGCAGGATTCATGCCATATATATGCTTGGACTAGGGTTTTTCACACATATAAAAAGCGCAGCTCATATATTAGGTGCACAACTTACTTGCGCTACAACCAAAACTGTATAAAAATATACCTGTATAGTTATACACCTTAGCTAAGCTGTAACGACAGATCACAATCGCCTACCGTTACACCGCGCTTTAGCGGTGCTAATTATGTAGACGATCGTTGAAGCATCGCTGAGCGAACAACCGAATGGATAACGCCATGGACAACCGCAATAACAGTACGAATGAAGCCAGCGCCGATTTAACGCGACGCCAGGCTGAAATCCTCGCCTTTATTCGCGATACACAACAAGAGCGCGGTAGCCCCCCAACGCGCGCAGAAATTTCTGCTGCCTTTGGTTTTCGCTCACCCAACGCCGCTGAAGAACACTTGCGCGCTCTGGCACGCAAAGGCGCCGTCACGCTAGAAGAAGGTCGCGCACGCGGCATTCGCTTAACAGAAGCGCTTGGCCTACCGGTTGTTGGCCGCGTCGCCGCAGGTAGCCCCATTCTGGCCAGCGAGCATGTTGATTCACGCCTGCAACTCGACCCCGCGCTATTTAAACCGCGCGCAGACTACTTACTAAAGGTACGTGGCAACAGCATGAAAGATGTCGGTATTCTTGATGGTGACTTACTTGCCGTACATCGCACCACTGAGGCACGTAGCGGCCAAATCGTGGTGGCACGCTTAGGTGATGATGTCACCGTTAAACGCCTGCAACGCAAAGGCACCACAGTTGAACTTCTACCCGAGAACCCTGACTTTGAACCCATTGTGGTGGACACGCGTCGCGAGCCGCTGGTCATTGAAGGACTTGCCGTTGGCCTGATTCGTAGTGGGAGTCTTACATGAGTATGAGTCGTACCGCGCTCATGTTGATCTGTGGCGCAGCAACCCCCTTCTTAATTGCCGCAAAGCCAGACGCATGGTTTGCTTTGTTGCTCGCCATTTCGCTTCTGATCTCATGGCCTTTTTTAAGTCAGCAGATCAATCATTAATAATAATTGATTCGACATAGACAGCGGCAATCTAAGGTCCCCAACTTGGGAAGCTCGAAAGGAGGATATTTTGTTAAGCCAATTTTTGAATTTCCCATCCTCACGCACCTCCTGGAACAGGTGAGCGCTTAACCAAATGGGAGATACACCGGAGACAACATAAAACTGGCCAAGCTAAGTCACACCATAAAGCGTGACTAGCAGCCAACCAAGTCAAGGTCCAGATTGTCTTGGTCTCTAAAATCGAGATAATGTGGAGGGTTGCAGGTTAGGCCAGCAGTTTTACAAGCCCCAGCAATGGGCAAGCTTAGTAAGACCGCTGCCGTGAGGGCACCCTCGTTTCCACCTCTAGCAGACAGTTTTTATAAATTTCACACCTGGGCAAGCGTTACAATCTCAAGCGAACACGATTTGTCCAGACGCTTGAATGCACACCCTGCCCCACGACACTCCCCTTGCCATTCTGCAACAGGGTAAATACCTGCTGCTGTTTGACCATTTAGTCGAACATATCGAATGCGCGCAAGCAGCAGAGCTTGATACATTTTTTTCGCGCATTGATGCCCATCAGCAACAAGGGCATTACGTAGTGTTATATGCCAGCTATGAGTCAGGCGACTGGTTTTTGGGGAATACACAACCCATCGATACCAAGCATTCGGTGGCAGATTCAAATTTTCCGCCACTGACTGCGCTCGCATTTACCGCACCCACACGGTTCAACGATGCTGAGTTTGAAGCTTGGATTGCGCAAAACTCAGACGACTTTGACGCACCAGCCGGCGTTTACAACCTTCGCGCAAGCCTGGACCAAGCATCGCATGCCCAAGCGGTAGAGCGTATTCGACAGTACATTCACGAAGGTGATTGCTACCAAGTCAATCTAACGTTTCCGATTCAGATGCAGTGCTTTGGCAATTCGCTCAAGCTATTTTCACAACTGCGCCAACAGCAACCTACCGCACACGGCGCGTATGTGCGCTTGCATAACCGCACACTCATATCGCTGTCGCCAGAACTTTTTGTAGAACGCTGGGGCGATACGCTCACCAGCCGCCCTATGAAAGGCACGGCGGCTCGACATACTGATCCGCAACTTGACCAAGCTGCACGTCAGGACTTATTCGAATCTGAAAAAGATCGCGCCGAGAACGTGATGATTGTCGACTTGATTCGAAATGACTTAGGACGGATCAGTCGCACCGGTGCTGTTGGTGTGGATCGTCTATTTGAGATCGAGGCTTACCCCACCGTTTGGCAAATGACCTCAACCATAAGTGCCGATGCGCCTCGTGCAACACTGCATGACGTAATGTCTGCCATGTTTCCTTGTGGCTCCATTACAGGCGCTCCCAAGCGGCGTGCTATGGAGATTATTCGGGAACTTGAAAACGCGCCGCGTGATATCTACACCGGTAGCATTGGCCTCATTCAACCCGACGGTGACTTTAGTTTGAATGTCGCTATTCGTACTGTGTCGATTCAGTCTGATGGCACGGCTCAACTTGGCGTAGGCGGCGGCATCACTTGGGCCTCAAACGCCCTACAAGAATACGAAGAATGTCTGGTAAAAGCGCGCTTCCTCACGCGGCATGATCCCGGCTTCTCATTGATTGAAACCATGCGTGCTGAGAATCAACGCATCGACTTGCTTGATCTGCACCTAGCGCGTCTCCAACAATCCGCAGCGTGCTTTGCGTTCCAGTTCAATCGCGACGCCATTCAACAGCAATTACAAACGCAATTGGCCCACTTAACGTTAGCCCCCCATCGCGTGCGACTGGTGCTTAGTAAAACGGGCCAAATAGATGTGCAATGTGCACCGCTCGGTAACAACGATAGCTTTACCCACATCCGCCTTGCGCCACAACCTATTAAATCGCACGATCTTTTTCGGCTACACAAAACGACCTGGCGACCACAATACGATGATGCATTGGCAAAAATGCATGCAGAACCCAACTGTTTCGATTGGCTCTTTCTAAATGAGCAAGGAACGCTCGCCGAAGGCGCACGTAGCAACCTATTTTTCAAACCTAGCCCTGACAGCAAACTCGCTTCTGCGCGCACCGCTGATGTATTTCTCACTCCACCACTAAATTGTGGGGTACTGCCCGGTGTATTGCGCCAATCGCTGATCAATGCTGGGCGCGCACACGAACACGTGTTAACGTTGGATGATCTTAGCGATGGCGAAATCTATATGGGTAATGCGCTGCGCGGCCTTATTAAGGTTTCGCTGCGGCACTAGACTTCAGGTCATCCTCAAATAAAAACGGCGCTTTAGCACCGTTTTTATTTTGAAGATCTGCCTGCTGTGCGAATCGAAATACAAGTCTCATACAACGTGCATTCACCGCACATTCAACGCGCTTTACAACGTTAAGTCGCGCTTAAACAAAAAATGGGCTTTGGTGTGCGCAGGAATCTCCGCCACTTTGCATGGATTTTGATCCCAATCCTCTTTCGGGGCGTTGTGGTCTCGTTGAATACAATAACCCTTAAACGCACCATTGCCCGTATGCGGGTCAATGAAATATCCCCTCACATGACGCATCCCACCGTAACCATCGCACGTCACCGCATTTCCGCGTGCGATCACAATACCTTCATCTGCCACCAGCGCGAAAATGACAGTCATTTTGCAGATGCTGCCATTGGGGCGAACAATATTGACTGTCGTACGCCCCGTACCCGTACCTTGATCAACCAATCTCACCTTGGCTGGAATCTCTGCATCGATAGAGGTTCCCTTGAGGAAGATCAGTGCTACAGGCTGTTCTGCAGCGCCTCGCAAAGGCACCGTCACCAGCCCAAGTAATGAAATGCACAACACAAACTTGCCGAGCAGTTTGAAGCCGAAACGGTCTTGGGTTTTCATCGCGTCCTCCCGGTTTAACCGTGAGCACCACCGGACGTCCTACTATTGTGAATTTTGGGTGCCCTTAGGCTTCAGCATAGCGCAGACTTTGCGTCTTGCAAATATTCGGCACAGAATTACAACACCATAATAAACAATGTGTTATCAGGGATGCGACTTAATCGCGCAGGGCAGAAAGTACGTCAGAGACATAATCACGCCGATAGATGACGATGGTCACGATGGTCGTCACCAGTAAAAACAACATGGGCGCTACGATCCATGTCACTGCCGCCAAACCGTAGTAATAGGCGCGAATACCGCGATTGAATTCATCACCCGCGTAGGTATTCACCGTTGCCAAACGGCTGGCATATCGCGCCTTCTCTTCTGTCGGTGCTTGGCTCGCCGGTGCAGCACCGATCAAGATTGAAAAGAAATTAAATTGGCGAATCGACCAGGTAAATTTGAAATAGGCGATCACGAACACGCCTAACAGCAACAACAACTTTAATTCCCAAAGCTCACGCGTTACGTGATTGGCAAATTGCAACTCTGCGGTGAGTGTAATCACTTTATCCAACGCCCCAATCACCGCGACCAAACCCGCAATAATGTAGATGGTCGTGTTGGCGTAAAACGAAACTGAGTGCATGAGGTTGCCGAGCAAGGCCGCATCAGACACGCGCACATCACGTTCCAACAAGCGGTGTGACCACTCAAGACGGTATTGATGTGTTAGCCCAATGAGGCCGTGACGCGATGCCCACACATCGGCATACCAAGCGTAACCGCCCCAACACAAAATAAACCAGCACAACGACAGTGTGTCGATTAGCGTGAGCGATTGCAGCAAAGCTTGCAGATTCATGAATGGTTAAGTGTGCGAAAACGTCTAATAGTTAGGGTGCGATTTGATGTTACGTTAAGCGTATTCCGCACCTAACAAAAATCGGCCCACGAGGCCAATTTGATGTTCATCCATCAACATGGGTGCATGGCCTACGCCGGCAATTTCGACCAATTCTGCTTTAGGTCCACGCTGCCCCATTTCTTGGTGCGTATCGGCGCGTAGCAAGTCTGATTCTGCGCCACGTATGGCCATCGTGCGAGCGCGAATAGCTTCGTAGTAAGGCCACAAATCAACATCCGCCAGCAACATCGAAAATGCGTAAGCAATGCCCGGGTCGTACACCATCTCGTAAGTGTTATCTTGGCGCAGGCGCAACGAATGTTCAGTCAGGTGGCGCCATTGTTCGTCGGTGAGCGGGCCAAAGGTGGCACTCACAGCGCGCACATAGGCTTCAGCCTGTTGCAGATTGGCAAACACAGGTGCTTTGCCAACGTATTCAGCAATGCGATGCAAACTTTCTGTCGCGATGATGGGGCCCACATCATTCAGCACCAGATTGCGTATGGGTGAGCGCGGCTGCGCTGCGATCGCCATGCCGATCAGGCCACCCATTGAGGTGCCGACCCAATCCACTTGTTCCACATTGAGGCGAGCAATGAGGGTGATCATATCTTGCGCGTAGAGCGGAATCGAATATTCCGCCTTGTCTTCAAGCCAATCGCTCTGCCCACGCCCTGCCACATCCGGGCAAATTACGCGGTAGTAGCGCCCTAAGTGCGCTGCAAGGTAATCGAAGTCGCGGCAGTTGCGCGTGAGCCCATGCACGCAAATCAACACACGAGGATTATCTGGCTCACCCCATTCTGTGTATGACATACGGTGCAAGCCACTGCGTCCACCCATGGGCCCTGCGCACATGACAGAACGTCGTCGCATGGCGGGTTCATGTGGAAACAATCGCGAAATAGATTCAAGTAGAGACATGTCGCACTCCCTGACTATCGTTATGGGCGAATGCCAGATGGCCTCACCTTTATACAGAGTCTAACACTCACAGGTGCAATCCGATCAAGGCGGCAGGATTCTGTTCGGCTATGTATGCGGTTGAGTGTGCGCACTCGCTGCCTGCGTTGCCAATGCGTGCATCACTCGTGCGGAAGCGTATTGAGCGCGCTAGGGGCATGATCGTACCAATAACGCGCTCCATACTCGCGCCAGTTGCTCACCTTAACTGCGCGTGCACCTACATTCAATCGAATCGCACCTTGCCAGTCTGTGCGCAAACGTGTTGTTTGCGCGTATCGATCCCAAATCGCAGGCCGTGGGTGGGCAAAACGATTGAAGTAACCCACCGCAAATACGGCGTATTGTGGTGACACCGCATCCACAAATTCAGGCAAAGACGATGTCAAACTGCCGTGATGCGGCACCAACAACACATCCGCCTTCAGTAAATGGTTTTGCGTCACCCACGGGTTTTGCATAAGCGCCAACTCACTCGCTGCTTCAATATCTGCCGTGAGCAAAACCACCTGTTGAGCGGTGGCAACACGCAACACACAAGACTGTGCATTGGTTTTAAGGTCATGGCGACCACCTTCACCCGCAGCAGGATGCAGCACTAAGAAATCGACACCATCCCATTGCCAATGCTCCCCTGCCATGCACATTTTGTGGTTCGGCATATGCGGCAGAATAGGATCATCACTAGCCAGCGAGCTACGAGAAGTGGCAACAGGCACAGCATGAATGACCGACAAAGCCCCACCTGCATGGTCGCGGTCTTGATGCGTCACCATCAACATATCTAGGTCATGCACACCTTCTGCGCGCAAATACGGCACAACAATACGCTGCCCTGCATCCGCCTCTGTTGAATACATCGGCCCGGTGTCATACAGCATGTCGTGCTTGGCTGTGCGAATATGCACCGCCAAACCCTGCCCTACATCAAGCACCGTCATTTGCAATTCACCCATCGCGGGGCGTTCGGGTTGCCATAACAGCATTGGCAACAACCCCATCAACCCGAGCCAGCGCAAGGGTGTACCGCGCGGCATAAAGAGCCAAAGCACGCCCGGCAATGCCAATAGCAGCAATACCATGGGCGGTGCAGCTTGTTGCCACACTGCAAAGGGCAAAGAAGCCAGCCATTGCACGCCAAACATTAGCGCGCTCACAAGGCCATGAAGCAACTGCCACAGCGCACCGACATTTATAAAGGTGGACAACATCGCCACCAACAAAGCGAGCGGTGTGATGATCCAACTCACGATTGGAATTGCAATTGCATTGGCAATTGGCGACACGACTGAAAACTGCTGAAACAGCACCAACAGAACAGGCAGCAAACCCAGCATCATGACGATCTGCGCGCGCAACCACATGCGCCCTGCTGCAACCGAGCGCTCACGCCAGCTGCTCTGCACGCTTACTCGGCCAACGCTGATCCACAACAAAAATGCGACCGCGCCAAATGACAGCCAAAAGCCAGCAGAAGACACCGCGAATGGATCGAACAACAGCACCAACAACAGCGCCCAACACAGCACAGTTGTAATAGCCACACGGCGCCCCAACAAAATGCAGAATGCCGCCACACACAGCATAATGAAGGTACGTTGAGCCGGCACGGCAAAGCCTGAAACGAGGCAATACAGCAAGGCTGAAATGACCGCAGCAATCGCGGCGATGCGTTGCGCCGGCACGCGATTGGCAAATGCAGGAACACGACGCCATATGGCTGCGCACAACCACCCGAACAAACCCGCCACCATGGTGATGTGTAAGCCACTGATCGACATGAGGTGCGTGAGCCCAGTTTGTTGAAACAGCTGCCACAGCGCGGTAGAAATAGCTTGTTGGTCGCCCACAGTGAGCGCCATTAACACGCCAGACCAGGGTTGCTCTGGTAAGTCTTGGTCAATATTGTCACGAATCTGCTCGCGCCAATGTTCAATCAAATAGCTGACGGTACGCAGTCGCGTCCCAAGATCAAGCGCACCACTTGTCGTGGGCTGCAAAAGCGTGTTCTCAGGCGACTGACCGAGCTCACGCACATAACCCGTTGCGCGAATTCCACGTTCAAAAAGCCATGCTTCAAAATCAAACCCATGCGGATTGAGATTGGCATGCGGCGGGCGCAAACGAACTTTGAATTGCCAATGCTCGCCTGCATGAGGTGACACGACGTTTTGTGTACCGCCATCGCCACGCGCAGCAGCAACATTTGAAACGCCATACCAGCCTAATGAAATTCGGGACGGCACACCGGTGACAGGCGTACCGTCGAGCATATGCGCTTGCTCAACATCAAACGCAAAGCGCAGCCCTTGCGTGACGTGTTGCGGCATTTCAGCCACATGCCCCATTACCACCACATCTTGATTCATCAAATTTGTGGCTAAGGATTCATGCAGGAGTTCGTGCGCGCGTAGCGCCCCCCAAGCAAATGCAGCAAAGCCACACGCTATTGCGGTCAGTAAAGTCGGCAGGCTGAGTAATCGCTTTTGCGTATCAGTCTTGCAAACGCGCGCGTTAGCGTTGGCGTGACATAGGGTGTGATAGTGGAGATAGGCGGCGCAACACCACAGCAGCAGTGCCGACGCAGCCACCAATCTGCAAACCAGCATCGACGGCAAAGTAGCTGCCTGTTGCAGGCAGCCTAGTGCTAACAATACGGCAAAGATTGACAATGGCATGTCGCCATTTCAACACAAGCCAAGCGCAAACTGAATTAGAGAATGACAGGCGAGTTTGGCAATTCGTCTGGATTGTTACCCGAAGCTGGAAAATGTTCCTTCAACAACGCGTGTGCGGCATCCAGTGCCTGAAAACAGCCTTCAGCAAACTGCCGATGTCTGAAAGCCACTTCCATATCATGGCAAATATTGCGCCACACTTCATTACCCACACGAGCGTGAATGCCGCGATCAGCCAGAATCTCCACCTTGCGGTCGAGCATTTGCACGTAAATGAGAATGCCCGAATTGTGCTCGGTATCCCATACATGTAATTGTGAGAACAAATCGAGCGCGCGATCTCGCGAGTTATAACCGCGCATCACCCGCAAGGGCGGTAAACCACCCTCCACCACAAAACGCAATTCCCCAAGCGTGTGGCGCTCCGCTTCAACAACGCGTTCTTCAATTTGCCGCATGAGGTCGGGCGTAAAAACAGACGTGACCACCCCTTGGTCTGCAAACAGGTGGCGCAGTAGTCGCTTCCAGTTGATATTTTGCTTACCAGTCACCGGATGCTCCCCCGCCACCAAAGTCACCACCCCCACCCGACCAAGACGAGCCACCACCAGAATCGGCTGAACTC
>SBBQ01000041.1 GCA_005239635.1 Uliginosibacterium gangwonense
ACGCGCGACTGCCAATGCGTCATCAAAACGCGATTCCAGAATCATTTTGGCAAACGCGCGCGAGCCCGTCACATTGGTGCGCTCACCCACATTTACGAACAGTGAATCGCTGCCGACGTTGAAGGGTTCGAGGCCCGACAGGCGCAGCTTCTTTTCAATGTTGGGCAATGCACGTGGCGCGACATTGGCAACGGCTTCCGCCACGGCGCGAATGTGTGCGGGCGAGGTGCCGCAACAGCCGCCCACAATATTCAGAATGCCCGCTTTGGCCCAATGTACTAACTCGCCGGCCAGTTGCTCGGGCGTTTCGTCATAGCCGGTGGGCGAGAGCGGATTGGGCAAACCAGCGTTGGGGTGGGCGGAAACAAAGCAATCGCACACGCGCGACAGCTCTTCAACGTACTGGCGCAATTCTTTTGCGCCGAGCGCACAGTTGAGGCCGAAGCTAATCGGCTGTGCGTGTGACAACGAATTCCAAAAGGCTTCTGCAGTTTGGCCAGACAAGGTACGGCCCGAGGCATCGGTAATCGTGCCCGAAATCATCACGGGCCAACGGCGACCTAAATCGTCGAACAACTTCTCAACAGCAAACACGGCGGCTTTGGCGTTGAGCGTATCGAACACGGTTTCGATCAACAAAATATCCGCGCCGCCATCTACCAGGCCGCGTGCGGAATCGTAGTAGTCATCGACCAATGCATCAAAACTGATGTTGCGAAAGCCGGGGTCGTTCACGTCCGGGCTAATCGACAGGGTGCGCGAAGTGGGGCCCAACACGCCAGCACAGAAGCGCGGCTTGGCAGGGTTGGCGGCGGTGAATTCATCACACAAATCGCGCACTAACTTTGCGCCTGCGACATTGAGTTCATACGCAATGTCGGCCAGGTTGTATTCCGCCTGTGATACGCGCGTGGCGTTAAACGTGTTGGTTTCAATAATGTCCGCGCCGGCTTCCAAATACTCGCGGTGAATGCCGCCAATCACATCGGGCCGCGTGAGCAGTAACAGATCGTTATTGCCCTTGAGGTCTTTATCGTGATTGGCAAAACGCGAACCGCGATAGTCGGCCTCGCCCAGCTTGTGCTGTTGCACCATCGTGCCCATCGCGCCATCCAAAATGAGGATGCGTTGGGCGAGTAAGTCACGGAGCTGAGCGGTGCGGTCGGGTTGCATGATGATCCTGAAACAAGCGTTGCCAATAAGCAGCAACGGCAACAATGGGTAAATCCAAAAAAGTGCGCAACAAAAAAGTGCGCAACAAATCGGCACAACAAAAACAAAAAACCCGTTCGGCCAAGGCGGAACGGGTTGCTTCAACACGTCTCGCTTTAGCGGAATTTATTACGCGCCCGCAAGCTGAGTGGTTTTGATTTCCGCAGTGAAGATGCTGAATTGAGTTCAGCGCTTTTCACCGTGGCCTCAAATCGGCGCGATTAGGATGTAAGGATACGTCGCAAGTGCTTGAGTGTCAATGAGAAAACCCGAATTTGCCTAGCCGAAATGAGGGTGCATAGAGCTTGCTAGCAGCCGCACTTTTTACTGGCAGGCCGCACCGCCATGAGTTCGCGCACTTCCTCTAGCGGTAAGCCGCGTTCGAGCATGCTGGCGGCCGCAAAATAAAAGTCGAGCGGCTGGCCTTCTTCAAACACCGTTTCTTGGTTGAGCGAATCCAGCAACGAGAAACGAAAGATGCCCTGCGCATCGCGGGTAATGACTTGATATCGACGCGTGTTGGACATCTTCAGCCTCGCTTTAGCAATTGATTAGCCCTTGGTTTCGTCGCTCTTGCTGGTTTCGGCCACGTTGCCATCTGGCCCAAAATGCACATTGAAATGCATCTCGTGGCGGGTTTCATCGACATACATCCAGTCCCACACTTCTTGCTGCTTAATGTGCAACTGCATGATGCGGCCGGGCTTACCCAAAATGCGACGGACTTGGTCGTGGTTCATGCCAGCCTGAATGCGCGCAAAATTTTCTTGCGTGATGACTTGCTGCATCGACTGCATGATGTTGTCTTTGCCAATCGTCACCATGTAGTTACGCAAACCTTCGGGCGTGCGTGCAAATTCCCAAGTTACACTGCCATCGTCATTGCGCCATTCCATGGTAGGTGCACCGAGGCGGTCACGCACTTCTGCAGCGGTTGAAATGCCCGGCTTGAGTTCGCGTTCGGCGAGGTAGTCGTTGCAGCCGGTCAGGCCCAGGGCCGCTAGCAATCCACACAGTTTTAACAGCAGACGCTTCATGATGCCTCCACAATTAAATGACGAGGGCGCTTACGCGCACAGATTATTTTTGCATGTCGTCACTATATCGCGAGCAGCGCCTATCGTGCAGCGGGTCGCTATTTTTCAATGTTGGAAGCGGCTGTGGGCGAGGTGTTGATCTCCGTGTTGAGCACCGCGTCCGGAATGCTGTGCCGATAACCGGCAAACAACAAGAGGCCAACGCTGCACAAACCCGCCATGCCGCAAGCCAGTGCTAAAGGGTGATGCCAGATGAGCGGCACGATGATGCCCGCAGCGACGGCATTGAGCGCGCCTTGAATCACGGCCTGACACGACGAGATGAGGCCGCGTTGCGTTGGTAGCAAATCAAGCACTAACAAGTTAATGGCGGGCATGGCCAGCGCCATGCCGAGGTTGTATACCGTCATGGGCAGCATGGCCCACGGCAGCGTGGGCGGCATCAAGGCATTCATCAGCACATTGGCGCATGCTGCTACCAACATGGCGGCATAGCCGAGCGAGATGCAACGTTGCTGGCTCACCTTGCCGGCGAGCTTGCCCGACAGCCAAGAACCCGCCATGAGGCCTGCCACCAACGGCACAAACAGCCACGCAAAACCCTGTGCAGAAACGCCCAAGTGCTGCATGAGAAACACGGGCGCCGACAGCACGTAAATAAAAAAGCCGAGGAAGTTAGCGGTTTGCATCAGCGACAAACGCAAGAACGGCGGCAGGGTAAACACATGCGCATAGCTACGCGCTAACCATGCGGGCTGTAATGATTGTCGTTGGGCAATGGGCAAGGATTCTGGCAGCCAGCGCCAACAAGCGAACCACATCATGCCGCCGAACAGCGCCAGAAAAATAAAGATGCTGCGCCAGCCGAGTGCGCCCAACAGTGCGCCGCCGATGATGGGTGCAATTGCCGGCGCAATCGAAAACACCATAGCGCTGTGCGCCATTAAACGTTGCGCAGGTGGGCCGTCGAGCAAGTCACGCACAATGGCGCGCCCCACCACCATGCCGGCGCCGGCGCTGAGCCCTTGCAAGCCACGCGCGAGCCATAAATGGTGAATGTCTTGAGCGAGGGCGCCAAAGACAGACGCGACAGAAAAAATGGCGAGCGATACCAACACCACGGGGCGACGGCCAAGCGCGTCAGACAATGAGCCGTGCCACATCATCATGAAAGCAAAGGTGCCGAGATACACACTGAGTGTTTGTTGCACCTCTAATTGCGAGGCGTGCAACTGCTGTGCAATCTCACCAAAAGCCGGTAGGTAGGTGTCGATCGAGAACGGGCCGAGTGCGGCGAGCGATGCAAGAAGTACGGCTAGCCAGCGTAATTGCGATGCGTTGATGATGCACTCCGTGTGTTTTGTTTTATGTAATTGCGTGACGTCGTAACTGTACCGCTTCGGCAATGTGCGCGCTGCTCACGTGCGCACTGTTTTGCAAATCGGCAATGGTGCGCGCTACGCGCAAAATGCGGTGATAGGCACGTGCCGAAAGTTGTAATCGCTGCATGGCTTGCGCGAGAAGTTGCTGGCCAGCCTCGTCGGGCGTGCAATGTGCATCGACTTCTTTTGGGTCAAGTAGCGCATTGGGCTTTTGCTGGCGTTGCATTTGCACGGCTAGTGCAGCTTCTACGCGTTGGCGCACCGTCGCAGAAGTTTCGCCTGAAGTGGCGTGTTGTAAATCGCTCACGGGTAACGCCGCTACTTCAACTGTCATATCAATTCGGTCGAGCAACGGGCCAGAGAGTTTGCCGCGGTAGCGCGAAATTTGGTCTGGCGTGCAGCGGCATCGACCATCGGGGTGGCCGTAGTAGCCGCACGGGCATGGGTTCATGGCGGCCACCAACTGAAAACGTGCGGGGTAATCAACACGTCGTGCAGCACGTGCGAGGCTGATATGTCCGGTCTCCAGCGGTTCGCGCAATGATTCAAGCACGCGACGATCAAACTCCGGGAGTTCATCTAAAAATAAAACGCCGTGATGCGCGAGTGAAATTTCGCCCGGCCTAGGGTCGGCGCCGCCACCCACCAGCGCTGCGGCAGATGCCGTGTGGTGCGGTGCGCGATAAGGTCGTTGTTGCCAATGTTCTGGCTTAAAGCGGCCTGCAATGGAATGCAAAGCAGCGACTTCAAGCGCGCGACCTTCATCCAGCGCCGGCATGAGACTTGGCAAACGTGCAGCCAGCATGGATTTGCCGGTGCCCGGTGGGCCCACCATGAGCAAGCTGTGCTGCCCCGCTGCGGCAATTTCAAGTGCGCGTTTGGGCGCGTGCTGGCCCTTCACCTCTTGCAAATCCGGTAAGGCAGCAGCGGTGTGTGTAATGGGCGTATGGGGTTGTTGCACCAGCGGCTCGCGCCCACTGAGGTGAGCGCACACAGCTAACAAGGAACGTGCTGGATAAATGGTGGCGCGTGAATCGAGTGCGGCTTCGGCCGCATTGTCGATTGGCAAAAGCAATGCGCGTTGCGCTTGTGTGGCGTGCACGGCCATGGCTAGGGCGCCACGAATGGGGCGTAACTCGCCAGACAACGATAGCTCGCCAACGCATTCAACATCACGCAATGCGGCCAGATCAATTTGGCCGGAGGCGGCGAGAATGCCGAGTGCAATCGGCAAGTCGAAACGGCCGGACTCTTTGGGTAGATCGGCGGGGGCAAGATTGACCGTGATGCGTCGCGCAGGAAATTCAAACTGCGCATTTTGGATGGCGGCGCGAACACGATCGCGCGCTTCTTTCACTTCGGTATCGGGCAGGCCGACCAAGGTGAATGAAGGTAGGCCGTTGGCCAAATGCACTTCAACCGTGACGGCGGGGGCGTCCATGCCGGACAAGGCGCGGCTATGCAAAACAGCAAGGCTCATGGTGGCAGATGCGCACTGAGAAGCGCTGAGTGTAAAACCGCAGTCTAACCCAATGGCATGCGCTTGCTGAGGTGTACGTTGCGTGTGTATTGAGGTGTGACACGCACCCGTCGAGCGTGTTGGTGTGTAGCGCGCGGTGAGATGTGTTGCGCTATCCGACAGAAGTTGAGCAGCGGCGAGCATGGCGCATGACAAGCATTAAGGTTGCAGCGCCACTAAACGTACTTTGACTTGCACCTCGTTGGCGACAACCGAGGTGTCGAGCCACTCACCATTGCCAATGCCAAAGTCGATGCGCTTGAGTGGCAAGCTCGCATCCAATACGGCTTGCTTGCCTTGCGTGGTTACCACCAGCGGGGCGCTGATTTCACGGCTTTTTCCTTTGAGCGTGAGCGTGCCAGTTACCAAATATTTGCCATTGCCGTGTGTTGTGATTTTGCTCGATACAAACTTTGCACGCGGGTAATCGCGCACGTTAAACCACGTGGCCGACTTCACTTCGGCATTAGCCTCATCGCTGCCTGCATCGATTTGCGAAAGGTCGATATCGAGATTGGCAAATGATTTATCAAGCTGCGCAGGGTTGAAATTTAGTTGCGCAGCAAAGCGCGGAAAGTGGCCTTGTACGGGCACGTTCATTTGGCGAAACACAAAGTCGGCGCGACTCTGCGCAGCCACAACTTGCGTGAAGGCGGCACTCGCAGCCGATGCGGTGGTTACAGTGGTCGCTGACACAGCTGCGGGTTTGCTTGCTGCATCAGCACTCACAGCAACAAAGCCGACGAGTGTGCTCACAAGGGTTACGCAAGTTACAAACATCTTTGGCGAAGCCATGATGTACTCCGGTCAATTCTGATTTATACGCAGACCGCTCACGCTTAGTTGCGTTTGGGGTGCATTTAGCGATTTCGCGGTTGGCAACACGCCGGCAGCATGCGTTGCAAAATGCCGTCGCCTTTAACGCGGTGCATCACTGCGGCACCGATGTGCGTGACAATCAATAGGATGAAGGCGTCGTTGAGTAGTTCGTGTGCTTCTTTAAATAGGTCGCCCAATTCTTTGTCTTTGCCAATCAAGTCTGGCAATTGCCAAATGCCCAGCCACACCACGGGGTAACCCTTGGCGGAACTCATTAGCCAACCGCTTAAGGGTACTGCGAGCAGCAGCGCATACAGGGCGAAGTGCGCTAAATGGGCAGCCTTGCTTTGCCAATTCGGCATGCCAGCGGGCAGCGGTGGCGGCGTATGAGTGGCCCGCCATAACAAGCGCGGTAGCATCAACATTAGTACCGTAATGCCCAGCCACTTGTGCCACGAAATAAGCTGCAGCTTGTTAGGCGACAACGGAAGGTCAGCCATGTACCAACCCAGCGGCCAGGCTGCCAATACCAAGATGGCAATGGCCCAATGCAAGCCAATCGCGGGCGAGCTGTAACGTGTGTTGGTCATGACTGACTCCTTGCGTGCGAACTTACAAGCGAAACGCAGCGTGAAAATTATTATTGCAAGTACGCTTCAACCGGAATGGTGATCTTTACTTCATCACCCACGGCCGGCACATAGGTGCTCATGCCAAATTCAGAACGCTTGATGGTGGTGCTGACACTTGCGCCACACGCTGCTTTTTTGTTGAGCGGGTTGGTGCCGCAATGAAAGCCATCAACCGTCAACGTAACCGGACGTGTCACGCCTAACAGTGTCAGGTTGCCATCAGCGCTAACCAGTTGCTCGCCATTGAACTTCAGCTTGTCAGCCTTGAAGGTCATGGTCGGGAATTTCTCGACGTTGAAAAAATCAGCGCCACGCAGATGTTCTTCCAACTTCGGCAGGCCGGTGTCAATTGACGCGGTTTCAATCGTCACGTTGATGCTGCCTGCACCCTTCGCGCGGTCAATCACAATGGTGCCGGCGGTTTTATCGAAGCGACCTTGCTGCACAGAAAAACCGAGGTGGCTGATCTGAAAGTTAGGAAAAGTGTGGGTCGGGTCAATTTGGTAGGTTTCGGGCGCTGCGTGTGCCGAAACGCTCAATACAGCAAGTGACAGAGCTGACAGGGCAACGATCTTTTTCATGGCGAATCCTTTCAGTAGATTGGCAAAATATGGTTAGTCAAAGTCTGATACATGCAACGCAGTGGGCAATCTCATGCGCGGGCTTGGTTTCGACACAGTTGCCGCGTAAAAGATGCATACGATTCATGAGTTCATGGCTGCAGCATATCTGTGCGTTAAGGCATGTACAATGCAGATAAATGCATTTTGAGGATGCAAATATGCACAACATGTCGCCTCGCCCGAATTTGAAATCCGTTACCGGTTGGGATGACCTGATTTACGTACTAGCAGTGCAGGAGTGCGGTTCGCTCGCCGCTGCCGCGCGTGCCCTCGTGGTGAATCACTCAACGGTTTTACGGCGGCTCGACACACTAGAGCAACGCTTGGGTGTGCGTTTGTTCGAGCGTTTGGCGAGTGGTTATGTGCCGACCGCGGCGGGTGACGAAATGGCCGAAACAGCACGCCGCATGCGTGAGCAAGTGGATGCGATGGAGCGGCGTGTATTAGGGCAAGACTTACGTTTATCTGGCGTGGTACGCGCCACCACGGCTGAATCGTTAGCGCAGCACCTGATCGTGCCGCATATGCCTGAGTTTCAGGCGCGTCATCCGGGCATTACGGTCGAGATGGTCATTTCCAACAGTATGCTGGATTTGTCGCGTCGTGAAACCGATGTGGCGGTGCGGCCCGCTGCGGAGCCGCCGGAAGATTTGATTGGCCGTCGTATTTCGCAAATTGCGTGGGCGGTTTATGCGGCACCCGAGTACATCGCCCGCAATCCATCGCCGGATCTCAGCGAACATGCGTGGTTATTGCCCGACGGTAGCTTGGCCGAAATTAGCGCGGCGCGTTGGTTGCGCCAACGCGTGCCAGAAGCGCGTGTAGCACTGCGCTCTGATTCCATCACCACATTATCTGCCGCCGCCGAATATGGTTTGGGCGTTGTGTTGTTGCCGTGCCACATCGGGGATTTGCAACGCGGCCTGCGCCGTATCGGTGCGCCGGTCGAGGGTGTGCGAAATGAGTTGTGGATGCTTACGCATGAAGATTTGCGTCGTACTGCGCGCGTCAAAGTGTTCATGGATTTCTTCCACGACGTGCTGACGCGTTATCGCCCCTTGCTCGAAGGGAATCAGCCGCAGTTGGATTAGTCGCGGTTGATTGAACACGCAAAAGTATTACAGCAGGGGGTTGTACAGCAGCGCGTGCAGGTCAGCAGGCTGCCGAGCGAGCTACCGAATAGCTTGTTGAGCTAGGCAAAACAGTTGCGCAGGCGAGTACGCATGGCCTGCTCAGCATACACATCTGGCGAGACCAGAAGCCAAGACCCTGCATGGTTTGGGGTCTGCAAGCCCGCTGGTACAGGCCTACCTCGATTTAACCTTTGTTTTTTTCCAATTCGGCGACGCGGGCTTCAAGCTCGCTGAGTTTGGCGCGCGTGCGTGCCAGCACTTCGGCTTGCACATCAAATTCTTCGCGCGTCACCAAGTCCATTCGGCTAAACATGCTCGTCATCATGGCGCGTGCGTTCTTTTCAATATCTTTCGCCGGGCTATTGGCAATCATTTCTGAAAACTTGCCGGCAATCTCGTCAAACATTTTTGGGTTCAGCATGGTGTTTCTCCTGATATGCGGGGAGTCTAGCACGTCATACCGCACGGGCTGACCCGTTTAACTCAGTCATAAGTTGCACATATTTGGTGCGCATCTGTTAGTCGTTGCAACGCGATGGTGCGCCTAGCTTTTGGGTTAACCATGAGGGTTCAGAAAAATGGGGGCAAAAACGATGCAAAACCGCCAGAAATCAGTGGTACCGTGCGTTTTGCAGCCTATTTCAATGCGGTTACAGATTGGCATGGATCCTGCAAGAGAGGCTGCGTGGTTTGTTTTAATAATTTAGTTTCAACAACTCAGGAGTATCAAAATGCGTAAAACCCTGCTTGCAACCGCCATCGCTGGCGTGATTTCAACCTTCGCATTGCCAATGGCGGCACAAGCCGAAGAAGCAGCCAGCCCGCACACCTTCACCGGCAACTTCACCCTTGCGTCCGAATACCTGTACCGTGGTATCGCCCAAACGCGTGGCAAGCCGGCCATTCAAGGTGGTTTTGATTACTCCCATTCAAGCGGTTTCTATATCGGTACCTGGGCGTCCAATATTACGTGGATTAGCGATGCAAACACTGGTGCTAGCGCTGGTATCGAAATTGACGTGTACGGCGGTTACAAAGGCGCTATCAACAGCGACTGGGGCTACGACGTTGGTGTGCTGACCTATAACTACCCGGGCACTGGCAAGCCGAGCGGTGCCGCCAAGCCTGATACAACAGAGGTGTATGCAGCGCTGAGCTATAAATGGCTGACCCTGAAGTACTCTCACTCAACCACTTCTTTGTTTGGTTTTGTTAAGACCCCGGGTACGGGCACGGAAAAAACAAAGGGTAGTGGTTATCTCGAGCTGAACGCTACTTATGATTTGGGTAACGGCTGGGGTGTAACAGGCCATGCAGGCCATCAAAAGGTTAAAGGTTACAGCGATGCTTCTTACAGCGATTACAAGGTTGGTGTAACCAAGGATGTCGGCTTCGGTGTAGTGGGTTTGGCAGTGTCAGGAACCAACGCAAAGGATAGTTGTGGCGGTGTAGTGGGTACGACAGCTGACTCAACCAACCCCTACTGCTTGGTGATGAATACCTCCCCGGCAATACCTACGCTGGTGGCAAAACCCGCGCAGTGCTGACGTTTGGCAAAACGTTCTAAGAGTCTCGTGAGGGCGGGTGTAAACACCCGCCCAGTATGAACACTGAAAGGAATAAAAATGAAAATGGTTACCGCCATCATCAAGCCGTTCAAGCTTGACGAAGTGCGTGAGGCACTAGGCGCTATTGGCGTTAGTGGCATCACCGTGACCGAGGTCAAGGGGTTTGGTCGTCAGAAGGGTCACACCGAGTTGTATCGTGGCGCTGAGTACGTGGTCGATTTTCTGCCCAAAGTTAAGATCGAAGCAGCGATTAAAGACGAGATGCTGGATCAAGTGATCGAGGCGATTGAGAAGTCCGCTTCGACCGGCAAAATCGGCGACGGCAAGATTTTTGTCTCTGACGTCCAGCAAGTTATCCGTATCCGCACCGGTGAAACCGGTGAGGCTGCGCTGTAAGGAGCACACGACATGAAAAAAACAATTGCACTGATCGCCTCCGTGTTGGCGCTCAGCTTGAGCGGCGCAAGCTTTGCTCAAGAAAAACCGGCTGATGCAGCCCCGGCGGCAGCGACGGTTGCTGCGCCGGCTGTTGAAGCACCTGCCACCGCCGAAGCCCCCGTTGTTGCAGCACCGGCTGAAGCTGCGCCTGCAGCACCCGCCGAAGCAGCCCCTGCTGCTGCGCCTACGCCAAACAAGGGGGATACCGCATGGATGATCGTGGCAACTGCCTTCGTGATTCTGATGACGATTCCGGGCTTGGCACTGTTCTACGGCGGCTTGGTTCGTTCAAAGAACATGCTGTCTGTGCTGATGCAGGTTTTCACCATCTTCGCGCTCATCGTCGTGTTGTGGACCATCTACGGTTACAGCTTGGCCTTTACCGCGGGCAATGAGTTCATTGGTGGTCTGGATCGTTTGTTTCTCAAGGGCGTCTTCAACCCGGCGGATGGTGCTTTTGCCAATGCAGCAACCTTCTCTAAGGGCGTGGTGATTCCTGAGTTCATCTACTTCGCCTTCCAAGCAACCTTTGCTGCGATTACCGTAGGCCTGATCGTAGGTGCCTTCGCTGAGCGTGTGAAGTTCTCTGCTGTGCTGCTGTTCGCAGTGCTGTGGTTCACCTTCAGCTACCTGCCGATCGCACACATGGTGTGGTTCTGGGCCGGCCCGGATGCTTACACCGACGCTAAAGCGGCTGAAGTGGCTAATGCAACCGCAGGTTGGTTGTTCCAGAAGGGCGCGCTCGACTTCGCAGGCGGTACCGTGGTTCACATCAACGCCGGTGTTGCTGGCTTGGTGGGTGCCTATGTAATGGGCAAGCGTGTTGGGTACGGTAAAGAAGCCATGGCACCCCACTCACTGGTGATGACCATGATCGGTGCCTCGCTGCTGTGGGTGGGCTGGTTCGGTTTCAACGCAGGTTCTGCGCTCGAAGCTGGCGGCACTGCAACCCTCGCATTTGCCAATACTTTGATCGCAACGGCTGCTGCTACGATGTCTTGGCTGCTGGCTGAGTGGATGTTCAAGGGCAAGCCCTCTATGTTGGGTGGCGCATCTGGTGCAGTTGCAGGTCTGGTTGCCATTACCCCGGCGTGTGGTTTCGTCGGCCCGATGGGTGGTTTGGTAATCGGTCTGCTGGCTGGTGTTGTGTGTCTGTGGGGCGTTAATGGCCTCAAGAAGATGCTCGGCGCAGACGACGCGCTGGACGTGTTCGGTGTGCATGGCGTGGGCGGTATTTTGGGCGCGCTGCTAACCGGCGTGTTTGCCTCCCCGTCACTGGGTGGTACCGGCGTGTATGACTACGTTGCGAACAAAGTTGCAGACGGTTACGACATTGGTACACAAGTCATGACGCAAGCAACTGCAGTTGGCACCACCATTCTGTGGTCAGGCATCGTCGCCTTCATCGCCTACAAGCTGGTTGATATCTTCATCGGCTTGCGTGTGGCAGAAGACGAAGAACGCGAAGGTCTGGACATCGCTTCTCACGGCGAGTCTGCCTACCACCACTAAGCAGAAGTTGTATCACTCCGAGTAGTTGAAATCTTTGCAGGGCGCCTTAGGGCGCCCTCTTTTTTGCCCAAGGGATCTTCGCATCTGGTGGGAGGTTGAGTTGATGTTTGCTGGTGCTAATGGTCGCTATTAATTTGCCCGTTAAGGCATCGCGCCCCTAACTTGCAGCTCAATTTTGCGGTAAAGATTTTGGCTGTAATGCCGCTTAATTGCTCATAGCCCTTGTTAGTAAAGCACCCAGCACCCAGCACCCAGGAAGGAATGCCAATGAATTCAGATCATCATCGCGAACAAGCCGTTGCGGCCGATGCCAAACCCGAGATGCGTCGTACCATTGGCCATTTCATGTTGACCATGGGCATTGCCGGCACGCTGAGTGGCATGCCTGCAGGTTTTGTACTGTGTTGTGCTGCCGCAGCAGGTTTAAGCTACGGCCAGAGTTTTGCCAATGCGCGTGGCCAGCGCCGCAATAAAGGCCAACGCTAAGTTATTCCGTGCTGCCCTAGTGGCCCATTGCTTAGTTGCCAATTACTGAATCGCTTGAGCGTCATTGGTTGGCAAACTGCTCGGCCGTTTGCGCAATACATGGCCCGCGCTTGTGCACTGGGCGCGAAATCGAGTCAAGAAAAATAGTGAAGCCTTGGCGGAACACCGCGGCTTAACGAAACACCACAGTCTTGTTGCCGTGGCGTAGCACCCGATCTTCAATGTGGTAGCGCACACCGCGCGCCAACACCGCCTTCTCAATATCCTTGCCGTATCGCACCATGTCGTCCACCGAATCTGAGTGGTCGATACGAATCACGTCTTGTTCAATGATGGGGCCTTCATCCAGCGCTTCTGTTACATAGTGGCAGGTTGCGCCAATGAGTTTGACGCCGCGCAACCAAGCCTGATGGTAAGGCCGTGCGCCCACAAAACTGGGCAAGAACGAGTGGTGAATGTTGATAATACGGCCCGGAAAGGACGCGCATAAATCGGGCGAGAGAATTTGCATGTAGCGCGCCAGCACCATCAAATCGCCACGTGCTGATTCGAACAACGACTTCATGTGTGCAAACGCGGCTACCTTGTTGTCGGGCGTGACCGGCACATGATGAAACGGAATGCCGTGCCACTCAACAAAGCCGCGAAAATCTTCGTGGTTTGAAATCACGCACGGAATATCAACCTGCAACTCGCCGCATTTCCAACGCGCCAGCAAGTCGTACAAACAATGCTCTTGTTTGGAAACCAGTACCACCATGCGCTTTTTAACGGCGGAGTCGGCAATGGTCCAATCCATTTCAAATTCGCGCGCAATCACGCTGAACGCTTCGCACAAACGGTCCAAACCAAACGGCAGCGAATCCGCTTTAATTTCCACCCGCATAAAGTAGCGGCCCAATGCTGGGCTGTTTGCATCGTCTTGCTCTGGCGGTTCGGCATGAAACGCCGTCTCCAGAATCCAGCCTTTGTGTTCGGCAATAAAGCCCGATACACGGGCCACAATCCCCACGCGGTCAGGGCACGAAGCAGTTAAGGTGTAGCGACGATCTGGATGCATGGCAAAAATTTTCGCAGGTGAGAACGAGGTGAAAGCAAAGTGAAGGCGAGATGCAAACGCGAGATGCAAACATCGTGGCGTGGGTGTAACCGCGGCCTTTGCCAATCACCTTGGTATTGTAGGGCTTTTAAGGAGCGAGACGAAGACTGTCATGTATAGCCAGCTCGTTCCGCTGGTTATCACCACATTATTCAGCCAATTGCGCGGCAATATTCTCAAGCGCTTCTTGCAGTTGTAACCAACGTAGCTCAGCCTCATCAATTGAGTTGGCTAATTCAGCTTGACGTTTGTTAAGCGCAACCAAGGTGTCTGCATTCGCAGGGTTGCCCGCTTGATACAGCGTAGGGTCGGCCAAGCGCGTTTCAAGCAAAGTGCGCTCGCTTTGCCAATTGCTGAGATTGCGTTCCAGCTTTTCTAACTCTTTTTGCAGCGGCCGCCGTTGCGACAACAACGTTTGTCGCTCTGCCTGCGCCAGTGCGCGTGCTTCGCGGCGTTGTTCGCGTGCGCCACCATCTTGCGGTTGATTGGCAATGCGCTGTTGCGCGAGCCAATCGCGGTAATCATCTAAGTCGCCTTCAAACGGCTGCACGCGGCCATCCGCCACGAGATACAACTCATCCACCGTGGCGCGCAGCAAATGGCGATCGTGCGACACTAACACTACGGCACCTTCGTATTCATTTAGCGCCAACGTCAGCGCTTCGCGCATTTCCAAATCAAGGTGGTTGGTCGGCTCATCGAGCAGCAACACATCGGGCTTACGCCACACAATTAAAGCTAGGGCGAGGCGTGCTTTTTCGCCGCCAGAAAAAGGCCCGCAAGGCGCCATCACCTGCTCACCCCGAAAATCAAATCCGCCCAAAAATCGCGCAGGTCTTGCTCACGCACCTCCGGCGCAATTTTCTGCAAGTGCCACAGCGGGCTATATTCTTCACGCAACTGCTCTAACTGATGCTGCGCAAAATAGCCTAAACACAGTCCGCGCCCTTCGCGTCGCACACCATGCAGCGGTGGCATTTCGCCCGATAGCAACTTCATTAAGGTCGATTTGCCCGCGCCGTTGCGACCCAAAACACCCACGCGAGAACCGGGTCGCAAAGTGATTTGAACTTGGTCGAGTACCACGCGCACTGTCACGCCCTGTACTTCATCTGCTTCATCATCAGACGTTGAGTCGCTCGCTCGGTAACCCGCCTGCACTTTTTCAAGTTGCAATGCGGGGTCGGGCGCGTGCTCCGGCGCAGCAAAGCGAAAGCTAAAAGGAGATTCAGCCTGCACCGCCGCCACGCGCTCCATGCGGTCGAGCGCCTTCAAGCGGCTCTGCGCTTGGCGTGCCTTGGTAGCCTTGGCGCGAAAGCGCTCAACGAATGACTGCAAGTGTGCAATCTCACGCTGCTGGCGTTGAAACGTGGCCTGTTGTTGTGCCAGGCGCTCGGCGCGCTGGCGTTCAAAATCCGAATAGCCGCCGCTATACACGCGCAACTGTTGCTGTTCGATATTGGCAACGTAGCCCACCACCGCATCTAAAAATTCGCGGTCGTGCGAAATCACCAACAAGGTGCCGGGGTAGGTGCGCAGCCAGCCTTCAAGCCACAGCACCGCATCTAAGTCGAGGTGGTTGGTCGGCTCATCGAGCAACAATAAATCGGCACGCGATACCAACGCGCGCGCCAAGTTGAGTCGAACGCGCCAACCACCCGAAAACTCCGCCACCGCACGTTGCAAGTCGGCCTGGCTAAAACCTAGGCCCGCCAAAATGGCGCTTGCGCGCGCCCGCGCGGCGTAGCCGTCAATGTGCTGCAAACGTTCGTGCGCCAAGGCAATGCGTGTGCCATCGTGCGTTGCTTCGGCCTCACGCAAGTCCGCTTCTACGTCGCACAGTTCGGTATCACCTTGCAGCACAAACTCCAGTGCGGGCGTGGGCAATGCGGGCGTTTCTTGCATCACGTGGCCCATGCGCCACGCTGCGGGCATGTCGAGGTCGCCCGACTCAACCGACAAATCGCCGCGCAACAAAGCAAACAAAGTGGATTTGCCGCTGCCATTGGCGCCGGTTAAACCAATTTTTTGCCCGGCATGAATTTGCCAATCAATATGGTCAATTAGCGTGCGGCCCACACGTGCCAGACGAGCATTGCGAAACGAAATCACGCTATCACCTTCAAATCATTACCCTTCATACCAACATCCCACATTCAAAACCGCAGGCCGTGTCGAGAACCTCCCCGACAGACACAAAAGCGGCGAGAATACCGCATTGCTGTCTTACAGGTCATGCCATGACGCGAATTGCCCCCACCTTATTGCGCTGTGTATTGAGTTTGGTGCTGATATTGCCTGCATTTGCCGCACGGGCCGACTCAGCCTTGCCTGCCCCCAGTGAGCGTACGCCGGTGGCCGGCACACAAGCTTTGCCAACAGAATTTTCTGCCGCAGAAAAAGCGCAATTACAGGCCCAAAGCAGCGCACTTAAACAACAGGCCAGCAAGCGCAAAAATGCTGCAGACCAAGAGTGGGCGCAAGCGCAAAAAGACTGCTGGAAAAAATTTCAAGTAAATAGCTGCTTAGACCAAAGACGCAAGCAACACAAAAGCGAAATGTTGGAAGTGCGTTCGCTTGAGCACCAAGCCAGTGATGTAGACCGCATTATTAAAGTGCGCGAACGCGAAGTGCGTCGTGCGCAGATTAAAGTGCGTTCAGTTCAGCACGCCCAGCAAGCGGAGGCAGACAAACAAGCCGCGCAACAGAATGAAGCGGAGATTCAACACCGCGAGCAAGCAAAAAAGGCCGATCAACAACGCCGCAGTAAAGACGCGCAGCGTCAACACCAGCACGACACCCAACATCAGGCCGCACAGGCCAGCGAACAAAAGCAAAAAGATGCGGCCGCTGCTGAGCGTGCGCAACAGTGGCGCGAACGTGTGGCGGCGGCAGACCGCAAGCGCATCGAGCGTGACCGTCGACACGCAGAAGACGCCAAACGCCAAGGCCCCAGTAAAGCGGAAAGTGGCGTGCAACAAGCGGGTGAAGCTGCGCGTCGAATTGGGCAGGATATTAAGGCGACGCGAAGCAGTCCGGCGAGACAGTAATAGAATCGTGTGATGAGCGTTTGAGGAGGGGTTATGGCGATAACAGAATCACCAAAGCTTGAATACTGGAACTACTTCCTTTCGCTTGAGCAAGACCTTGCTCGGCTGTCTCGATTCGTAGAACTTTCTGAAGCAAATTTTTCTACATAAATTGAGCAAGTCAGACTACTTTTAGCTTCATGTTCAGAAATTGACGTCCTTGCTAAGGCCTTGTGTAAAAAGATTAACTCACGCAGCCGGGCTGATAGCATTAATAAATATGCAAGTGAGATTCTTCAGGCACATCCGAGATTAAAGGAATCCGAAGTAATAATTCGACGTCACGGCCTTAGGCTTAGTCCATGGATAGATTGGTCGGTCGACGAAAGCCCACAGTGGTGGCGTGCATACAATAAAGTGAAGCACCAGAGATCGGACCACTTTCGTGAAGCATCATTGAAAAATACTCTGAATGCATTAGCTGCACTTTTTGTCTTATTGCCTTTTTATTATCAAGATGAAGCATCAAAGGCTGAACTCGAGCCTCGATCACTCCTTTTTGAGATTGGACAGCCCTTTAAACGGGATAGGCTTTTTTGGGGGGGACGGGTGGTCTACAAACTTGAGACCGAGTGAATAACTAAGGTTTAGATGTCGTCTGCATTTCCAGAGCTTTTCGCCAACCACAAACACTTCACCCCCAAAATGCTGAGCCAGATCAGCGCCCACAGCGGGATGGAAAGGCCGAGTACGGGCGGTAAGGGAAAGCCGCAGATGCCGCCGGCGAAAAAGACTTCCGGCAATATTCTGGCGGGGGGCAAGTTGTTGACGAAGGTTTCAATCACATCCGCGCCACAACTGGCGTTGGGGTGTGCCAACACCCACAAATGAAACGCGGCGATGCCCGCGCCCGCCAAACTCAATACACCACCTAGCGCAGTGAACGCACGCCCCAGTGGACGCGGTCCGAGCAGTGCAGCGAGCAGCAGGCACAACGCCATTAAAATAAATCCATAACGTTGCAAAACGCACAGCGGGCAGGGGTCGAGATATTCAACGTGCTGAAGATAGAGCGCGTAGCCAACCATGCCCAGCGCGGTGAGTGCGAGCAATACCGCAAACACGCGAAACTGTGTGGGCGTGGGGTGAAACACCCATTGGCAAAGCAGTTGGCGCAGGCGGTGAGTGCCGCTGTGGGTGCTACTGTGATTGTGCGGTGTGGAGTTCATGTGCAGATTATGCCGCGTCGGCGTGACGATTGTGTGTGCCGACCTTAGGTTGTTTGGGCGAGAGACGAGGATGCGTGTACAAAACCTTGCGCTGCTTCACGCAAAGGCAATGCAGCATACGCAGGCGCTGAGTACTTCAGACTCTAAGCTCTTCAGACACTAAGTGCCTCAGACGCTGAGCACCTTAAGCGCCGCCAATCCAGCGTGCGCACACGCAATGTAATGCACATACCTGTACCGCACACGCTGTGTACGTTAAGCGCGCTCGCGCACGTAGCTGCCGGGCGCATCGTCTAACACTTCAAGCGGACCTTGGTCGGGCTGGCGTGCGGCTACCTTGCCGCCGCCGTGGTGTGACAGCCACTTTTGCCAATCGTTCCACCACGAGCCAGCTTGCTGAGCCGCCCCTTGCAGCCAGTCTTCTGCGCGTTCGGGTAAGGCACCGTCACGCGTCCAATAGCCGTATTTCTCAGCAGCGGGTGGGTTAATTACGCCGGCAATATGGCCTGAGCCGCCGAGCACGAAGCGTACTTCGCCCTGCGGCAAGCGTGCGCCCATGTACGTGCTTTTCCAAGGTGCAATGTGGTCTTCTTGCGCGGAGATGAAATAGCACGGGGTGTTGATATTGCGTAGATCAATCGGCGTTTTGCCAATCCGTATGCCGCCGGGTTCGCGCAAT
Organism: Uliginosibacterium gangwonense; assembly: GCA_005239635.1. Lineage (GTDB taxonomy): Bacteria > Pseudomonadota > Gammaproteobacteria > Burkholderiales > Rhodocyclaceae > Uliginosibacterium_A > Uliginosibacterium_A gangwonense_A. The sequence continues at coordinate 18,398 of SBBQ01000041.1, forward strand.
TTGTTGTCGAGATACATATTGCGCAAATAAAAGCTGTGCATGCGATGCGGCATGCGCGTGGAATCGGAATTCCAGTACAGCAAATCGAACGGAAAGGGGTCTTTGCCGAGCAAGTAGTTGTTCACCACAAACGACCAAATCAAATCATTTGCGCGCAGCATATTGAAGGTGGACGCCATTTCGCTGCCTTCAAGAAAGCCGCGCTTGGCCATGCGGTTTTCCATGGCGCTGACGGCTTGCTCGTCGATGAACACGCCTAATTCGCCCGGCTCGGTAAAGTCCAGCATGGTAGTAAAGAATGAGGCGGATGCGACGGTGTCTGGCCCCAGTGTGCCGGCTTTGCCCGTTGCCAAATACGCTAACGTGGTGGCGAGCAGCGTGCCACCCAAACAATAGCCGGCGGCGTTGAGTTGGCTTGCACCTGTTTGTTTGAGCACGGCCTCCATGGCGGCCAGCAGGCCCTTTTGCACGTAGTCATCAAAACCTAATTCAGCCTGTTTGGCATCCGGGTTAACCCAAGAAATAACAAACACGCTGTGGCCTTGGTCGACCGCCCATTTAATGAGGCTGTTTTTTTCGCGCAGGTCGAGAATGTAGTACTTGTTAATCCACGGCGGCACGATGAGTAAGGGATTGGCAAAGGACTTGCGCGTGCTGGGCGTGAATTGCAGCAGTTGAAACAGCGGCGTTTCAAACACCACCTTGCCCGGCGTGGTGGCCACATTGCGCCCCAGTTCAAAGGCCGAGGCATCGGTCATGCGTATGCGCAGCTGGCCGTCGCCTTCTTCAATGTCTCGCAACAAATTGTTAAGGCCGTTGAGTAGGTTTTGCCCTTGGCTGCGCACCGTTTCGTGAATCACCGTGGGGTTGGTGAGTACGAAATTGCTGGGGCTCATGGCGTCGATGTATTGCCGCGTAAAGAAGCTCACTTTGCGCTGCGTGGATTCATCCAGCCCTTGTACATTGCTGGCAACGTCGTGAATGTGGCGAGCCGTGATGAGATAACTTTGTTTGATGAAGTCGAACAAGAATATGTCTTGCCAAGGCTCATCTTTAAAGCGTTTGTCGTCGCGCGTAGGAGAGGCCACAGGGCCAGCGTCCATGCCCATCATGCGCAACATGGAGTTTTGCCAAAGGAAAAAATAATCCCACACCATCGACACCTGCGCTTGCGCCAGTCGGAAGGGGTTGGACATGAGATGCGACATCATGTCCATAAAAGCACTGGCGATGCCGAGCTCATCTTGCGGTGGGTTGGCGCCGCGCTTGAGTTGGCGCTGCACGTGTTCGCCCAACAAGCCCGAGGCGCGCTGTGCGACTTCGGCGTAGGTATTGGCAATGTGTTGCAGGTCCACTCCACCTGCAACGGGTTGCTGATCGTTGCTCATTTGTCTCGCTCCAGGGCGTCTGTTGCGCCTTGATGGTTGATGCGACTACAAGGTTGAGGCAATGCTTCAGGCGGTGATGCTTATCGTGCGGTTGCAACGGTTGTTGTTGTTGTGCTTGAGGCGTGTGCGGCAATAAAACGAATCGTTTGATGTGTTGTTGTAGTGGGTTGGCGCACGACGCGCCCAGTCTGCGCTAGATGATTGAGATGTGCAATCGCCTCGCCCATGGCAAACATCACTTGGTGCGTATCAAGGCTGCGCGGAAATAGTGTGCTCAATAATTCGCCCGCATTGCGTGGTTCTGTGCACGCAGCGACTAAGGCATCGCAGCGCTCGGCATGGTGCGCTTTAAGTTGTGCAATGCGTGCGTGTAGGCCTCTAAACGGACGACCGTGTGAAGGTAGCACCAAGGTGTCGGGCGGCAGATTGGCAAATTTGTCGAGCGAATCTAAGTACAGCGTGACGGCATCCGATTCAGGGTTGATGGTGGTGGCCGCAATGTTGGTGGAAATGCGCGGCAGCAGCATATCGCCCGAAATTAAAACGCCGAGTTCAGCGCAATACAATGCCATATGTTCGGGCGAGTGGCCGTAACCCGCAATAGTGCGCCATGTGCGGCCCTGAATGTGTAGCGTTTGCTGATCCAACAAGCGGTGAAAATGCGCCGGGAGTGAAGGCACGCCTTTGCGATATTGATTGCCGCGCGCTAACAGGGCTTGGCAATGCACAGCATCTAAACCGTGCTGGCGAAACACCTCTACCATGGCCTGGCCGTTGTACGTAGGAATCGCCTCATGCCATGCGCAGGCGGTGAGGTATTCGCTGAGCGACATGCTGACCGGTACGCCCGTTTGCTCGATTAACCACTGTGCCAGACCAAGGTGGTCGGGGTGACAGTGGGTGACGATGATGTGGGTGAGCGCCGGATATTGCGCTAGCAGATTTTGCCAATGGTTGCGCACATCGGGCAGGTCAATGCCGGTGTCGACCAGCGTCCACTGTTGGTTGTGGTGATCGCTAATGCGCCACAGGTTGATGTGGTCGAGCGCAAACGGCAGCGGCATGCGCAGCCAGTCAATGCCGGGGGCAACGCGCAAACATTCCTCGGCTTGCGGAATGGCATCGAATGGGTAAGTTAGCGGCGGGTGTTCAGACATTGCTTTTAACGGCTTTACGCGTGATTCAGTCAGTGCTCAGATCGCATGATAGAGAGAAAGCGCAAGGGCGTGAACTTGTCAGGAAGGATGAGGTTACATTGCCCTGCTCAGATGATCTGTCCGCCGCATCAATGCGCAATGTCCCGTTAATCTTTGTGGGTATGCACCAAGCGGGTGTGGCGCATCGGGCGAGCAAATCAAGTATCCTTGCACCCGTACCCGGTAATCTGATCCTTTGCGGCAGATTGCTTCAATCAGACAAGCGTTCAGTTTGCACATGAAGAAGCCACTTTCCCATCTGTTAGAAAACAATCGGCAATGGGCTGACGCCGTAAAAGCGCGCGACCCTGAATTTTTTTCCAAGCTCGCGAGGCAACAAGCGCCCGAATATTTGTGGATTGGTTGTTCCGATTCACGCGTGCCGGCGAATGAAATTATCAACCTCGCCCCGGGTGAAGTATTTGTTCATCGCAACGTTGCCAATCTTGTTGTGCATTCGGATTTGAATGCGCTCTCGGTCATTCAATTTGCGGTCGATGTGCTGCGCATTAAGCACATTATGGTGGTGGGCCACTATGGTTGCTCGGGCGTGAAGGCCGCGCTTGAGCGCCGTCGCATTGGCTTGGCCGATAACTGGCTGCGCCACGTGCAAGACGTGCATGAAAAACATCGTGCGCATATTGATTCGATTGCCGATGCTTCGGAACGTGCTGATCGTATGTGCGAACTTAATGTGCTCGAACAAGTGATGAATGTGTGTGATAGCTCTGCCGTGCAAGAGGCGTGGGCGCGCGAGCAAGAGCTTTCAGTCCATGGCTGGGTGTATGGCTTGAAAGATGGTTTGGTGCACGACATGGGCCTGACGGTAAGCGGATCTGATGATTTACGTGGTGAATACGAGCGCGTGCTCGCCGCATTGAGCAAGGGTGGCCAAGCATGAGCGCGACGATGAATGAAGATCCGGTGGTGATTGTTGCCGCAGCACGTACTCCCGTGGGTGGGTTGATGGGCGAATTGGCAGCATGGTCTGCACCCAAACTCGGCAGTGTGGCGATTCGCGCTGTGCTCGAGCGCAGCGGCATCGACCCAGAAAAAGTAGAGCAGGTGCTGATGGGCAACGTGCTGCAAGCCGGCCAAGGCCAAGGCGTCGCGCGTCAAGCTGCTGTGGGCGCGGGTTTGCCCAATACGGTGAGCGCAACCGCCATTTCAAAGGTCGATGGTTCCGGTATGCAGGCCATCATGCTGGCGTATGACCAACTCCTCGCGGGTAGTTGTGCCGTGGCGATTGCCGGCGGCATGGAGTCGATGAGCCAAGCGCCCTACCTCGTGCCGCAAGCGCGTGGTGGATATCGACTCGGCAATGGCCAATTGCTGGACCCGGTGCTGGTAGATGGCACCTTGGATGCGTCCTACAAAGATGAGCACGGCCAGCCTTTGCCAATGGTGGTGATGGCGGAGCAATGTGTACGCAATTACAAACTCAGTCGTAAAGACCAAGATGCCTTTGCAACGGCATCAAACACACGTCTGCAAGCCGCCACCGAGAGCGGTGTGTTGGCGTGGGAATTGGCAAAGGTAAAAGGCGAAGGGCGCGACCGCACCAAAGTGGAGACGGATGAATTGCCGCGCAAGGTGGTGATGGCACGAATTCCCTTGCTCAACCCAGCTGTGGGTGCTGAAGGCACCATCACCTCGGCCACCACCGGCGCACATGCCGATGGTGCGGCCGCCGTGTTAATGATGCGTCGCTCTCAAGCTGAAACGCTGGGCCTGAAACCCATCGCAACTGTGTTGGGGCATGCTAATCATGGTCAGCGTTCAGAGTTTTTTACCACCGCGCCGGTCGGCGCAATTTTCAAGCTGATTGGCAAATTGGACTGGCAGCCGGATCAAGTTGATCTGTGGGAAATTAATGAAGCCTTTGCTGCAATTCCGCTGGCCGTGATGGATGAGCTCGATATACCGCACGACAAAGTGAATGTGCACGGTGGGGCTTGTGCCATGGGGCATCCACTGGGTGCCAGTGGTGCGCGTGTAGTGGTGTCATTGCTCGGTGCGCTGCGCGCACAAGGCAAGAAGCGCGGCATTGCCACCGTGAGTATTGGCGGCGGCGAGGCAACAGCGATTGCCTTGGAGTTGGCGGACTAAGCGCTCATGCGCGAGGAGATGCTGTCGCTGGAACGCTGCCGCATTTTCAATACAAACTACACGCCATCAAACTGAAACACAGCTTGCGTAAGACGCTCACAACATGAAGCAACCGATCGACTTCTATTTCGATTTCTCCTCGCCCTATGGCTACATGGGCGCAATGCAAATTGATGCCTTGGCCGCAAAGTATGAGCGACAAGTGTTGTGGCATCCCATGTTGCTGGGCGTGGCGTTTAAAGCGACCGGCGCTGCGCCGCTGCCACTGATCCCCATCAAAGGCGAATACTCCGTGCGTGACATGGCGCGCTCGGCCCGGTTTATGGGGATTCCGTACAAGCACCCCTCCAATTTTCCATTGGCCACGCAGCATGCTGCACGTGCCTTTTTGTGGATGAACGACCGCGATACACAACAGGCACGCCGTTTCGCCTTGGCGATTTATCACGCTTACTTTGTTGAAGACCGTAATATTTCAGAGTTGGATCTAGTGCTTGAGATTGCTCAGCAGAATGGTGCGGATCGTAATGCGCTCAGTACCGTGCTCGGTGATGCTGCGATTAAAGAGCGACTCAAAGCCGAGGTGGAATTAGCCATGGCGCGCGGCGTATTTGGCGCCCCCTTTTTCTTTGTTGATGGCGAACCGTTTTGGGGTTGTGACCGTCTGCCGCAAATGGAACGCTGGCTTGCCCAAGGGCCGTTCTAATTACGCGCTCACCATCAACGACACTGCACATGAGCTTTAAGCGCATCGCAATTTTTTGTGGCTCGATGACCGGCAACGAGCCGGTGTTTGCCAATCAAGCGCGTGCTTTGGTGGCGCAATTGGCAAAACATAATATCGGCGTGGTGTATGGCGGCGGCCGCATTGGCCTTATGGGTGTGGTGGCGGATGCAGCGCTGGATGCGGGCCTTGAGGTGGTGGGCGTGATTCCGCACGCCTTAATGCAAAAAGAATTGGGCCATGGGGGTTGTACGCAATTGCACGTGGTCGACACCATGCATCAGCGCAAAGCCTTGATGAGTGAATTGGCCGACGGCTTTATTGCCTTGCCCGGCGGCTTTGGCACCGCAGATGAGATGTTTGAAATTCTCACGTGGGCGCAACTCGGCATGCATCAAAAGCCCTGCGCCTTGCTCAATGTACAAGGCTATTTTGATGGCCTATTACGCTGGCTAGACGAAGCTGTGGCGCGGGACTTTCTGCGCCCACTGCATCGCGAACTATTGTTGTGTCATGACGACCCCATTCATTTGCTCGCCGTAATGCAGCGAGCGGCTGCTCACATCCCGCATGCTCCAGCCACCTCTGCGCCTGATATCCGTTAGTTCAATCGCAGTGTGCGGGCCATGGATAACATGGGCTACATGCAAAAGACATTTACCAGCCCTTTTGGTGGCAGACATCCTGCATGGTTCAGGCTAGAGTACGCACATGGCAGAAGGCATGAGCAAGTCTTAATGCTTTGTTTGAGCATTTGCCATACATGGAGCCACTAAACTTTGATGACTCGGGTTTGGCGTGCCAGTGCATGTCATGCTGACAGAGTGAATAGGAGCAAATTATGAAAAAGGCCGGATTGCTGTTTGTACTGATGTTGTCGTTGGGCTTGGCAGCGTGCTCAAAGCAGGAAGAGAACAAGGCGCAAGATTCACTCAACAAAGCGGCTGATGCTGCTAAAGAGTCTGTAAACAAGGCAGGCGAAGCCGCTGGCGCAACTGTTGATGCCGCCAAGGAAGCCGCTAAAGACGCAGCAACTGCAACCAAAGATGCCGCAAACAGCGCCGCGACTGAGGTGAAAGATGCGACCAAAGATGCTGTGAATGCAACCGCAGACAAGACCAAAGAAATGGCTGACAAAGCCAAGGAATCGGTCAATAAATAAGTCTGGGTATCGCCTTTGGTAGCACTGGGCAGCCACGAGTTGTCACTTGGTTGTCAATTAGCTGCCAAAGGCGCGCACCTGCGCATTGCATTCGTTGCGGCATGAATACAGATTGGGCTCTCCGCGCAGGGTGCGCATTTAAGAGCTTGCTGGCGTGTTGTTTTCGCCTGAATCGGTAGCGGTTTACTGAACTCGTTCTTCATCACGCAAACGAATGGTGCCGGCGAGTTCAGGGTGCTTACCTTTTCGCATGGCGTAGTGATCTCGCATCACATCCATATCGTGCTGCACATTTCCCGTTAAATTGAGCCAGGTCACCACGCCGATTTCACGGTGTGCGTAGTCAATAAACGCAAGCCCCACCGGCACTTGCAGGCTTTGCGCCAAATGGTAGAAGCCAGACTTCCAATAGAGTGTATGTGAGCGCGTACCTTCGGGCGTCATCGCGAGATAAAACTCGCGATGCGCAGCAAACGTGCGCTGCATTTCACCCACCATGCCGTGCGCTTGACGGCGGTCAACAGGCGTGCCACCCAGCCAACGCATGAGCGGACCGAGCGGCCATTTGAATAAAGTGTGTTTGCCAATAAAACGCACAGGCAAACCGCATTCTGCACGCGCTAAAACACCGAGAATGAAATCCCAATTAGAGGTGTGCGGATAAACGACGAGCACCGCTTTGGGAGTGGGTGGCGGTTGATAAAGTAAGCGCCACCCAAACAAACCGAGTAGGCTGTGTGCAATGTGTGCACGCAGCTTCATGCTGCCACTCGGCTGGGTTTATTGCACGCCCTGGCTGGCCAAGTATTCTTCATACGTGCCACGGTAGTCGATGATTTGACCATCACGAATTTCCCAAATGCGGGTGGCCAGCGACGACACAAACTCACGGTCGTGCGAAACAAACACTAAGGTGCCGGCGTATTTTTCGAGCGCCTCGTTAAGTGACTCGATCGACTCCATGTCCAAGTGGTTGGTCGGCTCGTCCATGAGCAACACATTCGGCTTTTGCAGCATGAGTTTGCCAAACAACATACGGCCTTGCTCACCCCCCGAAATCACCTTTACGGATTTTTTCACTTCATCGCCGGAGAACAGCAAGCGGCCGAGCGTGCCGCGTACCAGTTGTTCCGGCGGTTCGTCCAATGTTTCGCCGCGCGCGCCACTATTAACCCAACCCACCATCCAATCGGTGAGTGATTCGCCATTGGCAAAATCTTCTGCATGGTCTTGCGCGAAGTAGCCGGGCTGAGCTTTCTCGGCCCATTTGATCAAACCCTTGCTAGCTGTAATGCCACCATTGGACGTGCCCACTAAACAGCGCAACAAGGTGGTTTTGCCCACACCGTTTTCACCAATAATGGCAATACGGTCGCCTGCATCAACAGCAGCGGTGAATGGCGTAAACAGCGGGGCTGCTTCGGGCCACGCAAAGCTCACGCCTTCTAATTCAACCGCCTGGCGATGTAGTTTCTCGCGTTCGATGGTGTCGAAGCGAATGAATGGGTATTGACGGCTGGATGGCTTCACGTCTTCCACGCGCAGCTTGTCGATTTGCTTTTTGCGGCTGGTGGCCTGACGTGCCTTGGCCTTGTGTGCCGAGAATCGACGCACAAATTCTTCCAACTGCGCGATGCGCTCTTTCGAACGCGCATTCTGTGCCGCGATACGTGCACGCGCTGCCGTGCTGGCTTCCATGTAGTCATCGTAGGTGCCTGGATACACGGTGATGGTGCCGTAATCCAAGTCCGCCATGTGCGTGCACACCGCATTCAAAAAGTGACGGTCGTGGCTGATGATGATCATGGTGCTTTCACGATTGTTCAGCACGTCTTCCAGCCAACGAATGGTGTTGATATCAAGGTTGTTTGTGGGTTCGTCCAACAACAAAATATCGGGATTGGCAAACAAAGCCTGCGCCAACAAAACCCGCAGCTTCCAGCCGGGGGCCACTTCGCGCATCGGGCCGTCGTGTTTGTCTGTTGGAATGCCCACGCCCAGCAGCAACTCACCTGCACGAGATTCGGCGGTATAACCGTCATATTCAGCGAACTTGGCTTCAAGCTCGGCCGCACGCATGTAGTCGTCTTCGGTCGCATTGGGGTTGGCGTAAATGGCGTCGCGCTCTTGCATGCATTGCCACATTTCGGCGTGGCCCATCATGACCACGTCGAGCACGCGGATATCTTCGTAGCCAAACTGATCTTGCTTCAAAAAGGCCATGCGCTCGCCACTGTCGAGCGAAATATTGCCGGCGCTCGATTCGAGCTGGCCCGCCAAAATTTTCATGAAGGTTGATTTGCCCGCGCCATTAGCGCCGATCAGACCATAACGATAGCCATCGCCAAATTTGACGGAGACGTTGTCGAACAGGGGCTTGGCCCCGAATTGCATAGTGATGTTGCTGGCGACGAGCACGATTAGACCTGCCAAAACCGATTGAAAAATGCAATTTTACCGGCTGGCCGCCTTCAGGCATACCTATATTCATCAAATGGCTTTGCAATAAAAAAGGCCGGCAATACAAAGCCGACCTTTTTACAGCCCCACCCAAGGTTTTTTACCGAAGATAAATCACCAAGATTTACTCAAATCGGGGCGCTACGTTCGCTTCACTAAACGCAACAGCGCAATCAGTACAACCGCCCCCACGGTCGCAACGATAATGCTGCCGAGCGTGCCCCCACCTGCTGATACACCAAGACTACTGAACAGATACCCGCCAATGACTGCACCAAGAATACCCAACACAATGTCACCAATAATGCCGTAACCACCACTGCTCATCAGCGTTCCAGCAAGCCAACCTGCTACCAAACCAATAATTAAGAACCAAATGATGTCCATGACGTCCCCCACTATTCGGATAACACGGTTTTAGTGCGGAGCCACTTGTGTGCATTTTCCCAACGCACATTCCTTACTGCACATAGGGCTTTAGCTCAGTGCCACAAATAGGGTCGCACTCTCATCATAGAACTCAATGTGTGAAAGTCTATTCGGTACACCGTGATTAAACACATCACAGAGGGTAAAACTGTGATGCACAAAACGGTTAACATAGCGGTATGAATCGCGATGTTTCTCAACTTGGCCAAGTGTTCACGCCGCCTGCCATCGTGGCGCGTATGCTCGCCTTGCGCCAACGCCATGGCTCGGTATTGGAGCCTTGTGCCGGCAATGGGGCCTTTGCCAATCAAATTCCAAATTGCGTTGCGGTCGAGGTCGACGCGCGACACGCGCCTGAAAATGCGCAGCGCATGGACTTTTTTGCGTTTGAACCAACGCATACGTTTGACACCATTATTGGCAACCCGCCTTATGTGCGGTTTCGTGATGTGTCGGCCGCTACACGTGCGCGCTTAGACATGCGTTTGTTTGATGCACGCTCGAACTTGTGTCTGTTTTTTATCGAGCGTTGCGTGCAATTATTGCAGCCTGGTGGCGAACTCATTTTTATTACACCGCGCGAGATTTTTAAGGCGACCGCTGCGGCACGGCTTAATACCTGGCTTCACGAGCAAGGTACCTTCACCCACGTGATTGAATTGGGTGACCAACGCGTGTTTGATGGCGCGGTGCCGAACTGCGTAATTTGGCGCTTCGAAAAAGGTAATCACAGTCATCGACTGCACGATGGTCGTGTGCAAACTTTAAGCGGGGGTCAGCTTATGTTCACCCGCAGTGCCTACCGTGTGCCTTTGTCGAGCGTGTTCACCGTTAAGGTGGGCGCGGTAAGCGGGGCGGATGGTGTGTTTGCCAATACCGAACAAGGGAATACGGACTTTGTGTGTTCGCGCACGGCACAAACGGGCGAGCTACGCCGCATGATCTTTGATGTGCAGCACCCCGTGCTGGAACCGCATCGCGAGCAGCTTATCGCGCGGCGCGTGCGGCGTTTTGATGAGCACAATTGGTGGCAATGGGGACGTCGCCATTTTGTGAGTGAAGCGCCTCGTGTGTATGTAAATGCCAAGACACGCAACCCTAAGCCGTTCTTTGTGCACGACTGTATTCACTACGATGGCGCGGTGCTGGCGCTGTTTCCGCGCCATGGCGGCAAAGACGTGGCTAAATTGGCAAAGCTACTGAATGCAGTAGACTGGGAAGAGCTCGGCTTTGTGTGTGATGGCCGTTATTTGTTTGCCCAGCGCAGTTTAGAACAGGCGCTTTTGCCAGATGAGTTTGCGGCTTTTGCGGTCAGCGCCGAAGTTGAATAAGCGGCCTGCTGTTGCCGATGAGTACACATCGTGCGACGTCAGCGAAACCCGCCCTGTGCGACTCGAGGCTGCGCGTCAATCCAAGGTAAAACGCAATGTGATTGAGCAGTGTTGCTGCATTAATCCTAATTACGATAGACGGAATGTATGGTTCCCAATCTTAAAACCGCATTAACAGGCCCCTTGCTCGAAATTGAGAAACGCTTTATCGAGCAAGAGACCACAATTGAACGTTGGTTCCGTAGCAAGTGGAGCGAACACACGCCGCCGTTCTATGCATCGGTCGATTTGCGTAACGCCGGCTTCAAGCTGGCACCGGTGGACACTAATTTATTTCCCGGCGGCTTTAATAATTTATCTGCTGCGTTTATGCCCTTGTGCGTGCAAGCGGCAATGAGTGCCATCGAGAAAATTTGCCCCGATGCGCGCAATCTGTTGCTCATTCCTGAGAACCACACGCGCAACCAGTTTTATTTGCAGAACGTTGCCCGCTTGGTCACCATTTTGCGTCGCACGGGTTTGAATGTACGCATTGGTAGTTTGTTGCCCGATGTTACTGCGCCGACGCGAATCGACCTTGAAAACGGCAGCTCCATTACGCTCGAACCTTTGGTGCGCCAAGGCCGCCGTTTGGGTTTAGACGGGTTTGATCCGTGTGCTGTTTTGTTGAACAACGACCTTTCAGCAGGCGTGCCACCCATTCTTGAAAACCTGCACGAACAAGTGGTGTTGCCACCGCTTCTGGCCGGTTGGCACAACCGTCGCAAGTCATCGCATTTCTCGGCTTATCGTGAAGTGGCGCAAGAATTTGCACAGGAACTTGGATTGGACCCTTGGCTGATCGATCCCGCATTTGCCACCTGCAGCCAAGTCGATTTTCATGAGCGCACGGGTGAAGAATGTCTCGTTGCACAGGTCGATAGCGTGCTGTCGCGTATCCGCACCAAATATCAAGAATACGGCGTGAGCGAACGCCCGTTTGTGATCGTCAAAGCAGATGCAGGCACATACGGCATGGGCATTATGACGGTGCATGACGCTTCTGAAGTGATTGGCCTGAATCGTCGTCAGCGCAACAAAATGGCGGTTGGCAAAGAAGGCATGCAAGTCACCGACGTGATTATTCAAGAAGGGGTGCACACCGTTGAAACGGTTGATGATGGCGCTGCCGAGCCGGTGGTGTATATGATCGACCGTTATGTAGTGGGTGGCTTCTATCGCATTAATACCTCGCGCGAGCGCGACGAAAATCTCAATGCGCCCGGCATGACCTTCAAGCAACTGGCCTTCTCAGACCCGTGTTGTATGCCGGATTGCGCGCAAGGGCCAGACTCTGCACCGAATCGTTTCTTTGCCTATGGCGTCGTGGCGCGTTTGGCTTTGCTAGCGGCTTCGCTCGAAATTGAGCGCATGGTGCCTAGCGACATTGAACCTGAAAGCATTGCGCTTGAAGCTGCGCTGCGCGGCTAAATCGGTCACTTATCATGAAGCTCGCCTTCCTCATCGATCCCCTGGTTAGCCTCAAAGCCTACAAAGATTCTAGCGTCGCCATGATGCGTGCGGCGCAAGCGCGTGGACATGAGGTGTGGGTGTTTGAGCGCAAGCATCTCAGTTGGCAAAGTGAGGGTGTCGGTACGGCGCGCCGATCAGGCGTGCATGCATTGGCAACGCAAATTGAGGTGGGTGCAGACGATCACGAGTGGTTCTCGCTGCGTACGAGCAAGTTGTGTGACTTGTGCGAATTCGAAGTGGTGTTCATGCGGCAAGACCCGCCGTTTGATGCGGAATATCTCAGCGCAACTTGGTTGCTGGAACGTGCAGAGCAAGCGGGTGTGCGCGTGGTTAACGCGCCACGTGCGGTGCGCGACCATTCCGAAAAAATCTCGATTACTGAATTCCCCGCGTTGATACCGGCCACCTTGGTGAGCCGGGATGCAACGCAGCTACAAGCGTTTATCGACACGCATTACGACACTGTGCTCAAGCCGCTTGATGGCATGGGTGGAAGCCGAATTTTTCGTGTGCGAGCTGATGATCCAAACCGCAATGTCATCATCGAAACGCTTACGCGTGATGGTGCCGAAACGATTATGGCGCAAGGCTACTTGCCGGCGATTAGCGAAGGCGACAAACGCATTCTCATCATCAACGGTGAGCCTATGCCCTACAGCTTGGCGCGTATTCCGAAGCCGGGCGAATCTCGCGGCAATCTTGCCGTAGGTGGGCGTGGCGTGGTGCAAGCGCTCAGTGCATCAGATTGGCAAATTGCCAATCAACTCGGCCCGCTGCTTGCTGCGCGCGGATTGTTGATTGTGGGCATTGATGTGATCGGCAATCGACTCACCGAAATCAATGTCACCAGTCCCACCTGCTTTGTTGAGATTAGCCGCGAAAGCGGCGTTGATATTGCCGGCAAAGTGCTCGACGCTGTAGAGCGGGACGTTATAAAGCAGGGTGCCGTTGAGCGTGGCTGAGTTGTTGCGCGTTACAACGCTACGTTGTTCCCCCTTGCGATACTCGACACATCTGCTGCGATGGGCGTTGTTGTTATGCAGCTTTTTTTGCAGCCTGTGCCTAGTCGCGTGTAATCAACCCGTGGTGCATCAGCAAGAAGCTTTTGTATTCGGCACACGTGTCGAAGTCGTGGTGTATGGTGAAAGCGATGCGCGTGCGCGTGCCGCCACCAGCGCTGTGCTGCAAGAATTTGATCGCTTACATCACCGCCTGCATGCTTGGCAGCCTAGCGAACTCACCCAGCTCAATGCCGCTTTGGAAAAAGGCGAAACGGCACTCGTATCAGCCGAGCTCGGCCAATTGCTATTGGGCGCACAAGCCGTGGCTCAAGCAGGCCGCGAGCGTACAGAGGTGGGTGCTGCGGAAGAATTATTCGATCCGGCAATCGGTGGCCTTATTGCGGCATGGGGTTTTCATGCGGACGAATTTAAGCCCGTGTTGCCTGAGCCAGATCGATTGGCAAAGTGGCTAGCGGCGCATCCGCGTATGCGCGATTTGCACATTGAACCCGTGGGCGAGCAATACCGTGTGCGCAGCGACAAGCCTGAAGTGCAAATTGATCTGGGTGGCTACGCCAAAGGCTACGCACTAGATCGAGCCCGTGCGTTATTGAAGGCGCAGGGCGTTACTAATGCGCTTATCAATATCGGTGGCAATGTATTGGCACTGGGCAGTAAAGGCGGGCAGCCGTGGCGTGTCGGCATTCAACATCCACGCTCAGGCCAGCCATTGGCAGCGCTCGATTTGCGGGACGGTGAAGCGATTGGCACTTCCGGCGACTACCAGCGTTTTTTTGAAATAGATGGTCGCCGCTATTGTCATTTGCTCGACCCACGCACGGGTCAGCCGGCTACTACGGCACAATCGGTGACGGTGTTGATTTCCCCGCACACGACGGGAGACGGCAATGTTGTGACGATCCCGACTCCAATTGGCAAACAGGATCGCATGACTGAACAAAGCGCAGCGCATAATGCAACGCAAAGCGCCACCCAAATCGGTGTCGGCACGCTTTCTGATGCCGCCAGCAAGCCTTTGTTTCTGGCGGCCGCACCAAATCTACAAGCCGTAGCCGGCGCGCTCGGGGTCGATCAGCTGGTGCGAGTTGATGCGCAAGGTCAGGTGTTTGTTACGCGTGCTATGCAGCAACGAGTGCATTGGAGCGACCCTGCGCAGCGAGTGGATGTTCTGGCCTGGTAGGGTACCAAGCGTGAGCTAGCGGCTGGCGCGTGCCTCACGGGGCCGTGCCATGTACAATGGCCGCATGATCGGAATTTTCCTCATCACGCATGGCAGTTACGGCGAGTCGCTGATTCAGTGTGCCTGCCATGTGCTGAACAAGCGCCCGTTGCAGTTGGCTCAGCTTGGCGTTACGCCGGCAGATGACCCGCTGGATTTGCTGCCCACCGCGCGCAAATGGGTCGACTTGGTCAACGATGGCGAAGGTGTGCTGATCATGACCGACATTTATGGTGCAACACCGTCAAATTTGGCAATGAAGCTCATCGAACACGGCCGCATTGAACTGGTGGCCGGAGTCAATTTGCCTATGCTAGTGCGCACCCTAACGTATCGCGACAAGGAAAATCTGCCCGGCCTCATCACCAAGGCGCTGGCAGGGGGTCGCGATGGTGTGATGTCGATCAAATAATAACGGCGGCACTTCATAGAAGATGCCGTTTTTCCACTCTGATTCGAGGCAGTCGCATGGCGAAGGCAGAAGTCGAAATCGTTAACAAGCTGGGCCTGCATGCGCGTGCATCCGCCAAGCTCACACAAACCGCAAGCCAATACACCTCTGAAGTTTGGCTAGAACGCAATGGCAAGCGCGTTAACGCCAAGAGCATCATGGGCGTCATGATGTTGGCCGCGGGCAAAGGCTCGATGGTGGTCATCGAAACGATCGGTGCAGACGAAACGGACGCGTTGGCGGCGCTCGTCGCTTTAGTGGCAGACCGCTTCGGAGAATCCGAGTGAGTTTTTCGCTCCATGGCCTAGCGGTTTCACCCGGCATTGCCATTGGCCGTGCGCAATTGTTATCGCACGCCACGCTCGAGGTTGCCCACTACGTTGTACCGCCTAAGCATATTGATGCTGAAGTTACGCGTTTTGATGCAGCGCTCAAATCGGTGCGTGATGAGTTGCGCGCATTGCGTGAAGATAGCTCAGCAGAAGGCGCACCCAGCGAGCTGACCGCGTTTATTGATGTGCACGCGATGATTCTTGACGATCCGATGATCGCGCAAGAGCCGCGCCGGTTGATTCGCGAACGTGGGGCTAATGCCGAGTGGGCGTTGGTGCAGCAAATGGAGTTGTTGGTCGAACAGTTCGACCAGATTGAAGACGCCTATCTGCGCGAACGCAAAGCCGATGTCACGCAAGTAGTCGAGCGTGTGGTGAAAGTGTTAACCGGCCAGCGGGTTAAATCGCGTAAATCGCAAGACGATGAAGCGCAGATTTTAATTGCGCATGATCTCTCGCCGGCTGACACCATTCAATTCAGAAACCAACACGTCGGTGCCTTTATTACCGATGTGGGCGGCGGCACTTCGCATACTGCGATTGTTGCACGCTCGCTCGCGATTCCTGCGATTGTGGGTTTGCATCACGCCCGACAAATTTTGTGTGACGACGATATCGTTATCGTTGATGGCACGCGCGGTGTGGTGATCGTTGATCCCGACGAGCGCGTGCTCGAAGAATATCGTCTGCGTAAGAGCGAGCTCGAACTTGAGCGCAGCAAGCTCAAGCGCCTCAAAACTGCTCGTACCGCCTCGCTCGACCGCGAAGAAGTGTGGCTGTATGCCAATATTGAACTGACCGACGACGTGCAGCAAGCACGCGATATGGGTGCCGATGGCATTGGCCTTTTCCGTACCGAATTTTTGTTTATGAATCGCGACGAGCTGCCGACAGAAGATGAGCAGTTCGAAGCGTATCGGTCAGTCGTGCAAGCCATGAAAGGCAAGCCGGTTACCATTCGTACGCTCGATGTAGGCGCAGATAAAACCTTGCGTGGCGGCAGTCATCGCCAAGACCCCAACCCAGCGCTGGGCTTGCGTGCGATTCGCTACTGTTTGTCCGAGCCGCAGATGTTCCTCACCCAATTGCGCGCTTTACTGCGTGCATCGCACTACGGTGAAGTGCAAATTCTCATTCCGATGGTGGCGCATCTACACGAGATTGAGCAGACCCTGTTGCTGCTTGCGCGAGCGCGAGAACAGTTGCGAGAGCGTAAACAAAAATTCCGCGAGCGCGTGGCTGTTGGCAGCATGGTTGAAGTGCCTGCCGCGGCGCTAGCGCTAGGACAGTTCCTGAAGCACCTCGATTTTTTGTCGATCGGCACCAACGACTTGATTCAGTACACCTTGGCGATTGATCGTGCTGACGAAGCTGTGGCGTATTTGTACGACCCCCTGCATCCGGCCGTGCTGCGTTTAATTGCGCAGACCATTCAAGCGGGTAAGCGCGCGGGTGTGCCGGTTTCGCTATGTGGCGAAATGGCGGGCGAAACCACTTACACGCGTTTGTTATTGGGTATGGGGCTGCGGCATTTGTCTATGCATCCGGCGCAACTGCTCGAAATTAAACAAGAAGTGCTGCGTTGTGATATTGAAATGGCCTCACAAAAAGTGCAGCGCATGCTCAAAATGGATGAACCCGAAAAGCTGCGTGACATGTTGGCGCGGCTCAACGGCGTTTCCATTTAGAGGCGGGTGCTTACGCGCTTTTGCCAATCCCTTTGACAATCTTGGCAGGTAAAGCTAACTTTACTGCCTTGAAGTAACGCGTAACGCGCCGATTTGCTCTCTGCTTGCGGGCGCGCGATAAATACCGCTAAATCGAGGTCAGCCGGGTCTGGTCCTTGTAACGCAGGAGCGTGGCCCTGATCTCACACTGTGCGAGACAGGGCGGGACATATTCATGACAGACACCACACAAGCCTCATTTTCAGTCGCGCCTCAAGGTGTAGGCGTTGTTTCGCCACAGTGCGCGCGTTTTACCGAGCTTTTGCACTTGCGTAGCGGCGGCGTAATCGCCGACTACGAACTCGTTTATGAAACCTATGGTACGCTCAACGCCGATGCTTCCAATGCGGTGTTGGTTTGCCATGCGCTATCGGGTTCGCACCATGTGGCCGGCACCTATGCAGATCAACCTAATAACGTGGGTTGGTGGGATAACCTCGTGGGCCCGGGCCGTCCGCTCGACACCAATCGATTCTTCGTGGTCGGCGTAAACAACCTAGGCGGCTGCCATGGCTCCACCGGCCCTTCGTCAATTAACCCCGCCACCGGCAAGCCCTGGGGCCCGGATTTTCCGATGGTGGCGGTGGTCGACTGGGTGCATGCTCAAGCCCGCTTGGCCGACATGCTAGGCATTCATCAATGGGCAGCGGTTGTTGGTGGCTCGCTGGGTGGGATGCAAGCTCTGCGTTGGAGCATGACTTACCCGGATCGTGTGCGAAATTGTTTTGTGATCGCCGCTGCGCCTAAATTAACCGCGCAGAACATTGCGTTCAACGATGTCGCGCGACAAGCGATTTTGACCGACCCCGATTTCCACGGCGGCAATTACTACGAGCACGGCGTGGTACCGCGTCGTGGTTTGCGATTGGCGCGCATGTTGGGTCATCTTACGTATTTGTCAGATGACCAGATGGCCGAAAAATTCGGGCGCGATTTGCGGGGTGATTCACTCAAGTACAGCTTTGATGTGGAATTCCAAATTGAGTCTTACCTGCATTATCAAGGCGACAAATTTGCCAATTACTTTGATGCCAACACCTACTTGCTGATGACGCGCGCTTTGGATTATTTCGATCCAGCACGCGAAGCCGAAGGTGATTTGTCTGCAGCGTTAGCTGTGGCAAAAGCGAATTTCACGATCATTTCATTTTCAACTGACTGGCGCTTCTCGCCAGCGCGCTCGCGCGAAATTGTGTACGCCTTGCTGCGCAGCGGCCGCAATGTGAGCTATGCCGAAATTGATTATGGCGCAGGGCACGACTCGTTTTTGCTGGATGATCCGCACTATCACGCCGTGATGAGCACCGCGCTAGAAGGAGTAACGGTATGAGCGCCGACGTGAACAATCACAGCCCGAATGATTCCAATCCGCTAGGCCGTCACGACCTCGAAGTGATTGCGAGTTGGATTCGCCCGGGCGAGCGCATACTGGATTTGGGTTGCGGTGATGGTGCGCTTCTCAAATACCTGCGTGAAGAGAAGGGCGTGCTTGGTTACGGCGTTGAGGTTAACCCAGCCAAAGTGCTGGCCGCTATTGCCAATGGCGTGAATGTGATTCAAATCGATTTAGAGCAAGGCCTCGTCGGTTTCGATGACGCACAATTTAACCACGTGGTGATGTCACTCTCGCTGCAAGCCGTGCAAAACACCGAAAGATTATTGCGCGAAATGCTGCGCGTGGGCCGCGAAGCAGTGGTGAGTTTTCCTAACTTTGGTTATCGCAAACACCGCGAAGCCATTGCTGTCGGCCGCATGCCAGTTTCAGAGACGCTGCCCTACCAGTGGTACAACACGCCGAATGTGCGTTTCTTTACCATTGCCGATTTTGACGCGCTGTGTGCAGAACGCGGTATCGAAATTCGTGATCGTCGTGCGTTTGATGAGCAAGGTCGTCCAGTGACCGATGACCTCAATCTCAATGGCAGCATTGCGGTGTATCGCCTGGCACGTCAGTCTGCATGACTTCTGCACGATCGTTCTTTGCAGTCGATTGGCAAGCGCTGCTCACGCGGCGCATGTTGATCTGTGTGTGCACCGGCTTTGCATCAGGCTTACCGCTGTATTTGCTGCTCAATCTTCTACCCGCATGGCTTAAAACCGAGGGCATCAATCTCAAGGCCATCGGCCTGTTTGCGCTCATACAGTTTCCCTACACGTGGAAATTTTTATGGGCGCCACTGTTAGACCGCTACACCCTGCCGCTGGGTCGCAGACGCGGCTGGATGTTACTCACACAAATCGGTCTGCTATGCGCCATCGTGATGTTGGGCCAGTTTGCGCCAAGCCAACTCATCACGCCCACAGATTGGGATAGCACACTGGCCTTCGCGACCCATCCCGTCACTTTGGCGGCGGTGTTGGTGGCAGTTTTGTCAGCCACGCAGGACATTGCACTCGATGCCTTTCGGCGCGAAGTGCTGACCGATGCAGAGTTAGGCTTGGGTAACTCGGTGCACGTGAATGCCTATCGCATTGCGGGCTTGGTGCCGGGTTCGTTATCGCTGATTTTGGCCGACACCTTGCCCTGGTCGCAGGTGTTTGCCATTACCGCCTTATTTATGTTGCCCGGCATTGCCATGACGTTGCTTACGTGTGAGCCACAAGGTGGTGCGCGCGCGCCGCGCACACTGCGTGAAGCCGTGGTTGAACCTTGGCGCGAATTTATGCAGCGCCAAGGGTGGCGCGCTGCCCTGCTTATTTTGAGTTTTATCTTTTTCTACAAACTGGGTGACTCGTTGTGTACCGCGCTGGCCACCCCGTTTTATCTGGATTTGGGGTACACCAAAAGCCAAATCGGACTCATCGCAAAAAATGCGGGCCTTTGGCCGGCGGTGATTGGCGGTCTGCTCGGCGGCCTGTGGATGGTGCGCCTCGGCATTAACCGCGCTTTGTGGATCTTTGGCGTGGTGCAATTGGCTTCCATTTTTGGCTTTGCCTGGCTGGCCAGTCAGGCATCAACGGTTGCTGTTGGTGATGGGAGTGCTATTACAGCGGCAACGGCGGCAACCCCGAGCTTGTCTGCGCTGGCCTTTGTGATTGGTTTTGAAGCATTGGGTGTGGGATTAGGTACAGCCGCATTTGTGGCGTTTATTGCACGCGCCACGCATCCTGCTTATACCGCAACCCAGTTCGCACTATTCACCAGTCTTGCTGCTGTGCCGCGTACCTTTATGAACGCCAGCGCAGGTTGGCTGGTTGATCGTTTGGGTTGGTTTGATTTCTTTATGCTGTGCGCCGTGCTAGCAGTGCCTGGCATGCTGCTGCTATTTAAGGTGGCACCTTGGCAGCGCGAAGCTGACGATCAAAACGCGGTATCGTAATCAACAATCAGCGGTGCATGATCAGAAAAGCGCTGTGTCTTATAAATGCTGGTGCTGCTAGCGCGAGCGGCCATGCCGGGTGATGCGATTTGATAGTCGATTCGCCAACCCACATTGTTAGCGTAAGCTTGACCGCGGTTGGACCACCAGGTGTAAGCCTCGCCCGTGGTTTCGGGGTGGAGTTTGCGATACACATCGACCCAGCCTAATTCATCAAACACCTGCGTCAGCCAAGCTCGTTCTTCGGGCAAGAAGCCTGAATTTTTCAGGTTGCCCTTCCAGTTTTTAAGGTCGATTTCTTTGTGCGCGATATTCCAATCGCCGCACAGCACCACTTCACGGCCGCTTTGGCGTAATTCGCGCAGCATCGAGTAAAACGCTTCGAGAAAGCGAAACTTGGCTTGTTGCCGTTCGTCTGAGCTAGAGCCCGAGGGTAGGTATAGGCTCAACACGCTGAGCGGGGTAGGTTGGTCAAAATCAAAACGCAGGACGCGGCCTTCGGCATCGAATTCGGCGTGGTTCATGCCCACTACAACGCGGTCAGGTTGGCGGCGCGAGAAAATGGCGACGCCGGAATATCCTTTTTTCTCGGCGCAGTGAAATTGGGCGAAATATCCGTCTGGCTGACGTAAGCTGTCGTTTAAATCAGCTTCTTGCGCTTTAATTTCTTGCAGACACAGAATGTCGGCCTGCTGTTCTTGCATCCAGGGGATGAAGCCTTTGTTGGCGGCGGAACGGAGTCCGTTAAGATTGAGGCTGATAATGCGCATTGGAGAATTCCGTGAGTGCGTCGATAATAGTAGGCTGGAATACTAGCCGGCTAGACGCAGAATTGGGTCGTTGGTTGAGTTGTTTGTGTTGATGCTTGCTTGGTCGCCGCTAACAGTATTTAGCGCGGTGTGCTGAGCCGGCCATTGTTTTGTTTGAATGGGATTATGGATTCTAGCCGCGATTTTTTGCGTTTTGCCACTGACTTGGGCGTGTTGCGTTTTGGCGAGTTTGTCACCAAAGCGGGTCGGACTTCGCCTTATTTCTTCAATGCCGGGTTGTTTCATGACGGTGATGCGCTATGTCGTCTGTGCGGTTTTTATGCGCAGGCTATTAAGGCATCCGGTGTACAGTTCGACATGATATTTGGCCCCGCATACAAAGGCATTTCTTTGGCGGCCGGTACCGCTATTATGTTGTCTCAGCAAGGCCGCAATGTACCCTTTGCATTTAATCGCAAAGAAGCGAAAGATCATGGCGAGGGGGGCAATTTGATTGGCGCGCCGATCAAAGGTCGTGTGCTGATAATTGATGATGTGATTTCAGCCGGCACTTCCGTGCGTGAGTCCGTTGATTTGATTCGTGCTGCTGGCGCAACCCCTGCTGCTGTGGCTATTGCGCTTGATCGACAAGAGCGCGGCACAGGTGAGTTGTCAGCCGTACAAGAAGTTGAGCGTTCTTATGATATGCCGGTGATTAGCATCGCCAAACTCACAGACCTGATCGAGATGCTGAAAGCCGACCAAGCTTTTGCCAATCACCTTCCCAAGGTGCAGGCATACCGGGAGCAATATGGCGTGGTTTAATCTTCGCTGGGGCGTGGTGTTGGCTGGCGCATTAAGCGCCGGCTGGGTTTCGGCCGCGCCGCGCAGCACCTATTGCTGTTCGGATGGACGTGGACATCAGGTATGTGGCGATGTGCTGCCAGAAGCGTGCTATGGCCGCGCCTATCGCGAAATGGACAACCAAGGCGTGGTGCGTCGGCAAATTGATGCACCATTGACGGCAGAACAGCTTCGCAAAAAACGCGAAGATGACCGTTTGCGTGTTGAAGAAGAGCGCCGCTTAAAAGATCAAAAACGTAAAGACATGGCTTTGCTCAATACCTACAGTAGTGAGCAAGACATCGTTTTACAGCGCGACCAGCGCATTCGCGAATTGCAAGAAGCTAATAAGGTCGCGCAACAGAAGTTGGATGAAGATTTGGTCCAGCGTACCAAATTGGCTAACGAGGCAGAGTTCTATCAAAAGAAAGAGAAGCCCGTTGAATTGCGCAATGCGATGGCCTCAAATGACGCTGAAATCGAATCGCTACAAGCTTCTATTGATCGCCGTAAAAAGCAGATTGAAGAAGCGCGCGCGCGCTTTGATGCAGATCTACAACGCTACCGCGAGTTAACACGCGGCTATGCGCGTCCCTAAGTCGCTCAGTGACATATCAGATGAGGGTTGCGTCGTGCGTCGACAGCATGTTGGCCGCCAACGCACTACATGCTGAGAAAGTCTGGCGAGACCTAGCTGCTGAGCTTTGCGCGCAGTAAATCATTCACCTGTTGCGGGTTTGCCTTACCCTTCGAGGCTTTCATAATCTGCCCGACCAGCGCATTGAAGGCTTTGTCTTTGCCGCTGCGAAACTCTTCTACTGACTTGGCGTTGTTTGCCAATACTTCGTCGATGATGGCCTCAAGTGCGCCGCTGTCATTCATTTGGCGCAGATCGCTGGCGCTAATCATGTCATCAATAATTTGTTGTACCGATGCCGTTGTGAGTTGCTTAGCGAAAGACTCTAGTTCTAAGCGGCGTTTGTCGCAGAGCGCTTGGAAGAGTTTCTTTGCACCAGCGTTAGAGATAGTTCCGTCTTTAATGCGAGAGATCACCATTGCCAACTCTTCAGGAGAAGGCACTTCAGGATCGTTGATGTTGATCTGACGCTTATTGAGTAATGCAGCGATTTCTCCATTGATCCAGTTTGCTGCAGCCTTATATTCACCCTTCGACAAATTGCCAGCATCAATAAAATAACGCGCGGTATCGAGTGACGCAGTTAGCGTGACGGCATCGTATTCAGACAAGCCCCAATCAGATTGAAAGCGTTGCTGCATGGCAGCTGGAAGCTCCGGCATATCCGCCTTCACTTTGCCAATCCAGTCGGCATCAATTACCAGTGGCAACAAATCGGGGTCGGGGAAGTAGCGGTAATCGTGCGCGTCTTCTTTGCTACGCATCATGCGCGTTTCGCCGCTATCCGGGTCAAACAAAACGGTGGCTTGCACAATGGCGTGACCGTCTTCGATCTGCTCGATTTGCCAATCGATTTCGTATTCGATGGCTTGTTGCAAGAAGCGGAACGAGTTGAGGTTCTTAATCTCCCGGCGCGTGCCAAGCTTTGATTCGCCTTTGCGACGCACGCTCACGTTAGCGTCGCAGCGGAACGAACCTTCTTGCATATTGCCGTCGCAAATATCAATCCACGTAACGAGCGCATGCAAGGCTTTGGCATAGGCTACGGCTTCTTCTGCCGAACGCATATCTGGCTCCGACACAATTTCCAGCAACGGTGTGCCAGCGCGATTCAAGTCGATACCGCTGCGACCGTGGCTCAGCGCCAAGCTGTTATCGAGTTCGTGGATTGACTTGCCCGCATCTTCTTCAAGGTGCGCACGGGTTAAGCGAACATTTTTGCTGCCGGCCGAAGTCACAATCGTCAGGCCACCACCACTCACCACTGGCAGTTCAAATTGGCTGATCTGGTAGCCCTTGGGCAGATCTGGATAGAAATAATTTTTGCGCGCAAAAACAGAGCGTGGTGCGACTTCAGCGCCCACCGCCAAGCCAAAGCGAATGGCGTGTGCAACGGCTTCTTTGTTCAGTACCGGCAGCACGCCGGGCAGTGCTACATCAACCGCGCAGGCTTGCGTGTTTGGCTCTGCGCCGAAGGCGGTGCTAGCACCCGAAAAAATTTTGGAGGCTGTCTTGAGTTGTGCGTGGGTCTCAATACCGATAACCACTTCCCAGTCTGCTCTGCTCATACTCGTTCCGAAATAAAAAGTTGCGGTGCGTCTAATGTTTTATGGTGTCAGTCACAGTGATTGCGTGGTCGATCAATCAAGATCGGCCACACGTAATCAAAAGCGCTGCGCGGCGCACACATGGCTGCGCAATTGCTAAATGCCACGGTGGCGACATTGCCTTGTTCCCACACCCTCACCGTGCAGCCATTGCTGGCGAGCAGTTCTGGCGTGGGCATCACTTGTGTTTGTTTAAAGTTGCTATCACTAAACCGGCATTGGCCGCGTCCAGGAATATTAATTTCTGCTTCGAGCTTGCGTACTTCACCTTGCAGCACATCCACTTGCGCCTTGCCGTTGTATCCGGTGTCGTTTTTGAACTTGCAATCTGTTTTTACGTTCAACGGACGCGTCGGAATGGGCGCGCGTTTGGCAATGCGTGTTGGGCTTTGCGTGCTGGTGTCGGTAGTGGTGCCGGTGTTTTGCGGCAGGCTGTTACAGCCTGCCAAGCCGACGAGCGCCACACTGACCGCAACGCGCCACACGCTACGCATTTTTAGCCCGCAAACGCCTCAGGCTGGCGGGTGTGCCAGTCTGTTGCCAATTGATATTGATGACCACATTGCAGCAGGCGCGCTTCGGCAAACCACGGGCCGATGAGTTGCAAACCTACTGGCAAGCCGCTCGGTGAAAAGCCACACGGCACTGACATGCCCGGCAAGCCGGCCAAGTTGGTGGAGATGGTGTAAATGTCGGACAAATACATTTGCACGGGGTCGGCCGATTTCTCGCCCAGGGCAAACGCCACGCTGGGCGAGGTGGGGCCGGCGATGACGTCGCACTGCTCAAAGGCATTGGCAAAATCACGTGCAATGAGGCGACGAATTTTTTGCGCCTTGAGGTAGTAGGCATCGTAGTAACCGTGCGACAGCACATAGGTGCCCATCAGAATTCGGCGCTTCACTTCTGCGCCAAAACCTTGTGCGCGGCTCTTGCAGTACAGGTCATTCAAATCACTGTACTCCGGTGCGCGATAGCCATAACGCACACCATCAAAGCGGCTCAGGTTGCTAGAAGCTTCGGCTGGTGCAATGACGTAATACGCAGGGACCGACAGGCCAGAATTGGGCAGACTCACCTCAACCGTGGTGGCGCCCAGTTCGCGCAACTGCGCGAGTGCGGTGTCTACACAAGCACGCACGTCGGCATCCATGCCTTCCGCAAAAAACTCTTTGGGCAAGCCGACGCGCAGGCCTTTGAGCGGTTGTTGCAGTTGCGCGCAGTAGTCTTCTGCGGGGCGTTGTAGTGAGGTGGAATCGCGTTCGTCAAAGCCGGCCATGGCATTGAGCATCATCGCGCAATCTTCCGCCGACTTGGCCATCGGGCCGCCTTGGTCGAGCGATGAGGCATAGGCGATCATGCCGTAGCGTGACACCACGCCATAGGTTGGTTTGATGCCGGTGAGGCCGCACAGTGCGGCAGGTTGGCGAATGGATCCACCCGTGTCGGTGCCGGTCGCGGCGGGCGTCAAGCGTGCGGCCACCGCTGCAGCGGAGCCACCGGACGAACCACCGGGAACGCATTGTGTGTTCCATGGGTTGCGCACCGCGCCGAAGTGCGAAGTTTCGTTGGATGAGCCCATCGCGAATTCATCCATGTTGCAGCGGCCCAGCGTCACCATGCCGGCTTGCTTGAGGCGGGTGACGATATGAGCATCATACGGGGCAACAAAGTCGGCCAACATTTTGGAGCCACAGGTGCTGGCCCAACCTTCGGCACAAAAAATGTCTTTATGGGCAAGCGGAATGCCGGTCAGTGGGCCGGCTTCGCCTGCAGCAATGCGCGCGTCTGCTGCGCGGGCCTCGGCCAGGGTGCGCTCAGGTTGCGTGCTCACAATCGCATTGAGCGAGGGGTTGTGTTGCGTAATGCGATCAAGAAACAGCTGGGTCAATTCCACGCTGGAAATTTGCTTGGCGGCCAAGGCGGAGGCGAGCTGTGTCAGGCTAGCGTTAATCATGGTGTTCAGTGTGCTGTATTCATTTATGGGGCAAAACAACGGCGGCAGCCGAGCAATTTGCCAATCTAGCGAGTGATTCCTGGTTCGCGGCTATGCTTTACTCAATCACGCGGGGCACCAAATACAAGCCGCCTTCGGCTTCTGGCGCCACGCTTTGAAATGCTTCGCGCTGGTTGGTTTCGGTCACGCGGTCTTCGCGTAGGCGCTGTGCAACGTCCACCGCGTGTGACATGGGTTCGACACCGTCCGTGTTCACAGCCTGCATCTGCTCAATCAGGCCGAAAATGTTATTGAGCTGGCCCAAGGTTTGGGCAGCTTCAGCGTCGGTCAGTTCCAATCGGGCCAAACGGGCGATTTTGGCAACATCATCCAGTGACAGTGACATCGTAAACTCTTGAGGAAAATGAGCGCTTTGGCGGGCTGGTGCGGCACCGGTGTCGGCAGCCATCAGTGGTAGGTGCAGACGGGGTGGCCGGGCAGAGCCGGGCTCGTTACAAATTGATACGGTATAGCGCCGGTCAAAGTCACCTCAACCCGGCGCTGCCATGCCAGTTAGGGTATCATAAAGGGGCTTAATGACCTCACGGCGACTCCACTGTGACGCATAACGGTGCACCCCAAGGTGCAGGTGTGGATATGCGTCCGGCCTTATTTTTTCAGGGACATTCATGTTCGGGCTTTTTCGTTCCTATTTTTCCAATGATCTGGCGATTGACCTCGGTACCGCCAATACGCTGATCTACGTTCGTAACAAGGGCATCGTGCTTGATGAGCCTTCTGTGGTGGCGATCCGCACCGAAGGTGGCCCCAATGCCAAGAAAACCATTCAGGCAGTGGGTTCAGCGGCCAAACAGATGTTGGGCCGCAACCCGGGCAACATTACGGTGATTCGACCCATGAAGGACGGCGTGATCGCCGACTTCACCGTAACCGAGCAGATGCTCAAGCAGTTCATCAAGAAGGTGCACGACAACAAGCTGTTTTCGCCTTCGCCACGCATCATTATTTGTGTGCCGTGTGGCTCTACACAGGTTGAGCGCCGCGCCATTCGCGAATCTGCACTGGGTGCAGGTGCAAGCCAGGTTTACCTCATTGAAGAGCCGATGGCAGCTGCGATTGGTGCCAATCTGCCAGTCGCGGATGCAACCGGCTCGATGGTGGTGGATATCGGTGGTGGCACCACAGAAGTGGGTGTGATCTCGCTCGGCGGCATGGTGTATTCCGGCTCCGTGCGTGTGGGCGGTGATAAGTTTGATGAAGCCATCATCAACTACATTCGCCGCAACTACGGAATGTTGATTGGTGAAGCGACCGCTGAGCAGATCAAGAAAGAAATTGGCTCTGCGTTCCCGGGCTCTGAAGTGAAAGAAATCGAAGTGAAGGGCCGCAACTTGGCCGAAGGTATTCCGCGTAGCTTCACGATTTCTTCCAACGAAATTTTGGAAGCGCTGACCGATCCGCTGAATTCCATTATTGGCGCGGTGAAAAGTGGTTTGGAACAAACCCCGCCAGAGTTGGGTGCTGATATTGCCGAGCGCGGTATGGTGCTCACCGGTGGTGGCGCATTGCTGCGTGACCTTGACCGCCTAATGATGGAAGAAACGGGCTTGCCGGTTGTGGTGGCAGAAGATCCGCTGACCTGCGTGGTGCGTGGCTCTGGCATGGCACTGGAAAAGATGGACAAGCTCGGTAGCATTTTTGCCAATGAGTAATGCGTGTGTGCGTCCAGCTACGGTGTTGCGGCACCTAGAGTTGGCGCACCTCGAGTTAACGCCACTAAAGTTGGTGTTCGTTTCACATACAGATGGCGCAGCAAGCCTGCGTCGTACTGGTCGGTTGATTCTCTGCGATTGATTGTCTATGTCCTTGGCCGGTCACGAACCTCCACCGTTTTTCCGGCGAGGGCCTGCTCCGCTCGTTAAGCTGTTCGTGTTGGTCAGTTTGTCGTTGACCATGCTGGTGGTCGACCATCGTTTTCGTACCCTATCGTTTGTTCGACAAGTTGTTGGGGTGGCCATCGCGCCGCTGCAATTAGCGATTGCTGAGCCCTTGGTGTGGCTTGATCGCAGCTACGCTAACTTTGGCGCGCTAACGGACGCGCAACAACAAAATGTTGCATTGCGCGCACAACTCAAAGAAGTGCAATCACGTCAGTTGCGTTTGCAGTCGTTAGAAACAGAAAACGATCGACTGCGCACGCTGATGCAACTTAAAACGCGATTGGCAACGCAGGGTAAGGTGGCCGAAATTTTGTATGCCGCACGTGATGTTTTTGATCGTCGCGTGGTGATTGATAAAGGTGCTGCACAGGGCATTGATGAAGGCCAGCCGGTGGTTGATGAGCGTGGCCTCATTGGGCAAGTCACGCGAGTACTGCCACTGTTTAGCGAAGTGCGTTTAATTACAGACAAAGATCAGGCCGTGCCGGTGCAAGTTGAGCGTTCCGGTTTGCATGCGGTGTTGTTTGGTGCGGGCGCAAGTGAGTTGGAAATTCGTTTTCTGGCCGCGAATACCGATGTGCAACCGGGCGATGTTGTGAGCACATCTGGTTTGGATGGCGTGTTTCTGCCGGGCTTGCCGGTGGCGCGCGTTAAACGTGTTGAGCGCGAAAGCGCAGATGGTTTTGCGCGCATTGTGTGTGACCCCATCGCGGGTGTTGAAAACCATGGGCAAGTATTGGTGCTCGACAAACGTGCGCCGGCTCCAACTTTGAGCAGCGATAGCGCAACGTCGTCCAGTGATAAGAAGTCAGACGACAAAAAATCGGCGGGGGGCAGATAAGATGCAACCAACCAATCGCTCCAGCCGCATTCTTCAGCCTGTTCGATACGGCTTTATTCTCTTTTCGCTGTTGGGTGCTTTTGCACTCAACCAACTGCCTGTTGGTCGCTTTTACTTTATGCCAGATTGGGTGGCGTTGGTGCTGCTGTTTTGGTGTGTGCGTGAGCCGCGTCGCGTCGGCATGTTCTCTGCCTTTCTGCTCGGCGTGCTCATGGACGTTGCCTTCGGCAATTTGTTTGGACAGCATCCCTTAGCCTACGTGGTGATGGCGTATTTGGGCGCAGCGTTGTCACGTCGTATTTTGTGGTTTCCGCTGTCGCAGCAAGCGCTACATGTATTCCCCTTGTTGTTGGGCTGCCAAGTGTGGATGGTGTTAATCCGACTTGTTGCGGGTGATGAGTTTCCCGGTGTGACCTATTTTGCTTCGAGTGTTGTTGCCGCATTGTTGTGGACACCGCTCACCTTCTTGCTGCTGCTGCCGCAGTTTCGTCCGGTCGACAAGGATGAGAATCGGCCAATTTAAGGGCTGCACAGACTGATATGCGCCCGGCCGAATTTAAAAATCCCGAACAAGAACTCACCCGATTTCGTCGCCGATTATTGGTGGCTTTGAGTTTTGTGTTGGTTTGCTTCTCGCTGTTGTTGGCGCGGCTTGTTTGGTTGCAGGTCATTCAGCACGACTATTTTCAAACGCGTGCCGAGAACAACCGCATTTCGCTGGTTCCGGTTGTGCCCAATCGCGGACTCATTGTCGACCGAAATGGTATGGTGCTTGCCCGCAATTATTCGGCTTACACGCTGGAAATTACCCCGTCGCGCATTAAACATTTGGATGAAGTGATTTCACAACTGGCGCAAATCATCGACATTCAACCGAAAGATCGTAAGCGGTTTCACAAGCTGCTCGACGAGAGCAAGAACTTTGAATCACTGCCGATTCGCACGCGCTTGAGTGATGCGGAAGTTGCGCGCTTTGTGGCGCAGCGTTATCGCTTCCCGGGTGTCGATATTCGCGCGCGCCTGTTCCGGCAATATCCTGAGGGTGACTTGGCGTCGCATGTGCTCGGTTATATGGGGCGTATCAACGACCGTGATCTCGACAGTATTGTGGATGCGGAACAAGAAGAAAATTATCAAGGTACCGAGCACATTGGCAAATCGGGGTTGGAGCAAAAGTACGAATTTGAACTGCACGGTAAAACAGGCTACGACCAAGTTGAAGTCGACTCGAGTGGTCGAGCCGTGCGCTCGCTCGCGCGCACGGGTGCCGTTCCGGGCAACAATTTATCGCTGACGCTGGACAGCAAGTTGCAGCGTATTGTCGAACAAGCATTTGGTGATCGTCGCGGCGCGTTGGTCGCGTTAGATCCAACCACAGGTGGTGTGCTGGCTTTGGTGAGCAAGCCCACCTTTGACCCCAATTTGTTTGTGGACGGTATTGACGCGACGAATTGGGACGCATTGAATAATTCAGCAGATCACCCTTTACTAAACCGAGCCATTTATTCGGTGTACCCCCCAGGCTCTACCTTTAAACCCTTTATGGCGCTAGGTGCGCTCACAACAGGGCGTCGTACAGCAGCGCAATCAATTGCTGATCTAGGCTTTTTTGATTTTGGTGGGCATCGTTTTCGCGATGATAAAAAAGGTGGTCACGGCATGGTCGATATGCATGCCTCCATCGTTGTGTCGTGCGATACCTATTACTACCGATTGGCAAATGACTGGGGTATTGAAGGTATAGCTGAGTTTATGGGCCAGTTTGGGTTTGGGGCGCTGACGGATATTGATCTTGAAGGCGAGTCACGGGGTATCTTGCCATCGCCAGCTTGGAAGAAAAAACGGTTCAAACGACCCGAGCAACAAAAATGGTATGCCGGCGAAACCATTTCGGTCGGCATCGGTCAGGGCTACAACAGTTACACCATTATGCAGTTGGCCAACGCTACGGCCATATTGGCAAATAATGGAGTGGTCTATCGACCACACCTTGTGCAATCCATCGCCAACTCAAAAGGCGTGATACGTAATGTGGAAAACAAGCCAATACGACACATTAAGTTACGCGAGTCGGATTTGGCTGTCATCCGACGCGCAATGGTCGATGTGACCGTAAATGGTACGGCCGCACTCGCATTTAAAGGCGCTGAATATGAAACGGCTGGAAAAACCGGCACAGCACAATTGTTCTCGCTAAAGGGGGCGGAATATAAGGAGGCAAATGTGCATGAACGCCTTCGCGATCACGCATTATTTGTGGCATTTGCCCCGGCTGATAAACCGCGTATCGCACTCGCCGTATTGGTTGAGAACGGTGGTTTCGGCTCGCAAAGTGCGGCACCGATTGCGCGTCAGGTGCTCGACTACTACCTGCTTGGCAAAATGCCACAAGGTGCTGCTGCGGAGGTGCAAGATGTGGCAGACAACTAAGTTTCATGCTCGCCGTATTGTCGACTCTCTCGATATGCCGTTGCTCATTATTGCGGCGCTTTTGATGACATACGCTACGGTTGTGCTCATCAGTGCAACAAATGATATGCCGCGCAGATTAAACGCTCACTTCGTCAACCTGTTGGTAGCTTCAACGGTGATGATTGTGGTGGCGCAGATTTCGCCACAACGCTTTATGAGTTTTGCTGTGCCCGCTTATTTGTTAGGCGTCATGCTGCTCATCGGGGTGGCAGTGGCGGGGGATGTTTCTAAGGGGGCGAGGCGCTGGTTGAACCTAGGTATTGTGCGCATTCAGCCTTCGGAAATGATGAAAATTGCTGTGCCGCTGATGCTGGCTTGGTATTTTCATAAACACGAAACATTGGTTCGTGTGCGCGATTTTTTTGTGGCCGTGGTTATCCTAGGCATACCTGTTGGCTTGATTGCCAAACAACCTGATTTGGGCACCGCGATTTTGGTTCTGGCGGCGGGTATGTATGTAATTTACTTGGCTGGGTTGTCGTGGAAACTCATCGTTCCCGTGGTCTTGGCCGCTTGTATTGGAATTGGCGCACTCGCAACAAACGGACATCAATGGTGTGAAGATGGCGTGAAATGGCCAGGCTTTAAAGAATATCAAAAGCATCGAGTTTGTATGCTGCTTGACCCTTCGACTGATCCCCGAGGTAAAGGTTTTCATACGATTCAGGCTTCTATTGCAGTGGGCTCTGGTGGCGTGATGGGTAAGGGTTGGATGAATGGCACGCAGACCCATTTAGAGTTTTTGCCGGAACGCCATACGGATTTTATTTATGCGGTGTTGGCAGAAGAGTTTGGTTTGCTCGGCGGCGTGGTGCTCTTGCTTTTGTATTTTGCGCTGATCGTGCGCGGCATGATGATTGCCATGAGTGCAGCCAACTTCTTCTCGCGACTCATGGCGGGGGCCATCACGCTCATCTTCTTTACCTACGCGTTGGTAAACATTGGCATGGTGAGTGGCATCTTGCCGGTGGTGGGCGTGCCCTTACCCTTCTTTAGCTATGGCGGGACAGCCTTGGTGACCTTGTGTACCGCGCTCGGCATGCTCATGAGCATTAACAGTCATCGCACGCTGGTGCAGAAATGACGTCTCGCACAACGCTCAAATTGGGTGTGAGTTTGGCATGCCTGGCGGCCTTACTCGCAGGCTGCGCTGGTTCGGGTCATCGTGGTGCGGTTGAGCGTCGCAGTAGTGATGCAAACGCGCCTGCGAGCAATAACGGCAGTTCATCGCGCAAGGGCGGTGGCTATTATCAAGACGATGGCCCGGGGTTGAATCAACCTTCACCAGAAGACTTGGCGAAAATTCCTGATGCACAACCGCGTGAAGAAGGTTTGCGTGCGCCAGCAAATAAACCTTACACGGTGTTCGGTCGCAGTTACACACCACAAACAGGCTTGGTGCCTTTTAAGCAAAAAGGCTTGGCCAGTTGGTATGGCCGCAAATTTCATGGAAGGAAAACATCTAGTGGTGAGCGTTATGACATGTACGGCATGACTGCCGCACATCCGACTTTGCCCATTCCCAGTTATGCGCGCGTCACCAATTTGGAGAATGGTCGTTCGGTTGTCGTGCGTGTAAATGATCGTGGCCCGTTTCACTCTGACCGCATTATGGATCTCTCATTCACTGCGGCTTATAAACTCGGCTATACCGGTGTTGGCACGGCAATGGTTGAAGTGGAGAGCGTGTTGCCGGGCCAGATGAAAGGACAGTCGGTGCCGCTCGCGCAGCCCACAGCTTCTGCGCCCGCTGCAGACGACATTGTGGGGCGGCCACTCGAGCCCGCAACGCAAAATGTGGCGAAGTCGGATAGTGCGGGCTTTGACCCACTGAAGGGTTTGAGCAACGAACCTAGTTTGAAAGTGGCCGCAGAGACGCCGCCAGTAGATCGAATGCAACCAAAGGCAGACGGCAAGGTCTATTTGCAGCTAGGCGCTTTTGGCGAGCGCGGCAATGCCGAAGCGTTGCAAGAGCGTATTCATAAAGAATTGCCGTGGTTAGAAGACCCTGTACGAATTGTGTTGAAGGGTAGTCTGCATCGCCTGCAACTCGGCCCGTATGACAGCGTCTCAGCGGCGCAACGTATTGCAGATCGCATTCGCAGTGGCAGCAAGTTGGTGCCAGTGCAAGTGAATCAGTAGTGTTTAATGTTTTGTTGAAGACGGAAGGTTGTGATGTTTCAAGTTGTGGTTGAGTGGTGCCAGCGGGTTCGTGTTGTGCGTGCGAGCGTTGCTTTGTTGTTGTGGAGTGTAATGGGCTTATGCGCGGTGGCGCAGGCTCAATCTGCTGTGTTGCCGGCTCCGGCGCTGGCTGCCCGCTCGTGGATTTTGTATGACCAAGCATCGGGTCAGGTTCTGGCAGAGCACGAAGCAGACACGCGCGTTGAGCCCGCATCACTGACTAAAATGATGACGGCTTACGTCACCTTCTCCGCGATTCGTGACGGCCGCATCAAACTCGATCATCAGGTTACGGTGTCTGAGCGCAGTTGGAAAATGGGTGGTTCGCGCATGTTTATTCAACCCGGTTTGCCGGTCACGGTTGAGCAACTCATTCGCGGCATGATTATTCAATCGGGTAACGATGCCTGCGTGGCTTTGGCGGAAGTTGTAGCGGGTAGCGAAGAGCAATTTGTGCAAGTGATGAATCGCGAAGCGCAACGCCTCGGCTTGAAGGGCACGCATTTTGCCAATTCCTCAGGCCTCACTGCGCCGGATCATTACTCCACCGCGCGTGACATGGTGCGTTTGGCCGCAGCCATCATGCGTGACTTTCCGCAGTTCTATCCAATTTATAGCGAACGCGAATATCGCTACAACAATGTGACGCAAGAAAACCGTAATCGTCTATTGTGGGTTGACCCAACCGTTGATGGTATGAAGACGGGCCACACCGATGCAGCGGGATACTGTTTAGTTGCTTCCGCCAAGCGCGCCAACCGTCGGCTGATTTCAGCTGTAATGGGTGCGGCGTCGATGGATGCGCGTGTGCAAGAATCGCTCAAGCTGCTGAATTACGGTTATCTTGCATACGATGCAGTGCGCCTCTACGAAGCTAACAAGCCGATGCAAACCATTCGCGTGTACAAAGGTGCGGGCAATGAAGTGAAGGTGGGTTTTGTAAATGGTTTAGTGCTGTCATTGCCCAAGGGTGCAGCAGGCAAAGTGCAGGCGCAATTGGTGAGTCGTCCGCCTCTGCTCGCCCCAATTGTGGCAGGACAAGTGGTGGCCACTTTGAAGCTCACCATTGATGGCAAACCACTGGCAGATTATCCGGTGCAAGCTTTGGAGGCCGTGCAACCTGCAGGCTGGTTTGGCCGCACATGGGATACGCTGCGACTGTGGCTGGAGTAAGGTCTAGCAAGCTGTAATTGAGAGGTTGTGACATGAGCCTGTGTTACCTCAATGGAACCTTCATGCCCTTGGACGAGGCGCGTATCTCGCCCATGGATCGAGGTTTTCTATTTGGTGATGCAGCGTATGAAGTGGTGCCGGTGTATTCGCATCGGCCCTTTCGATTAAACGAACATTTGGCGCGCTTGTCCCACACGCTAGATCAGATTCGTTTAGACAATCCGCATACCTCGCGCGAGTGGGAGGGCATTGTGCAAAGCTTGGTTGAGGCCTCGCACGATGAAGATGTGCAGGTGTATGTGCAAGTCAGTCGGGGCGCCGATCGTGTGCGCGATCAGGCGTTTCCCAAGCACGTGAGCCCCACGGTATTTGCGTTTGCCGCACCGTTGGTACACCCCTCTCAAACGGTATTGGCAAAAGGGGTGTCAGCCCGCAGCAGCAACGATATTCGCTGGCTGCGTTGTGACTTGAAAGTCACCTCGCTACTCGCCAACTGTTTAATGCGGCAAGATGCGGTGGAATCAGGCTGTGCCGAAACGATATTGTTTCGCGATGACGTGCTTACCGAAGGCGCGGCCTCCAATATTTTTGTGGTGAAAGCGGGTGCGTTGTATGCGCCGCCTAAAGATCACCTCATGTTGCCCGGCATCACCTACGATGTGATTATTGAATTGGCGCATCAGCATGGCGTGCCACTGCATATTGGCAAAATTACGCGCGCCCAAGTGCTGGCGGCAGATGAATTGTGGATGACCTCTTCGACGCGTGAAGTGCTGGCTATCACCACGCTCGATGGTCAGCCCGTGGGCGAAGGTGTGCCAGGGTCGCTGGGCAAACAAATGTTTGCTTGGTATCAAGCCTTCAAACAATCTGTGATGCGTGGCCGCAGCTGAGTGCTGCGCCAGCAGGATGAAAGACTGAAATGGATTCGAACAAACCAACCAGCTCAGAGAATCGCGTTGAACTCCTCGAGTTTCCAACCGATTTTCCCATCAAAATTATGGGTGCGCGCACGGATGATTTCGCGCAGCAAATGGTCGCCATCATTATTGAACACGCACCAGACTTTGAAATGGCTGCGCTTGAAATGCGCGCCTCTAGCAAAGGCAACTACCTCAGCGTCACTGCAAATATTCGCGCGACTTCGCGTGAGCAACTCGACAATATTTATCGTGCGCTCACCGGACATCCGCTGGTGAAAGTGGTGCTGTAACGCGATGGCGAGTGGTGTTCCCGCTTGTGTGGTGCGTCGCCTAGGGCTGGTGCCCTATGCCGACACCTTGCAGGCCATGCAAGACTTTACGGCGACGCGCACTGCAGATACGCCAGACGAGTTGTGGGTGTTGGAACATCCGCCGGTCTTTACACAAGGCTTGGCGGGAAAGCCCGAGCATGTTTTGCATGACCTTGGGATTCCAGTTGTAAATATTGATCGCGGCGGACAGGTGACTTATCACGGCCCCGGCCAGGTGGTGGTGTATCTGCTGCTAGATTTGAATCGGCGCAGCTACAAAGTGCGCGAGTTGGTTTGGCGCATGGAACAAGCGTTAATTGATGTGTTGGCCGCAGCAGGTGTGCCCGCGCAACGCAAAGCGGGTGCGCCCGGTGTGTATGTCGCCAATCCGCATGCTCATGGCGCTGCAGCTGGTGAAGTGGAATTGGCAAAAATTGCAGCACTGGGTCTACGCGTGCGCCATGGCTGTACTTACCATGGCCTGAGTTTGAATGTGGATATGGACCTATCGCCCTTTGCGGCAATCAACCCGTGTGGCTATGCCGGGCTGGCCGTGACACAATGCCGTGATGTCGGCTGGGCGGTAAGCCCCGAATTGGCCGGAGAGGCTATTGTGTCTGCCTTGCAGCGCACATTGGCGTAAACGAGCCGCGTTGCGCAGAGCGAGCAACAAATAAACAGCGGCAATATGCCGATTGGCAAATTGCAGCAGATTGAGCTTTGAGAATTTCATGTCTGAACAATCACACGACGCACCGCAGGTGCCAAACGACCCCGCTATCAAGCAAAAGGGTGCAGCTAAAACGGCGCGGATTCCCATTAAAGTGGTGCCAGCTGAGCGCTTGCGCAAGCCGGAATGGGTTCGCGTGCGTGCTGGCCAAATGAATGGCCGCTTTGGCGAAATTAAACGCATTCTGCGCGAGCAGCGTTTGCACACTGTGTGCGAAGAAGCGAGCTGCCCGAATATTGGCGAATGCTTTGGCAAAGGCACGGCCACCTTCATGATCATGGGCGATAAATGCACCCGACGTTGCCCATTTTGCGATGTAGGACATGGTCGCCCAGACCCGCTGGATGTTGCAGAGCCGACCAATTTGGCCAACACCATTGCCGCCTTGCGCCTCAATTATGTGGTGATTACCAGCGTAGACCGCGACGATTTGAAGGATGGCGGCGCAGAACACTTTGTGCAATGCATCAAATCAACCCGTGAAGCGTCGCCGAGCACGGTAATTGAGGTTTTAGTGCCTGATTTTAGAGGGCGTTTGGACGAAGCGCTGGAGGTTTTTGCTGCAGCGCCACCAGATGTGATGAACCATAATCTCGAAACTGTGCCCCGCCTCTATAAACAATGTCGTCCGGGTGCCGATTATGTTCACTCGCTCCGCTTATTAAAAGACTTTAAGGCGCGGCACCCTCAGGTGCCCACCAAATCGGGTTTGATGGTCGGCATGGGCGAGACGGACGAAGAAATTTTGCAAGTGATGCGTGATTTGCGTGCGCATGACGTAGAGATGCTGACCATTGGTCAATATCTGCAGCCTTCAGGCGGACATCTGCCTGTGTTGCGTTACGTTACGCCAGAAACATTTGCTATGTTTGAACGCGAAGCATTGGCAATGGGTTTCTCGCATGCGGCCTGTGGCCCCATGGTGCGCTCTTCTTACCACGCAGACCAGCAAGCGCACGCCGCAGGGGTGGTGTAGCGATCATTTCATGCTCGTCCGTACAGCACTCATCGAATGTTCGACGACTGCTCACAAAGGACACACATGAAAACGCATCGCAATGCGCAACATTATGGAAAATTGCTCGGTAATTCACTGCCCGCAAGCGTGTCTGAATTGCGCGCAGATGAACTACTGTCCCTCTGCTTTCCCTCGCGTCATAGCCAGCTACTAGATTCACGCCGTGCCGGCATGATTTTGTCGCGCACGCGATTTGTCGCGCTTCTATTTGCCATTCTTACGCCAATTTGGGGTGTGCTTGACTGGTTATTTTTACCCGCAGACATCGCGCTGCCCATGGTGATTGGTCGTCTTGTAGCGACCTATGCCTTTGTGGTTTTGCTACGCAATTTTTGCGAGCCAGACATTCAAACGGCGCGGCGAGCATTGCAAATGTTGTTTGCCATTCCCACCGTATTCTATTTTTTCTCAACGATTTATCTTGGCAAACATAGCCTCACCGGGTTTGCTGGAGCATTGTCGGCGACGCATGAGTTTTTGCCCTTCGTCATTTTGGCGGGGCTGCCCATGTTTCCGTTGGCGCTCATGGAGTCCATGATGCTCGCCGTGCCCGTGTTGGGCGCGCATATTGCGGCGAGTTTGTTGTTCTACCCCGACATGGCGTTGAGCGCTGCCATTGGCACGCTCTGGTTATTGGGTTTGATGACCGCCGTATTGTCACTGGCGAGTGCAAGCCAATTGGCCTTCATCATCATGCTGGTGCGTCATGCCATGCGTGACCCGCTCACCGCGTGCTACACCCGTCAGAGTGGCGAAGAGTTGCTCGACCTGCAGTTTATTGTGGCGAAGCGAACAGAGCGCCCGATGGCGATTGCCTTTATCGACATTGATCACTTTAAAAAGGTGAACGATAGCTATGGGCACGATGCGGGCGATAGAGTGCTGAGCGAAACCGCGCAACACTTTATGGATGGCTTACGTGCAAGCGATATGTGTGTGCGTTGGGGGGGTGAAGAATTTGTCGTGCTCATGCCGAACACCACCATTGAAGTAGCAAAGATTGCGCTTGAGCGTATTCGTGAAAGCGGCATGGGCATGCGCCCTGATGGCAGCCCGATTACAGCCAGCATTGGTGTGGCAGACTCGGTGGAAACGCCGACGCACAAATGGATGGATTTGGTTGAGCGCGCTGATCAACGCATGTATGTGGCCAAGCAGTCGGGCCGTGACCGCATTGTGATAGCAGGTGGCAACCATGACGCCGATGCAGATGAGGCTGCGGCTTGCAACAACGATGATCAATCACCCGGCAATCAATACCTACGCTACATGGGCCTTAATTCACGCTAATGGATTCCACATACACTAACTCGCATGCACCGGCCCCGGTGTCGCTGCGGGAGAGTGATGAACGCCAATGCCAGCCGTCGGGTGCGGTGGCCTCAATCAAGTAGCCCTTAATCGAAACACGTTGGCCTACGCGTACGTGTTTGAGCGCGGCTGAGACTTCGCTATTCGCAGGCACCATGTGCATGTTAGACGCATGCGTTTCGATCTCCTCACGTGGAATCGGAAACGTATCAACATGCCAGAAGAAGAAACGCCCATTCTGACTAATATCGATCTTGTCGAGCACCGCACTATCTGACATCGGCCCCCAACCCAAAGCAAAATCAATTGGCGACAAATCAGATTCACGGTCGCTGCTATAACTTTCCGAGGAAAGCACACGCGCCGTAATTTTGAAATCGGCCAAGGGCTGCAAAGTGTAGGCGCCTAGTGCTATGGGGCGCGATGAACTGGCCGAGGTTTGAACGGGCACGTCTGGCGCGACCTGCCCCGGCGCATGTTGCACTGTGCGCTGGCTACAAGCTTTCCAGCCAGCAATTGCCAACACGATAAATGCTAGCCAAGTGACGATACGAGACATGCTTGAATTGCTGCGTGTGGAGGTCTTTAACTCGATTGCGAGAGCAGTGAGTCGATCGTGCGACGCAGTTTGGCAAAATCGGGCTCACCTAAGTATTGCTGCACGATGCGGCCTTCTTTGTCGATCAAAAAGCTCGTTGGCGTGAGTCGCACACCGCCAAAACTCTCTGCTATTTTTCCTTGTGGGTCGAATGCAATGGTAAAGGGCAGCTGCTTCTGTTGTGCGAATGCTTGCACTTGTTCAGGTGGGTCGTAACTCATGGCGACCGCAATGGTCTCGTAGCCCTTATTGGCAAACTGCGTGTGTGTCGCTGCCATTTGTGGCATTTCCTTGACGCAGGAAGGGCACGTCGTAGCCCAAAAATTAACCAGCACGACTTTGCCGCGTAGTTGAGAGGTTTGCACGGTGCGGCCATCTAAAGTTTGGAAGACAACCTCAGGCGCTGGCTTACTATCCTGGACTAGCAATACGTATAACGCAGCGGCAATCGCGAGAATGGGCAGCACAAGCAAGTATTTAGGCTTCATAAT
Organism: Uliginosibacterium gangwonense; assembly: GCA_005239635.1. GTDB lineage: Bacteria > Pseudomonadota > Gammaproteobacteria > Burkholderiales > Rhodocyclaceae > Uliginosibacterium_A > Uliginosibacterium_A gangwonense_A. Next base: position 58,562 of record SBBQ01000041.1, read on the forward strand.
CTGCAACAGTGCTCAAACAAGTAGGACGAGTTCGGCACAAATAAAGTTCATATTCAGTAGAAAAACGACACGTGTACCCTCAGTGCTTTCGGCGGCTAAGTTAGGCGTGTTGTTTGATGAGATTTTTGTGGTTAGACATCGTCCCCAGCTTTTGCTCACACCCTTCAACACTGCATCAAAAACCATTAAGGGAATTGTTATGCGCGACGAACAAAGCTACGAAGCACAAGTATCTTCACCGGCCGGTATGAGCCGCCGCGCTATTCTGCGTATTCTTCCCGCTGTTGTCATCCCTTCTTTGTTGCCGCGCTGGAGTTGGGCGCTATCTTTGGGTGACTTGTCTGATAAAGATACCGCAGGCGGTATTAAGCAGGCGCTTACACAAGGCGCGACCAAGGCCGTGGAGCTGCTAGGCAAGCAGGACGGTTTTTTAGGTAACGATAAAGTCAAAATTCCCCTGCCAGACGCGCTTGAAAAGGCTAACAAGCTACTCAAAGCGATGGGCCGTGGAGCAGATGCGGATGCACTGGTTACAGCCATGAACCGCGCCGCTGAAGCTGCTGTACCAGAAGCCAAAAAGCTGCTCGTGTCCGCAGTCAAAAACATGAGCGTGACCGATGCAAAAAACATTGTGGTGGGTGGCGAAACCTCGGTCACCGAATTTTTTCGGGGCAAAACACAAGATCAGCTCAGTAAGCAGTTTTTGCCCATCGTGCAAAAATACGTCAATAAGTTAGGCCTGACCCAACAGTACGACAAGCTCGCAGGGCAGGGTGTAAAGTTAGGGCTGGTAAAACAGCAAGATGCCAAGGTTGATGGCTACGTCACGCGTAAAGCTTTGGATGGCCTGTACTTCATGATTGGCGAAGAAGAAAAGAACATTCGACAAGACCCGGTTGGCGCAGCGGGTGATTTAGCGAAGAAAGTATTTGGCGCACTCGGTAAATAAGCGGCAACTGGTAAACTACCGACTGGGTTCGGCTATGGGGTTCGGTTATATGCCGCGCCGACCTGATTTGGGATGCCAGATCAGGTCGAGCGCGCTGTAGCGTGCTTGTCTGTTGTCTTTCTGCTGTATTACTGCTGTCGGTTTCGCATGTCCTTGCAACTCAATCCCCCGCAACGCGAAGCCATTCGCTATCTAGATGGTCCGCTGTTAGTGCTAGCCGGTGCCGGCTCTGGCAAAACGCGCGTCATTACGCAAAAAATCGCACATCTCGTTGAGCAGTGCGGTTACGAAGCCCGCCACATTGCCGCGATTACCTTTACCAATAAAGCCGCACGTGAAATGGCTGAGCGTGTGGGCCAATTACTGCCGGGCAAGGCGTCTAGCCAGCTCAATGTGTCGACCTTTCACTCATTGGGTGTGCGCATCTTGCGTGCCGAGTGTAAATTGCTCGGCCTTAAACCGCAGTTCTCGATTTTAGATTCCGCTGATGCGCAATCCATTTTGGCAGAGCTGTCTAAGCAATCAGACAAAACTACCTTGCGCCAACTCAGTTGGAAAATCTCGGCGTGGAAAAACGCCATGATTAGCCCTGAAGCTGCACCAAGCCACGTGCAAGACGAAATGGATCAGGTTGCAGCGCGTCTTTACGCTGATTACGAGCGCACGCTTCGCGCGTATCAGGCCGTCGATTTCGACGACCTCATTGGCGTGCCGGTTAAGTTGTTTGACGAGCATCCCGAAGCACGTGAGCGTTGGCAATCACGTTTGCGCTACCTGTTGGTCGATGAATATCAAGACACCAATCGCAGCCAATATGCACTGCTCAAGCAGTTAGTGGGGCCGCGAGCAGCTTTCACCGCGGTGGGCGATGACGACCAGGCGATCTATGCTTGGCGCGGGGCAGACGTTGAGAATTTACGCAACTTACAGCGGGATTTTCCGCGCCTGCAAGTGATTAAGCTCGAACAAAATTACCGTTCTAGCGGACGCATTTTGCAGGCCGCCAACACGCTCATTGCCAATAACGAAAAGCTATTTGAAAAAAAGCTGTGGTCGGAGTTTGGTTTGGGTGACCAAGTAGAAGTGCGTGGGTGCCGCGACCCAGAAGAAGAAGCGCTCACCGTGGCCATGAAAATTGCCGCGCATAAATTTGAGCACCGCACGTGCTTTGCAGACTACGCCGTGTTGTATCGCGGCAATCATCAATCGCGCGCGATTGAAGCCGCGCTACGTGAGCAAAAAATTCCTTACATGGTCAGCGGTGGCCAATCATTTTTTGAGCGCGCAGAAATTAAAGACGTGTTGTCGTATTTGCGGCTCATCTGTAACAACGATGACGACCCGTCGTTTATTCGCGCATCCACCACGCCCAAGCGCGGCATTGGCGCAGGTACGTTAGAAGCTTTGGGCGAGTATGCCGGCAAGCGCCAAGTGAGTTTGTATGCCGCATCGTTTGAACTGGGCTTTCAAGATCAAATTCAAGCGCGCCAACTCACGCCGCTCACCACCTTTAGCGACTTTATTCAGCGCATGGAATGGCGCGCAGAACGTGAGCCTGCACGACAAGTGCTTGAGGATTTGTTAAACGCGATTGGCTATGAGCGATATTTGTTCGATACCTTTGAACCGCGCGAAGCTGAGAGCAAATGGAACAACGTGCGGGAATTTGTAGATTGGCTATCGCGTAAGAGCGAAGGTGGCGAGCCGCAATATGGCGACGTGCAATTAGGCGATGGGCAAGACAAAAAGCTGCCGGAATTGGTGCAAACTATTGCGCTGATTACGATGCTTGAGAAGAACAAAGAAGAAGCAGATGCCGTGCAATTGGCAACGCTGCATGCGGCCAAAGGGCTTGAGTTTAAGCACGTGTTTTTAATTGGCTGTGAAGAAGGCTTGTTGCCGCATCGCGAATCGGTGGATGGCGGCAAGATCGAAGAAGAGCGACGCCTAATGTACGTGGGCGTAACGCGCGCGCAGCGCTCGCTCACCATTACCCATTGCGAGCAACGCCCGTCTGGAAAAGAAAAGCGTAGCTGCGAGATCTCGCGCTTTATTGCGGAGTTGGGTAACGACTTAAAGCAGGCAGGTAAAGAAGCGCAGGTGCCCACAGCCGAAACGCGCAAAGCCAACAGCGCCAAACTTCAGGCATGGAAGGAACGCCTGGCCGCCAAGGGCTAGTTCAACGTGGCCTACGTAGTCTTTAGCAACGCCGCCGCCGTTCGATTTGTTGTTTGGCTAAGCTTATGCAAGGCCACCAAAATTAGAACAGCAAACAAAAAACCGGCCCACTTTCGTGGGGCCGGCTTTTTTTACTAGCGGCACTTGGCAGAATTACTTGCCAGCAGCAACCATGTGTTCAACCGCAGCTTTGATTTCTGCGTCAGACAGGGCAGCGTTGCCACCCTTAGCTGGCATCGCGTTTTTGCCGCCCGTGGCAGATTTCAACAGCGAGTCCATGCCGGTTGCAATGCGCGGTGCCCAAGCAGCTTTTTCGCCAAACTTGGGTGCGCCTGCAGCGCCCGTACCATGGCAAGCTGCACAAGAGGCTTCGTATACCGCTTTGCCATCTACCGCAGCAGCTTGGCCTTCAGCAGCGGCCGGTGCGGCCGGTTCTTTGAAGCTGGCGCCAGACTTGTTCGCCATAAACACAATGGCGCGGGTCAGTTCCAGTTCGCTCAGGTCGGCTGCGCCACCCTTTGCCGGCATTGCATTTATGCCATTGGTGGCAGACTTCAGCAGCGCTTCTAAGCCAGTGGCAATGCGCGGACCCCAAGCGGCGTTGTCGCCAACCTTAGGTGCGCCTGCAGCGCCGGTGTCGTGACAAGCAGCGCAAGCTGCTTGGAACACTTGCTCACCTGTGCGTGGGCCTGCATTAGCGGGCTTGGCAGTAGCTAGTTCAACTTTAGCAACAGGAGCAATCGCGGTCGCCGTGACTTCTTCATTGGGTAGCCCCTTTTGACCTGTCGTAACGTATTGAGAGGCCAGAACGGCTACGCCAATAAAGGCAACAAAAGACAGAATAACAACGGCGATGAGTTGCTTGGGTGTCTTGATGAAAGACTGATGTTCTTCGTGTGACATGCGAAACCCCTGCTGATTGGCGTAAAGGTGAACGTTAGGCGCACGCCGTTTTATGAACAGCCTGCGCGAGCAATTCGACAAACCCCGCATTATAGCGAGGTCGGCGCTTTGTGGGGTAACCACGCGGTTGGGCTGGTGCAGCGCCCCGCTTTTAGGGCCGATTAACCCTGTATGGCAAAGGGTGAGAGTAATGCGGCAGAATGGACGTGTTGGCCGTGGCAGGCTATTATCCGGGCCTGTTTAGGCGGCTTGAGTTGAAGCGCCTCAACTGTCCCGCACGCGCCCGTAGCTCAGTTGGATAGAGTACTGCCCTCCGAAGGCAGGGGTCGGACGTTCGAATCGTCTCGGGCGCGCCAGTTTGCCAGTCTACAAACTGATCTATCTCTTATTGAATGTGCGCTGCTGCTTTCTTGTTGCCTATTGTTTAGGCTGGCCGAAAAAAGCTGCGCGCTTCTTCATTGAACTGCCGGCGACCTTCTGCATCGTCAATTTCACGCGCAAGCTCACTGATCAATTGCTCCGGCGTATGGTTGTTACGCTGCGCTGTGTCCACCATGACTTGTGCAAACGGCCCAATTTGTCGGGCGAGGCAGGCGGTGAGGTGCTGCAAAAATGCGGCTTGGTCAAACTTAGGTGAAGTGGCTGCCACTTGCTGTGCTTGTTCGTGGCGGTAACTCAGTAGCTCGTCTTTGGCGCCGTGCAGTGGTGCAAAATTTAAATCATTACCCGGTTGATGTTGGGCAAACTGCGCAAAGTCAGGCGTGGCGGCTTGGGTTTGTCCGGGCAGCAAACGCGCTAGGCGTGTATGTGCAATGCGGATGGCGGAGCCCAAATAGCCGCTATTGCTCGGGAACACGATGCCATGGTGTGCGATGTGTCGCACGATTAATGCTGTGTGCGCTTGGTGAATATCTGCCAGCAAATTTTGCAGACGGCGCAAGGTGGAGTGCGCTTGGTCTTCTTGCAGAATCACCAAGGTAAATGCAATTTTGGCTTGGCTGGCGGCCTGCCCTGAAGCAGCGCCGTGCAATTGGCATTGTGCACCAAAGGTGCCGGCGAGCAGTTTTGCCAATGCCTGCTGCGAACTGCGTAAGCCGGGCGTGCCAAAGCCTGCGCTGGCATCAAGCGCAATAACGGTGGCAGAGAGAGCTGCGCCGAGCGGATCAACCACGCGTAGAGTCCAAAAAAATGCCGATCAATTGACGCACGCTTAATTCGGCGTCGATTTGTTGATGAGTTGCTTTTGCAAGTGCACCACCTTCATCGCCTTTTCAATGCTGCGTCGCATGCGATTGAACGAGGTTTGCAGATTGCGAATTTCTTTAGCGCCTTCTTCCTTAAATTCGGGCAAGTCCAAATTGCCCTGGCTGATCTCATCACTCACCGCTGCAATTTCGCGCAGCGGTTGAATCACCAAACGCGTGAGCATGTAGTTGATGATGATGAACAGCAGTACAAACACGCCCGCCAATACGGCGGCAAATGCCCAGAAGGCGTGCCATGCGTTTTTCTCGGCAAGGTCGGTGGGTGCGGTCACAATTTGAATACCAACGACTTCGTTTAACTTCCAGCCAAAACCGTTGGTATCGCCATATTTTGTACGCAAGCTGGTGGGTGCGGCTTCAGGTACGCTGTGGCAGGTGAGGCACGCGGCTTTGCTAATACGAATCGGGCGGGCCATATAAAGTAGTGTTCCGCCACCGTTGTTGGCTGCGCGCTCACCCACAATCTCAGGGATTTCGCTGGTTTTGAATTGATGAACAATGGCCGCTTCCCAATCGGTGGTGCGGTCCCGCGGATTGGTGGGATTGAGTGTGGCCTCGCGGTAGCTGAAATCAGGATATTTCTTTTGCAGCCGCATAAACGTTTCGACCGCAGAATAGGCAGGGACCGATTGCGGCAGAAATGTTTCTTCCATCATGGGATCAAGATGCGGCTTGATCTCATCAATCGTGTAGCCGCGCACAGCGAGGGCGGTTTCCATCATCAACCCTGCGTTACGCAGCACTTCTTCTTTGGCGTTGTTGAGCACAACGCGATAAGTCACAAACACGCTCAACGCAAAGCCAAGCGAAAAAATGGTGATGAGCGCGATGTTAAATCGGGTGCGAATAGGCATAGCAAAAAGGCGAGCTGGGTAAAAAGCGTGGTCGATTGGCAAAGCGCCAGCGCTGAAGCTTAATGGAATGGGCGGTTTACGACTATTGGCATATTGTATGAGGCGGGAGTGAGATCGCAAGGCCCGAAGCGACAAGCGGCAGACTGCTGCGCGTCGTTGGTCGGGGTGGGCGCTGAAGGCGCTGTCGTCGCCGAAGATGTGGTTTGTATGTGAGCTGAAGCGGACTAGTCCTGCAGCATTTGCCAAAGCTGCTTAATACGGTCTTGCGGCACGCCAGCTTGCCTTACAAAGCGGGCATGTTCTGTGTTTGCCAATTGCGGGTTGGCCTCAACCGCCCAGAGCGTTTGTGTGTCGTTGGGCAGCACTGCATAACGCACATCAATGAGTCGCTGTGAATTGTGTGCGTCCACGCCGACGTAGTTGTTGGTAAACCGGCGAAAAGCGGCGATGTCGTGTGCTTGTTGTGAATCTGCAGCGAGCCATGGGGTGTGCAGTGCCGGCTGGTAGGCTGCAATGCTGCCAGCTGAGCCTGCGGCCGGGGGTGCCCAATGTGCCGCGCCAGAGACAAAGTTGATGCGCACCGCGTCGACATAAAACCGGTCATCTGCCAAATACACGACACGCCACAGCAGCATATTGCCTAGGCTGGGAAACGCCTCGATTCGCTGCGGCGTATGCCCGCGCGCTTGCGCTAATTGCAGCCCGGCCTGTTCGGCGCGGTCACGTTGTATGACCCCTAAACCAAGATACGCCAAGCCCCAGGCTAAGGCGAGACAACCTAGCCATCTACGCTTGAGCCACGCGGCCAGTGCGGTAAAGGTGATGAGAGGAAGGGTAAAAAGTGGATCGACAATCGACACATTGTTCCAAGCAATGCGCGCGGTACTAAAGGGCCACAGCAGTTGCGTGCCGTAACTAGTGCAGGCATCGAGTAGCGCATGGGTGCCGTAGGCAACAGTGCACACCCAAAAAAGATGGTGTCGCGATAACTGCCAGCGTTTGCCAATCAGCGCATGAAATACTAGCGCGCAAAGCAAGCCGCCGATGGGAATAAACGCCAATGAGTGGGTGAATTGGCGATGGTATTCCAGCGCCAAGAATGGGTTGGCGTTAGACCGAATGATAATGTCGAGGTCGGGCACCATCGCAGCTAGCAAGCCTAACAGTCCAAGGCGTGCTGCATATTGTCTGTGTTGGGTGGTTTGGGTGAGGGCGCAGCCCAAAACGGCGTGACTTATTGGATCCATGCCCGGCATTGTGCGGCAAATTAGGTTTAAGGTGGCTAAGCCTAGGCTGTGCGGGTAAATCTACGGCTATCCCTAGAAAGACCGCGTTAATTCTTCAGTTCTCGTGACATGCGCACGGTTTGGTGGGCTTGGGCTGGTACATAATCGCACCCAGCCTAGAAGGATATTGCTGCCCAAAAAGATACAAATCGCCCTAAAGTTGTATGTAGCCTCTCCGATGTAACTGAGGATGCGGTTGTACGTCGTACAAATATTAAAACGGGCGTGCATAGCGTGCGTGCCTGGCGTACGTACATAGCGTGGTGCATTGCCAATAACAAACGGAAACTATGTTGAATCAAACAGACACGACTCTGCCAGAGCAGGCAGCATCGCCGCGTGCAACGCACGACGCGATTGACCCGTTGCTGGAATGCTTGCTGATACTCGTCCGCATGCATGGTGGCGCTCTTACTCGCGAAGCTGCGCTGGCAGGCTTGCCGCTTGAAGGCGAAAAGCTAACGCCTTCGCTGTTTGCGCGGGCGGCACAACGTGCGCGCATGTCGAGCAACATTATTAAGCGTCCGCTCGATAAGTTGAATTCGGCACTGTTTCCGGTGGTGCTATTACTACGCGACAAAGAAGCTTGCCTGCTGCTGGGCTGGCATGACGATGGCAGTGCGCGTGTGGTGTTGCCGGAATTGGGCGATGCTGAATCGCGCATGACGCGTGCGCAACTGGATGAAACCTATTTAGGCCAAGCGATTGTTGCCCGTCCTGAGTTTCGGTTTGATGCGCGCGCTCCCGAGGTTGGTAAAGTTAAACATCGTCACTGGTTTTGGGGTGTGTTGGCGGAGAATCGCCCGCTGTATCGTGATGTGCTGATTGCAGCACTGATGATTAACGTATTCGCGCTCGCCTTCCCGCTGTTCTCCATGAATGTGTATGACCGCGTGGTGCCCAACAGCGCGACCGATACGCTGTGGGTGTTGGCGTTAGGCGTGGCAATTATGGTGGCGGCCGACACCGTGTTGCGCACCATGCGTGGTTACTTCTTAGATCTGGCGAGCAATCGTGTGGACGTCAAGCTGTCCGCCTATATCATGGGCCGCGTGTTGGGTTTGCGCTTAGAAGACCGTCCTATTTCCGCGGGGTCATTTGCTGCAAATCTACGTTCGTTTGAAACCGTGCGCGATTTCATTACATCGGCCACAGTAACCGCGTTTGTTGATTTGCCTTTTGCGCTATTGTTTTTAGTTGTGATTGGCTGGATCGCTTGGCCATTAGTGTTTCCGGTGCTGATCGGTATGGCGGCTGTGGTGCTGTATGCCATGTCAGTTCAAAGCAAAATGCATGAGTTGTCTGAAACAACTTACCGCGCGGGTGCAATGCGTAATGCCACTTTGGTGGAGTCCTTGGTTGGGCTGGAAACGATTAAGGCGTTAGGTGCGGAAGGTCGCATGCAAAGTCGCTGGGAAAAAAGTGCGGCATTCTTGGCTAACGTAAGTAGCCAGCTGCGCTTGCTGTCGACTTCGACCATGAACGGCGCCAACTCGATTCAGCAGTTGATCAACGTGATTGTGATCGTGATCGGCGTGTACTTGATTGGCAACGGTGATCTCACCATGGGTGGTTTGATTGCCTGTACCACTTTGTCTTCACGTGCGCTGGCACCGCTAGGCCAAGTAGCCGGCCTGATGACGCAGTATCACAATGCGGCAACTGCGTTGTCGTCACTCGAAAGCATTATGGGTAAAAAGGTGGAACGCCCAGACGATGCGAACTTTGTGATTCGTCAAAGCTTTCAGGGCGAGATCGAGTTCCGTGATGTGTATTTCAATTACCCCAATCAAGACTTGCAAGCGCTGCGCGGGGTGAGTTTCCGTATTCGCCCAGGTGAGCGAGTTGCCTTCTTGGGTCGCGTGGGTTCTGGCAAAACAACGCTGCAAAAATTGGTGCTGGGTTTGTACCAGCCGACAGAAGGTGCGGTGCTGGTCGATGGTGTGGATATGCGCCAGCTTGATCCGGCAGAGCTGCGCCGTAACGTGGGCTACGTGCCGCAAGATGTGACGCTGTTTTACGGTTCTTTGCGCGACAACATTTCACTTGCGGCTTTGCATGTTGAAGATACTGACATTGTGCGCGCGGCTGAAATTGCAGGTATTTCTGAGTTCGTTAACAACCACCCCAAAGGCTTTGATATGCCGGTGGGCGAGCGCGGGGAATCGCTGTCTGGTGGGCAACGTCAGGGCGTAGCCATTGCACGCGCAGTGGTGGCTGATCCGCCAATTTTGCTGTTAGACGAGCCCACGGGTTCGATGGACCATTCCAGCGAAGAAGAAGTGAAGCAACGTTTGGCGCAGTATGCGGTGGGCAAAACTATGTTGGTCATTACACACCGCACCTCCTTACTTGATTTGGTGGATCGCATCATCGTGGTGGACGCTGGCAAGATCGTGGCGGATGGCCCGAAGGCACAAGTGATCGATGCACTGCGCCAAGGCCGCATTGGGAGGGCAGCATGATTGATATAAATCGACTGCCACAGTGGGCACAGCGTTTAGTGGCCTTGAGCCAGCGTGTGTCTGGCCGTATGCGTCCGCACCTAGACCGTAGTTTTTCGCGTTGGATTCCGGAGCAACAAGATGCTGCATTAGATTGGGCGTCAGATGCGGATCGCGCACGCATTGAGCAAGAACCTTTGCGTGCTCGTGCCTTATTGCGTTGGATTGCCGGCATCTCGGGCGTGTTATTGCTGTGGTCAGCCTTTGCGAGCTTAGATGAAGTGACGCGAGGAGACGGCAAAGTTGTTCCATCTTCGCAGCTGCAGATTATTCAGTCGGTAGATGGTGGCGTAGTCGAAGAGATTCTGACTAAAGAAGGCGATACGGTGGAGGCGGGGCAACCGCTGATGCGTATTGATACCACGCGTTTTGAATCCAATCTGCAAGAAAGCCGTGCCCAGTACTTGTCTTTACTAATTAAGACAGCGCGGCTGACGGCCTTGAGTACAGGTAAGCCGTTTGTTGTTCCAGAAGAGGTGCAAAAAGAAGCGCCTGAGTTGGTGGCGGCTGAGCAAACGTTGTATGACTCTAGCCAAGCAGAGTTGGATACACAAGTTTCCATAGCACGAGACCAATTGTCACAACGACATCATGAACTACGTGAGATGCAGGCGAGACGCGACCAAGCTTCGCGCGGGTACGAGTTGTCTGCGCGTGAGCTGAGTATGACGCGGCCGTTGGCGGCAAGTGGTGCTGTTTCAGATGTTGAAATTCTGCGCTTAGAGCGTGAAACCAGCCGACTGGCCGGTGACCGCGATCAGGCCTCTGCGCAAATTGGCCGCTTGCAATCTGCCATTGCTGAGAGCGCGCGTAAGATTGAAGAAGCAGAACTCAATATGCGTAACCGCTGGCGAAACGAATTGGCGGAGTCGCAGTCCAAGGTGGGCAGCTTGTCTGAAGGCGGGCGTGCGCTGGCAGACCGTGTAGATAAAGCGGTGATTAAGTCGCCGATGCGCGGCACAGTTAAACGCTTGTTGGTGACGACAGTGGGTGGCGTTGTGCAGCCGGGCAAGGAAGTGGTTGAAGTGGTGCCGCTGGATGATGCATTGGTGCTGGAGGCGCAGATCAAGCCGAAAGACATCGCATTTTTGCGACCCGGCCAGAAGGCGACAGTCAAATTCACGGCATATGATTTTTCTGTTTATGGTGGCTTAGAGGCTGTAGTTGATCATATTCGTGCCGATACAGTAACGGATGACAAAGGAAATTCGTACTACGTTATTCGACTTCATACGTTGAAGTCGAAACTGGGCGATAAACTCCCGATCATTCCCGGTATGGTTGCAGAAGTTGATATCCTTACGGGTAAAAAAACAGTCCTGTCATATCTGCTGAAACCAGTATTGCGGGCAAAACAACAAGCATTGACGGAAAAATGAGCGCACACTATCTGTTTTCTTTGGACGGAAAAGCGCCCGAGCGTTGGCTTGATGCTTTTCCGAACGGAGTGGTACTGAATTTAACCTCTTCTGTCCCGCAGCAGTTGGCACCCGAAGACGTGCTGTGGATACTAGGCGCGGACCGTTTGTTGCAAGCAGTGCAGCAACTTGCAACCATGCGCTCGCATGTGCCGGTGGTGGCACTCAGTATGGCGCCGTCGCAAAGCCAAGCGCTTGCTGTGCTTGAGGCGGGCGCTAAAGGTTATTGTCATGCACTCTCCACGCCCAAGATGCTGCGCCAAGTTGCATTAGTGGTGAGCCACGGCGGACTTTGGGTTGGGGCCGATTTGGTGAGCCGCTTGGTGAGTGCAGCACAGTCCTCAATTCCTGATGTGCAACAACAGGCAGCGCCAATTGCGGAACGACTCACCCCGCGCGAGCGTGCTGTCGCTGACGAAGTCTTGCAAGGCGCCAGCAATAAAGAAGCTGCACGTAATCTGGGCATTACAGAGCGTACGGTAAAGGCCCATCTCAGCGCCATTTTTGAGAAGCTGGGTGTGCGTGATCGCCTGCAACTCATTTTGACGCTAAAAAAAACGATTCACTCCGCTGAACGCGCCGCGTGACGCTCGTCACGCGCCCTGTACTCCAGTCCAATATTTTTATTTGACCCGTGCCGATAAGGTATGGGTCATCTGAAATAGTCTGTACCGCATTGGTACTGTCATCCGACTGGAGAGCATCATGGCAGCAGGTCATCCCATCGCAACTGTCGTCGCCGTTATCGGTACCGCATTCGTGCGTGATAGCAAAGGGCACCAACGTGTGCTCAAGCCGGGCGATGTGCTGAAAGAGGGTGATGTTGTCATCACCCCTGATGGTGCCAAGGTCGAATTGGCAATGGGTGATACCTCTCACCTATTCATTGAGCCGCGCCAAACGGTTGCGATTACCGCTGAACTCTCTGATACCACGCGCCCCGATCGCTCTGAAGCTGAGCTGGGCTCTGGCACTGTTGATCGTGTCATCCAGGCGCTAAACCAAGGCGGCTCACTCGATAACCTGATTGAAGACCCGGCCGCAGGCAACAATGGCGGTGGTGCAGGTAACGAAGGCAGCAACTTTGTGCGCCTACTGCGTATCGCTGAAGCGCTTAACCCGCTCGGTTTCGAATTTGGCGGCCGTAACGAAGAAATTCGTGATGACTTGCGCGGTGGGTTTGATAGCAGAATTCCGGATGCTCCGCATTCTGATGGTCCGCAAGTTGGCACGGTCAGCAGTCCGACGGTGGTTGAAGGCGGCAATTTAGACTTTGCCATCACGCTGACCAACGCGAGCACCACGCCGACCACGGTAACGTTGACGCCGAACGGCGTGACGGCGACATTGGGCACCGACACGAGCGCACCGCTGGTGAGCTTTGATGGTGGTTTGACGTTCAATCCGATCGTTGGTAGCACGGTGACGGTACCGGCGAACACCACGAGCTTTGTTGTTCGATACCCGACGGTTGATGACGCTCTAGACGAGCCGAACGAGACCATGACGTTAGGTGCGGCGACCGCACAAAACGCAGCACCGGTGGTTGGCACGGGCACCATTACCGACAACGATGGCACACCGACGTTGAGCATCAACGACGTGACGGTGAATGAAGCGGCTGGCACAGCGACCTTTACGGTGACGTTGAGTGCAGCCTCTGGTCAGGCGGTGAGCGTTGGCTACAACACCAGCAACGTCACGGCGACGGCAGGCAGCGACTACACCAGCACGACGGGCACGTTGACGTTTGCCCCGGGCGTTACCACACAGACGATCACTGTTGCGATTGGCAACGACAACGTATTTGAAGGCAGCGAGACCTTCAACGTGAATTTAGTGACGCCGACCAACGCCACGATTGCAGACGGCTTAGGGATTGGCACGATACGAGACGACGGCACAGGACCTGGGGGCACAGATAATGACACCCCGACTTTGAGTGTGTCGAGCCCAACTGTTGCTGAGAGTGCCGGCTTTGCAGTCTTTACGGTGAGCCTAAGTAACCCAAGCGCCTTTGCAACGTCGGTGAGCTTGGCCTTGGCAAATGGTACGGCGACTAGCCCATCTGATTACACCACGGCAATGCAAGTGAGTACAGATGGTGGCGCAACTTGGACGGCAGCAACGACCGCCACGATTGCAGCAGGTCAAACAAGTGTCCTGGTTCGTACGCCTGTTATCAATGATATTTTGGTTGAATCGAATGAGACCTTTAATCTGACGGCAACTCGAACAAGTGGTACTACCACGAATGCAAGTGCCACAGGTATTGCAACGATTACAGACAATGATCATGCGCCGGTCGCGTTGGCAGACACCCGTACAACGCTTGAAGATATTGCGACCAGCGCAAATGTTCTCAGTAACGATACTGATGCTGATGGAAATACATTGTCGGTAACACAGTTTGTGTTCGGCGGTACCACCTTTACGGTGCCGGCGGGCGGTAGTGTTACTGGAACAGTAGCAGGTGTTGGTTCATTATTAATGAACAGCAATGGTAATTACACCTTTACGCCAGCGACTAATTACAGTGGGTCTGTGCCGACAGTCACTTATACCGTGACGGATGGTGCGAATCCGGTGACGTCGACACTGAATATTAGTGTTACGCCAGTTGCGGATACGCCAACATTAAGTGTTGCGAACAACCCGGTAACGGTTTTGTTTAATACTGGCTGGGAAACCGCGGCCAATAGCAATACAACATCTGAGCAAGTGGCTGGCCCGACGCTGGAAGGTTGGACGCTAATTACCTCGCCGGATAGTTTCACGGGCGGCACCAATGCGTTTGAAATTTGGACGAGCGGTGATGATCAGGCGCGTCAAGATGGCAATATGAATGTCATTGTGTCTGCACCGGGTGATGGCCGTAACTTCCTTGAGCTGAACAATGCTTCAAATCTTGTTCAGACTTTGGGTATTTCGCGTTCAGTCAGTACGCAAGCAGGCATGGTGTACGACCTGACCTTTGACTACGCCGGTCGCCCTGGATTTACTGCTGCTTACACACAGATTTCTGTGTTGTTAGATGGTGTAACGATTGCGACCTATTCCAACACCAGCCCGATGAATTCGCTGGATTGGAAGAATGTCTCGCTCAATTTTATGGGTGATGGTGGTACGCATACCTTGTCCATTGTGACCTCTGCGACGCAGTTCAATTCTGCGGGTCGTGGCGCAATGCTTGACAACATTACCTTGTTTGGAGAGCAGGGTGTAACGGCGGGTAATGCAGGTGGTGGTACGCTAACGAATATCAGTTTGGCGAATTACATTACTGCGGGTTTGGTTGATACGGATGGCTCTGAATTGCTGACGTTGAGCTTTGCAAATCTACCTACCGGTGCTCGCATTATTACGTCGTCTCAGCCTGGCGGCATTGTAGAGTCTGGTGGCAACATCACAATCAACGGTATCGATCTGGCAAGCGCTGTGTTGCAAATCGATGGCACATTCCGCGGCGAATTGGAGTTCAATGTTTCTGCAACCGCCACAGAACAGGCCAATGGTGCAACAGCGACAACTGCCGTTCAGACCGTTGATATTAACGTGGTGAATGCGACGGGTGTGATCACTTCAGTTGATCTGGTTGATGGTACAAATGCCAACACGATTTACGGCACTGCAGCCGGCGAGACAGTGAATGGCACGGCGGGTAATGACGTATTGGTAGGTCTCGCTGGCAATGACACGCTCAATGGTAGTGGCGGCAATGACCTGATTTCGGGTGGTGCTGGTAATGACACGATGAATGGAGGGACAGGCTCTGATACCTTCATCTGGAAGCTGGCAGATCGTGGTACGCCGGGTACCCCCGCAACAGATACCATCACTGCGTTTAATACTGCGGCACCTGGTTCAGGTGGTGACATTCTGGATCTGCGTGATCTGTTGGTCGGTGAGTTGCATTCAGGTTCTGCTGTTGCCAACTTGTCAAATTATTTGCAGTTCCAGTTGTCTGGTGCAAACACCGTTGTGCATGTGAGTTCAACGGGGGGTTTCTCAACCGGTTATGTGGCTGGCAATGAAGACCAAACCATTACGCTACAAGGTGTTAACCTGTTGTCTGGCGGTTTAACCAATGATCAGGTTATTCAGAATCTGCTCACCCAAGGTAAGCTGATTACTGACTAACCGAGCTGAAGGAAGCAAAATGGTTGTCTACGTTAGACGTGACGAACAAGGACGCATCGTGGCGGTGAGCGAGTCAGCGCATGCTGACCACGATGAGTCTTTGCCGCATGATGCAGCAGAAGTACAGGCGTTTTTTGGTTCGATGAATCCGGATGAGAGTGGAACAGGCCAAGATCAATTGGCAAATTCTGATCTGCGCATGGTGCGGGTACTAGAAGACTTAATTGATTTGTTGGTCGATAAGGCTGTCATTCGTTTTACCGACTTGCCTGAAGCGGCGCAAAGTAAATTGCTGGCCCGCCGCAATATGCGCCACTCGATTCGTAGTTTGAATCTGCTGGATGATGACGCATTGATTTAAGTGACATCGCCATCGCAGCATAAAAAACGCCGGGCTAGCCCGGCGTTTTTTATTGCACAACATTTAACTTTGCTGAGTGAAGTCGGTGCGGCATCGTTAAGCGTTGCGACCTAACGGTGATCAACGATTGGCAATGCCCGGCCCGGTAAAGCCATCAAAGCCTAGCTCAACTAAACAGCGATGTTCTGCTGCAGAGCTAACGCCTTCAGCAATAATTTGCAGCCCCATGGCGTGGCCTACCATGCACAAGCCGCGAGCCACGGCTTGGTGTCCCGTGCTTGCATCAATGTTGCGAATAAACGAAGCATCAATTTTGGCGTAGTCCAAACCCAAGTCATGCAATTGCCCAATACGTGCGAATTGCGGACCGACATGTTCAAGGCCAATTCTCACGCCGAGCGGATGTAGCGTGCGACATAGATTGCGGAAGGCTGCATCGTGACGGAATACGCCATATTCAGGAATGTCGATCCACAAACGCTTTGCCAATTCGGCTGGCTGTTGCCGAATCTGCGCAACCAAACTCGATAGCCATGAAGCATCCAGCATGCTTTCAGGTGAGAGATTTACGCCGATTGGCAAAGCCTGTTGCTGCAATTGCTTAATGGCGGCTTGCACGGCCAGCATGTCGATTTGTCGAATCATGCCGAGACGCCCCGCCCAACCAATAAATTGGCCTGCAGGTCGCCACTCGCCCGCGAGTTTGAGTCGAACCGGGGATTCGATATGTAACACTTCGCCGGCTTTATCAACCACCGTAAATTGCCCCAGCTCAATTTGTTGTGTCTCAATTGCGCAGGTGAGCATGGCACGCCAACCTTGTTGATCGGTGGGCGCGCCTGGAAACGGTTCCGGCGCTTCTGTATTGATGATTGAGCGGCCTTGCTGTTGTGCCTCGATCAGTGCGCTATCAAGCCGCGACATTAGCTGTGACACCGTTTCACCCCCGTGAAAGCGTGCCACGGCAATGGGAATAGCGGTTTCGTGCGTTTGATTTGGCACATCAAAAATACGATGTACGCCGCGTGCCACTTGCTCTGCAAGTTGCTCCGGTTGCTCTTCCGTGTGTGAGACCAAGCAGAACTCAGAGCCATTTAAGCGCCCAGATTGCGTGGCAAGGGTGTTGTCCAATTCACTAAACCATTCGCCGAGTCGTTTGAGCAAGGCATCCGTGGCGAGGTGGCCAATTTCCTCATTAAGTTGCGACAGGTTGTTGAGCCGCACCATCACCAGCGTGCCGGTTGCGCGCGCGTCATTGCGCGATAGCACATTGTCGAGACGTGCCAAAAATGGTTCGCGATTCAACAAGCCGGTAACGGCGTCATGTTCGATTTGGCGACGCAAATCATCCACGCGCCGTGACTCTTCGGTCACCATGCCGCGCACACGTTCTGACAGTGTGTTCATGGCGCGCACCACGCTGCGAAATTCGAGCGTGCGTGGCTCATCAATGGAAATAAATTTGCGTGCGCCAATGGCTTCGGCTTGTCCCACAACGGCGCGCAGCGGTTTGAGAATGCTACGTAACAAAATGGAACCCATAATGCCGCACGCAAGTGTTGCTGCGAGACACCATAAAGTTAGCCGCACGGTGCTGTGCCACAACTCGCTGTAAGCGTAACCGTGATGGCTTTCGATGGTGATGGTGCCAAACTGTTTCCAGCCATCTTGAATCTGTGCGACCCCAGCTTCAATGTTGAGCGGCACCATGCGCACAAACCAATCTGGCGCGTCATTGGCTTTACGCGCATCCGTTTTTTCAAGCATCGTTTTGCCATCAGGGCCGGTGACGCTAATGCGACGGTAATGCCCAGCATCAAATTGAGCGGACAGCTGCAACTCAAGCGTGACAGGGTCTTTCGGTAGCTGCGACATGGATAGCGCTAGCGAGGCTGCGTTGTCTACGTTCTTCAAATACAACTGTTCTTGTAGATAGTGACGCGCAGCCAATGTGCTAATTGTGAAGGCGCCGCCAAAAGCCAGCAGCATCACCAAGGCGATGGTGAGCCAAAGTTGTCTGGTTAATGACATGGTGGTTCTCCGTGCTGAACTTGATGGGTCATTTGGTTTTGTGTCGTCATGGTTCAAATCCTTCGTCCGACATACGCGATAGCGCATCGCGCCAGTTGGAAAGTCGCGCTGTGGGGTCGCTCACGGTGGTGCCGCCGGCCCATAGGCCCTGGCTGTTAAAGCTAAAAATTGGGAATAGATCAGTGCGACGCGAAGCAGGGCGAATTTCGCTAATGAGGTTGTCTAGAACCAGAGGCTCTTCATTGGCGGAGGCATAGTAGCCCACCACCATGTGGGCTTGCGAGATCGTACTTTGCGGTCCGCCAATGCGCGCGCGGACGTAGATCAATCGTAGTTTCTCGGCAGGAACGCCCATTTCGCGCAGGGTAATGTATTTAGCGATGGCGAAATCTTCACAATCACCCGCACCTTTGCCAATCGTTTCAAGTGGTGTGGCCCAATAATCGGACTTACGCCAAATCGTCAGGTCATCCTCAAAGCGTACTCGGCGGTTAAAGAAGGAGTTGGCTTGGTTTAACTTTTCTTCAGGCGATGTTGTTAGCCCGAGTTGTACAAGATTGCGCCACGCCAAAATGGTTTGCGTGGCGGCATGGCCGTAGCGTTGCTCGGCTAGACGAGTCATTTTGTCTAAGTTGCTTGCGGCCCAGCTTGCGCATACTAGCCACACTAGTAAAAACAGGCTGTTAAGAATGAAATGGGGCCGGCGCTGCATCTGGTTTTTATGCAAATGTAATTTATGTGTGTGAAGTAGGGCTGTGCTATGCTGCGGCCCAAAGGTGGGCGACATACTTCGTGGCAAGTGTATGCCTAAACGCAAAGCGGCTACATTTTTGCAATTTTTGCTGCTTAATATGCCAAGTTTCACACCATAAATTGTTGTATAGACAGATAATTACGACTGAAAATAAAAAAACTACAGCCGTAAATAACAATAGTAAAGGCCTGCAGGGGCCACAAACTTAGACGGAACACACGATGAAAACACGTCATTCCCAGGCATTGAGAGTGTTGCCGCTCAGCTTGCTGGTATTGGCAATGAGCGCAATCGCGGCAGACCCCGTCGCGGGCAATTTGCGTGATGCAGCGCAAAAAGCCATTGTTGCCAACCCCGAAGTGCAAGCGAAGTGGCATAACTTCAAGTCGGTACAAGAAGAGCAAGATGTTGCACGCGGTGGTTACCTGCCCAAATTAGACTTGTCTGCTGGCGCTGGCCGTGAAAAAGTGACGACGAGCAATGCAACCAATTCCTCTTTGAGTCGTCGTAGTACCGCGCTGACACTCAATCAAATGGTGTTTGATGGCTTTGCGACACGCAGCGAAGTGGCGCGTTTAGGGTATGCCAAGGTTGCGAGCTACTACGACTTGTTGGATGCCGCTGAGCAAACAACACTCGAAACCATGCGTGCCTACGAAGATGTACTTCGTTACCGCGAACTGGTGGCTTTGGCGCAAGACAACTATGTCATGCACAAGCAGTTGTTTGACCAAATTCAGGACCGCACCAAAGCAGGCGTGGGTCGCCGTGTCGACTTTGAGCAAGCCAGTGGGCGTTTAGCATTGGCAGAATCAAACTTGCTGACAGAGGCGAGCAATTTGCATGACGTCAGTGCTCGATATCAGCGAATCGTGGGTGAATTGCCCGCGCAAAAATTAGCCACGCCAAATTTGCTCGACAAAGGTTTGCCGCCAAATATTGCTGAAGCACTCAAGCTGGCCTACGCAGGCCACCCGGCTTACAACTCAGCAGTAGAAGGCATTCGTCAGGCGCAAGCAGAGGTAGAGGGTCGTCGTTCGCGTTTTATGCCGCGCGTTGATGTACAAGCGCGCCAAGAAAATGGCAAGAATCTTGGTGGGGTTCTGGATCGTAAGACCGACCAAACTGTTCAGGTCATCATGAACTACAACCTATTCAATGGCGGTTCTGATATGGCAGCCTCACGCCAATATGCAGAGCGATTGAATGTGGCAAAAGATCTGCGCGATAAATCTTGCCGCGATATTCGCCAAACCCTCGAAATTGCTTATAACGATGTCGCACGTTTAAAAGAGCAGCTGACGTATTTAGAGCAACATCAATTGTCGATTGCAAAGGCGCGCGAAGCTTATCGTAAGCAATTCGACATTGGTCAGCGCACATTGCTAGATTTGTTGGATACCGAGAACGAATATTTCCAAGCTCGTCGTGCTTACGCCAACGCACAGTACGACTACGCCTTAGCATACGGACGTTCTTTGGCGGGCATGGGTCGTCTCATGCAAACCTTGCAGGTAAGCCGTGAGAACATGCCGTCATTGGCTGAGCTAACGAAGGATTCCTCACCGGTTGATCCTACGACCGCCTGCCCCGCCGAAGCGCCAAGCATGCCGGTTATTGATAAGGCAGCCTTGTTAGCCGCGGCTGCGCCTTTGCCAATTGAACAACCTGCTGCGCCAGTCGCGGCGGCTGACCCAGCAGGCTTTACAGATCGTTTGCGTAATTGGGCCAAGGCATGGGAATCCAAGAATCTGCCTGACTATCAGTCTTACTATGCAAAGAACTTTGAGCCCACTCCGGGCCAAACGACCGGCGGTAAAGATGTAGAGGCTTGGAAGAAAGCGCGGGCTAAATACCTGAGCAAATCAGGCCCCATCAAAGTTGAGTTAAGTGGCGTGGCGGTTAGTAATCTCACCGATCAATCTGCTACCACAGAATTTGTGCAAGCCTATACTTCTGATGGCTATACCGATACGGTGCGCAAGCGCTTGGATTGGGTGAAAGAGAGTGGTGTGTGGCGCATTAAGCGCGAAATTGTGCGCGGTAAGTAATTACCGATGTGGTTTGTGTATTAATGCCTAATAAAAAACGGGAGCCTTGGCTCCCGTTTTTTATTGCGACTTGACTCAAAGCTAACACGCCCATCAGACGTTGTTGGACGTTGCCATTCGTTGATTCGACGTGAATCTTCTGGCTCGCTGCTGTCGAGTGGTGGCGAGATTACTTCTTCAGTGCATCGCGAATTTCACGCAGCAACACAACATCTTCGGGCGTTGCCGGTGGCTCGGCAGGTGCCGCAGGCTCTTCGCGTTTGAGTCGATTAATTTGCTTAATCATGACGAAGATGATGAAAGCCAGGATGGCGAAGTTGAGTGCAACCGTAATGAAGTTACCGTAAGCGAAAACGGCCCCCCCTTTTTTTGCTTCTTCGAGGGTCAGTCCGGCGGCTTGGCCGGCGAGGCCAATGTAGTAACTGGAGAAATCGAGACCGCCGAAAATCTTACTGACAATCGGCATAATCAAATCGTTGACGATGGAATCAACGATTTTGCCGAAGGCGCCACCGATGATTACACCAACAGCTAAATCAACAACGTTGCCTTTAACAGCAAACTCTTTAAATTCACTCATGAAACTCATGGTCTAACCTCCGGTTCTATTTGTTTGACAATATGGGCGTGTGACCCTTTCGTAACGCTGGCGCGTAAAGTACGGCGTGCTGCAAGAGCTTACTCGCTTGAGTTCTAAAGGAACTTCTGTTCTGCATTGGGTGTCTCTTACTGCATGGCAAGCGTATCCCGAATTGGGCCATCAATCAATGCGGTTTGCATGTCTGCTGAGTCTCGATGATTTTAGTGCCCACGTTCAATGTGCTTGGGTTTCTTCTGCGCCCGCTTCCTGCTAACCTTTGCTCCCCATTAGATCGAAATGAAAGGGTTTGCGGCTGCGTCCCAAGCCACTTTTGTTAGGCTCGAAAAATGAGTGCTACTCGTGTTAAGCGCGGCCCTAAGCGCGTGTTCAAGATTGTTGCTTTCGTTTTCGGCGGCCTCGTCGCCTTGTTGGCCGTCATTCTCGCCGTTTTGTTAATGAGCTTTGATTCGGCACGCATCAAAGACGAGTTGGCGCGTCTGGTCATGGAGAAGAAACAGCGCACGCTGACGATTCAAGGCGATCTTTCCCTCTCGTTGTGGCCCAATATTGGTGTGCGCATGGGCAAAACCACGCTGTCTGAACAAAATAGCGACAAATTATTTATGGCGCTCGATCAGGCGCACGTCTCTGTGGCGGTTTGGCCTTTATTGTCGCGTCAGTTGATTGTGGACGAGGTGCAACTCTCAGGTGTTCAGGCTAGCCTCGTTAAGCACAAAGATGGTCATAGCAATTTTGAAGATATGCTGTCGAAGGAGGATGACTCCAACAGCAGCATTCGATTTGATGTGGCCGGGCTCAAGTTGGATGCCACCCAAATTACGTGGGTGGATGAACTGGCTCAACGCGAATTTGTGCTCAAAGACGCACATTTGCAAACGGGCCAAATTGCCAATCTTGCGTCTGGAAAACTAAGTTTAATCGGCCGTGTAACAGGCAACGCCCCCAAGTTGGACGCAGGCTTAGCATTACACAGTGATTATCGCTTTGATCTAGAGAAACGCGATGTACTTCTAAAAGATTTGAGCTTGCAGTTTAAGGGTGCAGCCGCTTCTTTTAGTGACCTCACCGTTGATCTTGTAGCCGGCAGTATTCACACCCAATCGCCTGAAAGTGCGATGGAGTTGTCGCGTCTTAAAATGAGCGTTCAAGGTCAAACAGCCGACAGTAAAGCGACTGCCAAAGTAGAGGTGCCTGCACTAACGCTGACCCCCAAAAGCGCCCGGGGCGCTACGCTCACCGCAGAAGGCGATATTAAAAGCGGTGTAACACAAACTGAATTTAAGGCAAGTCTCGATGGTGTTGATGGGACTGCCCAACAAATCCAAGCGCAAAAATTTGTGCTCAATTTTGCCAATACAGCAGGTGCGCGCTCCACCGCAGGCCAGATTACTTCACCGCTGAATCTCGATTTAACGCAGTCAATATTTGGGCTGAATAAAATTGCTGGTGAAGTATTGATTAAGAACCCCTCATTGCCGAAGCAAAAATTGCAGTTGCCAGTCTCTGGGCGAATGTCGGCGAATTGGAATGCACAAACGGCTGTTGCTGAGTTGGCCACCACAATTGACGAAAGTCACGTCAATTTGCACCTAGACGTATTGGCGTTTGCGCCGCTGCGTACACAATTTGATGTAAGTGCGGATCAATTCAATGCTGATTTGTATCGTGCGCAGGGCGATGCCAACGCCAAATCCGATCATGCTGGTGAAACAACGATTGATCTCTCAGGTTTGCGTGGTATCACAACCGCGGGGCGTTTGCAGATTGGGGCTTTGCAGGTCATGGGGGTGCATGCTAACAATGTTAGTGCACAACTCGCGATTGCCAATGGCGTGTTAAAGCTCTCGCCACTGAATGCAAATTTGTATGACGGCACACTGTCTGGTTCGCTCACGCTAGACGCGAAAGACAATGCAGTGTCTTTGCAACAGTCTTTGGTTAACGTCGGCATGGCGCCCCTGCTGCGTGACGCGATAAAGAAAGATCCCTTAGATGGGCATGGCACCCTCAACTTTGATGTAGCGACAACAGGTTCAAACGTTTTAAGCATGAAGCGCAATTTGCGCGGCCAAGCATCCATGAAGCTGCGCGATGGCGCCGTTAAAGGCATCAATCTCGCCAAGACATTGCGCTTGCTTAAAGCGCGTTTGGCACTCAATCAAGACATGACGCAAGTAGCCAATAAAGAAGAGAAAACCGATTTCTCTGAACTCACCGCGAGCTTCAATATTCAACAAGGCATTGCGAAAAATTCCGACCTGATAGCCAAGTCACCCCTACTACGCTTAGGTGGCAATGGCCAGATCAATCTGGGTGAAAGTACGATCGACTATGTTGCCAAAGTGGCCGTGGTCGGCACGACCACCGGGCAGGATGGAAAAGAACTGGCGCAGCTAAAAGGGGTCACTGTGCCTGTGCGCTTGCAAGGTCCATTCGATAAGTTGAAGTACTCGCTTGAGGTCAAAGATTTGGTGAGTGATGCAACAAAAGCACAGGTTAAGCAGCAAGTCGATGCTGCTAAAGAGCAAGTGAAAGAGCAGGTCAAAGCGCAGTCGGACGAAATTAAAGATCAAGCACGCGATAAGCTCAAAGACAAACTTAAAGGCTTATTGGGGCAATAAACTCTGAATGGTGTGTAAAGTCCTCCATGCGCAATGCCAGCACCGCTCCAAAGGCCGCTCAAGAAGGGCTTGCATCACTTGCCAATGTTTTGGCGGCCTACGTTCTGGCGGCGCTGTACAGTGCTAAGTGCGATTGTCTTGATCGCGCATGATGCTCAATTTCTCGCAGGCGGCACGGCAAGGCACAGATATTTAAGCTCAAGATATTCTTCAATGCCGTAGCGTGAACCTTCACGTCCCAAGCCGCTCTGCTTAATGCCACCAAACGGTGCCACCTCGTTAGAGATGAGGCCGGTGTTGCAGCCCACCATGCCGTACTCCAGTGCTTCACTCACGCGCATGAGTCGTGCCATATTTTCGGTGTAAACATACGAAGCCAACCCCGTTTGTGAGTCGTTTGCCAATGCAATGACTTCCGCTTCGGTGGTGAATGCCATCACGGGTGCGACAGGGCCAAAAATCTCTTCGTGCATGCATTGCATGTCATGGTTAGCATGTGTAATGAGTGTGGGTTCGTAATACGTGCCACCTCTAGCATGCCGTTTTCCACCGCATATCACTTTCGCGCCTTTACGTTGTGCGTCATCAACCAAGCGTTCAACTTTGTTTAACGCATCAACATCGATGAGCGGACCTTGTGTTGATTGTGGATCAACGCCCGGTCCGGGCTGAAGCTTTTGTAGCGCATTGGCAAAGCCGGTGCAAAATTGATCGTAGATGCCTTGTTGTACGTAGATGCGATTGGCGCATACGCAGGTCTGGCCGCTGTTGCGGAACTTTGCGCTTATCGCGCCTTCAATTGCGGCTGATAAGTCCGCGTCGTCGAAAATGATAAAAGGCGCGTTGCCACCGAGTTCGAGCGACAGTTTTTTCACCGTGTCTGCACACTGGCGCATGAGTAATTTGCCCACCTCAGTCGAACCGGTGAAACTGAGTTTGCGAACTAGTGGATTGCGGCACAGCTCAGTGCCAAGTGTCGGCGCATCGCCGGTGATGATATTGAGTACGCCAGGTGGGATGCCTGCGCGGTGTGCTAACTCAGCCAGTGCTAAGGCGCTGAGCGGTGTTTGCTCTGCCGGTTTGAGCACCATGGTGCAGCCTGCTGCAAGTGCTGGTGCAATCTTGCGCGTGAGCATCGCCGCAGGAAAATTCCACGGGGTAATCGCTGCGCACACGCCAACGGGCTGCCGCAGCGTCATCAGTCGCAGCGCACTATTAGGGCTGCCCAGTACGTCACCATTAATGCGTCGTGCTTCGTCGGCAAACCAGTCGACAAACGTCGCCGCGTAACGAGTTTCGCCAAGCGCTTCTTGCAGCGGCTTGCCTTGCTCGCTGGTGAGAATTAAAGCGAGATCATGTGCGTGCTGCAGGATCAACTCGTGCCACTTACGCAGATAACTTGCACGCTTATGTCCGGTGAGTGCTCGCCATGTTTGCCAAGCAACATGCGCAGCGTCAATGGCCTCGGCACATTCTTCAGTCGACAGCATGGGCACTTTGCCAATCAACTCACCATTGTCTGGGTTGTGCACGGAGCGTTGTGCGCTGCTACTCGCCGGCTTCCACAGTCCATTGATGTAACAGTGTTGTTTAAGCAAGTTTGAGTCAGTGAGTTGCATGGCTGAAATCAATCAGATTGAAATGGCGTGCCGTCAGCGTTGCGCAAGCCTAGCACCTAAAATTGCTGGCTAAGTTGTAATGCCTGCACTACATTGTGCGCTCACATCGGCATGTACTTTCTACCCATTTTGTAATTATGGATATGAGCGCAACAAAAAGCTGCACATTCAGTTGAGGCAAATTAAAAATAACGTGTCACGAGGGAGTTGTCATGTCGTTACCAAATGCATTTAAGTATCGACTTGCGGTGCCAGTGATGGCTGCGCCAATGTTTTTGGTGTCCGGCCCGGAGCTGATTTTGGAAGCCTGTAAAGCCGGAGTGGCGGCAACCATTCCGGCGTTGAATGCGCGTCAGTCTAGTATTTTTGAATCGTGGTTGGCGCAATTTAACGAGCAGTTGAGTGATCAAGATGCGCCATATGGTGTGAATTTAATTCTGCATGCATCTAATCAAAGACGTGAGGCTGATTTAGCGCTGTGCGAAAAATATAAGGTGCCGTATCTCGTCACCAGTTTGGGCCATCCTGGCGAGGTGGTGAAGCGTGTGCATGACTATGGTGGTCTCGTATTTTCAGATGTGATACATGCTTACCATGCACGTAAAGTAATTGATGCAGGCGTAGACGGCATTATCGCAGTCTCTGCCGGTGCCGGAGGACATGCAGGTACACAAAGCTTGGTGAGTTTGCTGCGAGAGATTCGCGAATTTTGGAGCGGCACGCTCATTGCGGCTGGCGCGATAAATGATGGGGCAGGCATTCGTGCAGTTGAGATTTTAGGCGCCGACTTGGCTTATATGGGCACGCGCTTTATTGCAACCAAAGAGGCGCAAGCTCAGGAAGCCTACAAAACCATGCTCACGACCTGCGGCGCAAGTGACGTGGTGTACAGCGCAGAAGTATCGGGCACCCCGGCTAATTTTTTGCGCCCATCGTTGTTGCAAGCCGGCTTTAATCCGAATGGCACCTTGCCCGAAGGGGGTAAGCCCCACCTGAAGGATTTAACCGAAGAGGCTAAGGCATGGCGTGATGTGTGGAGTGCGGGTCACGGGGTATCAGGGATACACGATGTACCAGCAGTTGCAGAGCTCGTGTCTAGGTTGTCGGATGAATATGAACAGGCCTGCTGTCTGCCACGTTCCATAGCAATTCGAGGGGCGTTTGTGGGCGGGTCTAACACTAAGGGTTGGGCTGATAAAACCTGATTAATCGGCGTAATGTTTCTAACAATAACGCCGTAAACACAAAGCGGGCTTCAATTGTTTGGATAACAGCTGAGCGAGCGTAATTTTGCACAGCTGAGGTATGTGTTGCCAGATGATCTTAAATAAGAAGTGAATAAAACCTGATAGGCAATGAATAGCTTTGGATCATTTGAGGAAGCCTGAATGCTTCGTCGATACAACACGGAGACGATATGAAAACATGGAATAGAAGGTTCGGTCGCGGATGGTTTATGCGCGCCGTATTAGGTGCCTTGCTCGCAACTGCTGCCACGATGGCAAATGCTGAATCGCAGACTTTGCGCTTCGGTGTGCTTAATCAGCGAAGCCCACAACTCACGGCGAGTTATTGGAACCCTATTCTTGAATATATCGGTCGGCGCGCCGGCGTAACCTTGGTTTTGGGTATGGGTAAAACGGCGCCAGAAACAACTGCTATGACATTGCGTGGCGATTTTGATTTTGCCTTTACCAACCATTTGTTCACGCCGGATCGCGACAAACTGGGTTGGCAGGTTATTGCGAGACCGAAGGGTGACCCAATTATTGGAGAGATCGTGGTGATGAGTGACTCGCCTCATCGCACGCTCGCGAGCATCAAGGGCCAGGAGGTTGCATTTCCATCACAAGAGGCATTTGTTGGATATCAGGTGCCGATGGATAAGCTGAACAAAGACGCAATTCAGATCAAGCCTATTTTTGCGGGCAACCAAGAAGGTGCAATGGGTCAGCTTAGAGCAGGCGTAGTAGCGGCTGCGGGGGTTAATAGTAAAGTCATGGCCCGCTTCGCCGAACGTGAGAAAATTTCTTACCGTGTGTTATGGCGCTCAGAAAATTTTCTAGACATTCCCATCATGGCGCATCCGCGTGTTCCAAAGAAAACGGTGGAAGCCGTACGTGCCGCATTGATTAATATGGCGAATGATCCAGAAGGCATGACGGTTTTGAAGGAAGTGGCTGAGATTATTAAACAGTCGCCGCCATATGGATTTATCGCTGCAGAAAATCGTGACTATGACAACTACCGTCAATTCTTCCGAGACAGTAGCCTCTGACGAGGCGCAGGATGAAGTAACTGAGCCTTTGCAGGCGACACGGGGGGTTCCGCTCGTGTCGCGTATGAGCTTGTTCACTCGACTATTGCTCGTGAGTGGACTTGTGTTGTTGTTGGGTGGCGGAAGCATGCTTGTGCTAACGACCAATCACGACGTCGAAACCGCACAAAACAATCTCAAAACCCAACTGCAAAACGAGTTGGGGATTTTAGCGCCGCTTATTGCAGACCAAGCTGTGCTGGGCGATTACACCGTTATTGATCAGGTTATGCGTGCGCGATTGAGCGACCGCAATGTTGTTTCGGTGAGCTGGACCAACCGCAAGGGCAAAAAAATTGAGGTGTCGGATGCGGAGTCGTATTCGTCTGTGCCAACTTGGTTCTCACAATTTGTGGGCTTGCAGTCAATTACTGGAAATAAGCCGCTGATCGTTGGTGGCTTAAATTACGGCAAGCTTGAAGTGGTGTTATCGCCTACTGTATCAAGGCAGGATATCTACAGTGCATTTAACCAAAATCTGTTCGTGCTAGGTTTGGCATTAGGTCTGAACTTCATCTTGCTGATGTTGGTGATGCGTTCGGTGTTAAGGCCGCTTGCCGATTTACGCCGTGGTTTGCAGCAGATTGGATCGGGTAACTATGGACTTCGGCTGGGTGTATATGGGCCGCCTGAGCTGCGCAGCAGTATGGGTGAATACAACCGTACCGCGCAAACGCTAGAGGTGCTGCATAACACGCTGTCTGAACAGCGCCGAGCCATTGAGCACGCAGCGATGGTGGTTGAGACCGATTTGTTTGGCCGCATTACTTATGTGTCAGACAGTTTTTGCCAATTATCAGGCTACCGACGTGAAGAATTGATGGGTCGCACCCATGCACTCATGAAGTCTAACCATCACAACGCTGATTTTTATCGCGTGATGTGGGAAACCATTCGTAATGGCCAGCCTTGGGCCGGTGAAATTTGTAATGTGCGTCCAGATGGCTCTGCCTATTGGGTATACACCGCCATTACCCCGTTTATTTCTCCGCAGGGCTGGGTCGAAAAATATGTCGGGGTGCGTTACGACATTACGGAGCGCAAAACTGCAGAGATTGAACTGGTGCGTGCGCGTGATCAAGCCGAAGCCGGCAGTCGTGCCAAGAGTGAATTCTTGGCAACAATGAGTCATGAAATTCGCACGCCGATGAATGGCATTCTCGGTATGGCAGAGTTGCTCAAAGATTCTGAACTGGATGAGATGCAGCGCGAGTACCTGAATATCATTCAGTCTAGTGCGAATGGCCTGCTATCGGTGATTAACGACATTCTCGACTTTTCGAAAATGGAAGCTGGTCGCATGCAGATGGTAAATCAAGAGTTTGATCTAAACCTCTTGCTGCAAAATGTGCTTGCAGAATTTAAGCTGCGCGCTGAGACGAAGCAACTTCAGTTGCAAATGCGTATGGCGGATGATGTACCCGGGATCGTAGTTGCTGACCCGATTCGCTTGCGTCAAGTGCTGACGAATTTAATTGGCAATGCCATTAAATTTACGAGTGAGGGTTTTGTGCGTGTCAGTGTGGAAATGGACCTACCTACTGCACGTGGTCCTCGTTTGCGTTTCATCGTTGCAGACAGTGGCATCGGTATCGCCCCCGAGAACCAGGCGCGCATCTTTGAATCCTTTGTGCAAGAAGATGGTTCAACCTCACGCAATTATGGTGGCACAGGCCTAGGCCTTGCGATTTGCCAACGGCTCGTCACATTAATGGGCGGCAACATCCATGTGCAAAGCCGGCAGGGCGAGGGCAGTGCCTTTAGCTTCACCATTCAGGCCGAAACGCCGCAATTAGCATTGGTTGGACACGGCAAACAAATCTTGGTGCAGCAACACGACCTCACCAGTCGCCGCATGGTGGCTGCAATGCTGGAACGTTTGGGCTACGAAGTGAAGGCCGTTGCTTCGCCAGACGAAGTGCGTTTGTCGCTAGAGCGAGGACACTACAACGCACTGATTCTCGAAGTCGATGTCACGGCGAAAGATGAAGCCGCTAAGTGGGTACAGCAACTGCCAGACAGTACGTTGGTAATTGGCGTGCGCACCGCGGACTTCACCGCAGAAGATGCTCGTGACGAGGCGACGCTGCCCGGCGTGAGCCTGCATGCCTGCTTGCACAAGCCGGTACGTCAGTCTGATCTTGAAGCGGCACTCGAAGGCTTGGTTTGAGTCTAGTGGCGTACCGCGTTACAGCAAGACAATGTCGAATTGTTCTTGTGTGTAACTGGGCTCGGGCTGTAGTGAAATCGGTTTGGCAATGAAGTCAGACAACATTGCCAACGATTGCGACTCTTCGTCTAGAAACAGGGTTACCACAGTCGGTGCCGCAATAATGCGAAACTCGCGGGCATCTAAATATTGGCGGGCTTCACGTAGTAAGTCGCGCAAAATCTCGTAGCACATTGTTTGCGCGGTTTTAACTTCGCCGCGGCCACCACAGGTTGGGCACTCTTCGCACAGCACGTGGGCGAGTGATTCACGCGTGCGCTTGCGCGTCATCTCCACCAAACCCAATTGCGTAAAGCCAGACACACTCAATCGTGTGCGGTCTTTTGCCAATGCTTTGTTGAGTTCGGTGAGCACAGCAAGGCGATGCTCAGGGTTGTCCATGTCGATGAAGTCGACAATGATGATGCCACCTAAATTGCGCAGACGAAGTTGCCGCGCAATAGTGTGCGTGGCCTCTAGGTTGGTTTTGAAAATGGTGTCGTCAAAATTGCGTGCGCCCACAAAACCGCCGGTGTTCACATCAATCGTGGTCATGGCTTCGGTTTGATCAATGATCAAATAGCCCCCACTTTTTAAATCAACCCGACGTGCAAGGGCACGTTGAATTTCATCTTCCACACCATGTAAATCAAACAGCGGACGTTCGCCCGTGTAGTGATCAATTACATTCTCCAGTTGCGGCATATACACATGCGCAAAGTGTTTAAGGCGAACGTAGTTCTCACGTGAGTCGACCAAAATGCGTTGGGTGCTCTCGCTGACCAGGTCGCGTAGCGCACGTTGGCCGAGGTTAAGGTCTTCGTGCAACAAGGCCTGTGGTTTGGCTTGCTTCGAGCGCGCTTGAATATCGTCCCAAGCTTTACGTAGATATCCAATATCTGCGGCGAGCTCTTCATCGGTGGCCGACTCTGCCATCGTGCGCACAATGTAGCCGCCGGGTTCCTCTTGTGGCACAAGTTTTTGAATACGTGCACGCAGCACTTCACGTTCTTGCTCGTCTTCAATGCGCTGCGAAATGCCAATATGCTTATCTTGCGGCAAGTAGACCAGCAAGCGGCCAGCGAGCGAAATTTGTGTGGTGAGGCGTGCACCTTTGGTACCGATGGGGTCTTTTAAGACCTGCACCATGAGCAGCTGGCCTTCGTGCAGAATACGTTCAATTGGGCGAGCATCACCATGATGCGCGTTATGGCGCTCTTCCCAAATGTCTGCCACATGCAAAAACGCAGTGCGTTCTAGACCAACATCAATAAAGGCCGATTGCATGCCAGGCAACACGCGCACGACTTTGCCCAAGTAGATGTTGCCGACCAACCCGCGAGAGGCGTTTCGTTCGACCAAGAGCTCTTGTACTTGGCCTTGCTGCATGAGCGCCACACGTGTTTCTTGTGGCGTGAAGTTCATCAGAAAGATTTCATTCATGGTGTTACACCGGATAGCCGAATGATTTGAGCAGTGTGCAGGTTTCAAATAATGGCAGCCCCATAATGCCGGTATAAGAACCGCGAATTTCTTCTACAAACATGCCCGCCCGCCCTTGAATGCCGTATGCGCCTGCTTTATCCATGGGTTCGCCACTCGCGACGTAGCGAGCAATATCCGGCTCACTAAGTTGAGTGAAGCGTACATCACTCACGCTGGTAATGTGCTCAAGGCGATTACCATCGCACATCGCTACTGAGGTGAGTACGCGATGCGTGCGGTCGGAGAGGGATTTTAAAATGCGTGCTGCATCGTCCGCGTCTGTGGGCTTGCCAATAATGACGCCATCTAAATCAAGCGTGGTATCTGCAGATAACACGGGGTGGATTGGCAAATGTCGCAGCGCTAATCTTTTCCAACCCCCTTCTGCTTTGGCGCGAGCAATGCGCTGCACGTAGTCGAGCACGCCTTCGTTTGGCAAAGGGTCTTCATTCACGTCAAGATCGCTACGTTCGCCACTGCGAAACAGCAGCACATCAAATTGCACATTAAGTTGACGCAATAATTCACGTCGGCGCGGACTGCGCGAAGCGAGATAAATGCGAGGCGGCAAACTGTTCATGGCATTAATTAAATCAGCTCAGTAACTTAATCGCGATGATAAGGGTGGTTAATGAGCAAACTGTGCGCGCGATAGAGTGCTTCTGCGACCAGCACACGCACCAGCGCATGCGGCAGTGTAAGGCTTGATAGACGCACCTTTTCATGCGCTCTGGCCTTAATTGCATCCGACAAGCCATCCGGTCCGCCAATAATCAGCGCGACATCGTTGCCACTACTTTGCCAACGCTCCATACGCTGCGATAGCGTGCGTGTATCGAGCGCCTCACCGCGTTCATCTAATACGACGACACGGATATGTGAGCCACAGTTTGCCAATGCTGCTTCAAGCCGTTGTTGTTCGGCTTGCATCATTTGCGGCACCGTTTTGCCGGTGGTGCGCGGCTCTGCTTTTACTTCGGTCAAGATTAACGGCAGGTCGCGCGGCATGCGATTTTGATAGTCGCGAAAGCCACTTTCGACCCAATCCGGCATGCGTGTGCCAACTGCAATCAGATGCAGCTTCATCTTAGTCGTCGCTGTCGGCTTTCTTGCCGGTTGAAGGTTTGCCTTGCCACAGCTCTTCAATGTTGTAATAACTGCGCACAGCAGGCTGCATCACATGCACCACAGCGTCGCCTAAATCAACCAGCACCCATTCGCCCGTTTCTTCGCCTTCCACACCAATCACTTCGCCGCCGGCTTCTAAAACTTTTTCTTGTACGTTGCGTGCCAATGCTTTGACTTGACGGTTGGAATCACCACTACACACGACTAGGCGATCAAATAATGAAGTGAGTTTACGGGTGTTGATGACCTCAATGTCTTTGCCTTTAATGTCTTCAAGGGCATCAACAATGATGCGTTGTAATTTACGAATATCCATGTGTTCAGTGATCCTGATAAAGCCGGTGTACTTCAATGTAGTGGGCTACGGCTGGTGTGAGCAAATAGCGTGTTGATTGACGCTGTGCGAGTCGAGCGCGCAGCGACGAAGATGAAATATCTAGCGGCGTTAACTGAAAAGACATGATGCTGCCGTGTGTGCGTTGGTGCAGCGCTGAAATGTCTGTCGAAAAGTGGTTTTGCCAAAGCGCTTGCAGCGGCTCGACAAATTGTTCCGGCTGCAAAACGGTACCGGGGCGCGTTGCGATGGCAATGTGCGCGAATGCCAACAACTCTTGCCAGCGATGCCACGTTGGTAGACGCACAAAAGCATCGGCGCCCATGAGCAACACTAGAGGGGTGTGCGGCAATTCGGCGCGCACGTGTTCGAGCGTTAGTATGGTGTAGCTGGTAATGCCTTGCGCGGCGGCGCGCACTTCTGCATCGCTGCATTCGAATGACGGGTTGTCGGCAATCGCGCATTGCGTCATGGCGAGCCGATGTGCAGCGGATACCCCTGGCTGCTCGCGATGCGGCGGCAAGCCAGCGGGAATCCAGCGTACTTTGCCAAGTTGTAAGGCTTCGCGCGCCTCTTCTGCCAGCCGTAGATGACCGAGGTGCGGCGGGTTGAATGTGCCGCCAAAAATACCGAGCGGTGCGGCGAGTGTCATGCAGCCTGTTCCGGCGTCACGTTCATGGCGGTATCCGGTTCGGTGATAAACACATCAAAATAGCTGAGTGCTGCGGTGGTTATTAAAGTGGGCCCCAACATGAAGGCTAAAAAGCCACGAATAAAACCACCAATAAAATCTGCATGACTACCAAACACGGCATTGGTGAGCAGCAAAATGGCACTTGGAATGATGAGCGCCCACAAAATAACGCCTAAGCCAAATACAACGAAGGCGCGCCAATTACGTAGTACGGCTACAACGCCAAAGAAGATAGATTTACCTGCGTTGAGACCGTGCCAATTGGCAAGATACGGCGCAAACCACATCGCTAAGGTGAGCGGCAGCACAAGCGGCAATAGCTTGAGTAATTGCCAAAATGCAGCATCTTGGTCTTTGGCAGGAACACCATAGAGCAACAGCGCGATCAGTAACACCAGCAGTGTGCCCATCACTTGCAAGCCGCCAAGGTGCAGTAGGGTCATGCTGCTTTTTTTGATGCCGAGAATAAAAATCTCGTGGCTCATTTGGCGCGACTGGCGCAATTGACGCACGACATTGCCAATCAAAGCGGCTAGTAAGGGCTGCGCCAAGGCGATAATAATTTGGCCGACAGTACTCAGGCTAAACATGACCAATATCAGCGCGTAAGACATGGTTAGCGCAATCAAAATGGCCGGATTGCGTAGGTAGAGACGCAGGCTATCTAGCAGCCAAGCGTAGCCGCGTGAGGCGGGTAGAACACGTGCCTGAATCAAGGCAACACCTCGCGGTAAGAAACATACATGGCACCCAGCATCATGGGACAGAACACCAGTAACCCCAAACCAAACGTCATGGCGACGAGTAGCCACAAGCCCAGCATTGCCAAGCCAAAGACCGTGAAGGGCAGCATATTGGCCCAAGATGCGCGCAAGCTGAGTTTAAGTGCCTCACCCGCAGGCATGCCGCGCAACACGACCAGTGCGGGTGCAAACCAACTCGCCATAAACACCGGCAGGCTTAGCAATAGCAACACGATAAAAGTGAGCATGGCCGAGCCAATGGCAATTTGCACGCCTGGCACACCGCCTGTCGTCATCGCAGTAACAAAGCCAGTGCCCATAATGAGAAATACCAGCAGCGTGACGACTAAACCGAATAGTAAATAAAATGCGCCCAGCAATACCAAATCTTGTGTGCGATGACTAAAGCCGTACGCGAGATGGTCGAGCGAGAGTCTGCGTCCGGCTTCCATTTCGCTGCAACCATAGAGCAGGCCGCCGATGACGACAGGCGCGCACAGTGTAGACACAATCGTACCCACAATGGGTAGCATGCTAATGAATAGGCCGCCCGCTATGGCAATGGCGGTAATGATGAGCCACATGGCGGGTTCGCGCAGGAAAAACTGCCAACCTTCAGCCCACCATTGAAGCCCTTGGCCTGCTGCAACAGAGTGAACGTTGGCGGCACCTGAGTGTATTTGGTCAGCAGGGGGTGGATCGGGTAAATATCGACTCATGATGTTGTGGTCATCGTCCAATAAAATCGTTTAGCGCTGCGCGATTAAGGTAAAGGAATCGAATTGGCAATGCGTTGTCTGAGTACGTCACGAAAGCGTGTTGGATCGTGACGATGAACCATTTCGCCTTCACGCGGCAAGTGCAAATCAAACAAGCGCGATAACCAAAAACGCAATGCGCCGGCACGCAACATCGCTGGCCATGCTGAACGTTCTAATGCGTTAAAGGGCCGAATGTCATGATAGGCCTGCAATAGCGGTTGGGCGAGGTTTTCATCAAGCGAGCCATCAGTGCGCGAGCACCAGTCATTTACGGTTACGGCCACATCAAACAGCAGCGCATCGTTGCCGGCAAAATAAAAATCAATAATGCCGCCTACGCGTGCGCCATCGTCTTCTTCAAATAGGCAGTTGTCACGGAACAAGTCAGCGTGCACAACGCCACGCGGCAAATCGTGCGTGTGATGCAAACCCTGAAAACGCAATTCTTCTTTCAGCAGCCATTGTTCGTCTGGCGGCAGGAATGGCATTACTTGCGGGGCGACATCTTTCCACCAACGCGGGCCGCGCGGGTTTTCAAGTTTGCGCCCATAGCTTTGGCCTGCAATGTGCATGTCGGCCAACATAGCGCCAATTGCAGCGCAATGTCGCGCGTCTGGCTCCATGACTGAACGACCTGAAAGACGGGTAACGAGCGCGGCGGGTTTGTCGTGCAGGGTGCCGAGGTATTCGTTATCGCGGTCTGCAATCGGCGCCGGGCAAGGAATGCCGTGGCGCGCCAAATGTGCCATGAGATGAATGTAAAACGGCAACTCGGTGCGTGTGAGCTTTTCAAATAGCGTGAGCACAAAACGACCGCCATTTGGCCCGTGTGTGGTAGTCACAAAATAGTTGGTGTTTTCAATGCCGGCAGAAATGCCTTGCAGCTCGGTGAGCGAGCCAACTGAGTAATGTTTGAGCCAGCCAGAAAGCTGCTCTTCGGTAACGGTGGTAAAGACGGACATGCTACGGTTAAGTTGCGATCGCGATTGAATGTCGAAGGATTGAACAACGATTGGTGTAAAGCGCGCTACGATTTACTAGGCAAGCAAAACACACACACTTTTTTGCCAATCCTTGTGTTGTTCCTGAGTTGTTTGTTGTTATGTGCTGCCGACGGGGATTTGGTATTGGCATTTGCCAATGGGCAACCCAGTCTTACCAAGAATGAATCACCCATTGCGGCACTTTTAGTCCGGTGTCCAATCCGTCCATGCGCGTAAAGATGCCATCGCCGCGTTGGTCGATGAGGTAGTACGGCTTGCCGTGAGCGGGGGTCACTTTCACCATGTATAACTTGCCGCGCACGCGATATTCCTCAGCCTTTTCGCCGCCGCTGCGTTCGCGAATGGTCACCTCAGGCTCATCCTCTTGCGCGCTGCTGGCATTGGCCGGCATAGCAGGCGGCTCAGGAATGGGCTGCAGCTTTTGCGGAGCGGATTGTGCATGTACGAGCGTTGCGCCTGTGAGCAAGGCGAACACCACGGTAGCGCGCAAAAGCGCAATCAAGGTTGACGCAGTTTGCATGGCAGAAATTGGCGCAGCAGTTTTGTAGGTGTTCAGCATGGCGGGCTCCTTACCTTCATTTTACCAAGTGGGCCGGATTGTCGCGATGCATTTTGTGCCTATTTCAGCCGGTTTTACGCCTATTTAGGGGTGCGCATTGCGGGGTGCCTGAGTTGCAGGCCTGCAATGCAGGCTTACAGATTGAGCATGAGCTCGTGCTCTTCAGCCAAGGGTTTAAAACCACGCGTTTCGTAGTGCTTAAAAATGGCGTCGACCACGGCTTGCGGGTCGTCGATCACCTGAATGAGGTTCATGTCATCGGGGCTGATCATGCCATCCACCACCAAGCGATCACGGAACCAATCAACCAAGCCCTGCCAAAAAGCACTATCCACCAAAATAATGGGGATTTTTCGGCTCTTGCCCGTTTGCACTAAGGTGAGCGCTTCCATCAGTTCGTCGAGCGTGCCAAAGCCGCCGGGCATGACGACATAGGCCGCGGCGCATTTAACGAACATAAACTTGCGCGCAAAGAAGTGCTGAAAGGTTTGCGAAACGTCTTGATAAGGGTTGCCACTTTGCTCGTGTGGCAATTGAATATTGAGCCCGACAGAGGGCGATTTGCCGTAATACGCGCCTTTGTTGGCAGCTTCCATGATGCCGGGACCGCCGCCCGATATGACAGAGAAGCCTGCGTCCGACAACAAGCGTGCAATACGCTCGGTGAGCAAGTAGCGCGGGTCATCTTGCTTGGTGCGTGCACTGCCAAAAATAGACACAGCCGGGCGGATTTCGGCGAGGCGTTCAGTGGCTTCTACGAACTCTGCCATAATGCCAAAAATGCGCCAGGCTTCGCGTGCGTTGTAGCTAACCGCTGACAAACCAGGGTCAACGATTTTGGGTAGTTTTTTATGTTTGCTCATATCGGACTCCTGATCTTCGGTTTTGGCACGAAGGTGTTTGGCATGAAAAGGTTGCACAATTCATGACGCGTTCGCTGGCACACACATAGCGCACGCGTTTCTGATCATTCCTATTCGCTGTTCGTACTCTTTGAAAATTTTGCACCATGTCCACACTGCTGCTGGTTGATGCATCCAGTTATCTTTACCGCGCCTTTCACGCCTTGCCCGACTTGCGTAATCAGGAAGGTTTGCCAACTGGCGCGGTGTATGGCGTGGTCTCCATGCTACGGCGTCTCGCGTTTGGAGACAACGTCGATTCTACTCGCGAAGGGTACGCGCAATTTGGCGCGTGTGTATTCGATGCCAAGGGCAAAACCTTTCGCGATGATTGGTATCCAGATTACAAAGCGCATCGTCCTTCAATGCCAGAAGACTTGGCGGTGCAAGTGCCAATTATTCTGGATGCAGTGCGCGCGCTGGGCTGGCCCATCTTGATGGTGGATGGCGTAGAAGCGGACGATGTAATCGGCACCTTGGCCATGCGTGCTGCCGAGCAAGGCATGGACTGCGTCATTTCAACGGGCGATAAAGATCTTGCGCAGTTGGTCAATCCGCATGTTCGCCTGGTTAACACCATGACTAACGAAGTGCTGGACGAAGCGGGTGTGCTGGCAAAATTTGGTGTGCCGCCTGCGCGCATCGTTGATTACCTTGCGCTGGTCGGTGACAGTGTTGATAACGTTCCCGGCGTTGAAAAATGTGGCCCCAAAACCGCCGTGAAGTGGCTCAACGAATTTGGAACCTTGGATGCGTTGGTGACCCGTGCTGACGAAGTGGGCGGCAAGGTGGGCGAGAACTTACGCAAGCACCTTGAGTTTCTACCGCTCGGCCGCAAGTTGCTCACGGTCAACTGCCAAGTTGCACTGCCGGAACAACCCGCTGATTTGGCGCCGCGTGCGCGTGACACCGATACGCTGCAAGCGATTTACGAGCGTTTGGGTTTCCGCACTTTATTAAAAGAGCTGCAAGGTGGCGGTAGTGCCGAAGCTGAGCCTGGGGCAAAGAAAGCTGCTGCCTCGAACAAGGCGATCGCATTTGTGCGCGATGGCATGGTGGCGCGCGAGGTGGATGATTCGGGTGCGCATCGTGCGAACTATCAAGCCATTATGGATTGGCAAACGTTTGATGCCTGGCTCGCCAAACTTAATGAAGCGTCGCTCACCGCGTTTGATACCGAGACCACCAGCTTAGAGCCGATGCATGCGCAATTGGTGGGAATGAGCTTTGCCATAGCGCCGGGCGAGTCAGCCTATTTGCCGTTGGGTCACGTGTATTCAGATGCGCCTGCACAATTGCCAATGGCCGAAGTTTTGGCAAGGCTTAAGCCTTGGCTTGAATCGGATGCGCACAAAAAAGTAGGGCAGCACCTTAAGTATGATCGACATGTTTTGGCGAATCACGGAATTCGACTCGCTGGTGTGGCGCACGATACCCTGCTTGAATCCTACGTTTATGAAGTCGATAAACCGCACGATTTAGATTCGCTTGTGTTGCGTCATCTAGGCTTAAAGCCGCTAACCTACGACGAGGTAACGGGCAAAGGCGCGAGCCGCATTGGCTTTGAGCAAGTTGAGGTACGGCGCGCAACTGAATATGCATCAGAAGACGCCGACGTAACCCTGCGTGTGCATAACGTGTTGTGGGAAAACTTGCAGCACGAAGCGCGATTGGCAAAGTTGTATCACGACATCGAATTGCCAGTGGCTGAAGTGCTATATGACATGGAGCGCCAAGGCGTGCTGATTGATAGCACACTGCTCATGCAGCAAAGCCATGAGCTCGGCCAGAAACTGTTGGCGCTTGAAGCGGAAGCGCACACATTGGCAAAGCAACCGTTCAATATCAATTCGCCGAAACAACTGGCAGAAATTTT
Source organism: Uliginosibacterium gangwonense (assembly GCA_005239635.1). GTDB lineage: Bacteria > Pseudomonadota > Gammaproteobacteria > Burkholderiales > Rhodocyclaceae > Uliginosibacterium_A > Uliginosibacterium_A gangwonense_A. The sequence continues at coordinate 98,109 of SBBQ01000041.1, forward strand.
ATTTGAACGCGAGAAGCTGCCGGTCGTTAAAAAAACGCCGTCGGGCACACCTTCAACCGATGAAGAAGTGTTGCAGCAGTTAGCACTGGATTACCCTTTGCCCAAACTGATTCTGGATTATCGTGGCCTAGCCAAACTCAAAAGTACTTACACCGACAAGTTGCCGCGCATGGTCAATGCATCTACGGGACGTGTACACACGACCTATGGCCAGGCCACTGCGGTTACCGGGCGGCTGGCGAGCACCGATCCAAATCTACAGAATATTCCGATCCGTACGCCTGAAGGCCGTCGTATTCGTGCGGCATTTGTTCCGCCATCTGGCTGTGTGTTGATGAGTGCGGACTACTCGCAAATTGAGCTGCGTATCATGGCGCACTTGTCGCAAGACGAGCGCCTACTACAAGCATTTGCCAATAGCGAAGATGTGCACCGTGCGACGGCAGCCGAAGTGTTTGGTGTGACACCAGATGAAGTCAGTAGCGATCAACGTCGCGTGGCAAAGGTGATCAATTTTGGGTTGATTTACGGCATGAGCGCGCACGGATTGGCAAAGAATTTGGGCCTAGAGCGCAGCGCCGCGCAAACCTATATCGACCGTTATTTTGCGCGCTATCCTGGCGTGGCGCAGTATATGGATGCCACACGACAACTTGCGCGTGACAAAGGCTACGTCGAAACCTGGTTTGGCCGCCGCTTATGGCTGCCAGATATTCGCGCCCAACAAGTAGGGCGCCGTCAAGGCGCAGAGCGCGCTGCAATTAACGCGCCCATGCAAGGTACCGCCGCAGATTTAATTAAGCTCGCTATGATTGCTGTGCACAAGTGGTTGCGTGATGATCAAATGGCCACGCGTTTAGTGATGCAAGTGCACGATGAATTGGTGCTAGAAGTGCCGCACGCTGAATTGGAAGTTGTGCGTCAGCGCGTGCCGCAGCTGATGGCGGAGGTGGCAGCGCTATCTGTGCAGCTTGTTGCAGAAGTGGGCGTTGGTCCTAATTGGGATGAGGCGCATTAGATGACGAGCGGTATCCAGGCCGCATGATAAAGTTCGTTCGGTGATATCCTCTTCGGATAATTAATCTGGAGTTAAGGCTAAATGGCAACTCGAAGTGTAAAGCGTTTTATCAAGGCAATTGTGCGAAGTGGAAGTTATTCCTACGCAGCTGAGTTCTCAGGTTTCGCCAAGCCAACAGCGGGTAACCAACTCAAGTCATTTGCGTGGAAAGGTATGCGATTTTCCTATCGAAGTGGAACGAGTGACGCATTTGTGGCTTACGAATGCTTTTTGCACGGCAAACGTAATGCCTACTACACGCCGAACTTGCCTAACGACGTTAAGTGCATCGTAGATGTGGGTGCAAATGTTGGGGCTTCAGTTTTGTTTTGGAAGTCAATCTATCCAAATGCAGAAATTCATTGCTTCGAACCTATTGAGTCAAATTTTGAAGTGTTGAAGAAAAATTGTGACCAATTTAAAAATGTTTATGCCTACAACGAGGCTCTAGGTGATGCCGATGGGGAAATTACCTTCATTCATTCACCCGCAGCAAATAATGAAGGCGGATGGAGTGTATTTCAGCGCGGTGCGAGTGGCGCCGAGCAAAAAATTACTTTGAAGATTCGTGAAAGCGGTAAGCGTTTGAGTGAACTTGGGGTTACCCAAATCGACGTATTGAAGGTTGATACTGAGGGCGCAGAGCGCGCCATCATCAAAGGTTTGGGCCTCTCGCTTTTAAAAAATTCGCGCTATCTTTGTGGTGAGCTGCATGGCGAAAATGATTTCGAGCTATTGTCGTATCTAGAAAACAATGGGTTTGCTATTGGTAATAAGAAGTCGCCAAAGTCTAAATTGTTCAACTTTGAGGCTGTGAGAGATTAGATTCTGCTCAGTTGTTATTGATATTTAAAAATGTCTGAAAAATATTCTCGGCCGAATCAGGGTCTCGTGGGGCTTATGATTCTGTGCGTTTTTATTGCCATTTTGCCTTACTCAGGAACTGTCGCATTACGGTTATCGCTATTGTTGGTGCTTAGCCTGTTTGCAATTGTGCAGTACATTAGTTTCCGACATGACATACCGTTTTTGCCTGCGGTGACTCGCTTTTTTATGCCTTGGCTTTTAGTGAGTGGCGTTTCATTGATTTATTCAATTGATTTTGCATACTCACTTGGCGAAATTAAAAATGAAATTGTTTATACTTTTTTGGCATTTTGGTCTGCTTGGATAATTGTTCGTTCGGAAATTGCTTGGAGATGGTTTGCGCGTGCAGTGGTATGTTCTGGCATCGTGATGACGATATGGATGGCCGTTCATTTTGCATATAACCATTCTTGGTATATCAACGCGAAATATTTTCCGGGCGTTGCAATGTACTCTGGTACGTATCTGATGCTGTGGCCCGTACTTGCTTGGGTGGCCTGGAGAGAACGCGGTATTTTTTACGGTTATTTTGCAGTTGTCGCATTGTTGGGCTGTACAACCCTGGCGATTGGTTCTATGCAACGCACTCTTTGGGTCGGTGTGGCAGCGCAGGTCTTGGCGCTGACTATGTTGGGCATGCGCGACCAAAGCCAATGGCGTCACCGTAGATGGATTTTGGTGCTGGGCGCCATATTTATTTCTGCCGCGCTGGTCGCGGCAGTGACATATATGCGTTATGGCTTACAAAATATTGCGGGCGTGAATGTTGGTGATATTCGTTTTGCAGTATGGGACGACATGCTCGTTGCCGTTTTAGAGCACCCGTTATGGGGTGCGGGTTTTGGGCGTGAAGCGATGAAAATGCTTCATCCTGAGCTAATTCCGCAAAGTAATACGGAAGTTTGGCATGCTCACAATTTATGGCTAGATTATGGCTTTATGATGGGCGTCCCTGGAATTTTGTGCGCCTTATTGTGGCTATATGGGCTCGTAACGTTTTATGCCAGAAAAATGTTTGAAGCAAGTGCCCGGCAGTATGCTTTGTTGGGTATCATGATCGCAGTAGGAATGGTTGTCAGGAACATGACCAATGACACCTTCGTTCGAGAGCAGTCGCTGATCTTTTGGACTGTTAATGGTGCATTGCTAGGGTTAATCACACAAATGAAAGCAATCACTCAGCCTCGCAATGTTCTTGCTCCCTAAGTTCTGTCCTTTGCTGTCTATAGGCTTCAGCTACCTCGGCCGCACTTATGTCTGATACTTGTAGCGTTTCTTTTTGCAGCAAACGGTAAGGTACGCCCCACGGTCGCCAGTGTGTTGCCGAGCTTTGCCCAAATAAACACACAATGGGTTTGCCAAGCCCGGCTGCAATATGCATCGCGCCGCCATCCGCACAAATAAAATCGTCGCACAGTGAAATGGCGGCAATCAATTCTTCGAGCCGTGTGGTTGCGATCGGCACGATTTCAGCACCGAGATTTAGTGCGCGCGTGGCGGCGATTAAGCGCGCAGCTTTTTGATCATCGCCCGGGTGCTGCGCATTGTTTTCATCACCCGGCGCCCACAATACAATAAATTGCGGTGGGTGATTTGGCGATGCAGTTTGCGCAAGCAATTGTATCAACTCAGCAAAGGACTGTTCTGACCAACGTTGACTCGGCTTTCGGGCAGAAATGTGAATGCCAATTCGCTTGGGCGGGGGCGTGTCACCCACGACTTTGAGTGTGGGATGTTGTTGAAGTAGGGCGGACACTGCCTGTGGGTTAAATGCGATACACGCGGGCCCCGGTTGCTCGTGAATACCAATCGCGTTTAATAAATAACTGGTTTGTTCAGTTTGCGTGCTGTCGTTTGGCAATGGGGTCGGCCATGGCAACGCTTTGCTAATTTGTTGCGCGAGAGGTGGCGGCGTGTCGGTCTGTACGTAACCTACGATTTCTCGTGCACCCACGGTACGCGCTAAACGCAACAAGCGCGGTTGAAAACCGGGGGCGGCAAGAATGGCAAAATCGAAGCGACGTTTTCGCAAGACGAGCATTAAGCGTAGGCGTTGCCAATATGCGCGCATAACATCAAAAATAGAGCCTGCGTGCTTAGCCTTGGTGTAATACACCACTTCATTGAGCGCAGGATGGTGCGTCAGAACATCGGCCGTATAGCTGTTAACGAGCGCAGTGATATGCGCCTGCGGAAAGTGCTTGCGCAGGGTCATCATCAACGGTGTTGTACAAACTAGGTCGCCAATATTGTCGCGCCGAATAATGAGAATGCTCGGTGAATCGCTCATGTCGCAACCTTTGTGGATGCAGGTTGCAAACCTTCCAGCCCATCCATAGCCTGCAGTACACGCGCATTAAATTGCGACTCACTGAATTTTGCCAAGTGAGCTTGGTCGTTGAGTGTGTTGAGGTGGGCGTAATTCCCGTTGCTCAAGTTTTGTAGGAGTGAGCGAAATCCATGCGCACCATCTTTACGCGGATCTTCAAATAAATAGCCGGTATGAGCGTGGTGCACGGTCTCTGAAAAAGGTGGCGCATTGGGGGCCAGTACGGGTGTGCCGCAGAGCTGCGCTTCGATCACATTAAGACCCAGTGCTTCTTTCTCCGGCAAGCCAGTGAGCAAATAGTCGAGTTGCTGATACACCAAGCGAACATCGGTTTGCTGCCCCCAAAAGCGAACACGATTGGGCGTGTCCGCAATGGGCGCTAACGCAGCCCGCGTATCACGAACAGACGCATAACCGCCGCTGCCAAATATTTCTAAATTGATATTGGCAAACTCACGCAACACAGGGGCGATGCTGGCAAACAATGTTGGAAATTGTTTGATCGGTGTAATGCGTGACACCACGCCAATTGTGATGCCCGAACGTTTGCTAAAAGTGGGGGGCGGCGAAATGGCATTTGCCAAGGGCGTTACGATCGGTGTGAGCCACTTACCTAAACGGTCACGAACCTTTCGTACATCCCAGTCGTATATATTGCCGCGTCGTATTTTACCGTCGGGTTCGGCCGGGCGCGCTAAGTGCGCCACCCCGTAGAGGGGTGGCGGCCAGGCTTGCGTTAAACCAGCTTCGATGAGACCTTGCAACACATAGCTCGATACAGCAAACAAGCGATCGTAATTACGAAATGATTCTGCGCTGCGCTGGTAAAGCGGCAGGTGCACAAAACACGCTAACTTATGTCCGCGCGCTTTAAGTGCTGCGTTTAATGTGGGGTGCGCCGGGCCGTGAAACAGCAGCCAACACGGTTCATTGAGCGGCAGGCCTAACAAGTCTTCAGCCGTGGTGGCTAGATGAATCTGTTGGGCAGGAATGTCGTGTGTGCGCCACCATTGCGCCTGCGGATGAACCACCAAGTCAAACGGAATATCTGCTGCGGCTAGGGCTTTGCTCAAAAAGAGCGTGTACACCTCTCCGCCGCCAAAGCTTAACTGCAGATTAACTTGAATAAGGCGCATGTGCTGCTACATTCGCAAGCTATAAATTGCTAGATTAGTGAACGCACGCGTATTGTTGGCGCAAAAAAACTGGTTTCATGAGTGTTGTGCGCGGCTTTTATTAGGTGCTTGCAAGTCGAGAACCTTCAGGGCAGCGTGAAATACTGTTTCAACACTGATTTGGCTCATGGGCGAAGTGGTATCACATAAGTTACTTTGAGCCAAAGGATGGTCAATAAGTGCGGCATGCGGATGGCCAATTGGACCATAAAAGTAAGAAGGCGATCGACAGTGATATAACGCAACCATGGGAATGTCAAATGTGCTCATCATGTGAGTCGGGCCTGTGTCGACGCCAACATACAAGTCAAGTTGAGACATTATGGCCGCAGTCTGGCGTAGTGTGAGTGTGCCAGTCAGCGGCCATGATCTACTCCCTATCTTTGCTGAAAGTGATGCGGCTTGCTCCCTCTCGTTTGGGCCACCTAGTATCAGAAAATAGGCGTCTGGCCAATGTGAAAGCAAACGCTGCGTCAGCTGATGGAAGTATTCAAGTGGCCAGTCGCGGTAAGCTTTAGTGGGGAAGCTAGCAACCTGGAGGCCGATTAGGGGTTTGGGCTCGTTAAGCTTAAGCTGCAATGACAACAATCTAGCTGCTTGATTAATTTCTGCTGGAGTAAGACATAACTCTAAGTGCCGTCCATATGCCTTTACACCTAAAAGCTGAACAAGGTTCAAATACACGTCAGTAGCGTGTGCAGGTGCAAGCTCTATTGGGTCACCGCATATGTAAAGTTTTTTATTCAGTGTTTCATCATCTTGTTTGTATGCGATAACTTTCTTGCTGGCACGTAGCGCATATTTGATTAATGAAGCATCTGAGCCAAATACGAAGGCGATATCAAATTGATGCAGTTTTAATCTTCCTCGCCACCATACTGTTTTCTTTGTTGCTGCAATGTATCGATGGACATAAGGTAAATGCTGGAGTACTTCTATGCGATTGGGATGAGCGAGAACCGTAATCTCTGAATTGGGATATTGATGTGCAATTGCTCTGAGTGCGGGAGTGCACAGAAGTGTGTCGCCAATGCGTGACACATGAACGACGAGAATTCTGTGGGTTCGGTTAGCCATGGAGCTTTAAAGGCATATTAAATCGTTTGCGTTTGGTTTGAGACAGATTCAAATATTGAGACCATTGAATCGATCATAGAGTCAAAGCCAAACTTAGATAGCGCATCTAATCGGGCCTGGCGCCCCAGTTTTAATGACAAATCAGTAGAGGACAAAATCAGCTCAATTGCAGCGGCTAATTGTGCAGGTTGTTTTGGTTCCACAATTAAACCCGACCGGTTGTTTGATAAGGCTTCGAGAATGGCACCTACGGGGGTGCTGATTACAGGGAGTCCGGTCAACATCGCTTGAACTAATGCTTGAGGTACCCCCTCATTTGCATAAGAAGGTAAACAAAAAATATCAAAAGCTCTAAGCCAGAGCTCAGGGTCAGACCGCTCTCCTGCCATGACAACACGATCGGACAATCCAAGTTTGATGATGAGAGAGTGAATTGCATTGAATTGCGGTCCATCGCCCACAATTACGAGGTGGACACTGGGATCGTTGAGTTGTGCAATGGCCTGCAATAAATGCACGTGACCTTTCCAGCTGCGCAAGGTCGCGACAATGCCGACCCAGCGTACATCGGTGCGTAACCCAAGCTGTTGTCGCGCAGTGAGTTGGTCACCGGGCGCGAATCGTGTTGTATCGTGGCCAGTTGGCACTGAGGTAAGCTGCGACGCCGGCAAATTGAGTTCTTGAATTAATGTTTGGCGTAGCGATTCGCCGGTGGTTACGACATGTTTTGCTGCCGTGCCGTATAACCAACGCGAACTCATGCTGGGAGAGACCGGCGCAGAAACATGTCGTGTTCGCACAATGGGCGCGCGATGTGCAAAGGTGGTATTTGCCAATGCAGCGAGCCACGAATCTGTGGAGCTATGTGTGTTGATGACGCTCGCCGAGTTGGCCTTGAGCCAAGCGCGCATGGCGAATAAGCCGCGCAGATTTTTACGTGCGATGGGCAGTGCGATGGCATTCAGGCCGCGATCTAATGCGCGTTGATAAATGTGCGATTCACTCGGGCACAAAATCGTAACGCGGTGTCCGCGTGCGACCATGCCGCGTGATTCTTCAAGAATGCGAATTTCTTGCCCGCCCCAGCCGCAAGAAGATTCGGTATGTACGATGTGCAAACTCATGTTGGTATTTACGCTGCGCTGTCTTTAAATTGCATGCCGTGCAGCCGGGCGTACGTGCCGTTGGCTGCGAGCAGTTCAGCGTGCTTGCCTTGCTCAACAATTTCGCCGCCTTGCAGTACGACAATGCAATCGGCGTGTTCAATCGTGGATAAACGATGCGCGATAACAATTGTGGTGCGCCCTTGCATTAATACATCGAGCGCGGCTTGCACTGCTTTTTCTGATTCGGTGTCGAGCGCGGATGTCGCCTCGTCGAGAATCAAAATGGGCGCGTTTTTTAGCAAAGCGCGTGCAATAGCAAGACGCTGGCGTTGGCCGCCAGATAGCTTGACCCCGTTTTCACCAATTTGGGTTTGGTAGCCTTCCGGCAAGGCACTAATATAGTCATGCGCGTGTGCAGCGCGAGCAGCACGCTCAATGTCTTGCAAGCTCGCGTGCTGCATTTGGCCATAGGCAATGTTGGCGGCGACGGTGTCGTTAAACAACACCACATCTTGGCTCACGAGCGCCAAATTGGCGCGCAGGTCGAGCAGGCGAATAGTTTGAATATCAAGGCCGTCTACGCAAATCCGGCCACTCGTCGGCGTGTAAAAACGCGTGATGAGGTTGGCTAAAGTAGACTTGCCACCGCCAGAACCGCCAACCAACGCAATGCAACTGCCCGGCTGAATATCAAGGTTGATCTGATGGAGTGCATCGCGATTTGCGCCTTCATAGCGCATGGTTAAGTTTTCGATGCGCACATGCCCTTTGAGCGCAGTCGTTAGCGGTTGTCCCTGATCAGATTCGGTGGGCGCATCCAGCTGCTCAAAAACACTCTCAGCAGCTGCTAAGCCGCGTTGTAAAGGCGCGTTGATATCGGTAAGTCGCTTGGTTGGGGCAAGCAGCATGAGCATTGCAGTGATAAAGCTCACAAAGGATCCAATGGTCGTTTGGTCGCTGTGTGACTGATGCTGCGCAATGCCAATGATCAAACCGAGTGCGATGGCGACAAAGAATTGAACGAAAGGACCTTGTGCACCTGCTGCAATGGTTTGCCGCATGGAGAGTCCACGCTGTTCTTGGCTGGCGTGGTGGAAGCGATCTACTTCGTATTGCTGCCCGCCGAATATTTTGACGATGCGATGCCCGCTAATGGCTTCTTCAAGAATGTGGTTTAGGCGTCCCAAAGAGCGTTGGGCCTGACGAGAAACTTCGCGCAAGCGCCCGCCAAATTTGCTCACAATCAAAGCAATGATTGGAGTAATTGATATGGCAATAAGAGTGAGTTGCCAATTGAGATAGAGCAACCACCCAAGTAGGCCAATGAGCGTTATCGTGTCGCGTACGGCTACCGTGAGTACAGTAGTTGCCGCGTTTGTAACGCCTGTTACATCATTGGTTAGCTTTGATACCATTTCTCCGGTTGTTGTTGACTCAAAATAATGGGTAGGTAGATTGACGAGCCGCTCAAAGGCAGCATTGCGTAAATCCATAACCAAGCGATTGCCAACCCAAGCCAATGCGTAATCAGCCACAAACCCGACCAGGCCGCGCAGCAGAAAAATGCTAACCAGAATCAGTGGGTAGTACCACGCGGGGTGTGCAGTGGCATTTGGGCCAAAGCCTGAATCAAACAAAGCCTTAAGTAGCGCGGGTAGTAATGGCTCGGTGGCGGCAGTGGCACCCATTGCCAAAATGGCAACGGCAAATACCTTCCAGTGCGGACGTACATAACCCAGCAAACGTAGGTAAATGGCTTTGGAAGAAGGGTGGGTGTGGATGGTCGCGGACATGGCCGGCTAACAAGTGGCTAGGTCCGTAATTATACCGGTCTAGCGCTCAGCAAGCTTGTGGCATTTTATTGTGTGTTTGAACACAGCGAGGCGTACAGCTTTTGTAGCGCTGCAGCCATGTATTGTGGGGTTAGGTGTGCAACGGAGGTGCGCGCAGCTTGGGTGTGCGCAGGGTTGGCGCGACCCAGAATGAGCGTATTCAGCGCTGCGACTAGGGTTGTCTCATTAAACGGATCAACCACCTGGCCCACTAGCGGCGAGGAAATTAACTCCGCTGCGCCAGAAAAAGTGGACGTTAAAACGGGTAGGCCACTTGCCAATGCCTCTAGCGTTGCATTAGGCATGGGGTCGTAAAGGGTGGGCTGGGCAAAGGCATCCGCGGCCCCTAAATAAGGCCGAACATCTTTTTGTGGCCCCAGAAAGTGCACGCGTTCAGCGAGGCCCAAAGATGCAGCGAGCTGTTGATGACGTGACATGTGCCGATCGTGCCCGATGACTAAAAGATGGGCGGCGATTTCAGGATTGCGTGATGTTCTGGCTAAACTTTGGAGCAGAATAGGCAGACCCTTGCGCTCGAAGCCTGAACCGACAAATACGAATGTCGGCGTGTTGTCATGCAATTTTAGTTGTTGCCGAATGCTGGCGCGATGGCTGCGTAATGCAGGTGAGAAACAGTCTGAGTCGACGGCGTTGAGCACCACGTGTAATTTGTCGCTGGCCACATTAAAACGCGTATGAATATCGTTGGCGACCATTTGCGAATTGCAAATGACGGCGCGCAAATTGGGATGCGCAAACATCTGGCGTTCGGCGGCAAGTGTGTAACGATGCCAAGGCGAAAGATGGTCAAGAAAGGCAGTTTTCCCGCCTCGCCAGCGCGCACGCTGTTCTAACCAGGTAGCGTGGGTGCCATCTCCTGCACGGAAAACGTGGCAGCCAGGTATGCGCTCGTGGCTTTGGATTAGGTCGAACTCATTGCGCCGAATAATGCCCTGCACGCCAAGTGCAAAACCCCAGTCGCGCCAAAGCCGTCCTATGTAGAGCGGGTTGCAGTGAACGACCGGTAGCGTGGTGTCGTCGTTCCAGCGGCGGCAGATCAAAGAAATATCCGCACCCTGATCGTGCAGCGCGCGGATGGCCAAATCTACAAAACGTTCTGCGCCACCAAAGGGTGTGTATCGCTGACGCACAATTGCAAGTCGCATGCCCTTACTGCGCCTCTAGATGTTGTACACACGCATCCAGCACCCGTGTTACAGGCAAAGAGGTGAGACATTCAGAAATTTTGGAACCGCCACAGCCGTCACGGCCGCAGGGCCTGCAGGTGTGTTGGCTAGTGATAATGGTGTGCGGCACATGCCACGGCCCCCACTCTAAGTCACCTGAAGGGCCAAACAAAACGACGCTAGGCGTGCCCATTGCTGCCGCAATATGCATTGGGGCGGAGTCTACGCCGATGAATAGTTTTGCTTGTTGCGTAAGCGCAGCGAGTTCTTTGAGGCTGAGCTGGCCGGCTAAGTTAACAATAGGAACATCTGCCTGTTGAGCGATAGCCTGAACCATTTTGAGTTCTTCAGCGTCAGGCGCAGCAGTCAATACGAGCGTTTCGCCACGAGTATAAAGTTGTTTGAGCAAAGCGGCATTTGAATCAATACGCCAACACTTAAAAAGCCAGCGAGAGGTAGGGTGAATGTGTACGTAGTTTCCCGCTTCTAAAGCGTGTTTCTTTAATAGTTGCGAGATGTTGTGCGTAGCATCGCGACCCGGCACCAGCGTTAAGCGACGGTCGCTACGATCTAGATTGAGGCCTAGACGGCGTGCTGCATCTAGATGTGTCTCAACGGTGTGGCGTTTCGGGTTGGTGTGCGGGCCGTAGAAGTGCGTAAAGGTATTTTTCCAATACGCATTACGTTTGCTTGGTGCAACGCTCCACCGTGGCTGTAGCTGTCGTACAAGTCTTGCGCCACGTGGATGCTCGGTGAGATGAATGACGAGGTCGTAGGCGCGTGATTTTAGTGCCCTTTTAAGCGCCCACTCCGCTTTTAATCGTGCTAACAGTCCCAGCTTCTTCCAGTTGCGGTCAATCGTGTGTAATTGAGACAACGCCGGGTGAAGCGAAAGCATGGGCGCTGTGTCGGCGTAGACCAAGCCATCAATCTCAATGTGCGGCGCATGTTCTTTCAGCACCGAAAAAACGGGTGTGGTAAGCAGTACATCACCGTGGTGGCGTAGCTTAATAATGAGCGCACGGCGCACCTGCTCCAGCGGAATAGCGTCTGGCGTGGTGAGGGTATAAGTGGCAAGTGTGCTCATGGCTATTGGCGAATTGGCAAATGGCGTGTTGTCGTCGGTGTGCAGATGATGTTCAGCAGCACAGCACGGCTCAGATGGCCTTTAATATGGGGTTGAAGGATACCATTCACGGCGGGTCAGATGAAAATCGCGAATTTGGATGTGCGCGTTGGGGGGCCTGTGTGTGGGCAGTAAAATGCTTAATCTAAGCGAGCAACAAATTCGTCATTCGAGAGTGGGATTGGCAAAGATGAGCGTGGCGCATCCTGCATTAGCAAATTCTGTATTTGAATCTCCTAGAAAACGCTGGCCTAGGTGGTGTTGCGCGTGCAGCGCAGCTCTGCAATTCGCTGTGGGCGCCTTGCTGCTGCTCCTGGCAACACGCTGCGCTGCCGCGCCAATTGAGCTGCGTGACGATGTGGGGCAAGTATTGCGTTTGCCGCAGCCCGCGCAACGCATTGTTAGCCTCGCGCCCCATGTGACCGAGCTTTTGTTTGCAGCTGGCGCAGGGCCGCGCGTCGTGGCTGTAACCGAGTTCAGCGACTTCCCCCCAGACGCACGAAAGTTGCCACGTGTGGGCGGCAGTAGTGGCTTAAATCTTGAGGCGATTGTGGCGCTCAAGCCCAATGTGGTGATCGCAATGGAATCCAGTCAGCGTGCGCATGATTTTGCCAAGCTGCGTCGCCTCGGCATTCCTGTGTTTATTTCGCAACCACACCGATTGCTAGACATTGCTACGACACTCCGTTCTTTCGGTGTCATTGCGGGCAGCGAAATTGAAGCCGCACGTGCGGCCCACAATTTTGAGCAACGTTACCAGTCGTTGCAAAGCCAATATGCGGGGCGACCAACGGTGCCGGTATTTTTGCAGGTGTGGCACCAACCGCTTTACACCGTAAATGGCCAACACGTGATTAGCGATGTATTGGGTCTGTGTGGTGGCCGCAATGTGTTTGCCAATCTGCCTGCCATTGCGCCGGTGGTGAGTGTGGAATCCGTGTTGGCTGCTCAACCGGAAGCGATTTTGTCGGCGGCCGAAGTGCAGCGCAAAGAAAACACGGCAGCATCTGGCGCGAATGAAGGTGAGGCTTTGCCAAACGACATGCAAGACCCGGGGCTGCAAATGTGGTTGCGCTGGCCCAGCGTGCCTGCCGTCGCGAATCACAATCTATTTCATGTGCCGCCGGATTTGATTTTGCGCCATTCGCCGCGCATTCTTGATGGTGCAACATTGGTGTGCCGTGCGTTAGAACAGGCGCGCTCACGTCGCACATCAATCAAAACAAAAGACAGCAATTCAAAAGCCCGCGATTAGTCGGGAATAAACACGCGTGCATTCGTGGCGCTGCGAATTTCTTGAATCGGGTGGCCGTACAACTGGCTTAAACGTGCGGCATCTACAAGGCTAATCGGGCCAAACTCCGCGTTGCCAATCCCTACGTTGCTGATTTCGTCATTGCCATAAAGCAGCAGAGTATGGCTGCAATAGCGACACGCCAAGGCTGGGTCGTGCAGCACCATGATGACGATATGCCCTTGCTGCGCACGTCGCTGCAATGATTCCAGTACCGCAATCTGGTGATGTAAATCGAGATGCGCCAGTGGTTCATCCAGCAACATGATCGGCGCGTTTTGCACAAAGAGTGTGGCTAAATTGAGCCGCTGGCGCTCACCGCCGGAAAGCGTGTTAACGCGGCGCGATTCCAAACCCTGCAAGCCCACTTCGGTGAGTGCCGCGTGTCCTAACTGATAATCCGCTTCATTCTCTTGTTGCCAGCGGTTAATAAACGGATGGCGTCCTGTGAGTGCCGCTTCGAGCACGCTACAGTCCAGCCCTTCACTCATGCCGCCGCTTACTTGCTGCGGCAATAAGCCGCGCCATTGCGCCTGTTGCCGTGGGGTTTGTTGATGCAAGTTGTGTGCATTCACCCAAACAGAACCGCGCTGTGTTGGCGTAATCCCGCTTAATTGATGTAGCAGTGTCGTTTTGCCGGCACCGTTTCGTCCGAGTATGGCCAAGCAGTCACCTGCCTGCAATGCAAACGAAAGTGATTGGCAAAGGGGCTCATCATTTGCCAATTGCACGGTTAAATCGCGCACTTCAAAAGTGGCAGGTGTGGAAAATTCGCGGCCCGTACTCATGCAAAGCGCCTGCTCAGTAGCCACAAAAACAGGGGGGCGCCAATCAGCGCCATAAACACACCAACGGGGAGTTGCACGGGGTCGAGCAGCGTGCGCGCCAAGGTGTCGGCGCAAGTAAGCAAACTGCCGCCGAGTAACACGCTCGCAGGCAACACAATGCGTTGATCGTGGCCCAGTAAAAAGCGTGTGACATGCGGCACGGCAAGGCCAACAAAGCCCACCGCGCCAATGGTGGTCACGGCAATCGCGGTCATCAACGAGGTCAGCACAAAGACCCAGCGTGAGAGATGCGTAACATTCACGCCTAACGCACGCGCTGAAATTTCGCCGCGAGCGAGTAAGTTCAATTCACGTGCAAGCGGCAAGGTGATCGTAACGCCGAGCAGTAATACGCTCAGCGCAATGAGCGGGTGCTCAGCCTGACTGGCATCGCCCATCAGCCAATACAACATGCCGCGCAAATTCGCATCAGGGGCGAGCGAAAGAATCAAGGCAATACATGCCGAGCACAACGACGCCACCATGACACCCGTGAGTAGCATGCGTGTGCTGCTCCACGGCCCACGGCGGTGTGCTAAAGCAAATACCAACAACATGGCAATTAGCGCACCAACAAATGCGCTGCCTTGCATAGCCCAGCCAGACCAACCGACTGCTAAGGCCAGCAGCGCGGCGAGGCTGGCGCCGCCCGAAACCCCCAAAACATAGGGGTCGGCTAGCGGGTTGCGTAACAAAATTTGGAGCAATGCGCCGGATAAAGCGAGTAAGCCGCCGCAGGCAAAGGCGGCCAGTGCGCGCGGCAAACGCAGGGTGCGAATTACCTCCCCTGCGGTGCCGCCACCGCCGTTCAAGGCGGGCCACACATCTTGCCAGCCGGCTACCGAACTGCCGGCGAGCAAGGCCCACGCCAAACTGATGAAAGCTAGGCTGGTTAGCCCAAGCATCAGCGCAATGTGGCGTGGCAGTCGCATGGATCGGCTCAGTTATTTAAAGGTGTAGCCCAAGGTCACATATGCACCACGGCCATTCGCTGGATAGTAATAGTAATCCGCAGGTGTGCCGCCATAACCACCAAACTCACTGTATTTCTTGTTGGTCAGATTGCGAACTGTAAAGGTCGCATTCCAATTTTGCCAATCGTAACGGGAACGCCAATCCAAAGTGGTGTAGCCAGGCAAGAAGACTTTTGCATTGGCAAAATCACCAGAGATCGGTTGTGAGCCGACGAATAAAACATTCAACCCGTGCGTGCCATAGGCTCCGCCTTGCCAATTAAGATGTGCTGATGCGTGCTGGCGAGCAACGAGTGGAATGCGTTTGCCCGCATTTGCACCTTCAACAAACTGCGCGTTCGTGTAGGTATAGCTTGCGCCCGCTGCCCAGTGCGGGGCGAGCGCTACGGTTGCAGTGAGCTCTAAGCCACGACGACGCGTACGTGGCAGATTGACGTTTGTGAACGTATTACCGTCATAAGCGATTTCGTCTTTTAGATGTTGATTAAAGATTGAAATGCCGAGGCGCGCAGTGCCGATGGAAAACTCACTTCCGATTTCACCTTGCACGCCATGTTGGGGGCGCAAGTCACCTGAATAAATGGTGGCAAAGGAAGAGTCTAGGCCAAACAATTCATCTGTATTTGCAAAGCGGAAAACTGTGCCGCCACGCGCAAAAATGCGCCAATCCTTCTCTTGCCATTGCAGACCGATCTCGCCCGCGTCACGTTCACGCGTGGTGTTGCCAGCAGTTGGGGCTAACAGGTCGGCGGCAGATTGCTGCATACGTTGATGGCGAGCACCCAGCGTCGTCGACAAATTGCTGGTCCAGAATGTGGTGTTATTGACGTACACCGATTGAGAATCTTGCAGCGCGGTTTGGTGGCCCGGTGTTGAGCTGGTGTAGTTGATGCTGCCGCGATAGGTATCGAAACCAATGACTGTTTCACTATCCAATCCACCCAGGCCGTGTTGCCAGCGTACACGCGGGGTGAATGACACCGTGTCATGTGTGCGATCTGAATTAAAAGTGGGAGTGCGATAGGCGTCATAGCGTTTGGTTTGTCCTGCTTCCGCATCAAACGTTAAGGCCGTGCTCACTTGCCAATGTACGCCGGGGCGAACAATGTAGCCGTGGTTTTCGGCATATTCATTGGGTTTGCGCGTTTGCGTCGGATCACTGATGTATTGCGGCCGGAAAATTGCACCGGGTAAACCATTTGTATTTGACCAACCTGTGGTGTCAACGTAAACATCAAGTGACTTACCTGACTGCCAGCCAAGACGTGTGTTAACGTTTCGGACATCGGCTTCGCTGTTTTTGCGGTAGCCGGTTTCTTGTTGGAATTGTGCGCCACCGCGTAGATACAAGCCTTGTTCGTTATGTGCGCCACCCGACACGCTGAGCAAGCGCTGACCGAAACTGCCGACGCCGGCGGTAATGGTGGCAGGCAGATCACCGCCGTGGCGGGTAATGATATTTACAACACCCCCTACTGCGCGGTCGCCATACAAGACCGTGCCTGCGCCTCGTAGCACTTCAATTCGATCAATTGCTTCACGTGGCAGCATGGCCCAATTGATGCTGGCAGAGTCGACTTCATTGAGGCGTTGGCCGTCCAGCAAAATCAAAATGTTTCCGCCTGTCGCTTCACCCATGCCGCGAATATCAATGCTGGCATCGGTGGCCATAGAACCAGATAAAGCACGCACCTGTACGCCAGCGACTGAACGGAGTAAGTCGGGTACGCTGATAGCTGGGTTTGCGCGGATTGCATCGCCGCTGATAACCGACATGCTGGCGGGTACTTCACTGAGGCTGTTTTCAAAGCGCGTGGCTGTCACCACAATAGTGTCGAGCGCAGGTTCTGCGGCCACGGCGGGGGCAACTTGCGCGAACGCTGCGGCAACTAAAACAGACAACAGGGTGGGTTTGCTTGGATTACAACGCTTTTGGCAAACAGGGGTGGTGCTCAAAGACATTTTGAAACTCCGTAAAAACTAACGTGCGTCCCCGCGCGTTAGATTGGCAAGTCGAAAGTACGGAGTGGAGAAATAAGGCAAGTCGGCGAACGGTTGCTGTGCAACTCCAGCGCAGAAAACCCCATGCGTCGCACCCCGCGACTTTCGGATCTCGTTGCAAGGCCGGTCTCCGGGCTGGCAGGGTCGTGATGTTTGCGACACAGAAACACCGCCTTCCCGAGCTGTGCTGCAGCTCAGTGGCTGCCGACATGGTGTATGCCGGCGGGTGTTCATCCTGCTTACCGTTGCGGGGGCAGCACAGGCTTTGCTGTCGATTGGCACCTTGTTGCTTTGCCAATGCGCGCGCACCTGTTTCCCGTTTCACCCTGTGCCATGGCATGGCAAAAGGGCACCTTCAACGTAAGGCAACTACTTTTGTAGCCACCCCCGCATTATACCCGCTGGCGAGCCATTTCCGGTTGCGAGATTGGTGTTCGGGCGCGGCCTGAAGTGGGCTTTTAGGTGCGATCCGGCGTGTGCCCGATTCACCAGCCCGATTGACCAGTAAGCGGCGCTCGCCCTATAGTCTCGACATGAACGAAGAACTCACAGCACTGGAAGCGCGCGTTGAGCAATTGGCAAACTATTGCTCGCGTTTGCGTACCGAAAACCAAGACCTGCGCACCAAGGTTGCCAATCTTGAAGGCGAGCGTCGCACGCTCACCGAAAAAATGGACGTGGCGCGCAGTCGTCTTGAGGTGTTGATGACGCAACTGCCCAGCGATGAGGAGGCAACATGAGCCAAGCTGAATCGGGGCAACTCGACATTGTTTTGATGGGCCGTGAATTTCGCGTGGCCTGTGCTGAGTCTGAGCAAGCTAACCTCAAAGCTGCGGTCACCGTGCTGGAAGGCAAGCTGCGTGAAATTGCAGACCAAACCCGCGCCAACGGCGAAAAGCTCGCGGTCATGACTGCGCTTAACTTGGCGATGGAACTGGTGCAAATGCGCAATTCCAGTGGGCTGGATTTATCCGGCACACGTCGCCGCATGAAAGACATGCAGGCGCGTATCGACGAAGCGCTGGCGCAGCAAGAGCAATTGTTTTAAGCCTCGTTTTAAGAATCGGTTCTAAGCACAGCGCTAAGCACGAAACCACATACAGTAACGCGCTCAAGTGCAGGTGATACACACACTTTGTTGCGCGACTTTTTTCGGTTTTGCATCTAACGAAAAAAATATTTTGCACATTCGACGTGTGCAACACGCAAAGGTTGTGCTGTAATAACACCAACAACGTTTAATCCCCTGCGGTGTTTGTTAAGGCCATATATTCCTTGAACCAATGTGCATTGGCATTAGGCTGCTAACCATATCGCTGCTGTTGTGATCGCCCCACGCGGGTGAACCTGATGCAGTAGGAAGGTGGCCGATCTGGACCTCCGGTTCAGGATGCCGGTCTGACGGCACGGTGGGGGTCCCATACGATGTGTCGCACTCGCAGTGCGGCACATCAGCCTAGGTGGCTAGGGCAGTGATCTGCTTGGATCTGCTTGGTTTACATCCTAGGTTGCAACGTTGCAGTGAATCACAGTTCTGAGGGGAGCCTCAGTGATTCAACGCAACACAATGCAATACACACAACCGGCGTGGTCGAACAGCAAAGCTGGCGACCCGCCGTTTTTGTTTGTGCGGGTGACCCATGCGTTACTGGTTAATGAAATCAGAGCCGGACGATTGCAGCATTGACGACTTGGCCGCCATGCCAGCGCAAACCGTGCCTTGGTATGGCGTGCGCAATTATCAAGCGCGCAACTTCATGCGCGACCAAATGCAAATTGGCGACGGCGTTCTCTTCTATCACTCCAGTTGCGCCGAGCCGGGCATTGCAGGCATCGCCCGCGTGAGCCAGCGCGCCTACCCTGATGCCACGCAGTTTGATCCAAGCTCGCGTTTTTATGATGCCGCCGCCAAACCAGACAATCCGCGTTGGTTGCATGTCGACGTGCAGTTCGTGTGCAAAACGCGACTGCTCAGTCTAACCGAGCTGCGCAGTCATACCGAGCTCGCCAATATGCGCGTATTGGCAAAGGGCAATCGTCTTTCAATTACGCCGGTTGATGTGAGCGAGTGGCACTTCATTACGCACACGCTTTTGGGTTTGGGGTAAGTAGATGAATGAATGGTGGCTGGCCTACCTCGTACTCGGTGCCTTTGTCGGCTTTTCTGCCGGTCTGCTGGGCGTGGGTGGTGGCGCCACCATGGTGCCAATTCTTACCAGCTTATTTGTGGCTCAGGGTTTTCCGCCGGGCGAGTTGGTGCACCTCGCGCTTGGCACTTCTATGGCCGGCATCGTGCTCACTTCGCTCTCTAGCATACGTGCGCATCATGCGCATGGCGCAGTGTTGTGGCCTGTGGTGGCGCGCATTACGCCGGGCATTTTGATAGGCACCTTCGCCGGCACCTTTATCGCCTCAAGGGTCGATTCAAAACCGCTCGCTATTTTCTTTAGCGTGTTTATTCTTTGCGTCGCCATCCAAATGATGCTTGCGCTTAAACCCAAAGCCTCGCGAACGTTGCCCGGCGTGGCAGGCATGAATGGCGTGGGTTTCATCATCGGCGGCATTTCGGCACTCGTCGCCATTGGCGGCGGTTCAATGTCCGTGCCGTTTATGACGTGGTGCAACGTGCGTATTCAAAACGCCATTGCCACTTCTGCGGCCATTGGCCTGCCCATTGCCATTGCCGGCACGCTGGGGTATCTCATTAATGGTTGGGGCCGAGCTGGCTTGCCCGACTACACCGTAGGCTTTATTTATCTGCCCGCGTTTGTGTTGGTGTCCGCGGTGAGTGTGCTCACCGCGCCTATGGGCGCACGCCTGGCGCACCGCTTGCCGGTGGCTACGCTTAAACGCATTTTTGCTGCGGTGCTGTTGTTACTTTGCGCAAAAATGTTGCACAGCGTGTTTATGCAAGGCTAGTTAGCGCCCGCTAAACTTCGGCGCACGCTTATTGGCGAATGCATCCAAACCTTCGCGGTAGTCTTCTGTATCTAACCACGCATAGCATTGCACGAGTTCCGCCTCGCTGAGTGGCGTGCCCAGTGTTGTGCTCTTTGCCAATCGCGCAATCAGTTGTTTGTGTGCACGCGCAACCAGCGGCGCGCCGTGCGCAATGCGTCGCGCACACGCGCTGACTTCATCTTCCAACGCTTCACGTTCAACCACGCGTGAGAGTAAGCCGCGTTGCAGCGCGTCTGCAGCGCTTAGCATGCGGCCTTCTAACAAAATTTCTCGCGCGAGGGCAGGGCCGGTTACGGCCAGCACCACTTCTAATTCAGCAGGTGCCATTGAAAAGCCGAGCTTATTAATGGGCGCGCCAAAACGCGCATCGCGGCTGGCAATGCGAATGTCGCATGCACAGGCTAGCTCCAAGCCACCACCGACGCACGCTCCTTGAATTTGCGCCACGGTAGGGTGTTTGCAATCGCGCACCGCATGTAACGCCGTGGCTACCCATTGCTCATGGTAGCGGCGCGCGCGTTCTAGTGTGTCGCGCTGCTCAATAAATTCCAGAATGTCGCCGCCCGCGCAAAACGCCTCGCCGGTGCCGCGCAGAATCACGCAACGAATATCGTCGTCATTGTTAAGCGTGTGCATGTGCTGGCGCAATTGCTGCCACATGCCGCTATCCATAGCGTTGAGTTTGCCCGCGTTGTTGAGCGTGAGCGTTGCCAGCTTGGCGTTGCATTGTGCGTCAAGCGCGTCGAGTGAGAGTGAAATGTCGCCCATGTGCATACGGCTAGTGAGAGATGCCGAAGTCTAGCGCGTTTGGTTTGCCAATGTTGTTAGAGTAGCTTCGTGATTCTTCACTATGAACGAGATGCAGGAGGTAAAGCATTGGTGCTGGTTGATATTTGAGGGGGCTGAATAACCAAAGGGCCTATTGCAGTGAATGTGCGGCAGTTCTAGATTGTTTCCGCTGCATCTTATTAAATATCCTGCATGCGTTTTCCAAAAATCCTAAACTTAGGGAGCGCTACGAGGTGTTTCGAACTACTAGAACAACGCTAGGGCATGGTGTTAGCGCCATGCAGACGATGCGCTTGTTAGAGTAATTTCTATCGCATCGTGGCTGATTATCATCAAATCGATACGGCATATATTTTATGGGTAAGTTAGACCGAGCATCGTATCCGTATTTTGTTCCGCACTGCCGTGAACTTTCTGATATCGAGCGGACGCTGCTGACATTTCTCATAGGCAACTGTGTTCCTGCTCGCCTACCTGAGTTGGCGCAACTAAAAGTGATTGCTAGATGCGGTTGTCAGAAATGTCCAACAATTTTGCTGGGAACAGATTTCGATGCTGTGCCCATTGTTGGTGGTAGTGGTTCGAACAAAGTAATAGCTTCATACCGAGGTTGCAATGAAGATGGGGCGATAGTAGGTGTGGTACTAATTGAGCGACAAGGAAAAATTGCGGAGCTTGAGGCGTGGTCGCCGGAGGGGGCTGATATAAGGATGTGGCCGGAGCTATCAGAACTTCTGTTGGACGATATATGGCCCTGATGGTGCTCGCTAGCACTGTCTCAGACCTACAGGAATCAAGTTCTACTGTAGGTTTTGCAATGTACTAGCCCGCCGCTTTGCTATGCGCCGTCAGCGCGGAGCGTCCTTGCTCAATATGATTCCGCATGGCGGCTTCGGCCGCGGTGGCGTTGCCCGACTGAATGGCGGCGAGGATGTCGCGGTGTTCTTGCAGCGAGGCTTGTAGGCGGCCGCTCACCAGCAGCGAATCGTGCCGCGCAAGTTTAATGACCTTGCGTAGATCGGCAATAATTTGTGCGGCCCAGCGGTTATTGGCAATGCTTTGTATGGTGTGGTGAAACGCTTGGTTGGCTTCAAAAAACGTTTCCACGTCTTTCTTCTTCGCGCTGCTCTCTAGTTGGGTGTGCAGCGCTTCCAGCGATTTAAGGTCTTGGGCGGTGGCGGCTTCCGTGGCTTCGAAGGTGCAACGCGCTTCGAGCAGGGCGAGGATGGCCACAATCTCATTCACGTCGCGTTCCGATAGCTCGGTGACATAGCAGCCGCGGCGGGGTTTGAGCGTCACCAAACCTTCTGCTGTGAGCACTTTGAGTGCTTCGCGTAGGGGCGTGCGCGAAATGCCGTATTCCTCTGCCAACGCAACTTCGTCGATCCACTGCCCGGGGGTGAGGTCGTGCGCAAAAATGCGCTGACGCAGGCGCTCTGCCACTTCTTCATAAAGCGCGACGGGCATGATGCGGGCGCTACCCGCGCCGCTAGCAAGAGTGTTCATATTGGCAACGAGAGTGGCACAGGGCTGGCGCGGCTACATATTGGGCTTAACAAACAGAGGGTTAGGCCTAAAATCTGCGCTGCTTGGACTGTGCTGTACTTGCTCCATAATTATGTATAACGTATTATGGAGTGGATGCTGGGGAATAACAAGTCGAGGAATAACAAGCGGCATGCGGGTTGGTCGGGTGTAGTCATGGCGAGATCGAGGCGCGAGACTGTGCGCCGCGTGCGCGGCTTACCCTGAAAGGTGTAAGCAGTCTGCCAGCCGCCTGCCGTAGCATGTTGGCATGTGGCTAAGTTGTGAGCTTAGGCTTTGCTGGATCTGTATTTCCTGATCTGAGCAGCGCGAGCACCAGCACCAGCACTAACACCCGCACGAAAACTGCGAAACAAATATCGCAGCAAAAATAAGCACGCGAATAACACGTTCTAAAAACAAAGAAGAATTTGCAGGTTATAAGCAGCATGTTTGTAGGTTGGCCCCACAAATGCAGGCTCGGCGCATTGGCAAAACGACTGCCGTGCGGCGGCAAAAATTTGGCGGTCGCCGAGGGAGTGGTCCATGTCGGACAAACAAAAAACAGAACAAAACCAACCCAGCCTTGCCGATTGGCAAAAGGCTGCGAGTAAGCACGCGCCGAGCGGTGATGTCGCCAATTTGAATTGGCACACGCCAGATGGCCTGGTGGTGAAGCCGCTCTACACCCAAGCGGATATTGAAAACCTGCCACACGCCGACACGCTGCCCGGCTTTGCGCCATATTTGCGCGGCCCGCAGCCGACGATGTATGCAGTGAAGCCGTGGACGATTCGCCAATACGCTGGCTTCTCCACTGCTGAAGCCTCCAATGCGTTTTATCGCAAGGCGCTGGCCGCGGGCGGGCAGGGTGTATCAGTGGCGTTCGATTTGGCCACGCACCGTGGTTACGACTCAGATAATCCGCGTGTGTTGGGTGACGTTGGTAAAGCCGGTGTGGCGATTGATTCGGTGGAAGACATGAAGATTTTGTTCGACGGCATTCCGCTCGACAAAATTTCCGTCTCCATGACGATGAATGGCGCAGTGTTGCCCATCCTTGCGGGCTACATTGTGGCGGCAGAAGAGCAAGGCGTCACACAGGCGCAGCTCTCCGGCACCATTCAAAACGATATTCTCAAAGAGTTTATGGTGCGGAACACCTACATCTATCCGCCCAAACCTTCGATGAAAATCATCGCGGATATTTTTGCCTACACGGCAGAGCATATGCCGCGCTTCAACTCCATTTCTATTTCCGGCTACCACATTCAAGAAGCGGGTGCGAACCAGGCGCTGGAACTCGCCTTCACGCTGGCCGATGGCATGGAGTACGTGCGCACGGGTGTTGCGTCCGGCATGGATGTGGATACGTTTGCAGGTCGCCTGTCGTTCTTCTGGGCGATTGGCATGAACTTCTATCTCGAAATTGCCAAGATGCGCGCCGCACGTTTGCTGTGGCATCGCATTATGAGCAGCTTTGACGCGAAGAGCCCGAAGTCACTCATGTTGCGCACGCATTGCCAAACGTCCGGCTGGTCGCTCACCGAGCAAGACCCGTATAACAACGTCGTGCGTACCACCATTGAAGCGATGGCCGCAGTGTTTGGTGGCACGCAGTCGCTGCACACCAATGCGCTGGATGAAGCGATTGCCTTGCCCACCGAATTTTCGGCACGCATTGCACGCAATACGCAGCTCATCATTCAAGAAGAAACGCACATCTGTAATGTGGTCGACCCGTGGGCTGGCTCGTACATGATGGAAAAGCTCACGCAGGACATGGCCGATGCTGCGTGGAAAATTATTGAAGAAGTCGAAGCCATGGGCGGCATGACGCGTGCGGTGGAATCTGGCTGGGCCAAGATGCAGGTCGAACGTTGCGCGGCAGAAAAACAAGCGCGTATTGATTCGGGCCAAGACGTAATTGTGGGCGTGAATAAATATCGCGTGCCCGCAGGCAGCGAAGAGCAACTCGATATTCTCGATATTGATAACCACGCGGTGCGCGAAGCACAAATTGTGCGGCTCAAAAACATTCGTGCCACACGGAACGAAGCCGCGGTGCAAGCCGCATTAGCGGCGCTAACGCAATGCGCCACCAGTGGCGAAGGTAACTTGCTGGCGTTGTCGGTAGATGCGGTGCGCCTGCGTGCTACCGTGGGTGAAATTTCAGATGCGCTTGAGCAAGCATGGGGCCGCTATCGCGCAACGCCCAATGCTGTGTCAGGCGTGTATGGCGGTGTGTATGAAGACAACAATGCCGATGACGCGGCAGAACAAGCGTGGAAACGGGAGTGGACAATGATGAAGGATGAGATCGAGCGCTTCCTAGCGGAAGAGGGGCGTCGTCCGCGCATCATGATTGCCAAACTGGGGCAAGACGGACACGACCGTGGCGCCAAAGTAGTGGCATCTGCGTTTGCTGACTTGGGTTTTGATATTGATATCGGCCCGTTGTTTCAAACGCCCGAAGAAGCAGCGCGGCATGCTGTTGAAAACGACGTGCACGCGGTCGGCGTATCCACGCTCGCGGCCGGCCACAAAACGCTGGTGCCGGCGCTGGTGCAATCGCTCAAAGCACAGGGCGCAAAAGACATTATCGTGTTTGTGGGTGGAGTGATTCCCGCGCAAGATTACGATGCACTTTATGCCGCCGGTGCCAAAGGCATTTTTGGTCCGGGCACACCGATTCTTGAATCTGCGCGTGAAGTGCTCAAACAAATTCGAGTGGCACTAAAAAACCGCTCGTCCTGAGCTTGTCGAAGGATGGGAGTCTGCGTACTCAATAAATACTTTGAACATGATTCGGAATCTCTACGACAACCATCCTTTAAGACGGCAATTAATTGAGTCAGCGTTGGCTTGGGAGCGCTCGTTTGGCGTAATGCCTGGAATCACGAGTCAAGTTTCCGAATTCGATGTGGCGATGCTGGTCGGGCATACGCCAGAGACCTATGCTGCTGAAATGCAGGGAACAAGCGCTGTACGCAAAGGGTTTGACTTCTGCTATGGCAATAAGCGTTATCAAGTCAAAGCAAATCGACCCAGTGGAAAGCCGGGGTCAGGCGTTACTTTGGTTGGCAAAGCAAACAATTACGAATGGGATATCTTGGTCTGGATTCTTTATAACCAGTATTTTGAGATACAGGAATGTTGGCAATGGAATGCCACTGTTTATCGTGAGCAATTCGATTTAAAGAGTCGATTGCGTCCCAAGGATATGCGGCTTGGGGTCAGGCTCGTATGAAGCCTTTCTATGTCTATCTTTTGCAGTGTGCCGACAATTCATTTTATTGTGGTCATACCGATGATATTGAGCGAAGGCTTAGCCAGCACCATGATGGCCAAATTGGATACACGGCAGCACGCAAGCCGGTACTGCTAGTTTGGCAGGGAGAATTTGTTACGCGTGCAGAAGCTATAAGCTTTGAACGACGAGTCAAAGGTTGGTCGCGTGCCAAGAAAGCAGCGTTGGTGGCCGGCGACTGGGAACAGATTAAGCGCTTGTCGCGTAATCATTCAGTAGATAGAGCGCCCTTCGACAAGCTCAGGGCGAACGGTGTTGAAAAATGAATGCATGCGTGATGAGTGCAGACGATCAAGCTCTGGTGCAGGGTGTGCTGGCAGGCGAGCGCCGTGCATTGGCAAAGACCATTACGCTCATTGAGTCGCAGCGCCTAGATCATCAACAGCGTGCGCAGCAGGTTTTAAGTGCGCTATTACCGCATACCGGGCGCTCTGTACGCATCGGCATTTCGGGCGTGCCCGGCGTGGGCAAGTCAACCTTCATCGAATCGCTCGGCTTGTACTTGATTGGCCAAGGCAAGCGATTGGCGGTGCTGGCGGTGGACCCATCTTCCACGGTCACCGGTGGTTCCATTCTGGGCGACAAAACGCGCATGGAATTGTTGTCCATGCGCACCGAAGCGTTTATTCGCCCCAGCCCCAGTTCTGGCGCGCTGGGTGGCGTGGCCGAGCGCACACGCGAAGCCATGTTGGCGTGCGAGGCCGCAGGCTACGACGTGATCGTGATTGAAACGGTGGGCGTTGGCCAGTCTGAAACCGCAGTGGCCGACATGACCGATTTGTTTTGTCTGCTGCAATTGCCAAACGCGGGCGACGATTTGCAAGCCATTAAAAAAGGGGTGATGGAACTCGCCGATTTGGTGGTGATTAACAAAGCGGATGCAGACCCTACGGCCGCACAGGTTGCGCGCTCTCACATCAACAACGCTTTATCGATGATTGCCGGGCGCGGCGAAGACTGGGCGGTGCCGGTGCTGTGCTTGTCAGCGTTAAGCGCGCCTGAGGCCGCCAATGGTGTGGCGCAAATGTGGCAAGAGGTTGAACGTTTTGTGGCGACGCGCAACGAAAGCGGGCGGTTTCAAGTGCGTCGGCAACAACAAGCGCGTGGTTGGATGTGGCAACAAATTGAACGCGAATTGCGCCAACGCTTTCGCCATCACACAGCGGTGGCAGATCATGTCGCACAATTTGAAGCAGATGTGGTGGCAGGCTGTATGACGCCGGGTGACGCAGCAACAAGATTGCTCTCGATGTTTAAAGGCTAGCGTCACAAAATGTGTCGTTTCCAATACAAGAAATGAAAGTTGCTCGCTACTGCCGAGGGAGTCGCGAGTAAATAAAAAGGAGTGGAAATCCATGCAAGACATTATTGAAGAGCTCAATCGTCGTCGCGAAGCGGCCTGTATGGGCGGTGGACAAAAGCGTATCGACGCGCAACATGCGCGCGGCAAACTCACCGCGCGTGAGCGCATCGAACTGCTGTTAGACGACGGTAGCTTCGAAGAGTGGGATATGTTCAAAGAACATCGCTGCACGGATTTCGGCATGGCCGAAAACACAGTGCCGGGCGATGGCGTGGTGACGGGTTACGGCACCATTAGTGGACGCTTGGTGTTCGTGTTCTCGCAAGATTTCACCGTGTTTGGTGGCTCCTTGTCTGAGTCGCACGCCGAGAAAATCTGCAAGATCATGGACCATGCGATGAAAGTGGGCGCACCCGTGATTGGTATTAACGACTCGGGCGGCGCACGTATTCAAGAAGGCGTGGCGTCATTGGGCGGTTACGCCGAAGTGTTTCAGCGCAACGTGATGGCATCGGGCGTGATTCCACAAATCAGTTTGGTGATGGGCCCTTGTGCTGGTGGCGCGGTATATTCGCCTGCGATGACAGACTTCATCTTTATGGTGAAAGACACGTCGTACATGTTCGTCACCGGGCCGGAAGTGGTTAAGACGGTGACGCACGAAGAGGTGTCGGCAGAAGAATTGGGTGGCGCGACCACGCACACTAGCAAGAGTGGTGTGGCTGATCTCGCGTTTGAAGACGACGTTGAAATGCTCATGATGACGCGTCGCATGTTCAACTACTTGCCGCTGTCGAATCGTGAAAAGCCACCCGTGCGCCCAAGCACCGACCCGGCAGATCGTAGCGAGCACAGCCTCGACACCTTGGTGCCTGAAAATCCCAACAAGCCGTATGACATGAAGGAGTTGATCCTCAAGATTGTGGATGACGGCGACTTTTTCGAGATTCAACCGGACTACGCGCGCAACATCCTCATCGGCTTTGCGCGTATGGAAGGACAGACGGTGGGCATCGTTGCCAATCAGCCTTTGGTGTTGGCAGGTTGCTTAGACATTAAGAGCAGCATTAAGGCAGGACGCTTTGTGCGTTTTTGCGATGCCTTCAATATTCCCGTGGTGACGTTTGTTGATGTGCCGGGCTTTATGCCGGGTACTGCGCAAGAGTACGGCGGCATTATTAAACACGGCGCCAAGTTGCTCTATGCCTACGCTGAATGTACGGTGCCGAAGGTAACCGTGATTACGCGTAAAGCCTATGGCGGCGCGTATGACGTGATGAGTTCCAAACACTTGCGAGGTGACGTGAATTTCGCGTGGCCGTCAGCCGAAATTGCAGTGATGGGGCCGAAGGGTGCGGTGGAAATTATTTTCCGCGAAGAAAAAAACGATCCGCAAAAAATTGCAGCACGTGAGGCTGAGTACAAAGCTAAATTTGCCAATCCGTTTGTCGCAGGGCATCGCGGCTTTATTGACGACGTGATTCAGCCACATGAAACGCGCAAACGCGTGTGCCGCTCGTTGGCCATGCTCAAAGATAAGCAGCTCGACAATCCGTGGCGCAAGCACGGCAATATCCCCCTGTGATGCGCGGAGCGTGATGACATGTTTACAAAAATTCTAATTGCCAATCGCGGTGAAATCGCCTGCCGCGTTATTAAGACCGCGCGCAAAATGGGCATCGCCACCGTCGCGGTGTATTCCGAAGCCGACAAAGATGCGCTGCATGTGGAACTGGCAGATGAGGCTGTGTGCATTGGCCCGGCACCTTCCAAAGAATCGTATCTGGTGATGGATAAGATTATTGCTGCGTGCAAGCAAACAGGCGCGCAGGCAGTGCACCCGGGTTACGGCTTTTTGTCTGAGAACGAAACGTTTTCACGCCGGCTCGAAGAGGAAGGCATTGTCTTTATCGGCCCCAAGCATTATTCCGTGGCGGCGATGGGCGACAAAATCGCATCTAAAAAATTGGCGGGCGAGGCGGGGGTGAGCACCATTCCCGGCTACAACGAAGCCATTGCCGGGCCAGAGCAAGCTGTGCAGATTGCCAAAGATATCGGCTATCCGGTCATGATCAAAGCCTCAGCCGGTGGCGGTGG
This sequence comes from Uliginosibacterium gangwonense, assembly GCA_005239635.1. Lineage (GTDB taxonomy): Bacteria > Pseudomonadota > Gammaproteobacteria > Burkholderiales > Rhodocyclaceae > Uliginosibacterium_A > Uliginosibacterium_A gangwonense_A. Next base: position 126,945 of record SBBQ01000041.1, read on the forward strand.
CAAAGGTTTGCGCGTGGCGTTTAACGACCAAGAGGCATTTGAAGGTTTTAGCGCGTGCCAAACCGAAGCGCGTAATAGCTTTGGCGATGATCGCGTGTTTATCGAAAAATTTGTTGAAGAGCCGCGACATATTGAAATTCAAGTGTTGGGTGACGCGCACGGTAACGTGGTGTATCTCAATGAGCGCGAATGTTCCATTCAGCGTCGTCACCAAAAAGTGATCGAAGAGGCGCCGTCGCCATTCCTAGATGTAGCCACGCGCAAAGCGATGGGCGAGCAGGCGGTGGCATTGGCAAAGGCGGTGAATTACCAATCTGCGGGCACCGTTGAATTTGTGGTGGGTAGAGACAGAAGTTTTTACTTTCTAGAAATGAACACACGTTTGCAGGTTGAGCATCCAGTCACTGAGTTTATTACCGGCTTAGATTTGGTAGAGCAGATGATTCGCGTGGCGGCCGGTGAGCCGCTGCAAATTCGTCAGCAAGATGTGCAGCTCAATGGTTGGGCTATGGAGTGCCGCATCAATGCTGAAGACCCATTCCGAGGATTTTTGCCTTCGACTGGGCGCCTCGTAAAGTTTGTGCCACCGGCTGAAAATGCCGCGGGTGCGCAAGGCGCGGTGCGTGTTGATACGGGTGTGTTTGAGGGTGGCGAGATCTCGATGTTTTACGACTCGATGATTGCCAAGCTGATTGTGCACGCACCCACGCGTGATCAGGCGATTGCCTGTATGCGCGAAGCACTCAATGGTTTTGTGATTCGCGGCATTGCGTCTAACGTGCCATTCCAGGCGGCGCTCATGCAGCATCCGCGCTTCCGTAGCGGACAATTCACCACCAATTTTATTGCAGAAGAATATCCGCACGGCTTTTCTGCTGCCGATGTGCCGCACGAAAATCCTGCGGTGTTGGTGTCAGTTGCGGCAGCCATCCATCTGCGCTATCTCGAGCGTCAATCGCGTATTGTGGGGCAACTGCCGGGGCATGAGTTCAAGCTGAGTCGCCACTATGTGGTGCAGTTGCGTGATGCGGAATACGCCGTAGAAGTCGATGCGATTGAAGGCGGGCATCGCGTTGTGCTCAATGGCAAACCTTACGATGTGTTGGCCGATTGGAAATTTGTCGATCCAATTTTCCGCGGCACGATCAACGGCGAAGAATTTGTATTGCAGGCAGAGCGTGTTGGCCTGAAATATCGACTCTTCCATTGGGGCGTGCGTGTCGATGTGGGCGTGGTGAGTCGTCGCGCAGCGGCGCTGATGAAGCTGATGCCCAAAAAAGCGCCGCCAGATTTGTCGCGCTTCTTGTTGTCGCCCATGCCCGGCTTGCTCACGCATCTTGCTGTGCAAGTAGGGCAAGATGTGAAAGCCGGCGAAACGCTCGCTAAAATCGAAGCGATGAAAATGGAAAACGTGCTCAAGGCCGAGCAAGACTGCAAGGTCGCTGAAATTCTGGCCAAGCCTGGCGAGAGTTTGTCGGTCGATCAGGCGATTATTCGATTTGCGTGATTTGGCACGTGGGTTTGCCCTTTGGCCCGCTGCTGCTGGTAGCATGTGCATCACTTATTAGGGGGTGGCGTACATGCGGCTTGACGATAATCGCGAAAGTGAAAACTTAGAAGACCGTCGCGGTGGCGGAGGTGGCTTACCCGTCGGCGGACGATCAATTGGCGTGGGTACCATTGTATTGGCCTTGGTGGCCATGTACTTTGGCGTGGATCCTTCTGTGGTGTTAAACATGGGGGGCGGCGCACCTTCGCAAGTGAGCCAGGAGGCTCCGGCACAGCCAGGCGTGAAATCATCACAGGACCCGGCTGAAGACCAGGCTGCACATTTTGTCTCTAAAGTTTTGGCCGACACGGAAGATACGTGGGGCGAAATTTTCAAAGCGGGTGGTCGTCAGTATGAGGAGCCAAAGCTGGTGCTCTATACCGGTGGCACACGTACCGCATGCGGTATGGGGCAGGCGGCGATGGGGCCGTTCTATTGTCCTGCCGATCAGAAGGTTTATCTCGACTTGGCGTTTTATAACGAGCTGCAGCGCAGATTCCAAGCGCCGGGCGATTTTGCGCAGGCTTATGTGGTGGCACATGAAATTGGCCATCATGTACAAAATCTACTGGGGATTTCGGAAAAAGTGCAGCAGGCACGTGGACGCGTGAGTGAAGCTGAGGGGAATGCGCTTTCGGTGCGTTTGGAGTTGCAGGCAGATTGTTTGGCCGGCATATGGGCAAACCATGCTAATCGTAGTCGCAGCGTATTAGAGCAGGGTGATATTGATGAAGGGTTGCGTGCTGCAACGGCTATTGGCGATGACACGCTCCAGAAACAGGCGCAGGGATATGCTGTGCCGGAAAGCTTTACGCACGGATCTTCCGAGCAACGTGTACGTTGGTTTAAACGCGGTTTAGAAGCAGGCGAAATGAAAGCCTGCGATACGTTTGCACAACGCAGTTTGTAACTCGGTTTCTCATTAAACAAAGGCCACCTGCGGGTGGCCTTTGTTTTGGCAAAAGCGCTAGCTGGTCTTGGTTTGCAAAGCGGCAATCACGGTGGGCGGGGCTTGCACAAGCTCAATCAGCACGCCCTCGCCTGCAATGGGAAACTCGTCATTACTCTTTGGGTGCACAAAAGTAATGTCGTATCCGGCGGCGCCTTTGCGAATGCCGCCAGGCGCAAAGCGCACGCCTTGTTCAGTGAGCCATGCGACTGCAGTAGGCAAATCATCTACCCACAGCCCGACGTGATTGAGTGGCGTTTGATGTACGGCTGGCTTGGCGTCTGGATTCAGTGGCTGCATGAGGTCGACCTCAACCCGTGTGGCGCCGCGGCCAAGGCCGCATATATCTTCATCTACGTTTTCGCGTTCGCTGACGAAATGGCCGTCAATTTGCAGGCCGAACATCTCAACCCAGAGCTTACGTAGGCGAGTTTTGTCGGGGCCGCCTATGGCGATTTGCTGTATGCCGAGTATTTGGAATGGGCGAACAGTACTCATGTATGTCCTTTAAGTCGTTGAGTCATGCGAATTCGGCTTATGTTAATGATTTTTATGTAAAAAATGTCGATTCACAATAGTCTATGATTTTGGTCGGCTTTTCTGAAGGTTGTCTTACAAGGCGTGTGCGCTATATCTACCCTTTATAAGGGTTAACTTAAATTGGGCCGAAAAAATTATTACGTTTGGCTGATAGACGTCCTAAATTCAGCGGGTTGTCAGCAAATATCGTTCAAATTCAGGGTGCGCCTGATGTAAAAAAATATGATTTAGGCCTACAGTGGAAGATTAAATAAGCCGTTGGCATGCTTGTAGCAAGTCGGAATAATTGGGTGGAATTTTTCGGTTTGTCGCCAACGAAACGAAGCACCGAGTGTTTCAACGTAGAAACTTAAAACGGTGTCAGTACGGCAGGACGACAAACCAAATCAAACAGAGTACATCATGTCGAGTGCCAGGGAAGCGATTCAACGGGATATACCCTCAAGGTCATTGAATGGCCTGACGGTTTTGGTCGCCGATCGTAAAGAGATTTACCGTTTAGGGCTGGTTCAAGGCCTCACGCAAGCCGGCGCGACAGTTGTAGCGCAAACAGGTGACGGCATTGAAGCCGGTCGTTTGGTGCGCGAAAGCAAAGCCGATCTCATGGTGCTAGATGCGCGATTGCCGAGTTTGAATGGTCTCGAAATTGTGGGCCGCATTGTCGCTGGTGGGCATACGGTTCGTGCCATTTTATTGATTGATGCAGGCGATGAATCTGCGATGCATCGCGCTTTATCCTCAGGTGTATTAGGTATTGCGCCGCGCACGGTGCCACTCAACGAACTGGTTGAGGGCCTGCGCACGGTACTGCGCAGTGAAATTTGGTTGGCCCCTTCTTTGGGGATGACATTGGATGCTGAATACTTACAGGGTATTCGCCAGCGCCAATCTCGCTCGGCTCCTTGGCAAATTGAGCGCTTGACACCGCGTCAGCGTGAAATACTGCAATTGATTGCTGAAGGCAAAGACGCGCGCCACATTGCCGAGCGTTTATCGTTAAGCATTAAGACGGTTGAAACCCATCGTGCTCAATTGATGGAACGCTTGGGTTTGTTTGACGTTGCACTGCTTACCCGCTTTGCTATTCGTCACGGCCTCGTGGCTGATTAAATCTCTGCGTGTGCGTGGCTTCAGCGTGTTGAGGCGACAGCATTTCTTTGCGTTGAATTCAGCTTATACAACATGACGCCACCGATGAGCATCATCGGTACGCAGAGCCATTGTGCGGTTGATAAGCCTAGGCCCAACGCCGTGACATGGTCGCCAAAAATACCCGCATCCGGGGTGCGGAAAAATTCAGCGATAAAACGCAGCAAACCATATCCCAATAAAAATGCAGCGCTAACCGCTTTGAGCGGACGCGGCTTGGCTGAATATATCCACAGCACCACGAACAGCAGCAGTCCTTCAAGACCTACCTGATACAACTGAGAGGGGTGGCGCGGCAAGGTGTCGACATGTGGAAACACCATGGCCCAAGGCAAATCTGCGGAAGCGGGGCGTCCCCACAGTTCGCCATTGATGAAATTGCCAATGCGGCCAGCAGCCAAGCCGGTTGGTACGAGCGGGGCAATAAAATCGGTGACCTGCCAAAAACGACGACCTGTACGTTGAGCCCACAGCCAACAAGCCACCAAAACACCTAGAAAGCCGCCATGGAAGCTCATGCCGCCTTGCCAGATGGCAAATACCTGCATAGGGTGAGATAAGTAGTAGGTGGGCTGATAAAACAACACTTCACCTAGCCGCCCGCCGATTACAACCCCCAGCATGCCCCAAAACAACAGGTCTTCCAGTGCTTGCTTGTCAAAGCCTAATTCAGGACGACGCTTCAGGTGCTGGCGTCCTAGGGCAATAAACAGGCCAAACGCCATCAGATACGTTAGGCCATACCAGCGAATCGCGAGTGGTCCGAGATGAATGGCAATGGGATCAATATCTGGGTGTATCAGCATGTTTGACGCGATTTGAATTGAGCACGGAACGATGAGCGCTGGGTTGAACGCTGACGTATATGTTTAAAGGAGCACGGCTGTGAGGAACAAGATTGCGTATTCATTGCCAAAGATTGAAGGCTAGAACGAATTGTCATCGCAAATGGCCTAGTTTGAAAAGTGAATTGCTTTTGCGCGCAGCGTGAGTTTGCCTAGTGAAGGCGGGATGAACGTGTTAATTGTCGATTGTGGATCTTGGCTTGATGTTCAGTCGGGCTATTGAACGTGAGTTCACGATGCTACGTTATTACGCCAGCGCACTGCGTTACGTCATCGCTTAAGCGCAGCGGTTTAGTCAAAACATCATGAATGGTGCGGAAAAACGCGCTACACCGTAAAATTGCGGTCTTGATTCAGCATTCGTCGGAGTTTGTCATGCCTGCCTATCGTTCTAGAACCTCTACCCATGGCCGCAATATGGCCGGCGCACGTGCATTGTGGCGCGCAACCGGCATGAAGGATGGCGACTTTGGCAAACCGATTATTGCTGTCGTTAATTCATTTACACAGTTTGTGCCCGGCCACGTGCACCTCAAAGACTTGGGGCAACTGGTTGCGCGCGAAATTGAGGCGGCCGGTGGTGTGGCCAAAGAGTTCAACACCATTGCGGTGGATGACGGCATCGCAATGGGTCATGGCGGTATGTTGTATTCGTTGCCGTCACGCGAACTGATTGCCGACTCAGTTGAATACATGGTGAATGCGCATTGCGCGGATGCCATGGTGTGTATTTCAAACTGCGACAAAATCACCCCGGGGATGTTGCTAGCCGCTTTGCGCATCAACATTCCGACGGTGTTTGTATCGGGCGGCCCTATGGAAGCGGGCAAGGTCATTTTGGCTACCGATGGCAAGCAAAAAATCATCAAGCTCGACTTGGTGGATGCCATGGTGAAAGCAGCGGATAGCAATTGTTCCGATGAAGAAGTGGAGGCGGTGGAACGTTCTGCATGCCCAACCTGCGGTTCTTGCTCGGGCATGTTCACCGCCAATTCCATGAACTGTCTGACCGAAGCGCTTGGACTTTCATTGCCCGGCAATGGTTCGCTATTGGCAACGCATGCTGACCGCAAACAGTTGTTCCTCAAGGCCGGCCGCTTGGCGGTTGAGCTGTGTCAGCGTTACTACGAACAAAATGATGAACGCGTGCTGCCGCGTAATGTTGCGAGCTTTAAAGCATTCGAAAACGCGATGACGCTCGATATCGCCATGGGCGGTTCGACCAATACTGTGCTGCATTTATTGGCGGCGGCGCGTGAAGCCGGCGTGGACTTTACGATGAAGGATATTGATCGTTTGTCGCGCAAGGTGCCGTGCTTATCCAAGGTCGCACCTGCCAAAAACGATGTGCATATGGAAGATGTGCATCGCGCCGGCGGCATTATGGGGATTCTGGGAGAGTTGGATCGTGCAGACCTGATTCATCGCGATGTGCCCACCGTGCATTGCCACACGTTGGCCGAAGCACTGGATACCTACGACATCATGCGTGCGCACGATGTTGGTGTGTTTGAGTTTTATCGCGCTGCGCCCGGTGGTGTGCCGACGCAAGTTGCCTTCTCGCAAGATCGACGTTATCCCGAACTGGATATGGACCGCGCACATGGCGTGATTCGTAGCCAACAAAATGCGTTTAGCCAAGATGGCGGCTTGGCGGTGCTGTACGGCAATATCGCGCTTAATGGCTGTATTGTAAAAACCGCTGGCGTTGATGAATCGATCCTGAAATTCACGGGCAAAGCGCGTGTGTACGAGAGCCAAGAGGATGCAGTTGCCGGCATTCTGAATGAAGAAGTGGTGGCGGGTGAGGTGGTCATTATTCGCTACGAAGGCCCGAAGGGTGGGCCGGGTATGCAGGAAATGCTGTACCCCACTAGCTATCTCAAATCACGCGGGCTCGGTGCGCAATGTGCCTTGCTAACGGATGGTCGCTTCTCAGGTGGTACGTCGGGCTTGTCGATTGGCCATGCTTCTCCCGAAGCGGCACAGGGTGGCGCGATCGCGCTGGTGGAAACGGGCGACTTGATCGAAATCGATATCCCGAACCGCCGCATTCACTTGGCGGTGAGTGATGCCGAATTGGCTGCGCGTCATCAACAGCAGCTTGCACGTGGTGACCAAGCCTACCGTCCGCTCAAGCGCGAACGCCTTGTTTCAGCTGCATTGCGCGCCTATGCTGCGATGACCACCTCGGCAGATACAGGCGCAGCGCGCGATGTGAGCCAACTTAAGTAATGTCGTAGTCATGGGTGGGCCCTTGCCCGCCCATGATTGGCAAAGCGCGTTAAGCTGGACCGTGTTGCCAATCGTGCATGCTCAATGGTGTAGGTGAGAGGCGATACGCGACGTGGTTGAAAGTCCCGGCCATAAAAATCATCAATTCTTCGCATTCAGAAGCTGTGCTTGCGCTTACAATTCGCGCTGCATCTTTGCTACCCGTGAAGATGCAAACTGTTCCGTGGCACCGATCAACCCCTCCTAATAGCCGACGCGCATGGCCGAGCAAGAAACCCTTCTCGATCAGGAAGATATTCAGCAGCGACTGCGTGAAGTGCAGGCGCTGCTCGATAAGCATCATCTCGTCGAGCAATTGGTGCATCGGCAAGAAGAGAATCGCCATCAGGTTGAGCAAGGCGAAGACCAACGAGCCAATCTGGTTGAGAACCTAGTCCACAAGCAACACGAAGCCGAACTCCGCAGCAAGCTGGATGCAATGCACTCGGCCGATGTTGCGCACATCCTTGAGGCCTTGCCGCTGCGCGACCGCTTGGTAGTGTGGGACTTGGTGAAAGCAGAGCGCGACGGCGAAATTCTGCTTGAAGTGTCGGATGCGGTTCGCGAAACGCTGATCGAGGCCATGCAGCCGCAAGAGCTGGTTGCAGCGGCTGAGACACTCGACACCGATGAGTTGGCCGACCTTGCGCCGGACTTGCCGGCGGAGGTGATGCAAGATGTGTTCCGTTCCTTGGAAGTGGGCGAACGGGAACAGTTGCGTGCCGCAATGTCCTATCCAGAAAGTGCCGTCGGCGCACTGATGGATTTCGAGATGGTGACGGTGCGCGACGATGTGACGCTCGAAGTGGTGTTGCGTTATCTGCGTCGCTTTGATGAGTTGCCGGACCACACCGATCAAATTTTTGTGATTGACCGTGACGATCGCTTGCTCGGTACGTTGCCAATCTCACGCCTTTTGGTGAACGATCCTGAAATTGCCGTCGCTGAAGTCATGAATACCGAGCCGCTGGTGCTGCATGCCAACGACGAAGCGGAACATGCGGCCGAGGCTTTTGACCGTTATGACCTCGTGACGGCAGCGGTTATTGACCAAAATGGACAACTCACGGGCCGTTTAACGGTGGCTGCGGTACTCGACTTTGTGCGGGAAGAAAGCGAAGCAGAGCAATTGGCATTAGCCGGTCTGCGTGAAGAAGAAGATATTTTTGCGTCCGTCATGGACTCAGTTAAAAACCGTTGGGCGTGGCTGGCCATTAACTTGATTACAGCATTTGTGGCCTCGCGTGTAATTTCAGGCTTTGAAGGCTCTATTGAGAAATTGGCCGCGCTGGCTGCGCTCATGCCCATCGTGGCAGGTATTGGCGGTAACTCAGGCAATCAGACGATTACCATGATTGTGCGTGCCATTGCTTTGGGCCAGGTTCAACCCGATGCTGCGCGCAAGTTGTACCGCAAGGAAATGGGCGTGGCTTTGCTAAACGGCCTCATTTGGGGTGGCTTACTCGGCATTATTACGTGGATGCTGTACCACTCATTTAAGCTGGGCTTGGTGATGACCTCTGCGATGACGCTGAACCTCTTGTTGGCGTCATGTGTTGGTGTGGCGATCCCGATGTTGATGCATAAATTTGGGCGCGACCCCGCTGTCGGTTCCAGCGTGTTGATTACCGCTGTTACCGACTCTGGTGGATTCTTTATTTTTCTCGGTTTGGCGACGCTGTTTTTGCTGTAACAGGCGAGCGCAGCCCTTCGATTAAAGCCCGTTGCTAAAAATAGCGCGGGCTTTTTCTATGGTGGCGGCGATATCCGCATCGCTATGTGCGGCAGACACAAAGCCCGCTTCAAATGCTGATGGCGCAAGGTATACGCCGGCATCCAACATGGCGTGGAAGAAGTAATTGAATCTCTCTTGGCTGCATTCCATCACTTCGTTGTAGCTAGTTGGCGTGCTGGCGCGGAAATACAAGCCGAACATGCCGCCAACGGATTGCGCAGAAAACGCGACGCCGCAGGCTTGCGCTGCTTGCGCTAAGCCTTCGCACAAATCTTGGGTGCGTTTTGCCAATTGCGTATAGAAGCCGGGGGCTTGAATCAGCTCCAATGTTTTGAGGCCTGCCGCAACCGCAACAGGGTTGCCGGATAATGTACCTGCTTGATACACCGGGCCGAGCGGCGCAATTTTTTCCATAATCTCGCGTCGGCCACCGAATGCGCCGACTGGCATGCCGCCGCCAATGACTTTGCCCAAGGTGGTGAGGTCTGGCGTAATGCCAAACAGCCCTTGTGCTGAACCTAAGCCCACGCGGAAGCCAGTCATCACTTCGTCGAAAATGAGGACGCTGCCGTGCTGGGTACACAGTTCGCGCATGGCTTTCAAAAATTCCGGCGTCGGCTTAATCAAATTCATATTGCCCACAACTGGCTCTACGATTACTGCAGCAATGCGTGCGCCGTGAGCTTTGAAAGTCTCTGCCAATTGTTGTGGGTTGTTGTATTCGAGCACCAGCGTGTGATTGGCAAAATCAGCAGGCACGCCGCCGGAGCTGGGGTTGCCAAACGTGAGTGCGCCAGAGCCTGCCTTAACCAGTAGGCTGTCGGCGTGGCCGTGATAACAGCCTTCGAATTTGATAATGGCATCGCGGCCGGTAAAGCCTCGCGCCAGCCGAATGGCGCTCATGGTGGCTTCGGTGCCACTGCTTACCAGTCGCACGCGCTCCATGCTGGGCACAAGCTGACATAGGGTTTCAGCCATCAAAATTTCGGCTTCAGTGGGGGCGCCAAAAGACAGGCCTGCTTCGGCTGCTTGCTGGACTGCTTTGACCACCTCTGGGTGGGCGTGGCCTACGATTGCGGGGCCCCACGAGCCGACGTAATCAATAAACTCTTTGCCATCTGCATCCCATAGCCGACTGCCTTGTCCGCGTGTAAAGAATCGTGGCGAGCCACCGACGGAGCGAAATGCTCTCACGGGCGAATTTACACCACCCGGAATGCTTTGTTGTGCGCGAGAAAAGAGTTCGTCATTGCGTGATGCGTGGGCTGTCATGTGTGCTCCGTAATGCGTGTCCGTGCGGGCTTTTGTATTTAAGTTGGCTTAGTTTGATGCTCAGACAAGTGCGGCCTCATAGGCTAAGGCGCGTGCGCAAATGTCTTCTGCAGAAAATAAATCTGAAATAACCGCCAGTAAATCTGCGCCGGCTTCTTTTGCCAAAGGCGCATTATCCAACGTAATGCCGCCAATGCCGCAAATCAGCTGATTTGGCCAACGCTGTCGTGCGGTCTGAATGAGCGAAAGCGGTGCGTGGCGAGCCTGTGGTTTAGTCGCAGAGGGGAAAAGCGCACCAAAGGCGATGTAATCTGCTCCTGCTGCGATGGCGCGCTCAGCGCAGTCGAGGCTGTTGTAACAAGATGCGCCCAAGATGCGCGATGGTCCTAATGCGGCTCTTGCATCGGCTAAATCGCCGTCTGTTTCACCCATGTGCACGCCATCTGCGCCAATTGCTAATGCCAGCTCTAGGTGGTCATTGACGATGAGCCGAGCCCCTGTGGCGTGACATTGCTTAACAACTTGGCGTAATTCGTTGGCATGCTGCATCGCAGCATCCGGCTGAATGCGCTTATTTCGGTACTGTACCCAGCGCACATTACCCTTCAGAGCTTGGCTGATATGCCGTAACAAGACCTCGGGAGTAAGATCATCGGGTGTGATTGCATAGAGTTGGCATATCCGCTTGGTGCTGCCATGAGACATAATTGGCACTCAGATTTTGGTTTGGCGGTCACAATAGCGGTTGTTGCGAGTTGCAGCAAACCGACGAAGGTGTTGTTTGCGCTTTAGTTTAAGTTTCAGTGAGCCCAGTGGGTTCGATGAGTCACGCAGTTGGCGCGTGGGTCAAATGTATCAGTGTGGTGCTGTCGAATTTTGTGAACAGGATGCATGAATAAATGCAGGGCATTATTGTTGCCCTGCGCAAGTTTTAACATGCATGCGGTAAGATGTCGCGGTTACGCAATTTTACCAAACCTGTATCCATGACCTCGAACACCGCAACGAATTACCAGACTTGGATGTGCCTGATTTGTGGCTTTATCTATGATGAGGCTGCAGGCCGACCAGAAGATGGTTTGGCGCCGGGCACGCGCTGGGAAGATGTGCCGCCAAACTGGAACTGTCCAGAATGTGCAGCACGCAAGGAAGATTTTGAGGTCGTGGCGATCTGAGAGCTCCTCAGCAGCCTGCGACCCAATGCGGGGAGGAGGCTGTAGTGTCGGACAATACTGACCTGAGAAACCTGAGCGGCGTTAAAGTCATGGTGATCGATGATTCGAACACCATTCGCCGCAGCGCTGAGATTTTTCTGGTTCAAGCCGGTTGTCATGTGGTGTTGGCAGAAGACGGCTTTGATGCGCTTTCCAAAATCGCAGACCATCACCCCGACGTGATTTTCTGCGACATCATGATGCCTCGACTCGATGGCTATCAAACCTGTTCGCTCATCAAAAAGAATGCGCGCTTTGGCACGACGCCCGTCATCATGCTGTCGTCCAAAGACGGCTTGTTTGACCGCGCGCGTGGCCGCATGGTCGGTTCTGACGAATATCTCACCAAACCTTTTACCAAAGACAGTCTGCTTGCAGCAGTGAATAGCCACTGCCACGGCAGAGCTGCGTAATTTCATTGACGAAATACATTGACGGACTGGAACGACAATGAGCATTAAGCGAGTACTGGTCGTAGATGACTCCCCGACTGAGCGTCACGTGTTGACCAACTTCCTTTCTCAAAATGGGTTTGAAGTTGTGGTTGCTGAAAATGGCGAACAGGCCATTGTGCGCGCTAAAGAAGTGATGCCCGATTTGATTTTGATGGATGTGGTCATGCCGGGTGTAAATGGATATCAAGCAACACGTACGCTGACGCGTGATGAAGCGACGCATAACATTCCCGTCATCATGTGCACCAGCAAGGATCAGCCCACGGACAAGTTGTGGGGCATGCGCCAAGGCGCGCTGGACTACATGATTAAACCGATCAACCTCGACGAACTGCTTGAGCGCATCCGCAAGTTGGGTGAAGCACCGCAGGCTGGCGCTTAACGCGGCTGGAGCCCAGCATGGCAAAACGAATCAGTCTGCGCGACTTCCAAGCCGGTTTGACCGCTCGTTTGAGTGAGGCCAAATCGGGTGCGACGACGCGTTCATTGTTAGGTCTGCAGGCCGGGAACGAGTATTGGCTGATTGATCTGACCGACTCCGCTGAAATTATTCCTGTAAGCAGCCTGACCGAGGTTCCGCTAACCAGCCCTTGGTTTGCAGGCATGACGAACGTTCGCGGTTCGCTGTATTCGGTGACGGATTTATCTGCATTCGAAGGCGGTGAGCTCACCATGCTGACTTCCGATGCTCGCTTGTTATTGCCGCACGCCCGTTTTGCTTCGAATGGATCTTTGCTGATTAGTCGTGTGCTGGGCCTGCGCAACCCGGATGAGTTGCTGCCCGTTAGCCATGAGATTGATGAAAACCGGCCTTGGGCTGGTGAATTGTTGCAAGACCCGCAAGGTCAGCAATGGCGCCGGTTGTTGTTACGACCCTTGCTGACGCATAGCAGATTTCTCGATATTGCTGCCTGATTAAACATCTACACAAATTACGAAAAAAGGTAGGGGACTCACATGGCTTTTAAGATACCCGATTTGTCAAATGTCCTGTCAAAGATTCGCAAGCCAGGCAAAGCCTCGCTTGATGTGCCGACCATTTCTTCTCCAACACTGATTGATCAGTTGCAAACGGAAGAGGACGACTTCTGGACACAAAAACTACCGATCATCGGCCACTTACCACACGCTACTCAACGCGACATTCTGAGCCGAATCATTTGGGTGCTGGTATTGATCGCTGGGTTGTTAGCTTGGCAAGATTTCCGCAAGACACAGCACGGTACTGCTTATGTGGCAGCAACCGGCCAAATGCGTATGTTGTCGCAACGTTTGGCAAAAGACGGCGCGCAGGCCTTGCAAGGTCGTGCCGAAGCCTTCCCTGAGTTGGGTGCAAGCCGCGACACCTTTACCAGTTTGACCAATAAGTTGAACGTGGGTGGTGAAATTGAAGGCATTGAAATTCCGGGTAGTCCGGACAGCACAATGCCCGCACTGCAGTCACTGCAAGCCGCCTGGGATAAATCACTGGCTAACGCGAGTCAGTTGTTGGCACAAGAAAAAGCGCTGACCAATTTGGGTAAGTCAGTTGACCGCGTGAATGCTGCGAACGGCCAGATGCTGGAATTGACTGAGCAACTGGCTGCAACTCGGCCCGCTGCCAGCACGTTGTCGATGCTGTCGCAGCGTATCGCTAAAAACGCAAACAATATTCGAGCATCTGATTCTGTTGATCCGGATGCGGCGTTGCAGCTCAGTAAGGATTTGAAGACGTTCGGCGACACCATGTCGTCATTACGCAATACCGTTTCAGAAAATGAACGCGCCAAATTAACAGCGTTAGACAGCATGTTTGGTGATTACCAAACATCGATTAACGGTGTTTTGTCGAACATACAAAACCTGTCGCTGGCAAAGGTGGCTGGTTCGCAATTGGTTAAAGAATCTTCTGGTCTGTTGGCGGCGACGGATGGCTTGGTTGAAGCCTACAAAGACGCTGAAGATATTCACTTGTGGTTGCGCGGCGGCATCATTCTGATCGCGTGGCTGGTGATTACTTTGCTGGTCATTTTGACGCGCGTGACGCGGGAAGATACGGAACGTCGTCGGGTTGATGCTGAACGACGCGAAGAAGAAGCGAAGCGAGACAAAGAAAACTCACAGGCCGCTATTTTGCGCTTGATGAATGAGATGGGCGACCTTGCTGACGGCGACTTAACGATTCGTGCGACCGTGTCAGAAGACATTACTGGCGCTATTGCGGATTCGGTGAATTACACGGTGGAAGAACTCGCGGTTCTGGTGCGACGAATCAACGAAGCGGCTATTCGAGTGGCGGGTGCAACAGAAACCGCGCAGCGCTCATCTGCTGAACTGCTTGATACCTCTAAGCAACAGGTGATGCGTTTGCAAGAAGCCGGTCAGTCTGCGATGAGCATGGCGGACTCGATGAACAACATGTCTGTCGATGCACAACGTTCCGCTCAGGTTGCGCGTCAATCACTAAATGCTGCGCAGAATGGTTCTGTTGCTGTACAGAACTCCATTCGAGGCATGAACGAAATTCGTGACTACATTCAAGAAACTTCAAAACGGATTAAGCGACTCGGTGAATCGTCACAGGAGATTGGCGAAATCGTGGAGCTGATTTCTGACATTACCGAACAGACCAACGTTCTGGCTTTGAATGCTGCGATTCAGGCGGCATCAGCGGGTGAAGCTGGCCGAGGCTTTACGGTGGTTGCGGAAGAAGTGCAGCGACTCGCTGAACGTTCTGCCGAAGCGACGAAGCAGATCGCGGCGATTGTGAAGACCATTCAGACGGATACGGGCGACGCGGTGGCCGCGATGGAAAGCTCGACGCGCGGGGTGGTTGAAGGGGCGCGTCTGTCCGATGCTGCGGGTCAAGCGCTGTCAGAAATTTCTCAGGTGTCGAACCAGCTTGCAGAGCTGATTCAGAATATGTCTGGCTCAAGTGAGCGCCAAGCCCAGACCGCTACGCAGGTGGCAGAGGTGATGCGCGCCGTGCTGCAAATGACGGAAGAAGGTACGCGCAGTACGGAGCAAACAGCGCAATCAATTGGCGCACTGAATGAGCTGGCTGTTGAACTCAAGGGTTCGGTATCGGGCTTTAAGGTGTAATTGGCCTGTCGCAAACAGCCACATCGTTGTCACGGATCGTTCCACACATGACCACCAATCAAACATCCGGTTCGAATGATTTTGATCTGGGCCCCCTAACGTGGGTCCAGGGCGAAATTGATCTCGCGCTTGCACGTGCGAGCGAAGCGCTCAAGCAAGTCGAGCAGGGCGATACCGGCGCATTGCGTTTTGCACAAACGCACCTGCACCAAGCGCGCGGTGCGTTGTCGATCGTCGGCCTAGACGGACTAACGCAATTTTGTGAAACGGTTGAACAGTTGATGTCGGAGCTGGCTGAGCGTGCCGACGCCAACCTGCACCTTGATTTGCTTAATCGATGCTTAACCGCCGTACGTCAGTTTCTTGAAGGTTTGATGGCAGGTGGGGCTAACCAATCGATGCAGTTGTTGCCTTTGTATCGCGAGCTGCAAGATGTGCGCGGCCAGTCCAATGTGATGGCGTCAGATCTGTTTTTCCCAGATCTGAGCGTACGTCCTGATATCAAGGTTAACAACCCCAAACCCTTGCCGCCAACCGAAATGGCGCAGCTGTTACGCAAAGAGCGTTTGCGCTTTGAGCGTGGCTTGCTTGAGTGGCTGCGCAATCCGCAGCAGCCAGAAGGTTTGGTCAAAATGCGCGATGCCGTGCAGTGCATTGAAGACGCGCAAGGCGCAGCTTCGGCTCGCTCATTTTGGTGGATTACACACGGACTGATTGAAGGCCTAGCGCGCGGCTCAATTGAGCCGGATTTTTACGTTAAGCGCCTCTTTGCACGTATCGACTTGCAAATGCGCCGCTTATTGGATGGCTCCCGAACTGTTGCAGAACGCGTGATGCGTGATGCGCTGTATTTGGTGGCGACCGCCATGCCGGGCGGTGAGCGACTTGAAGAAGTTCGTTCTGCTTATCGCTTAGATAATTTATTGCCACCTTCGCACGCGAGTGGCGATGACAATGCACCGCTCCTCAACCAATTGCGCGGCATGCGCGAGGCAACAGCCGCCGCAAAAGATGCTTGGAACCGGTTCACCGCCGGCGCTGCAATTGCGTTGCCACAGTTTGAAGATGCGGCTGTATCACTTCAGCAGCGTGCGACTGAATTAGCTGACCCTGATGTGGGTGGGCTTTGCCAATCCATTGCCAATGTTGCGCAATCTTTGCGGCGTGACCCGCTGCAAAACAATGAAACGCTTGCCATGGAAA
>SBBQ01000055.1 GCA_005239635.1 Uliginosibacterium gangwonense
CTCTGGCATTGGTGGTTTGCCGCTGATCGAAGACACCGGCCACGACTACAACGCCGGTGGCGTGCGCAAGATCAGCCCATTCTTCGTACCAGGCTCCATCAGCAATATGGTGGCCGGCCTGTTGTCGATCAATTACGGCTTCAAGGGCCCCAATTTTGGTACGGTGAGCGCCTGTGCAACAGCTAATCACGCGATTGGCGAGGCGCAGCGACTGATCGAATACGGCGACGCCGATATTATGGTGGCGGGCGGTGCTGAGTCCACCGTTTCACCTTTGGGTATTGGTGGCTTCTGTGCTGCTCGTGCGTTGTCTGCCCGCAATGACGATCCCGCAACGGCTAGTCGTCCGTGGGATTCAGGACGTGATGGCTTTGTGTTGGGTGAAGGCGCAGGTATTTTGGTGTTGGAAGAATACGAACACGCCAAAGCACGCGGTGCCAAGATTTATGCTGAACTCGCCGGTTATGGTATGAGCTCAGATGCGTATCACATTACCGCGCCAGCAGAAGACGGTGAAGGTGCAGCACGCAGCATGACGAATGCACTGCGCAATGGCCGCACTCAGGCGGATGAAATTGATTACATCAATGCTCATGGCACGTCTACGCCGCTGGGTGATATTGCAGAGACCATGGCCGTTAAGCGTTGCTTTGCTGATCATGCATATAAGCTGGCCGTGAGCTCAACCAAGTCCATGACCGGACATTTGTTAGGTGCTGCTGCTGGTATTGAGGCGGTGTTCACCACCTTGGCAATTCATCATCAAATTGCCCCGCCGACAATTAATCTGCACGATCCTGATCCGCAATGTGATTTGGACTATGTACCGCTTACCGCACGTCCGATGACGATTCGCGCCGCATTGTCGAACTCATTCGGCTTTGGTGGTACCAATAGCACCTTGGTTTTCCGCAAAGTTTAATTGCAGTATTTCTAGGTTTTAAGTCGCCAACGGCAGCCATAGGCTGCCGTTTTTCCAATAGCGCTCGGTCGTTTATTGGCAAAATACATTTTCCACACGGCAATGAATTCGAACCCTGTTTTTAATCTCAAGCCATCTCGCATTGAGCCCATGATGTGTGGCGCGCTTTATCTATTCGCTGTACTGGCAATCGTTATTCTTGCTTGGAATCAAGGCTGGCCATGGTTTGCTGCCTTAGTCGGGGTGGCGCTCTTAACATGGCAGGCCCGTCGGCAATTTTTGAATCGCATTCGAATCCAAGCACTGCGTGTGGTAACGGAAGGCGTTGAACTTTGCTATACGCAAAATACCGAGCAGGTGAGCGAGACGATTGTAGGGGTAGCTGGCGCGATTATTTGGTCTCGCGTGGTTTTTGTTCATTGGCAAAGCATGTCTGGCAAGGCGCAAGCGTGTGCAGTTTGGTGCGATATGCTGGGCGAAGATGATTTTAGACGGCTGAAAGTGTGGCTTAACACACAAGGAATCAAGAAAGAACCAACGGTACGCTGAAAAACTCAGAAGCCGGCAGGCGCTTAAAAAAGCGGGGCTAAATATTTCCCTTTTTACATATGAACTTACGCATACGCTTAGCGTAAGGTTTTTAGTTACGACGGAGCTTTGCGCGGGTTTTGCGGGGTTTAAGTATCGTGTTGCGAGCCGTTTTGAGGCTGCCCGGAAAGTCTCTTGAATAGTGCAAACCACGGCTTTCGCGACGCCTCATTGCGCTTTGCACAATGAGGTGGGCGGTTTGCACAAGGTTACGCAGCTCAATCAAGTCATTACTGACGCGGAAGTTCGTGTAGTACTCGTGGATTTCTTTTTCAAGCAGGCGCAACCGGTGCTGTGCGCGTTGCAAGCGCTTATTGGTACGTACGATCCCAACGTAATCCCACATGAACCGGCGTAACTCATCCCAGTTGTGAGAAATCACAATTTGTTCGTCTGCATCAGTCACGCGACTTTCATCCCAGCGGGGCAAAGTAGTGACTGGCTTGCGCGGACTGGCAAGAATGTCGCGTGCGGCAGCATCTGCAAATACTACACACTCAAGTAGCGAATTGCTTGCTAAACGATTGGCGCCGTGCAAACCCGTAAAGGCAGTTTCGCCAAGGGCGTATAAACCTTGCACATCAGTTTGGGCGTGAAGATTGGTCATCACGCCACCGCAGGTGTAGTGTGCAGCTGGAACAACTGGAATCGGCTTTTGTGTAATGTCGATATTCAGCTCAAGGCATCGCGCATAAATGGTGGGGAAGTGCGATTTGAGGAAGTCTGCGGGCAAATGAGTCATGTCTAAATAGACGCAATCCAAGCCCCCCTTCTTCATTTCAAAGTCAATTGCGCGTGCCACCACATCGCGCGGCGCCAGTTCTGCTCGCGGATCGTGGTCAGTCATAAAACGATGGCCATTTGGCAATCGCAGCAAGCCACCTTCGCCACGCATGGCTTCAGTAATTAAGAAGCTTTTGGCGTGCGGGTGATAGAGACAGGTCGGATGGAACTGCACGAACTCCATATTTGCTACGCGGCAGCCTGCACGCCAGGCCATTGCAATGCCATCACCCGTAGCGGTATCTGGATTGGTGGTGTAGAGATAAACTTTACCCGCACCGCCTGTTGCCAATGCAGTCGCGCCCGCTGCAAAGGTGTGCACTTTGCCCGTCTTGATGTCCAAAATGTAGGCACCTAAACAGCCGAGTTCAGGATTGCCAACCTTGTTCCCCGTAATGAGTTCAACCGCTACATGATGTTCATGCACGGTAATGTTTGGGTGTTTACGTACGCGTTCGGTGAGCGTTTCTTGAATGGCGTGGCCCGTTGCATCAGCAGCGTGAATGATGCGTCGATGGCTGTGACCACCCTCGCGGGTGAGATGGAAGGGGAACCCACCTTGACCATCTTCACGCGTAAAGGGCACGCCTTGGTCAATCAGCCAGTCAATCGCTTGGCGGCTGTGCTCAACCACGAAGCGTGTTGTGCGCTTGCTACATAGCCCTGCACCCGCAATTAAGGTGTCTTGCACATGAGATTTAACGGTGTCACCGGCATCTAAAACGCCTGCAATACCCCCTTGGGCCCAGGCTGAAGCCGAATCAACCAAGCTGCGCTTAGTGACCAGCGCAACCCGAAGATGCTCTGCTAAGCGCAAGGCAAGTGACTGGCCTGCAAGGCCGCTACCGAGAATAAGTACGTCGTATTGGAGCACGTTGAAACCGCAAGGGTGTTGAACAGGGGCCTAGAAAAGCAAACGCTAAAGGCAAAATCCGCTGAAATACTTGGATGAGCGAATATATCACGCTGGCACCGGAACTAATGTCGAAGCGGAAAGTCTCTTCGACAGAGACATCGCAAGCCCGAGCAAGGGTTCGGTATACTTCAGGCCATGAGTCGGTTGAGGTATAGACGACACGATCCAAAACCATTACAAGCATCGAATGGGTGAGCGAGAAGCAGATCAGGTACTCGTAGAGCGAGTGCAACAGGGCGATAAACAGGCGTTCGGCTTGCTGGTATCTAAGTACCAGCGCAAGCTGTCGCGTTTGTTGTCGCGCCTGATTCGGGATCCAGCCGAAGTGGAGGATGTGACACAAGAAGCTTTTATTAAGGCTTACCGTGCACTGCCGACATTTCGGGGGGAGAGTGCGTTTTATACGTGGTTGTATCGGATAGGCGTAAACACCGCCAAGAATTATCTGGTATCGCGTGGCCGTCGTGCGCCCACAACCACGGAGTTTGATGCTGAAGAAGCTGAGTCGTTTGAAGATGGTGATTTGCTGCGCGATAACGCAACGCCTGAACGCTTATTACAAACTCGCCAAATTGGCGAAACAGTAAATAGTGCGATGGAAAAGTTGCCGGAAGAACTGCGTACTGCAATTACCTTGCGTGAAATAGATGGTCTTTCTTACGAAGAAATTGCCAGCATCATGGATTGCCCGATCGGTACGGTCCGATCCCGCATTTTCAGAGCACGCGAGGCAATCGCAGAAAAATTGCGCCCACTTATTGATGCGGCGCCAGACAAGAGGTGGTGAGCATGAAGGAAAAAGTTTCTGCGTTGATGGATGGCGCATTAGACGAGCACGAGGCTGGTCAAGTTTGTCGTGCATTGGCAAACCAATCTGAGCTTCGACAGGATTGGCAAACATGGCAAATCATCGGCGATAGTTTGCGCGGTGTGAGCGCGGTAGCACCCGACATGACCGCAAGTGTGATGGCTCAGCTTGAACACGAACCGACGGTACTTGCCCCTGTCGCACGCAAGCCAGCGAGAAACTGGACTCGCGTTGCGATGAGCATGGCGGCTACTGTGTTTGGCGTAGGCTTGGTGGTGTTGATGGCGCAAAACATGCGTCAGACGGACGTACCCAGCCCAACGTTGGCCGCCGCGCCGCAAGCACTGGTTGCTAAGCAAGCCGCCAGTCCAACAACTTTGGCAAGTTCCAACGCTGCACAGGTCAAAACATCGGCTGCTCAGCCCAATGGCGATCGCTCACGCGAGGCCTTGCAAAGCTTCCTCATGGCGCATCATGGTTTCTCGCCCAGTATTGGTATGCAGGGTGTAGCGCCTTATGTGCGTACGGTGGCAGAAGTTGACGCAGGTGGAGATCGCTAAATGCTACGTCGTTGGCTGGGATTTGTGGTCAGTGCCTGTGCATTGTGTGTGGGACAGTCTGCATTTGCAGAAGGTCGCCAAGACGATCCGCTCAAAATACTCGCACGAATATCCGGCGCGCCAGCGACAACCAGTTTTTCGGGTGTATTTGTTTATCAAAGCGGTAGCTTTTCCGAGACGTCACGCATCTCGCATCTGGTGACCAGCGGCTTGGTGCAAGAAAGGCTTGAGGTATTAGATGGCAGCCCAAGGGAGGTCGTTCGTCAAAACGACCTGGTGACTTGCTACATGCCTGAAGAGAAGCTGGTTATTTCTGACCACAAGCCTCACCGGAAGCCTTTTCAAGCGCTGATGCCAGAACGCTTGCATGATTTGGCAGAGCATTACCGTCTGACACAGGGTGGGCATGTTCGTGTGGCAGGCGTCGAAACAGACTTCGTTACATTAGAACCCCGCGATAACTTTCGTTACGGACGCCAGCTTTGGGCAGAACGCAATTCAGGTTTGCTGGTGAGGGCTCGTACGCTAAATGAGCAAGGTAAGATCATCGAACAATTTACCTTCTCGCAAATCGTGTTGGGATCAGATATTGACCCGGCTGCATTGCGCTCGAAATATGCGGCAAATGCTTCTGAATGGAAACATCGAGGCGCAAGTGCCCCTGAATCTAGATCTGAACCCTTTAAGTGGCATTTTGCCAATACGGTTGCAGGGTTTCAGCAGACGGCAGAAATGCGGCGTCATTTTCGAGTAAGTGATAAACACGCCAGTTGGCAGGTTGTGTTTTCTGATGGATTGGCCGCAGTTTCGATCTTTATTGAGGCTATTGATGAGCAACAGCGCCCAGAGGTTGGCGCGTTTCAGCATGGTGCGATAAGTATCTACAAACGACAGGTTCCTGGATATTTAATAACAGCATTAGGTGAAGTTCCACAAGTCACCGTGCAGCGCTTTGCAGACGGTTTGGAATTGCGCAAATAACCTTGGTGAGTGCTATGTCAGATTCCCAAGTCTTTGGGCTCGTTATTCAAGCGAATCAAGCAACGGTGGTAGTTGAGCCCGAACCGTTTACTGGCTGTGGGAAGTGCCATCAGCCGGGTGGATGCCGTAGCGGTTTGCTGGCGAGTTTATTTGGTGGCCGTGAAACGCAAAAACTCTCCTTGCCAAACAGCATCAACGCTCGTGTGGGTGATCGGGTAGAAATTGAGATGGCGGAAGGCTTGCTGGGTCGTGGGGTGTTGCATATGTATGTATTGCCCCTCGTGCTTGCAATTGTGTTTGCCTTGACGGCAAACCAGTTGGCCCAGAATATCTGGGCGTCTGAGCCTGCTGAACTCAAGGTTATGCCTGATGTTTTTGCTGGCTTAGGTTTGCTGCTGGGATTAGTGGTCGGCTATGCCTTGGGACGACTGCGAAGCATCCGAATCGATGCTGGTTTTACCATTCGACATGCAACATCTAGAATGAATCAACTACCCACTGCATCATGTCGCAGCAAAGCCTAAGACTGCGGAGTACTCATATGAAAACAATACGTCGCTTGCTCATTCTCTGGCTGGTCTGCCTGCTGCCGAGTGTGGCGTATTCACAGTTGCCTGATTTCACCGAGCTAGTCGAAAAGCAAGGGCCTGCAGTCGTCAACATTAGCATTACCCAAAATGGTAAAGCCTCACGTAACCAACCCCAGATGCCGGGGTTGGATGAAGATGACCCAGCCTTAGAGTTCTTCAAACGATTTATTCCACGCCCGCCGAGAGGCGCAGAACCCGATTTTGAAAGCCGCTCACTCGGTTCAGGCTTCATCATTGGTAGCGATGGCTACATTTTGACGAATGCGCACGTTGTGGATGCAGCAGATGAAATTCTGGTTCGATTAAACGACAAGCGCGAATATAAGGCGCGTGTTATTGGCGCTGATCGACGTACGGACGTGGCGCTTCTTAAAATTGATGCAAACAATTTGCCTGCAGTGCGTCTTGGTGACCCAGCGCGCTTGAAGGTTGGTGAGTGGGTATTGGCAATTGGCTCGCCGTTTGGGTTTGAAAATAGCGTAACCGCAGGTATTGTCAGCGCTAAGGGTCGTGCGCTCCCACAGGAAACATTCATACCCTTTATTCAAACAGACGTGGCGATTAACCCAGGCAACTCAGGCGGCCCCTTATTCAATTTGCGCGGTGAGGTCGTGGGTATCAATTCGCAAATTTATAGCCGTTCAGGTGGTTCTGTTGGGCTTTCATTTGCTATTCCAATTGATGTCGCCATGGAGATTCAAAGCCAGCTGCGTGCTTACGGAAAAGTTCAGCGTGGACGTATTGGTGTTGCGATTCAGGAAGTCACTAAAGAGTTGGCCGAAAATTTTGGTCTCGGCAAACCACAGGGCGCATTGGTGGGCTCGGTGGAAAAAGGTGGGCCGGCAGACAAAGCTGGAGTTGAGGTTGGTGACGTTGTCTTGAAGTTTGATGGCAAGTCCATTCCAATTTCAACGGACTTGCAACGCATGGTTGCTGCCACGAAGCCGGGCACGAAGGCGGTGATTCAGGTTTGGCGGAATCGTGCGGCTAAGGACCTCACAGTAACGGTGGGTGAGACGCCGGAAGAAAAGCAGGTGAAAGCGAGTGTGCCATCACGCAAACCCATTGCTCAGGCTAATAAATTAGGTTTGGTGTTGACTGAGATGACGCCGGATATGCGTCGTGAGCTTAAAATCTCAGGCGGTGTCATGGTGGAAGAAGTGCGCGGTAACGGCCGGCGCACCGATCTACGTGCAGGCGATATCGTGCTTGCTGTGATGCTAAAGGGTGTGCAGACCGAGGTTCGTAATGTAGAGCAACTCAATCAGCTGCTGGCAGTAACTGATCAAGGGCTTGCCGTTTCACTGCTGGTTCGTCGTGGTGACGCACAGAGCTTTGTTACGATCAAGCCTTCGCGTTAATTCTCGTCTCATACTCCAATGTCACAACCGCGCTTGACCTTATTTGCACGCGAATACTGTCATTTGTGCCACGACATGGCCGATGCGCTGCAGCCCATATTGCAGGAATTCGATGCAGAACTAGACTGGGTGGATGTGGATCAGCACCCCGAGTTTGAGGTTTTGTACGACGAATTAGTGCCTGTATTGGTGGCAAATGGCCAAGAGCTGTGCCATTACCACTTGGATGTGGATGCTGTGCGTGCCTTTTTAGAAGGCGCCAACGTGATGCAAGGGCCTGCTAAAGGCAAAGTTGGAGTAGAATAAGCCCCTGAAAAGAAGGGCCTTCCCGCCTAATGCTTGTGTAAGCATCTGCGTATTTTTTGCAGCAGGGAGGCTCAATTGATGGGCGGCCAATGAAGGGTGGTGCAAACCTTCGACCTCACCCGAAACCTCCAATCGTTATTCCGCTTCTGCCTTCCTCGCGTTCATGCAGCATATTCGAAATTTCTCCATCATTGCCCACATTGACCACGGCAAATCCACCCTGGCTGACCGCCTGATTCATCGTTGCGGCGGCTTATCTGACCGCGAGATGGCCGAGCAGGTGCTCGATTCGATGGATATCGAAAAAGAGCGTGGGATCACCATCAAAGCACAAACTGCTGCGCTGACTTACCTCGCCAAGGATGGCAAAAAGTACAACCTGAATTTGATTGATACCCCGGGGCACGTCGACTTCTCGTATGAGGTAAGCCGCTCATTGGCAGCCTGTGAGGGCGCGCTATTGGTGGTTGACGCTTCACAAGGGGTAGAGGCGCAGACTGTGGCCAATTGCTATACGGCACTCGATCAGAACGTTGAGGTTCTGCCCGTTCTCAATAAGATTGATTTGCCATCAGCAGATCCCGACAATGCTCGGACAGAAATCGAAGATGTGATCGGGATTGATGCAACCGAAGCGGTGTTGGCGAGTGCAAAAACAGGTTTGGGCGTAGACGATATTCTTGAAGCCATTGTTGCGCGCGTGCCGGCACCCAAGGGTGATGCAGAGGGTCCATTAAAGGCATTGATTATCGACTCTTGGTTCGATAACTATGTGGGCGTGGTGATGTTGGTACGTGTGGTGGATGGCTCGCTCAAGCCCAAAGACAAAATGTTGCTGATGTCGACGGGCACTCAGCATTTGTGTGACCAAGTGGGGGTGTTCACGCCAAAAGCCATGCAGCGCGAAAGATTGTGCGCTGGCGAAGTGGGTTACATCATCTCCGGTATCAAGGAGCTTAAAGCCGCTAAGGTGGGTGACACCATTACACTGGCCGACAATCGCGCCAAAGAAGCCTTGCCCGGCTTTAAAGAAATCAAGCCTCAAGTGTTCGCCGGCCTGTATCCGGTTGAGCCAAATGAGTATGAGGCGCTGCGCGAATCGCTTGAAAAACTGCGCTTGAATGATGCTTCGCTGCAATTTGAGCCAGAAGTGTCGCAAGCACTTGGCTTTGGTTTCCGCTGCGGCTTCTTGGGCCTGTTGCACATGGAAATTGTGCAAGAGCGCCTTGAACGCGAATTCGACATGGACCTCATTACCACGGCACCCACCGTAGTGTATGAAGTGCTGATGAAAGATGGCACGACGATCTATGTTGAGAACCCGTCCAAGTTGCCAGATATTGGCAAAATGGAAGAGGTGCGTGAGCCGATCATCCAAGCCGCGATTTTCTTGCCGCAAGAATATGTGGGACCCGTGATTACGCTATGCGAAACCAAGCGTGGTTCGCAGGTTGATATGCGCTACCACGGTCGCCAAGTACAAATGATTTACGATTTGCCGCTGGCCGAAGTGGTGTTCGACTTTTTCGACAAATTGAAATCGGTGTCGCGTGGTTATGCCTCGCTCGATTACGAGTTCAAAGAATATCGTGCTGCCGACGTAGTGAAGCTCGATATGTTGGTGAATGGCGACAAAGTTGATGCCCTATCGATCATTGTTCACCGTGCGAATGCGGTTTACCGTGGCCGCGACGTTGCCGCCAAATTGCGCGAATTGATCCCGCGTCAGATGTACGACGTTGCTGTGCAAGCCGCCATTGGCGCAAACATTATTGCGCGAGAAACCATTAAGGCCATGCGCAAAAACGTATTGGCAAAATGTTACGGTGGCGACATTACACGTAAGAAAAAGCTGCTGGAGAAGCAGAAGGCCGGTAAAAAGCGCATGAAACAGATCGGTAACGTTGAAGTGCCGCAAGAAGCCTTCTTGGCCGTGCTGCGAGTAGATGATAAGTAACTGAACTGAACAGTTCCCAATAAAGGACGATCGTGGATTTAGCGCTGATTCTGTTTGTATTGCTGATTTTTACAGGCGCTTTTTGGCTGGCAGATAAATTGGTATTTGCCAAGACTCGCGCTGCTCAGCGTGCAGCACAGGGGATTGATGAACCAGAACCCTGGTGGGTTGAGTGGATTGCAAGTTTCTTTCCAGTCATTCTGGTGGTCTTTGTACTGCGTAGCTTTATTGTCGAGCCATTCCGCATTCCTTCAGGCTCCATGTTGCCCACCTTAGAAGTGGGGGACTTCATCCTGGTGAACAAATACACCTACGGCATTCGACTGCCTGTTATCAATAAAAAGATCATCGAGATGGGTAAGCCGGAACGTGGCGACGTTATGGTTTTTAAGTACCCGCTGGATCCCAGCATGGACTACATCAAGCGTGTAGTAGGTTTGCCAGGTGATGTGGTGGAGTATCACAACAAGCGATTGCGCATCAACGGCGAAGATATCCAGTTGAGTCCGTATCAGGCTGAACAGGCCGACTACCTATTAAAAGATCGGATGTACTTTGCAAAACGGTTGAGCGAAAAGTTGGGGACTGCACAGCATGACATCTTGAACGACCCAGATGCTCCTGCCTATGTACGTGATCCCAAAGTGTTTCCGATGCAGGAAAACTGTATTTACAATGGCGACGGAATCACCTGCAAAGTGCCGGCGGGTCACTATTTCATGATGGGTGACAACCGTGATGGTTCAAGTGACAGCCGTTATTGGGGCTTTGTGCCGGAAGAGAATATTGTTGGCAAAGCCTTCTTTATCTGGTTTCATGCACAAAATCTGATTCCGCCTTCAGGCATTGAGCCGGGTCGCATCGGCAGCTTCAAATAAAGGAGACGCACAGTGCGTAGCAAACAACAGGGTTTGAGCCTGATTGGGTTCATTCTGGTGGGTCTGCTGGTTGCCTTCACCGTGATGATGGGCATGAAGGTGGTGCCGTCGGTTATCGAATATTTCACCATTCTGCGCAACATCAAACAGGTTGCAAGCAGTAGTGAAACAGCCAATGCGACTGTTGCGGATATTCGTAAAGCTTACGATAAGCGTGTAACTATTGAGTACACCACCAAGATTCGTGGTTCAGATCTCGATATCACTAAAGACAATGGCAAAGTTGTACTGAGTTTTGCCTATACAGACAAGATCTCACTGTTTTCCAATGTGAGTCTTGTCATCGACTATCAGGGTTCAAGCTCTGCTAGTGATTAAGGATTGATCGCTTGTCAGCCGCCTTTGACAAGTTGCAACAGCAACTTGACTATCAATTTAATCGCAAAGAACTGTGTCAGGAAGCGCTAACGCATCGCAGCCATAGCAGCCGACATAACGAGCGCCTAGAATTCCTCGGTGACAGCGTGTTAGATTGCGTCATCGCAGCTGAGTTGTGTGAGAAGTTTCCAACCTTGCCCGAGGGTGACCTCACGCGGCTGCGTGCCGAACTCGTACGTCAAGACACCTTGTTCGAAATTGCCCAAGAACTCAAATTGGGGCCTTTACTCAAATTGGGCGAAGGCGAGCTCAAGAGCGGCGGGTTTCGGCGCCCCTCCATTTTGGCGGATGCGCTTGAAGCAATCTTGGGTGCAGCATTTGTTGATAGTGGATACGAGCGTGCGCGCGTACTGATCTTGCACTTGTATAAAAGTCGCTTAGACGTACTGGTGCCGGCGCAAACCTTGAAAGACCCCAAAACAGTGTTGCAAGAATGGCTGCAAGGCCGTAAGCATGACTTACCCCAATATTCGCTCATCGCAATTCGTGGCGAAGCACACCAACAAGAATTTGAAGCCGGATGCGCAGTCGCGGCACTCAATTTGAATACAACGGGCATGGGCAATAGTCGCCGTGCTGCAGAGCAAGCTGCTGCGCGCAGCATGCTCGACCTGATTGGCAAAAAATGACCGAATCATCTGAACAACAGAATGAACCCTACCGCTGTGGCGTACTCGCCATTGTGGGTCGCCCCAACGTGGGCAAATCCACCTTGACCAATCGCTTGGTGGGTGAAAAAGTCAGCATCACTTCACGCAAAGCGCAAACCACGCGCCATCGCATTCATGGTGTGTTGACGCTTGATAACGCTCAGTTGGTGTTTGCCGATACGCCCGGCTTTCAAACCAGCCATTCCAATGCGCTCAATCGTTTGATGAATCGCAGCGTCAGCCAAACCATTAGCGATGTGGATGTGGTGCTGTTGGTGCTGGAAGCAGGGCGCTTTGGCGAAAAAGATAAAGCGGTACTCAATTTGTTGCCAGCAGATCGGCCCGTGATTCTGGTGATCAACAAGGTGGATCAATTGGCTGACAAAGCCGAGTTGCTGCCGTTTATTGAAAAGGTAAATGGCGCGTTCACCTTTGCTGAAGTGGTGCCACTGTCTGCAGAAAAGGGCATGGGCTGTGATGCACTGCTTAAAGCCGTGCGCCCGTATTTGCCAATCGGCGAGCCGATGTTTAGTGAGGACGACATTACTGATCGCAGCCTGCGCTTTCTAGCCGCCGAATACATTCGTGAAAAGCTATTTCGCCGCCTGGGCGCAGAGTTGCCCTATGGCGTAACGGTTGAGATTGAGAAGTTTGAGGAAGTGGATGGCGTGGCTCGTGTCGCTGCGGCGATTATTGTGGATAAAGACGGCCACAAAGGTATTGTCATTGGCAAAGGCGGTAGCCTGCTTAAGCAAGTGGGCACCGACGCGCGCAAGGACCTCGAAAAACTCATGGACTGCAAAGTTTTCCTCGAGCTGTGGGTCAAGGTTAAGAGTGGTTGGGCAGACGATGAACGCGCACTTAAAAGCCTCGGCTACGATTGATTCGTGTGGCGCTATAACGGCATTGCCAATGCCGGCCGCGCATTTTCCGGCTAGTCCTTCTTATTACACTGCGTAATATGGCTGCCCTTAAAAATCGGGTATTGCATCAAACAGGGCATGTTTTACATACCCTGCCATATCGCGAAACCAGCCTCATTATTGAAGCCTTTACGCGCGAGCATGGGCGTGTTGCGCTCATGGCGAAGGGTGCGCGCCGGCCACACTCCAGCCTGCGTGGCGTCATCATGGAATTCCTACCGCTTGAGTTTTCATGGTCTGGTCAAGGCGAACTCAAAACACTCACACACTGTGAATGGCTCGGTGGTCAAGCGTTGCTGCGTGGGCGCGCACTCATGTTTGCGTATTACATGAACGAGCTCTTGCTGCGTTTATTGCCGCGAGAAGATGCTCACCCAGCATTATTTGATCACTACGCAGCGACGCTAGCTGCGCTTTCAATCCAAGCCGATGCGGCTGATGAAGTGCTATTGCGTCGTTTTGAGCACGCCTTGCTGCGCGAACTGGGCTACGGGCTTCACATCGAGCATTGCGCCGATAGCGATGAGTCCATCCAGCCGGTGCGCCATTATCACTATGAGATTGAACGGGGTCTCATTCATGCCGACCTTCGTCAGGGCGCAGAAGACGGCCGTTTATATATCAGCGGCCGCACTTTAATTGCCCTGCAAGCGGACGACTACAGCGAGGCAGAAACCCGACAGCAGTCTAAGCAGCTCATGCGTATGCTGCTCAACCACTACCTCAATGGACAACCCCTACAAGCACGTCGCGTATTCAAGGAACTGCAGGAGCTATAAAATAGCAACTGAAGCGGCGTGATCTGCGCCATTTTGCCCATTGCCGCAAACACATTGCACGCGTAACAGGACTCATCATGATCGAACTAGGCGTCAACATTGACCACGTCGCGACCCTTCGTCAGGCGCGTATGACTTACGAACCCGACCCGGTCTGGGCGGCCGTAGAAGCCCACTTGGGCGGCGCGGACGGCATTACCGTACATTTGCGAGAGGACCGTCGTCACATTCAAGACATGGACGTGAAGCGCCTGCGCGAACTCACGCACATCAAGCTGAATCTGGAAATGGCCGCCACCGACGAGATGGTGAATATCGCATGCCAGCTCAAGCCCGAAATGGCCATGCTGGTGCCTGAGGGTCGCCACGAAGTCACCACTGAAGGTGGGCTCGACATTTTGTCGCAAGAAGCTCGTCTGAAAGATGTGGTGAAGCGCCTGGCGGATGCCGGCATTGTGACCAGCGTGTTTATTGACCCAGAACTGCCGCAGGTAGAAGCCGCTGCGCGTATTGGCGCACGTGTTTGTGAATTGCACACGGGTCCGTATGCACACGCATTTCATGCGCGTGGGCGCGATGCAGAATCGCCCGCGGTACTGGTTGAACTGGAAAAGCTGCGGGTGGCAGGCAATACCGTGCGTGAATTAGGTATGCGCTTTAATGCTGGTCATGCGCTTAACTACTTCAACGTACAGCCCGTTGCACGTTTATTAGGTGTGCGCGAATTGCACATCGGCCATGCGATTGTGTCACGCGCCGTGTTTGTGGGCCTGCGCGAAGCGGTACGCGAGATGAAAAACCTCATGCGCGAAGCACAAGCGTTCGCATCGAGCGCACGGTAAGCCGCAACGTGATTTACGGCATCGGCACCGACATTGTTTCTGTTGCCCGTCTGCAAGAGATGCTGACGCGCTTTGGCGACAAATTGCCGGGCCGTATTTTGGGTGCGCAAGAGCAGCTTGATTTTGCCAACCTACATACTGATGAGGCGCATCAAGCTCGATTTTTGGCTAAACGCTTTGCCACTAAAGAAGCCTTTGCCAAAGCCTTGGGCACCGGCCTACGCGCGCCCATCCTCATGCCGGCTATTGATACTACGCACGACCCCTTAGGTAAGCCTGTTCTGCAATATGGCGATGAATTGGCAAAATTCATGCAAGCACATCGTCTGCATGCGCACTTGAGTGTGTCAGACGAAGCGGAGTATGTCGTGGCCTTTGTCATGGTTGAACAATCGGCATGATTTCAACATCACCCCTGCAACAAGCCCTCGGCCCGCTGATGATGGATGTGGTGGGTTTTGTTCTGACGGATATTGAGCGCGAGCGTTTGTCTCATCCGCTCGTGGGTGGCGTAATTTTATTTGCGCGCAACTATCAAAACCCAACACAACTGCAAGCACTCACCGCTGAGATTCATGCGCTGCGCAGTCCTGCTTTGCCAATCGCAGTCGACCATGAAGGCGGTCGCGTGCAACGGTTCCGTGATGGCTTTACGCGCCTGCCGCCGATGGCGGCTTTGGGCGCGCTATACGAATCAAACCCTGAAGCAGCGCATCAACAAGCTGAGAGCACCGGCTTTGTGTTGGCCTCTGAGCTGCGCGCGTGCGGTGTCGACTTGTCTTTTACACCCGTGCTGGATCTGAATTACGGCAGTAGCAGCGTTATTGGTGATCGCGCGTTCTCAGGCGACCCAAACGTGGTTGCAAAATTGGCTGGCGCATTGGCAAAAGGCTTGGCGACAGCAGGCATGGGCTGCGTAGGCAAACATTTTCCGGGGCATGGTTTTGTAGTGGCAGATTCGCATCTGGCCATTCCGGTTGATGATCGTTCATTCGACGACATCATGGCGCGTGATGTATTGCCATACCAAGGCTTCTTGAATGGCCAACTTACCGCCATTATGCCGGCCCATGTGATTTATCCTGCGGTAGATGCCAACCCGGCGGGTTTCTCATCCATCTGGTTGAAAAATATTCTGCGCCAGCAGCTGGGCTTTAACGGCATGGTGTTTAGCGACGATTTGTCGATGGAAGGTGCCAGTGTGGCGGGTGATGTAGTGGCGCGTGCCGATGCCGCGCTCAATGCCGGTTGCGATATGGTGCTGGTGTGTAATAAGCCGGACCGCGTGGCCGAACTGTTAGCGCGTTGGCAACCGCAATCGGATGCAGCTCGCCAATCACGTTTAAATGCATTTGCCGCGTTGCCGCACCGTTGGACATACGAGTCGCTGCGCGACGACGTGCAGTACCTTGCCGCACAACAAAATATTGCGCCGATGTTGGCGGCTATTGCACCCAGTGTGCCGCACCCAACCTGCGCAGGCTAACAATAAACAAAAGATAACTGCTGATGACCGCTGAAACCGCGCTCCTAAATTGCAAACAATGCCCGCGTTTGGCCGATTTTTTACACGAAGTGGCCGTGCAAAACCCCGGCTATTTTTGTAAGCCAGTGCAGCCCTTTGGTGTAGATCAACCCCGCTTGTTAGTGGTGGGGCTTGCGCCCGGCATGCATGGCGCAAATCGAACAGGCCGCCCATTCACGGGTGATCACGCAGGTATTTTGTTGTATGAAACTTTGCATGCATATGGTTTTGCCAATCGGCCGCAATCCGTTTCGGCTGACGATGGTTTGCAACTCATCGACTGTCGTATTACGAATGCCGTGAAATGTCTGCCGCCGCAAAACAAGCCTCTGCCCAATGAAATTCGCACCTGCAACACGTGGCTCTCAAGTGAGTTGGCAGATTGGCAAAAAGCCGCCTCAAATCGTTCTGCCTCAAACAATGTCATCGTTGCACTGGGTAGCATTGCGCACGAATCATGTTTGCGTGCAGCAGGGCACAAGGCCAAAGCCTTTACGTTTGCACATGGTGCTGAACACGCCATTCTGCCCGGCATTACTTTGATCGACTCGTATCATTGTAGTCGCTACAACACGCAGACACGCCGCTTAACGCCAGACATGTTCCACAGCGTTTTTGCGCGGGCACGAGAATTAGTCGACGGCAAAGAATCTATGGCTAAGTGTGGACTCGAGCCGGCACGTGTGATTTGAGGAAGCCGCGGTGAGTGAGCCAGGATTCGATGCCCGTTCGTTTTTAGCAACGCTAACGAATAGCCCGGGCGTTTACCGCATGATTGGTGCTGACGACAGCGTGCTATACGTTGGCAAAGCCAAAAATCTGAAGCGGCGAGTCAGTTCTTATTTTCAACGGACGCCATCAAGTCCTCGCATTGGTTTAATGGTGCAGCAAGTTGTGCGCGTTGAGACGACCGCGACACGTTCCGAGGCCGAAGCGCTGATCCTCGAAAATACGCTGATTAAACGCCTGCGGCCGAAGTACAACATTCTGTTTCGTGACGATAAGTCATATCCCTACATTCGCCTAAGTCATGATGCATCGCCGCGCATTCATTTTTATCGCGGCACAGTTGCTCAAGATGCGCAGTACTTCGGGCCTTTTCCCAACAGTTGGGCGGTGCGCGAAACCATTCAGCTTTTGCAGCGGGTGTTTCAACTTCGTACCTGTGAAGATAGCGTGTTTGCCAATCGCTCGCGACCGTGTTTGTTGCATCAGATCAAACGTTGTTCGGCGCCGTGCGTCAACATCATTACGCCCGATGCTTATGCTGAGGATGTGCGTAAGGCCACTTTGTTTTTAAAAGGTCGGCAGAACGAAGTAGTGGATCAACTGACGCACGACATGTCCGCGGCCTCAGATCAACTTCAGTTTGAGCGCGCCGCTGTGTTGCGCGACCAAATTCGTTCGTTGCAAGCAGTGCTGCACAAACAGTTTGTGGACAGCGCACGCGATGAAGACGTCGACATCGTGGTGGTGATCCATCACGAAGGGCTAATGTGCGTTAATCACGCTATGGTGCGTGGTGGGCGGCATTTGGGCGATCACGCACATTTTCCAAGGCAAGGGGAGGGCAGCGCTTCAGAAGTTTTGGAGGCCTTCTTGCAACAGCATTTCGCAGAGCAAGCACCGCCAGCGCGTTTGATCCTCAATGTGCTACCTGATGAAGATTCAGAACTGGTTGTGTTGGCTGAATCTGGCAAGCCAGCAGCGCTTTGTTTGCCGCGTGTTGAGCGCGAACGTGCCTGGGCCATGATGGCGGAAAACAATGCTTTACTCGCGATTCAGGCCCGGCTCGGTATTGGCAAACGCGGGCAACAACGCGTAAGCGCACTCACCGAAGCGTTGTCGCTGGCAGAAAGCCCGCGTCGAATCGAATGTTTTGATATTAGTCATACCATGGGTGAAGCAACCGTTGCATCCTGCGTGGTGTGGCTTGATGGCGAAATGAAGCGTAGCGAATATCGCCGCTTTAACATTACCGATATCACCCCGGGTGACGACTATGCAGCCATGCGACAAGCGCTATTGCGTCGTTATGGAAAGTTGTCTGATGGGGTAGAAACAACACATGAATCGTCAGATCAAGTTGAGACAACGCAGCAACACGACGCACGTGTGCCTAATTTAATTTTGATTGATGGTGGTAAAGGCCAGTTGGGTATGGCGCAAGCGGTTATGCAAGAACTGTCGCTTGATATTCCTTTAGTGGGGGTGGCGAAAGGTGAGCAGCGTAAAGCGGGTTTGGAGCAACTCATTTTGACGGGGGGTGAGCAAGCCTTGGTACTGGGGCCTGAGCATCCCGCGCTTCATTTGGCGCAAGAAATTCGCGATGAGGCGCACCGTTTTGCCATTACTGGCCACCGTGCGCGACGAAATAAAAAGCGCGTTGAATCTAGCCTTGAAGACATTCCGGGGGTGGGGCCGACGCGTCGAAAGCGCCTTCTCACGCAGTTTGGCGGCCTTCAGCAGCTCAAGGCAGCAACCGTTGAAGATATTGCGCGCGTGGATGGAATTAGTCAGAGTCTCGCCGAAACCATCTGGCGTCAATTACACTAACGACCATGCAATTTAATTTGCCAATCCTTTTAACGTGGGCGCGCATCGTGCTCATCCCACTTTTCATCGGCGTACTCTACTTGCCGAGTGAATGGCTTAGCCTGCCCAATCGCAATCTCACGGCCACCATTATCTTTGTGGCAGCGGCACTCACCGATTGGCTCGATGGTTATTTGGCGCGCAAACTCAATCAGACATCTGCGTTCGGTGCATTTCTAGATCCGGTGGCAGATAAATTGATGGTCGCCGCAGCACTGATTTTGTTGGTGGAACTTGATCGAACCAATATGGTGTTGGCGTTCATTATTATTGGCCGCGAGATTGCAATTTCGGCCCTGCGCGAATGGATGGCAAGTCTTGGCGAGTCACGCAGTGTCGCCGTTTCAATGGCGGGAAAAATAAAAACTGCGGCACAAATGGTTGCACTACCCATGCTTTTGTACGCAGATAATCTTTTTGGTGTTAGTATGCTGCGCCTTGGCAATCTGTTGCTTTGGGTTGCTGCGGTTTTAACGGTGTGGTCGATGGTGTACTACCTGCGCAAAGCGTGGCCCATTATCGTTAAAAAATCGATGTGATTTTGGTGTGAACTTGGCGTGATCTTTTTCTCACCGAAAAAATTGTTGTGAAAGTTTTGAGCAAGATGGTTATTCGAGTTTGCTCGTACGAATGGAAAAACAACTTAATGAAAAATATTTTCGCTAAGTTGACCCAAACGAAAAAAACTCGTTATAATTCGAATCCTCTTGCGGGAGTAGCTCAGTTGGTAGAGCGCAACCTTGCCAAGGTTGAGGTCGCGAGTTCGAGACTCGTCTCCCGCTCCAAATTCAGGGGAAAGCCAAGTGCTTTCCCCTTTCAGTTTCAGGCTGTGCAATCTGTCGAATGTGTTTTGCACATGTCCATCGGCGCGGTAGCAAAGCGGTTATGCACTGGATTGCAAATCCATGTAGGTCGGTTCGACTCCGGCCCGCGCCTCCAAACCTTTCAAGAAGTATTATGTTTGTGTTTGCAGTGCCCGGGTGGTGAAATTGGTAGACACAAGGGACTTAAAATCTGTTTTGTCAAGTCTTTTTCTCTCGTGCCACCAGGGCGGAAGGTCAGTAGTGACAATGGATTGCGAACATCCAAGGCGTAGCTTCGCGGCTCGGCTTGATGGTCAGGAGCCAAGCAGGAGCCAGTAGAGAGAGTAGGCTCCTGAGCATCATGTAATGCCCGAGTGGTGAAATCGGTAGACACAAGGGACTTAAACAATTTGAGCCTTCGGGTGGAAACGCCCGAAGTGAAGCCCGTCAAAGTCGGCGAAAGCCCTGGATGCCCCGGCATTCGAGCCAACGCCGAGCCAAGCCCAGGCCTAACGCTTGGGAAGGTGTAGAGAGCAGACGGCGGGCACCTACGGCCGCAAGGCTATGGTGAAGGCGTGCTCCAGACCACGAACAGCGCATGCGCTGGCGGCGAAAGCCGAAGTGGTAAGAAAATCCCTCGCCGTAAGGCGTGCCGGTTCGATTCCGGCCTCGGGCACCAATTCAGGGCCGTCCCTGTTCGCGCAGGGACGGCTTCTTCATTTTCGTCAAACGAAGAGCATGGACAACATTCGAGCCGCCGCATGGTTTCATGGAACGAACAGCTCTCAATTCCGGTCATGGGTGGTTCCGCCACCGCCCGTACTGGGTGAAGAGCTGCGCGTTCCTCATTCAGGAATCTTCTTCACCAGAGATGTGGATGCTGCCCAGAAAGTCGGCTCCAACGTCTGCTCGGTAAAACTCACCGATCAGGCCAAGATATTGGACGCGACTGTGGGATCGGCGGATGCTGAGCATCTGCGCCAGCTCGTGATGAGAAATGATCTCGCAAAAATGTGCATCTATGCACGCACCGCGCAGGCATGGACAACTGCATGGAGGTCGGGCGAAGTCTTGCGGTTTGCGTCAGACGACCCACGATTCATGCTGCACCTTGCGAGGAATGCAGCCCAATACAAGGGTATCGCTCCTGAAGTCCAACTCGAAGTTGCACAGCACAACCTGACACGTGGCTGGATCGAGCACATTGTCAGGTCGGCAGCGCAACTCGGCTTCAACGCTCTGCATGGTTTCGAGATTGACCGTCATTCCAGCCACACACCGCGGGCGGTCTCGTGGCTTGCCGTTACGGACGCAAAGGCAGTGACGGCTCCGTCTTGGCAGTAGTCGTTGGGGATCGCTTAGGCGAACCCAAGCGCCGGAACCCTCGATCTCCCGCCATGAACGCCTCAAGCATGTGCGGGATCAGCGTCGCCGCATCGACCGTCTCCCCATAAGTCTGCGCATGCAGTGCAGCGTAGCGGTCGAGGTCCGCCTTGAGGCTGGTCGGGCATGTGAAGGTCAGCTTGATGCTCTCGGTTTTGGGCAGCGGCCCCAGCCGCAGCTTGCGCGTAGTGCTCATCGTGAAGTCCCCCGATTGAAGAACAGCGGCTGATAGGGCCGCAGCACCAAATCCCGATTGACGATGATGCGGACTGGCAGTCCCGGCCGCTCCGTCAACGTGGGCTGGATGTTGAGGTTGCGCCGGGTCATCTCTTGGCCGACCTGGTTCACACTGTCCTGCACGCTGTTGCGTCCGGCGTTGATGACGCGATCGCCGTTCTGGCGGTTCTCTGGCGCGGCCAGTTCGGCGCCGACACCCAACAGCGTCGTCAGTGCCGCGCCGGCGAAGATGCGATCCCAATGCCAATCGACACCATCCTCCAGTCCGGAGTTGCCAGCGGGGTCGGCACCAGCCAGGTTGTCCAGCGTCAGCGAAGACGTGTCGGGCAGGATAATCCGGTTCCACACCACCTGCACCCGGCTCTGCCCGTAGCTCACCTGGCTGTTGTAGCGGCCGAGGATGCGCGAACCCTGCGGGATCAGCACAAACTTGCCCGTAGCCGTGTCATAGACCGGCTCCGTCACCGTGGCGATCACATCGCCCGGCAAATCGGACTTGATACCGGTGACCAGCGCGCCCGCGATCACCGTACCGGCCATCACCTGGTACGGCGAAGCCGGCATTTTCAGATTCCCGGAATTGCGGGTTTCCGTACTTCCGGCTTTCAGGAAGGCCTCTTTCTGGTCCTGCCGGTTCTGCACGGAGGTCGGATCGGCAGGCTGCGCCGCTGTCGAGGCCGGCCCGGCGGCCATCGGATCGAAACCTGCGAGGCCAGACGCAGGATTGGTCGTGGCCACCTGAGTTGGCGTGGCCGCAGCACGCTGGTTGCTGGAACGGAAGAACACCGATGCCCCCGCCGCTGCTTCCGCTTCCTTGCGCAGTGCGTCGTGCTCGGCATTCGCTGGAGCGTGGCCGGGCGGTGTGTAAGTAGGCGTCACTGGCTGCTGCGATTTCACGATGGCCGGTCCCAAGTCGCCCGGCAGCGGCGGCCCCAGCTCGGGTACCTGGGCTGGCAATGCACGCGGCAGCTTGGAGTAATCGGTCGGAAGCTGATCTAGTCCTTCCGAGCGCGAAACGCGATCCACGTTGTAAAGCTCGGCCTGTTCGCTTGCACTGCGCTTGCGCGGTTGCAGCGACCACATGGTCGCGCCCAACACGGCTATGGCAAGGCCGCCGGTCAGGATCGCCAATGTGCGCCGGTTCAGGCGCGTCACCGGGCGCGGCTGGGCGCGCAGCGCCACGTTCTCTGGTGCGACCTTCGGGGCGGCGTCGGGAACGGGCATATCCGGGGTGTCGTTCTGGCTCATGGTCAGTTTCCCCGCGCTACGCCCACGACCCCATCCGTGCGCTCGATGCGTACCACTTCGCCCCTGTCTCTGCCAAGGCGCAGTTCGGCCGCGCCGAACAGCCGATCGACGATGTAGTACGGCGGACGGAAACGGTAGTTCACCAGTTGCCCATCGCCCTGCGCACCGATCACGAACAGCGGCGGCAGTTCGCCTTGCGCGATGCCCGGCGGGAACTGGATATACACCTTCTCGCCGTCGTCGAAGGCACGCAGCGGTTTCCATGGCGGCGTGCTGCCGCTGATGGCATAACGGAAGCGAATCCTCTCCAGCGACAGGCCGCTATCGACCGGCGCCGTCGCCTGCGCGGTCTGCGCCTGCCGTTGCAGGGCCAGCATCCGATCTTTCGGATATTCCCACGACACCGAAGCCATCCAGGCGCGTTCGGTCGAGGTCAGCTCGATCAGGTAGGTGCGCCGACTGGTGGTGACGACCAGATTGGTCCTGAGGCCCGAGCGGATCGGCTTGACCAGCACGCTGACGCGCAACGAATCGCCGGTGCCGCTGGAGGTGTCACCGACAATCCAGCGCACCGTATCGCCAGCGGCAACCGTCACCAGTTCCTCGCCGGGTTGGAGAGAGATTACCGTTACCCGCCCCGGCGCCGCATAGACCTGATACAGCGCACCATCCGTGAAGGGCCAGACCTGGATGGCGTTGACATAGCCCTCGCGCGTGGGCGCGATACGCGCCTCGGCATTGGCACGCGATACCCGCAGCTTTTCATCGGCGGGTTCAGGTGCCGTCTTAGCCTCGACGCCCTCCGGCAGCGGCTTCATCTGCGCCGGCACCGAGCGCTGGAATGCCGTGATTTCCACCGTCCTGCAAACCCCGCGCACCGAACAGCGGTTGCGCAAGAACCCATTGGGCATCTACGTCAAC
>SBBQ01000057.1 GCA_005239635.1 Uliginosibacterium gangwonense
CACC
This sequence comes from Uliginosibacterium gangwonense, assembly GCA_005239635.1. GTDB lineage: Bacteria > Pseudomonadota > Gammaproteobacteria > Burkholderiales > Rhodocyclaceae > Uliginosibacterium_A > Uliginosibacterium_A gangwonense_A. The sequence continues at coordinate 5 of SBBQ01000057.1, forward strand.
CCAGCGTGAAGAGCACTAAACGAAAATTGATTGAAGAGATATTCATACTCCTTCTTCGCGCAATTGCAAAATTTGTACGATCAGCGGCGTGTTATTCCATTGCGCGCCGTTTTTGTTGTGATCGGCTTTGCCAATCTCGCTGGCGCGGGTGGTGTGCGCGCGGTAGAGGCGCTCACGCAAGCCACGGTTTTCTGCATATTGCATCACCGGCAAATATGAAGGCATTTGCAGTGTGAACTTCCACCCTGATTTGCCGTCGCGTTGGGCTGCTTCGCGTGCGGCAATGCAGACATCTTCCGGAATACCGGCGAGATCGTTTTCTGATTCAATCCACTCTGCGTGAGCGTTGGTTGCGTCCAGCAAGTTTTCTGAAAATTTGGCTGAAAGCTGTGCCAGCGCTTCTTGAATTTCTTTGAAGCGGGGTTTTACGTCTTCTGGAAGTTCTGCGCCCGATAAACGAAAGTCTCGCAGCTCGTTGTTGATAATGCGCTGACGTACTACGCCCAGATTGGCAAATTCACTTGATTCACGTAGTGCTTTAAAGCGTGAGAACAGCGCGAGATTTTGCCCCAGGCTGCTGAAGTGGCTGGTAATCGCGGGCAGGTTTGCGTTGTATGCCTCGCGCCATTCCGGTGTGTCCATCACGCTATGCAAGTGGCTCACCACTCCCCAAGCGCGAGAAAGTTTTTCACCAATGTCGTTTAACGGTTCGACAAAACTCGACCACGTGGGCGTGTCTTTTGCCGATGTGGCGTTATCAATCGCGTTCTGGTGACGGGCAATTAAATCGTTAATGGCCGGCGCAACATGCGCGGGTTCAATGCGATCAAAAGGAGTTAAGCCGGTGAGGTCTTGCAGCGGATTCTGGGTCGTCATGGAACGGTGCGAGTTAAAACTAACAATGGACAGTTTGTGTTTGGTCTTCGTGCGGCGCGCGCTTTTTTTAGTCGCCTTGCGACATCAAAATCACAATCAGTAGCCCGGTAAGCAGGCTATACACGGCTATACGTGCCCAAATGCGAATCGGGCGAAACTGTTGCTGCGAGCCATCAATAATGTCGCGAATTGAATAGCCTTGATGGATGCGCAACGCGCTGAAGCTTTTAATGTGAAATACGATCTGACAGAAAACGCCAATCGTGATTAAAGATAGGCCAAAGAAGAAGCTGAGTGATTTGAAGGAAAGCATATCGATCTAATCAAAAACAAATCTGAACAAAAGTGCTTAGTAGCGCTGCTGGCCCCGTTAGTAACTAGCCTAAAAGGCAGTCTGAGTAGTGTGAGGCCTTAAACCAAGGTACGTATCCTACCTGTCTGTGGAGTTTCAGTCAGCACGGATTTTCGCTTGTATAAATAAAAAAGGCGGCAGTGGCTGCCGCCTTTTTGCAGTGACACACGACTCAACTGGTGAGGTCCTTGTAGGCGTGCCATGAGGCATGCCCAACGAGGGGTAAGGTAACGATTAGGCCCAGTAGGTAGGTGGCGTAGCCCACCATGATCATCGCAACAATGAGCCCGGCCCAAATCAGCATGGGAATCGGGTTGGTAATGACGGCACGGAGACTGGTCGACATTGCTTGTGAGGCACTGACTTGACGATCCATCATCATCGGTACAGAAATCGCAGAAATGGAGAACACAACCAAAGCCAATACCCCGCCGACAACCAAGTAACTCAGTAGCAAGTTGGGTTGGTCAGAAACAAGAAAGCCTTGGTAGGTCATGTCGGTAATGCGCGGGGCGTGTCCACCGAACGAACCCAAAATCGCTGCAGAAAGGCGCTCCCATACCACCATGAAGATCGCCAAAATGCCGCCAAAGCGTACGAGTGCGGAACTGTTTCGTGATAAGGCACCGAGCGATTCGTCGAATGTGCCATGCATGCCATTGCTATGCAGCCGCGACAACTCATATAGGCCGACAGCAAGTAAAGGCCCGAGTAACATAAAGCCCGAAAGGGCTGCGGCAAACAAAGATGCGTTATCGCCGGCAAACATGAGAACGACAAGTCCTGCGGCGGCAAACAGGATGCCGTAGGCCATACTGGCCATGGGGTTGTACTTCAGGTCTTGCCAGCCCTTTGCCAACCACACAAAGGGGCGGCTGGCGTCGATATGCGAAACGTGGGGCAGGCTAACGTGCTCGAGCGAGTTGTCCATGATGTTCTCCTCCTTATGATGCTGCTTTGTTAAGTGAAGGCGCTCATTAGTGAAGCAATTTCAACGGACACTGGCGACGGGACTGGCCAACCTACATACCCTTGCCTGTCAGTCAGGCACACCCCCCGTAATGCGCTGACAGGCTTCGCGATACTTGGCAACGGTCTTGTCGACAATGGCGGCGGGCAGGTGCGGTCCTGGCGCCTTTTTATCCCAGTCTAGCGTCTCTAAATAATCTCGCACGAATTGTTTATCAAAAGAGGGGGGGCTGATCCCTTCTTGATAGCTATCGGCCGGCCAAAAGCGTGAAGAATCAGGAGTTAACGCTTCGTCAATTAAGTGCAGCGTGCCGGCGGGATCAAGGCCAAACTCGAATTTGGTGTCGGCAATGATAATGCCGTGCTGCAGTGCATGACGAGCGGCTTCGCTATAAAGCTGAATTGCGACATCGCGTACTTGAGCAGCAAGCTTAGCGCCGACCAGTTTTTCAACTTGCTCGAAGCTGATGTTTTCGTCGTGCTCGCCAATATCCGCCTTGGTGGCGGGGGTGAACAGCGGTTGTGGCAGGCGTGAAGCCATTTTGAGGCCAGCGGGCAGGGGAATGCCGCACACCGCGCCAGTTGCACCATAGTCCTTCCAGCCGGAGCCAATTAAATACCCGCGCACGACGGCCTCGATTGGCAACGGATTGAGTCGCTTAACGACTAAGCTGCGGCCGCGAACTTGGGCTTTTTCTGCCTGACCTTGTACAACGCTTTCTGGGTCAATACCGGTGAGTTGGTTGGGTATTACATGGCCCAGTTGTTTGAACCAGAAATTGGCGACCGAAGTCAGGACTTTGCCCTTGCCCGGAATTGGGTCCGGCAGAATAACGTCAAAGGCAGAGAGTCGATCGGAGGTCACAATCAACAGCAACTCGTCATTAACCGCGTAGATGTCGCGTACTTTGCCGCGACCTAACAAGGGCAGGGAGGTGATGTTGGATTCGAAGACACTGGAGCTCATGTGGGCACCAAAGCAAAATTAAAAATTAAACTGGAACAGATTGGATCAGGCCGCTGGTGTGCCAGTCACGCAGAGCTTGAATTGATGCATAGGGGTAGGGCGTGACTTCGCCCGACAAAATTTGCGCGGGTTGTTGCGGCTCCCCCAAATCAGACAGCACGATGGCTGCGCCCTTAAAATCGTGATCACGGGTGTAGTCGCTGACGGTGACCACCGTGGGCAAACCTGCACCACGTGCAGCCTTCAAGCCTGGGCCAGAATCTTCTAACGCAAGGCAGGCATGGGGCGGAAGTTGCATACGTTCTAGAACCCAATTGTAGATGTCTGGCGCAGGTTTTTTGGCTGGCACAACATCACCCGCACCAATCACTTCAAACCAACTGGTGGACTCCGGGCCGAGTGCTGCATGCAGCAAAGCCGTAACATTTTCAGGCGTGGTGGTGGTGGCGATGGCAAGGCGCAAACCTGCGTGACGCGCTTCGCGTAGAAGACGCGCCACGCCCGGACGCAACGGTAAGCCGCCGCGGGCAACTAAATCTACATACAACTGCGTTTTGGCTTTGTGCAGATTGGCAATGCGAGTGGTTGCATCTGGATGATTGGCAAATTCTGGGTCGAATTGCTTGGCGTAATGCAGCATGCGCTCTTTGCCGCCAGTGACCTCAAGCAATTTGCCATACAGTGGTACATCCCACTCCCAGTCTAAGTCAGCATCTTTGAAGGCTTGGTTAAACGAAACGCGATGGCCGTCGCGCTCCGTGTCAGCGAGTGTGCCGTCTACATCAAAAATCAGTGCTTTAAGATTCATGTTGTTGCTTGAAAACTATTCAGGAGTTGAGTCCGTATCGGTTTTGATGGCATCGCCCGTGTAGGGAAAGCGAACATGGCCATAACGTACGATGAGTACTGCAATCGTAATGAGCAGAATCGACATCGACGCAGCCAACATGCGCCACTCAGTGAGTTGCTTTAGATCGAGAATCAAATAACGAGCCAGTGCCACCATCGCAATATAAAGCGGGAAGCGGACAGGCAATTTGCCGCTGCGGAAGTAGTAGCTCACCATCGCTAGTACTTCGAGGTACAGGAACATGAGCAGCAAATCCGTCAGGGTGACGGTTTCATTGCCAACCATGACTAAGATTTCATGAACCATTGCCACTGCAGTGGCGCCAGCAATCACGATGAGTCCAATAAACTCAAGTATCGCAATTGCTTTTTGGCAAAACTCGTTAATTCCAGTGAATTGTGTCAGGCGCATACAGACCCCCGCTTCATCGTTGTTAGATTGTAAAAGTCGCAGATAAGATTTTTGTCGTACCAAACACAAAGGGCAGCCATTTGCATGACCGCCCCCCGAGTTTAAGCGATTGCTGCGTTGCTACGCAGCAATTTCTGGTCAAATATTACTTAACCAGCTGGGACAACTTGCCAGACGCGTAGTGTTGAGCAACTTCGCTCAACGGGATCGCCTTGATCTTGGCGGCCATACCCTCACAACCGAACTGCAGGTAACGTTCCTTACAGATCTTCTTAGCAGCTTCGCGAGCCGGCTTGATGAAGTCGCGCGGGTCGAACTTGCTGGGGTTTTCGGCCAGGTATTTACGGGTTGCTGCGGTCATCGCCAGACGGATGTCGGTGTCGATGTTAACCTTGCGTACGCCGTACTTAATGGCTTCTTGAATTTCTTCAACCGGCACGCCGTAGGTTTCCTTCAGGTCGCCACCGAACTCACGGATGATCGCGAGCAGATCTTGCGGCACTGAAGAAGAACCGTGCATCACCAAGTGGGTGTTGGGGATACGTGCGTGGATTTCTTTAACGCGCGTGATCGCCAGAATGTCGCCCGTGGGCTTGCGGGTGAACTTGTAAGCGCCGTGGCTGGTACCGATGGCGATAGCCAGCGCGTCCAGTTGGGTCTTGCTGACGAAGTCAGCTGCTTCGTCCGGGTCGGTCAGCATTTGGTCGTGGCTCAATTTGCCTTCAGCGCCAATACCATCTTCTTCGCCCGCTTCGCCGGTTTCCAGTGAACCCAAGCAACCCAGTTCGCCTTCAACGCTCACGCCAACTGCGTGGGCCATTGCAACAACCTTGCGGGTGACTTCAACGTTGTACTCGTAGGAAGACGGGGTCTTGCCATCTTCACGCAGTGAGCCGTCCATCATCACGGAGGAGAAGCCGAGGTTGATCGCGCCTTGGCAAACGTCCGGTGATTGGCCGTGGTCTTGGTGCATTACAACCGGAATATGCGGGTAGGCTTCAACAGCAGCTTGAATCAGGTGCTTGAGGAAGGGCTCGCCAGCGTACTTACGGGCGCCAGCAGAAGCTTGCATCACCACCGGTGAGCCAACTTCGTCAGCGGCGGCCATAATGGCTTGAACTTGTTCGAGGTTGTTAACGTTGAAAGCGGGCAATGCGTAGCCATTTTCTGCAGCGTGATCGAGCAGTTGGCGCAGGGATACCATTGGCATGGTGTGCTCCTTGGTTTAGTTTGGTGGAGGGTTAGGAAGCCTGGCTAGCGGAACGCTCGCCAACCTTCACGATCTTGAGTGTGTTGGTGCCACCCGGGGTGCCAATCGGCTCACCAATGGTGAGCACAATTGTATCGCCCGGTGCAACTGCACCTGCACGGGTTAATTCTGTTTCTGCATCAGCCAATACCGCATCTCGGTCTGAGGGAAGCTCTTTGACCATGATCGGCGTGACGCCACGATACATCGACAGTTTATAACGCGTTCTCACTTCTGGCGTAAGTGCATAAATTGGCACACCGCAATTTAAGCGTGACATCCACAATGCGGTTGAGCCAGATTGGGTGAGCGAGGCAATAGCCTTTACATTCAGGTGATGCGCAGAGAACAGAGCCGCCATCGCGATCGACTGGTCGATACGGGTGAAGATACGGTTCAGGAAGTCACGCTCAAGTGCAACTTCTTGTGATTTCTCTGCTTCAACACACACCCGCGCCATGGCTTCAACAGTTTCAACCGGGTAGCGGCCTGCTGCGGTTTCGGCCGACAGCATCACAGCATCGGTGCCATCCAGCACGGCATTGGCAACGTCAGAAACTTCAGCGCGAGTAGGAATCGGGCTGGTAATCATCGATTCCATCATTTGCGTGGCGGTGATGGTCAAGCGATTGTGTTCGCGGGCGAGGCGGATCATGCGCTTTTGCAGAGCAGGCACCGCTGCGTCACCCACTTCAACCGCGAGGTCGCCGCGCGCCACCATAATGCCATCACACGCGAGAATGATTTCTTCGAGTGCAGGAATGGCTTCGGCGCGCTCAATTTTGGCAATCAGCAGGGCATCAGAACCCGCTGCGGTGAGCAGCTCACGCGCTTGGCGCATGTCGGCGCCCGACTTGGGAAAGCTCACCGCGACAAAGTCGACATTCAAAGATGCTGCGGTTTTGATGTCTTCTTTGTCTTTGGGGGTCAGCGCCGGAGCGGAAAGCCCGCCGCCTTGGCGATTGATACCTTTGTTGTTTGAGAGATCGCCGCCCACGCGTACGGTGGTGTAGATGCAGCGACCTTCAATGCGTTCAATGTCGAGCACGATGCGACCATCGTCCAGCAACAATACGTTGCCCGGTTCAACATCGCCAATCAGCTCTGGGTAGTCCAGGCCAACGCGTTCGTTGTCACCGAGCTTGCAATCCGCGTCCAGAATAAAAGTCTGGCCCGGCTGCAGTTGAATTTTGTTATTGGCAAATTTGCCAACACGAATTTTTGGCCCTTGCAGGTCAGCCATGATGCCAACCGTGCGTCCGACAGTGCGGATGCATTCGCGCAGGGTTTCGACGCGCAGACGATGATCATCTGGTGTGCCGTGTGAGAAGTTCAGGCGGACGACATCAATGCCTGCACGCACGAGGCGGGTTAATGTCGAGGCATCGCTAGAAGCGGGCCCGAGTGTGGCGACTATTTTGGTGGCGCGTTGCATAGTGTTTTTTATGTATGTAGTTGAGCGATACGGCAATTCCCTGCTGCCGGATCATGCCGGGGTGGTTTCCCGGCATGACCTGATACTGCTCACATTACGATGCTGCGCGTGCTTTCAGAATTTCCACAGCAGGCAGTTGCTTGCCTTCGAGGAACTCAAGGAAAGCGCCACCGCCGGTGGAGATGTAGCTCACCTTGTCGGCGATGTTGTACTTGGCGATTGCAGCCAGCGTGTCACCACCACCTGCGATGGAGAAAGCGGGCGAGTCGGCAATGGCCATTGCCAATGTCTTGGTGCCGTTACCGAACTGATCAAACTCAAACACGCCAACGGGGCCGTTCCATACAATGGTGCCAGCCTTCTTCAGCGTTTCAGCCAGCGCTTTTGCGGAGTCTGGGCCGATATCGAGAATCATGTCGTCGTCAGCTACGTCGTCAATGTTCTTGACGGTAGCAACGGCGGTCGGTGAAAACTCTTTGGCGCACACCACGTCGGTTGGCAGCGGAACCTTAACCTTCGCCATCACCTTCTTGGCGGCATCCAGCAGATCAGGTTCTGCCAGTGATTTGCCAATCTTCTTGCCAGCAGCCAACAAGAACGTATTGGCGATACCGCCACCGACGATCAGTTGGTCCACCTTGTCAGCCAGCGCTTCAAGAATGGTCAGCTTGGTTGAAACTTTTGAGCCGGCTACGATGGCAGCCAACGGCTTGGCGGGGGCGTTAAGTGCTTTGCCCAGTGCGTCCAATTCAGCGGCCAGCAGCGGGCCTGCACAAGCGATCTTGGCGTACTTGCCCGCGCCGTAGGTGGTGGCTTCTGCACGGTGTGAAGTGCCGAAGGCATCGTGTGCCCACACGTCGCACAGCGCTGCGATTTTTTGTGACAGCGCATCGTCACATTTCTTTTCGCCCTTGTTCAGACGGCAGTTTTCCAACATCACCACTTCGCCCGGGGCGATGTCAAAACCACCATCAACCCAGTTTTGTTGCAGGCGAACAGGCTTGCCCAGCAGTTCGGATAGGCGCTTGGCAACGGGTGCGAGTGAATCTTCGGGCTTAAATTCGCCTTCAGTCGGGCGGCCCAAGTGTGACGTCACCATCACGGCGGCGCCAGCCTTCAGTGCGTGCTCAATAGCGGGCACAGAGGCGCGAATACGGGTGTCTTCAGTAATGTTGCCAGCGTCGTCTTGCGGCACATTGAGGTCGGCGCGGATGAATACACGCTTGCCGGCCAGGTCGAGATCGGTGAGTCGTTTGAACTGCATGCTTAACTCCGAGAACAGCGAGTGGTGGGCCAGACCCCGGTAGCAGCAAAGATTGGCAAAGCGCAAAGTTCAGCGAAGCGCAATCGGCAGCAACCAGGAAAGGTTTTGCGGGGTTGGGGCATACGCCCCAACCCGCTTGTGTACTGCTCGACTTACTTAGCGACGTGCTGCACAAAGCGCAGCAGGTTGCAGGTATAGCCGTATTCGTTGTCGTACCATGACACGACCTTCACGAAGGTGGTGTCCAGTGCGATACCTGCTTCTGAATCAAAAATGGACGGTGCGCTGCAACCACGGAAGTCGGTTGAAACAACCTTCTCGTCGGTGTAGCCCAGCACGCCCTTGAGTTCGCCTTCAGACGCGGCCTTCATCGCCTTGCAGATGTCTTCGTAGCTGGCTGCGGTGTTCAGCTCAACAGTCAGGTCAACCACAGAAACGTCAGAGGTCGGTACGCGGAAGGCCATACCGGTCAGCTTCTTGTTCAGTTCCGGAATCACAACGCCAACGGCCTTAGCTGCACCGGTGGAAGACGGGATGATATTTTCCAAAATGCCGCGACCACCGCGCCAATCTTTGCTGGACGGTCCGTCAACGGTCTTCTGCGTTGCAGTTGCTGCGTGCACCGTGCTCATCAGGCCGCGCTTGATGCCGAACTTGTCGTTCAGAACCTTGGCAACCGGCGCCAGACAGTTGGTGGTACAGGAAGCGGCAGACACGATGGCTTCGCCAGCGTACTTGGTGTGGTTAACACCGTACACGAACATCGGGGTGTCGTCCTTTGACGGAGCGGACTGAACAACCTTTTTTGCGCCAGCAGCGATGTGCTTTTCGCAGGTTTCTTTGGTCAGGAACAGGCCGGTGGACTCGATCACGATGTCAGCACCCACTTCGTTCCACTTCAGTTCGGACGGGTCTTTAACTGCGGTCAGGCGGATCTTCTTGCCGTTAACAACCAGCGTGTTGCCTTCAACGCGGATGTCGCCATTGAAGCGGCCGTGCACTGAGTCGTACTTCAGCATGTAGGCGAGGTAGTCCGGCTCGAGCAGATCGTTGATGGCAACGATCTCGATCTCCGGAAATTCCTTCGTTACAGCACGGAACACCATACGGCCGATGCGGCCGAAACCATTGATACCGACTTTGATGGTCATGTCACAAACTCCCAAGAGAAAAAATAACCGCCACGAGAACACGCATTGCTGCGTGCCCTCGCTTTGCCAATCGAATTACAGAACGCCTTTCACTGTGGCAACAACGTTGTCCACCGTGAAGCCGAATTCCTTGAACAGTGCGCCAGCCGGTGCGGATTCGCCAAAGCGATCCAAGCCCACAACCGCGCCATTGCCCTTAACGTATTTCCACCAGCCGTCCGTTACGCCAGCTTCGATCACAACCTTCGGCAGGTTGGTCAGCACGCCTTGCTTGTAAGCGGCGTCTTGACGATCAAACACGTTGGTGGACGGCATGGAAACCACGCGCACTGCGATACCGGCTTCAGCCAGCGCAGCTTGCGCTTTCATCGCCAGTTCAACTTCAGAGCCGGTGGCAATCAGCACTGCCTTGGCATCGCCCTTGGCTTCTGACAACACGTAACCGCCCTTGGCAATGTTGGCCAGCGTTGCTGCGTCACGCGCAACAAACGGCAGGTTTTGGCGAGACAGTGCAAGGCTGGTCGGGCCGGTATTCTTTTCAACACCGCTCACCCATGCCACCATGGTTTCTACGGTGTCGCACGGACGCCATACGTCCATGTTGGGGATCATGCGCAGAGTGGCGGTCTGTTCCACCGGTTGGTGGGTTGGACCGTCTTCGCCCAGACCGATGGAGTCGTGGGTGAATACATACACCACACGTTGCTTCATCAGCGCAGACATGCGCAGTGCGTTGCGAGCATATTCAGAGAACATCAGGAAGGTGCCGCCGAAAGGCAGTAGGCCGCCGTGCAGAGCCATACCGTTCATGATGTGTGACATGCCGAATTCACGTACACCGTAAGAGATGTAGTTGCCGGGTTCTTTGCCGCTCACGTGCTTGCAACCCGTCCAGTTGGTCAGGTTAGAGCCGGTCAAGTCAGCGGAGCCGCCGAGGAATTCGGGCAGAGCCGGTGCCAATGCGTTGATGGCGATTTGTGATGCCTTGCGCGTTGCAACGGTTTCAGCCTTCGTGTTCGCTGCTTCAATGGCCTTCTTAGCATGGTCAGCCCAGTTGGCGGGCAGTTCGCCAGACATACGGCGCTTGAATTCAGCTGCGAGTTCAGGGAATGCCTTGGCGTAAGCGCCAAACTTAGCGTTCCAGTCGGATTCTAGTGATGCGCCTTTTTTCTTGGCGTCCCATGCTTCGTAAACGTGGGCGGGGATTTCAAACGGGGCGTAGTTCCAACCGATATGTGCGCGGGTTGCGGCGATTTCTGCGTCGCCCAGTGCGGCACCGTGTACGTCGTGCGTGCCAGCCTTGTTGGGTGAGCCTGCGCCGATGATGGTCTTGCAGCAAATCAAGCTGGGCTTGTCGGTAACGGCCTTGGCAGCAACGATTGCAGCGTTGATCGCGTCTGGATCATGACCATCTACGGATTGAACGTGCCAGCCGTAGGCTTCGAAGCGCTTTGGTGTGTCATCGGTAAACCAGCCTTCAACGTGACCGTCGATTGAAATACCGTTGTCGTCCCAGAAGGCAACCAGTTTGCCCAAGCCCCATGTGCCGGCGAGGGCGCATGCTTCGTGGGAAATGCCTTCCATCAAACAGCCGTCACCCAAGAACACGTAGGTGTTGTGGTCGACGATGTCGTGGCCCGGACGGTTGAATTCGTTTGCCAACAGCTTTTCAGCCATTGCCATACCAACAGCGTTGGTAATACCTTGGCCGAGCGGGCCGGTGGTGGTTTCTACACCAGCGGTGTAGCCATATTCAGGGTGGCCCGGGGTGCGTGAGTGCAGCTGACGGAATTGTTTGATGTCGTCAATAGTGACGTCGTAGCCGGTCAGGTGCAGCAGCGCGTAAATGAGCATGGAGCCGTGACCATTGGACAGCACAAAACGGTCGCGATCGGCCCACTTCGGATTGGTCGGGTTGTGACGCATGTGGCGGTTCCACAGTACGTCAGCAATTTCGGCCATGCCCATGGGGGCGCCGGGGTGACCGGAGTTGGCCTTTTGGACGGCGTCCATTGCCAGTGCGCGAATGGCACCGGTGACGTCGTTGAATACGGGGGGCTTGGTAGACACAGCACTCATGACATGACCTCGGGGTCGCAGACCATCTGCGACAAACTCTGAATTATCCCGCAAAGCGGGGCGATTGAACAGTGGGCCGGGATGCTGCAAAGCGGCATCCCGGTAACGTGCGCTCTCGACGGTTTAGCGTGCTGCGCGTGCCTTGCGGCCGTTTTCGATCATGCGCAGAACCATCGGCGTGAAGATCAGCTGCATGGCCAGCTCCATCTTGCCGCCCGGTACCACGATCGTGTTGGCCCGTGACATGAAAGAGTTGTCGAGCATGGACAGCAGGTACGGGAAGTCGATGCCGCGCGGATTGGCAAAACGGATCACCACCAGTGATTCGTCAGCAGTCGGAATGCTGCGCGAAATGAACGGGTTGGAGGTATCAACAACCGGGGTACGTTGGAAGTTGATGTGCGTGTTGGTGAACTGTGAGCAGATGTAGTTCACGTAATCCGGCATACGACGCAGGATGGTATCGGTCACTGCCTCAGTGGTGTAGCCGCGCTGGGTGCGGTCACGATGCAGCTTTTGAATCCATTCCAAGTTAATGGTCGGAACCACGCCGATACGCAGGTCAACGTGACGCGCGATATCAACCTTGTCTGTTTTAACTGCGCCGTGTAGACCTTCATAGAACAGCACGTCGGTGCCATCACCAATCGCTTCCCACGGGGTGAACGTGCCAGCAGCTTGTTTGTACGGTGCTGCTTCTTCGTCGTTGTGCAGGTACTTACGGGTTTGGCCACTGCCATTTTCGCCGTAGTTGCGGAACAGTGATTCGAGTTCTTCAAACAAGTTGGCGTTAGCACCAAAGTGGCTGAAGTTGTGATTGCCAACCTTGGCGGCTTCAGCCATGGCTTCCTTCATGGAAGCGCGGTCATAACGGTGGAATGAATCGCCTTCAACGATCGCGGCGTTCACGCCTTCGCGACGGAAAATTTGTTGGAAGGTCTTGGTTACCGTGCTGGTACCTGCACCACTTGAACCGGTGATGGCGATGACTGGATGACGTACGGACATGAATCTACCCTCGTAATGTGTGTGTATCTTTAAGTTTGTTAGGTGACCTGATGTTTACTCAGCGCTAAACAGCGTGCGCGTGTTGAACAGCGGCGACTTAAATTCGCGATCTAGCCCTTGGGCGTGGTCGCTGTGATAGCGCTCGATCAGGTCAACTTCATTCTTGGAACCGAAGATCACGGCGATACGTTGATGCAGGCCGGTGGGTTCAACTTCCATGATGCGCTGCGTGCCGGTGATAGAACGGCCGCCAGCTTGTTCAATAATGAAGCTGATCGGGTTGCCTTCGTACAGCAGACGCAGACGGCCCGGCTTGCTCGGGTCTTTGGTGTCACGTGGGTACATGAACACACCGCCACGGGTCAGAATGCGATAGGTCTCGGCCACCATTGAGGCGATCCAACGCATGTTGAAATCAGTGCCACGCGGGCCGGTCTTGCCTTGCAAACACTCATCCACATAACGCTTCACGGGCGGTTCCCAGAAACGTGAGTTAGAGGCGTTAATGGCAAATTCTTTGGTGTCAGCCGGAATGCTCATCTTCGGATGAGTCAGGATGAAGGCGCCAATGTCGCGATCCAGTGTGAAGCCGTCTACGCCGTGGCCAGTGGTCATCACCAGCATGGTGGACGGGCCATAGACTGCAAAACCGGCGGCAACTTGTTGCGTGCCCGGTTGCAGGAAGTCTTCCATGGTCGGGTTTTCTTTGCCTTCTGGTGCGCGCAGCACAGAGAAGATGGTGCCAACAGAAATGTTGACGTCAATGTTTGAAGAGCCGTCGAGCGGATCAAACACCAACAAATATTTACCGCGCTTTAAGCCTGCGGGAATGGAATAAATTTCTTCCATTTCTTCAGAGGCCATGCCGGCTAAGTGGCCGCTGCCTTGGCATTCATTGATGATTGCGTCATTGGACATCACGTCCAATTTCTTTTGCACTTCACCTTGAACGTTAACGCTGTCGCCGCCGCCGCCGTAGTTGCCAAGCGCGCCAATCAATGCGCCCTTGTTAACTTGGTTGGAAATAACTTTGATGGCTGTCGTAATGGCATTGATCAGGCCGGAGAAGTCTCCCGTGGCCTTGCCGCCGCCGTGCTTTTGTTGCTGATCCAGTAAATACTGGGTCAGGGTGGTGCGATGTTCAGACATGCTGTCTCCCCCAAACAAAAAAGTCATTCAAATTCTTATGGCGCAAGACGCACCGGAGCATGGGCATTGCCCTGCTCTAGTGCGTCTTGCAGGCACTTCATCGTGCCTTTGTATGTACTGTTTGCCCGCGGTGTACCGGCAAACAGCCTGCAGCCCAATTTTACCGCTTATCGTGTCAGACCAAGGAACAAAGATGGTAATTTCTCTGGCAAACGTTGCACGTCATCTAAAACAAAGTAGCGATTCGATCCAAAGATACGGGCTACGTACTGGTCAGCACGCGGGTCTAGACTGATGCAGAACGTTGTAATGCCATTACGTCCAAGTTCTTCTACGGCCTTTTTGGTGTCAGCACGCAAATACTGTGGATCACGTACATCAACGTCAGCCGGTTCGCCATCCGTCAGAACCAGCAGCAATTTTTTACGAGAAGCCTGACGCGCTAAGTGGCTGCCTGCATGGCGTAATGCTGCGCCCATGCGTGTCGAAAAGCCAGACTTCATGCTGTCTAATTTGGCTTTAACGCGCTCGCCGTAAGGTTCGTTGAAATCTTTAAAGCAGTTGTAGCTCACGTCGTGGCGGCCATCAGAGGCAAAACCATGTAACGCGAAGCGATCGCCTAGTCGATTAATCGCGTCAGACAGAAGCGCTGTTGCTTCTTGTGCAAGAGACAAGACCGTGCGGTCGGTACCCGGTAGCGTGTCGCCCGTCGATTCAGACAGGTCGATAAGCAACAACGATGACACATCTCGCACATGCAATTTGCGACGCATCATGATGCGTGGATCGGGTTGGCGGCCCATGCGAATATCAATACAAGAATCAATGGCGACGTTAAGATCAAGGTCGTCACCGTCTTCTTGTTTGCGCATGCGTTGCACACCTTGCGGTTGCAATAGTTCAATCACGCGCTTGAGTCGTGCGACAACAGGCTTATTACGCCCAACCAACTCGTCCATCGTCTGCGGATTACCCAATTCAACTGGGCGTTCCAACACTGTTACCCAATTCGGGCGTTCCAGCTGGATTTGATAATCCCACTCGTTGTAATGATGTGGCGTGGGTGCCGGTGGCTTGCCTTCGCGCTCGTTCCAGCTGGTGCCATCGTCATCTAGCAATTCGCTGCCTAGCACCCAAATTTCTTGTGCGTCATCCCCGGCCGTCTCGACCTCAACTTCGTTAACGAATTCCATGACGTTAACGTACTTGCGAATCTGCTTTTCTTCCCAGGGCACGCCGCCATTGGCAAAGTTGCTGGCTTCGTCGAATTCCCAAATGTATCGGTTGTCGTCGCGGTAAGGGATGTTTGGAATATCGCTACGCGGGTTGTAGGGCGTAGGCGACATTTGCATCAAGTCGTGTGCGAGCGTAACGCCAATATCCCAAGCCACTTGGTTGCTGTCGAGATCATTCAGGCGCTCAGCAAACAGCAGGCGAATACGTGCAACAAGCGGGTGGTTGTCTTGGTATGCAGGATCAATCAAAGCGCGGGCGACGCGCTCAAGCAGCGTGCCAATACGCTCAGGCGAAGCGGGATTGCCAACATGAAGACGCTGCCAAAGCTGGGCGAGGCCCGGAAATTTGTTGATGGCAAGGCGCTCAACGCGCGCATCTTCCATCAGGCCGATACAGGCGCGTTG
This sequence comes from Uliginosibacterium gangwonense, assembly GCA_005239635.1. Classification (GTDB taxonomy): domain Bacteria; phylum Pseudomonadota; class Gammaproteobacteria; order Burkholderiales; family Rhodocyclaceae; genus Uliginosibacterium_A; species Uliginosibacterium_A gangwonense_A. The sequence goes on from SBBQ01000057.1 coordinate 15,405, forward strand.
CAACAGATTGAGGCCTTCGCCAGAAATGGGTTCTTGTGTGGCTACAACGTGTGCTGCGGCATGGGCGGCCGCGGCGCGATACATGTCCATGCCCGTGATCGGGCCGTTGCCAATGTCCACGGTGTCGTAGGCATCCGCAATGTGAATGGTGAAATTCTCAATGTAGGGGCGCAGACCTTCGCGTGATTCCCAGTCGCCGGATGTCGGGCGCAGGAAGAAGTCGCGGCCCCACAGTGCGCGCAAATACATTGTTAAGCGACGTTGTACGTCGATGAACAAGGTGCCTTTGCGTTCGTTCTGAAGCATGCCCAAACTGTCTGGGCTTTGCAGCGAGAAATAAAGTTCTTGTGCAGGATAATCCGTGCGGTGTGCTTGGCCACCCCACATCGCCCAACGGCGTAGACCGCCCAGCGTTAACTGTGAAAACAATTTGTCGAGGTTTTCCAGCATGGGGCGCAGACCGCGAGGGGCAAGTGCCAGTAGCTTGGATAAAAACTCGAGGTATGAGCGAAATAGATCAGCATCACCTAAGCGACGTGCAGCGGTCGGCGCGGTCGCGATCACCAGCGAAATGATGGTGCCGCTCGTTTTTGAGGCCATGCTGAGCGCAGCATGCATGAGGTCGCCAATAATTTCATCGCCAAGCTCGCGCGCGACGGCGGGAGCTTGTTCAATGAAATTGTCGACAACGTCTTGTCCTCGACCGAGTGATTGAAGAGCTTCTGCACCTCTTACCCAGCGCTCAAGCCCGGAGGGGGATAGTACGCGGCTGGCATCGGACCATGCAGCGGCCGCGCGGGCCTCTGCATCGGGTCCTGTAAAAAGGGAAGCGAGATCGTCGCGTGTCACACTCACGATTGACTTGCCTCACTGAGCATCGAAAACGATGCGATTAGAAGTAGGTCGAAACAGCTGCATCCAGTGCATCACGCATGTCTGGATCGTCCGTGATCGGACGAACCAAAGCGACGCGACAGGCATTGGAGGCGTCGATCCCGCGAGAAATCAGCTGACCAGCATGAATCAGCATACGGGTAGACAAACCTTCATCCAGGCCGTGGCCCTTCAGATTGCGCGAACGCTCAGCGATAGACACCAGTTTTTCGGCGACTTCCTGTGAGACCTTGGCTTCGTGCGACACGATTTCAGACTCAACCATGTGGTCGGGATAGTTGAAATCGAGTGCGGCGAAACGTTGCTTGGTCGATTGCTTCAGATCCTTCATCAGGTTCTGGTAGCCGGGGTTGTAGCTGATTACCAGCTGGAAGTCGTCATGCGCACGCACCAATTCGCCCTTCTTTTCCAACGGCAGCACACGGCGCGCATCGGTTAGTGGGTGAATAACAACGGTGGTGTCTTGGCGAGCTTCAACAACTTCGTCCAAGTAACAGATTGCACCGTAGCGTGCTGCCATGGACAAGGGGCCATCTTGCCAACGGGTGCCATCAGCATCGAGCAGGAAGCGGCCAACGAGGTCAGACGCAGTCATGTCCTCATTACAGGCAACCGTGATGAGCGGCTTGCCTAGCTTCCATGCCATGTATTCTACGAAACGAGTCTTGCCACAGCCAGTAGGGCCCTTGAGCATCATGGGCATGCGAACGCTGTAGGCAGCTTCGAACAACGCGACTTCGTCGGAGACGGAGCGGTAATAGGGTTCGGTTTGTACTAAGTGTTGGTTTATTGCATCGGTCATCAACATGACAGCCCCCAAAAAAAATCCCGACCCCGGTAAGGGGCCGGGTCAATCTGGCAAATGCCAGAGGGAGTGGAGGTACAGCTCACAGCAATTCAGTACAGCAACGTGTGCAGCGGCAGCCGCCGCACACGCTTACAGCAGGTGTTACAACGGTTTGACTTAAACAGTCTTGCCGCGGAAGATCACCATGGCAGCGCCTTGGCTTTGCGTGAAGTTGTCGTAGCCAACCAGACGAACGTGATTGTTCGGGTTTGCTTTGCGACAGGCTTCGCATTCAGCCAGGATGCGATCGACGTCGGTTTCACCGAACATCGGCAGCTTCCACATGTACCAGTAGTTGTCCATCAGGTACTCGGGCTCGGTGTGTTCAACAGCCGGGTTCCAGCCCTTCTTCACGATGTATTCAACCTGCTTCTTGATCTGCTCGGTGGTCATCGCCGGCAGGTAGGAGAAGGTTTCAAACTTGCGGCTGGCCGGGTCGGACAGGCGCGAGGTGTAATCCTGCATATCGCTCATTTCTTAGCTCCAAAAATAAGTAAGGATTCGAAATTACGTCGTCAGTGAGGCGGCGGGGCCGCCCCACGTGCTTGGATTAGCGGTGAGCCACGTCCAGCTTGTCGACGGTGTCGAATTCGAACTTGATTTCTTTCCAGGTTTCCATCGCGACTTTGAGTTCCGGAGAATGCTTTGCAGCGGCCAGGAGAATGTCCTTGCCTTCCTTCTCAACTTCACGACCTTCGTTACGAGCTTGAGTACAAGCTTCCAGAGCCACGCGGTTCGCAGCTGCACCAGCAGCGTTGCCCCACGGGTGACCCAGCGTGCCGCCACCAAACTGCAAGCAAGCGTCATCACCGAAGATGTTAACCAGCGCGGGCATGTGCCATACGTGGATACCACCAGATGCAACCGGGAATACGCCAGGCATTGAACCCCAGTCTTGATCGAAGAAGATACCGCGTGAGCGGTCTTCCTTGATGAAAGATTCGCGCATCAGGTCGATCCAGCCCAGCGTGGAAGCGCGGTCGCCTTCCAGCTTGCCCACAACGGTACCTGAGTGCAGGTGGTCACCGCCGGACAGACGCAGAATCTTGGCCAGTACGCGGAAGTGAATACCGTGGTGCGGGTTACGGTCGATCACAGCGTGCATTGCACGGTGGATGTGCAACAGAATGCCGTTGTCACGACACCAGTTAGCCAGGCCAGTGTTGGCACAGAAGCCGCCGGTGATGTAGTCGTGCATAATGATCGGTGCGCCGATTTCCTTCGCGTATTCAGCGCGCTTGTACATCTCTTCCGGAGTCGGAGCAGTAACGTTCAGATAGTGACCCTTACGCTCGCCGGTTTCACGTTCGGCCTTGTGAATAGCTTCCATCACAAAGTCGAAACGCTGACGCCAACGCATGAACGGCTGGCTGTTAACGTTTTCGTCGTCCTTGGTCAGATCCAGGCCGCCGCGCAAACATTCGTAAACAGCGCGGCCATAGTTCTTAGCAGACAGACCGAGCTTCGGCTTGATGGTACAGCCCAGCAGTGCGCGGCCATACTTGTTCAGCATGTCGCGCTCTACTTGAATACCGTGCGGTGGGCCACCACAGGTCTTCACGTAGGCGATCGGGAAGCGAACGTCTTCCAGACGCAGTGAGCGAACTGCCTTGAAGCCGAACACGTTACCCACCAATGAGGTGAATACGTTAACGACTGAGCCTTCTTCGAACAGGTCGATCGGGTAAGCAATGAAAGCGTAGAAAGCGGTATCGTCGCCAGGTACGTCTTCGATGCGGTATGCACGACCCTTGTAGTAATCCAGGTCGGTCAGCAGGTCGGTCCAAACGGTGGTCCAGGTACCGGTTGAAGATTCAGCAGCAACAGCAGCTGCAGCTTCTTCGCGGTCCACACCAGCTTGGGGAACAATTTTGAAACAAGCCAGGATGTCCGTGTCGAGGGGGGTGTACTCGGGCATCCAGTAGGTTTGCCGGTATTCTTTAACGCCGGCGTTGTAGGTCTTTACGGCCATCATGCACTCCTTTGGTGAGCAATCTTGGTGGAGCGCACTTTACTGAAGCCGCTTCATAAGAGATATTCATTTATTTTGATGGTTAATATAAGATTCTACTTATGTATTTTATCGTCCCCCGAGTTGATCAATGCTCAAAAACGCAACGCTCCGCCAATTGAGGGTTTTCGAGGCTGTTGCCCGCCTGCTGTCGTTTTCAAAGGCGGCAGATGAGCTGCATTTAACGCAACCAGCGGTGTCAATGCAGGTCAAAAGTCTTGAAGATTTGGTCGGCCTGCCACTCACTGAGATCGTGGGTAAGAAGGTTTTTTTGACCCAGGCTGGTGCGGAGTTGGCGCGCCATGCACGCCTTGTAGACATGCAATTGGTCAGCGCTGGTGAGGCGATTGAGGCTTTGCGTGGTGTGCGTGCCGGTCGCATTGCCATTGGGGTGGTGAGTACCGCAAAGTATTTTGCCCCCCGAATGTTGGCGCAATTTCGCTCACGCCACCCTGAAATTGAAATTCGGCTTGGGGTGCACAATCGTGAAACCATTGTTGAGCAACTGACCGATAACCGCATTGATGTGGCCATTATGGGCCGCGCGCCCGCTGAGATTGCTACGCGGGACATGATTTTTGCTGATCACCCCCTGGTCATTATCGCGTCGCCCAACCACCCATTGGCAAAGCGCAAGCAAGTGGAGCCGGATGAGTTGGCGCAAGAAACTTTCATGATTCGGGAAGGTGGCTCAGGCACGCGTGCGGCGATGGAAAGCTTCTTTCTGGAGCGCAGCGTGCGTATTGAGCACACGATGGAAATGACCAGCAACGAAACGATCAAGCAAGCCGTTGTGGCGGGCTTGGGGGTGGCGTTTATTTCTGGGCATACCGTTGGCTTGGAGTTGGCTGCGGGTTTGCTCACCATTTTGCCGGTGCGGGGGTTGCCTGCAAGACGCCATTGGCATGCAGTGCATCTTGAGACCAAAGAGCTTTCACCTGTTGCGCAGGCCTTTTGTGACTTTCTGAAGGCTGAAGGCGCGGCGCAAATTGAGCAGGCCATGCGGCCGCCAAGCGGGTGGATCGACACTGGTTTTAAATAGACCCATCGTTACGACCTGCGTGGGGTGTGAGCCACTTTGCGGCGTGAGCGTCTCATACGGCGCCCAGATTCAGTTTTCGTGTTTTTGGCCGATAAAACCTGTCATGGAAAATGAGAGGTTATCGTGTCGCTAACAACTGGAATGAATGACTTAAGCGCATTAGTGGTCGAGCCATCTACCATGCAGGGGCGCTACATTACCGACCAACTCAGTCGTTTGGGCGTGAGCCGCGTGCGTAACGCAAGCAATGCGGGCGAGGCGCTGCGTGCCATGCGAGATGCGCGTCCTGATGTGGTGATCAGCTCGCTTTATCTGGCCGACATGTCCGGTACGGAATTGGTGCGCAGCATGCGCGACGACGCTGAGTTAGCCGAGGTTGCCTTCCTACTGGTGTCAAGCGAAACGCGTATGCACGTGCTGGACCCTGTTCGTCAAGCGGGTGTGTGCGGCATTTTGCCGAAGCCGTTTGACGATATGCAGTTGAAAACTGCGCTGCGTGCCACACTCGATTACCTCAATCAAGATAGCCTTGAAGCTGAAACCGATATTGAGCTCGATCAGCTGCGTGTGCTGATTGTGGATGACAGTGCTTATGCACGTCGTTTTATTCGTCGTGTGCTAGAAAATCTCGGTATTGCCAATTTCATTGAAGCGGCGAATGGCAAAGAGGCTTTGTCTGTGCTGGGCGATGGCTATGTGGATCTGGTGGTGACCGACTACAACATGCCAGAGATGGATGGCAGTGAATTGGTTAAATTTATTCGCACTCAAAGCTGGCAACGCTCAGTACCCATTCTGATGGTGACGAGTGAGTCGGATGAAGGGCGCCTAGCGGCAGTTGAAGATGCTGGCGTGTCGGGCATTTGCGACAAGCCTTTTGAGCCGGCGATCGTCAAAAAAATCCTGCGAAAAATTTTGGCGCAAGCTTAAAACTGGGTGTTTGCCAATGGCTTGCGCACAGAAGATACGTGGCAAGTGAATTGGCAAAAAGCATAAAAAATGCCGCGTCATAAAAGGCGCGGCATTTTTTATGGGCTAACGCGATGTGGTGTTACGACACGTTTGGTGACTCATCGTGCTGTGCAAGCCAGCCATGCCATTGCGATAACAACGCTGAATTGGCCGCTGCAACGACAGAACGTTTGCGGCCTGGCTGCACGTCTGCCGGATTTTGTTCAAGCGTGCGGTATGCACCACCGGCTTCGCGCAAAATTAATTGCCCCGCTGCAAAATCCCACAGCATCTGCCCGCCGTGTAAATACACGTCATAGCGCCCCGCGGCTACAAAACACCACTCTAGCGCGGACGAGCCAAAGTTGCGCTGTGAATGAAACGGGCCTTGTGCGGCTAAAGCGCTGGCGAGGGCGGGTCTGAGTCGTTTGAAGTCGACGCCCGCAATACAGTGTTTAAGCGCAGCGGCTGGCGTGCGTAATGGCAATGCGTCGTCATTGAGCCAAGCCCCAACGCCATTGGCCGCGGCATAACATTCATCTGCAACCGGGTTGTAGATGACGCCGAGCGTGGCTTCACCCTTCACGACATAAGCCACCGATATACAAAAGGCCGGAATACCGTTGACGAAGTTTGAGGTGCCATCAATCGGGTCGATCACCCACAAGCCTGCCTGCTCGTTTTGCCAAAGCTGCAATTGCTCTTCGTGCGGCATTTCTTCGCTCAACACGGGGCGGTCAATCAACTGAGGCAGTGCCATTAACAAGGCGTGATGAGCGGCGATGTCTGCCTGCGTGAGCAGGCTGCCGTCTGACTTGTGGTCATGCGCCACTTTGAGAAAGTGCGGCAGGATGTGCTCGCACGCCACCTGCCGAACTGCATTTGCCAATGCCAGCAGTTGCGCCGGCTGTTGCTGCTGCATTAGGCGTCCTTCCACTTGATGGAGCAGCCCATGCTGGGAATTTGCTCTGCTGGGCCACGGCCTGTGCGTGCTACTTCAAGCATGCCTTCATACAAATCGCGGCGTGCATCTGCGGGTGCAGTTTCTTTGCGGGAGGCATCCAGTCGGCCGCGATATTGCAGTTCCATTTTGTTGTTAAAGCCAAAAAAGTCTGGCGTGCACACGGCGCCATATGCTTTGGCAATGGCTTGCGATTCATCTAATACGTAAGGAAACGGCAGGGCTAAGTCTTGGGAAAGCTTCATCATATTTTCCCAGCTATCTTCTGGATACTCGCTCGGGTCATTCGACATGATGGCAATGCTGTTCACCCCTTGCTCCGCCAGCGCTTTGGTGTCGCGCACGAGGCGGTCCAGAATGGCTTTAACGTAAGGGCAGTGATTGCAAATAAACATCACCAGCAAGCCGTTTGGGCCGGCAGCACGTTGTAGGTTCCAGCGGGTGCCGTCGGTGCCGGGCAAATCAAAGTCGATGGCTTTCCAGCCAAAATCACAAATGGGTGTGGTCAAACTCACCATGAGGGTCTCCTTATCGATCTGACTAGGTGTGGCAGTCCAATGAGCGCGGCTAGTTGCTGCGGCAGGAAAAACGGCCGACACATAGTGTGTGGGGTCAAATAACTTGAGTTGGGCTTTGGGTTAAATGCTGGCGGCAAAAACACATCACGGCGGCGCGCATCACAACAAAGGCGACAGCGTACCGTGAATATTCTTGAAATTGATGCCGTGAAATGCAAAGCACTGCTGCGATAATATCACCACCATGTCGACACGATTTTACTGCCCTGTTTCTATGCGGGTTGGGCTGGCGGTGCAACTGCCAGACGATGCCTCTCATCACATCACGCGTGTGTTGCGTCTGCGTATAGGCGCCGAGCTCACTTTGTTTGATGGATCGGGGGGCGAATATCGCGCTGAACTCATTGAAGGTGGCAAGCATGCGGTCGCACGCGTTACCGCGTTCGACCCAATTGATCGTGAGTCTGCCTGCAATATGGTGCTGGCACAGTCGCTCGCCACTGGTGACAAAATGGATTGGGTGGTGCAAAAGGCAGTTGAATTGGGTGTGGCGGCTGTTCAGCCGGTTGCCAGCGAACGCAGTGTGCTGCGCTTACAAGGAGATCGGGCTGAACGACGGGTGCTGCATTGGCAACAGGTGGTGCAAAGCGCGTGTGAGCAGTGCGGTCGCAATGTGGTGCCGCAGGTTTTGCCAATTGTAAGTTTGCGCGAATGGTTGGGGCAGTTGCCGGTACGAGAAGGCCAGTTGCGCGCCGTGTTAACACCTGGCTGTGATGTCTCTCTGTCCAATGTTGCGTCACCTGGGCGCGATGTGTTGCTGCTTGTGGGGCCTGAAGGCGGTTTGAGCGATAGCGAACAAGCTGCGGCGCAGGCCTGTGGTTTTGTGACGGTCGGCTTGGGCCCGCGTGTGCTGCGTACAGAAACCGCAGGCGCGGCCGCAATTTCAACGTGGTTGGCGCGACACGGCGAGTTTTAAACGCGGATAGAAGCGGTGCAGGAGATTGTTACTGTTCGATCTGTGCCCCTAATTAAGCGGATTCTTTATGCTCATCCCTTTGCCAATCTCCTGCATTTCAATTGATATAGGCCATATTCCGCGTTAAGCCGCGCCCTGTCTTGTCCCCCGTCTTGCCATTGCATAGGTAGAATATCGCCTTTGGCAACTTCCAACGCCACCTGTTTTTTCGCCCACCGTGCGAGTTAATCATGATGCCTACGACGTCTGACCCGGTCGATAACCCGTCACAACTTTTTGTGTCATGGGTGCGTAGTGCTGCGCCCTATATTCACGCGTTTCGTGGCCGCACATTTGTTATCGCATTTGGCGGCGAAGTGTTGCAAGGCGCAGCAGCTACGTCGCTAGTGCATGACTGCAACTTGTTGGCAGCGCTTGGTATTAAGCTGGTGCTGGTGTCCGGTGCGCGTCCGCAAATTGAATCCGAACTGGCTGCGCGCGGGTTGCAGCCGGTGTATCACAAGGGCGTTCGTGTAACCGATGCGGCGGCTTTGGAGTGTGTAAAGCGGGCATATGGTGCGCAGCGTATCGACATCGAGGCCTTGTTTTCGCAGGGCTTGCCAAACACGCCCATGGCGGACAGCACGATCGAAATTGCATCCGGCAACTTTCTCACGGCTAAGCCGCTGGGCGTGCTGGATGGTATTGACCATCTGTATACAGGCACGGTGCGGCGTGTGGATGTGCAGGCCTTGCAAGACACCTTGATGGATAGCGACATTGTGTTGATCCAGCCCTACGGCTATTCGCCGACGGGTGATGTATTCAATCTCAGCATGGAAGATGTGGCTGAAACCGTGGCTGAAGCGCTCAACGCCCAAAAGTTGATTTATTTGTGTGATGCCCCTGGGGTATTGGACGAAGATGGTCAATTAGTGCCGGAATTAACGGCAGACGAAGCGCAACAGTGGTTGAATGCCGGTCGTGGCATCACCGAAGACTTGGGGTTGTATTTGCCGCGTGCGATTAAAGCTGTGCGTAACGGAGTAGCCCGCGCACATTTGATCGACCGAGATTTGGACGGCGGCTTGTTGCTCGAGTTTTTTACGCGTGCAGGCGTGGGAACGGTGATTGCGCGTGAGCAATTGGCGCGTATTCGGCAGGCCACACCCGAAGATATTGGTTCGATTATCGGCATCATCGCGCCGCTGGAGTCGGATGGCACGTTGGTGAAGCGTTCACGCGAATTGCTTGAGCGCGAAATTGGCCGCTTCGCAGTGATTGAACATGATGACGTGGCGGTGGGTTGTGCGGCGCTGTATCCCTTCAGTGATGAGGCGGCCGCAGAACTCGCGTGTGTCGCTGTGGTGCCTGAATATCGTCGGCATGGTTATGGCGATCAGATCATGTCGTACATGGAAAGTCGCGCACGGAGTGCCGGCTTAAAGCGTTTGTTTGTGCTGACCACGCGGACAGCGCATTGGTTTGTAGAGCGCGGTTTTGTCGAGGCAGGCATTGATGCCCTGCCGCAGCAAAAACGTGAGTTGTACAACTTGCAAAGAATGAGCAAGGTTCTGATCAAGAACCTGTAATGACCCGGCCACGCCCACGTGTGGTCGTGGCCATAACAGGAGAAGAACATGACGCGCATGGTTAACTGCGTGAAGCTTGGCCGCGAGGCTGAAGGTTTGGATTACCCGCCGGTACCGGGTGCGCTGGGTAAGCGTATTTGGGAAGGTGTGTCAAAAGAAGCGTGGCAGCAATGGGTGAAGTATCAAACCATGCTGATTAATGAAAACCGCTTGAGCTTGGCGGACGCGCGTGCGCGTGCCTACCTTGCTGAGCAAATGGAGAAGCATTTTTTTGGTGATGGTGCCGACCAGATTTCAGGTTTTGTACCGACCAAGGATGCCGAATAACGGACTCTGACATGGCGCTGCTGCAACCGTACTGTCCCTACTGTAAAGCTGATACGGTACGTCGTTCCCGTCGTACGCATAAAAATCGCGAAGGTGGTTTGCTGCGTCATTTGTATCGTTGCAAAAGCTGTCAGCGCCATTTTTTTGCGATTGAGCCTAAGCGGTTGTGGATTGCCTTATCGGCGCTTACGTTAGTGATAACGGCCGTGGTGGGTGTATCGATTTATCGCGGCAACAAGATGTACACACCAGGTAAGTCTGAAACGGTTTCTCGTACTGGGCCGCCGGTTCAACTCCTGGACGCTGCGGGCAATGGCGATCGCGTTGCGCGTTACGCTTTGGCAATGCTGTATTTAGAAGGCGATGCGCAGGTCACTGCGAATCCACAAGAAGCGTTTAAGTGGATGCAGTTGTCGGCGCAGCAGGGCTACCCCAAAGCAGAATATCAGCTCGGTATGTTCTACCGGGATGGTAAAGGTACGCTGCAAGATTTTTCATCAGCATTCCAATGGCTCACCAAAGCCGCTAAGCATGGTTATGCCGATGGCCAATATCAATTGGGTATGGCGTATTTCCATGGAGATGGCGTCACGATTGACTTTAAACAGGCATACGCATGGATGAGCCTAGCCTCGACCGGCGGTGTTGCCAAGGCCGCCAGTTCGCGGGATGAAGTGGCGCGGCACATGCAAGCTGCAGATGTTACGGCGGCGCAGGAGTTGTCAAAAACGTTGATGCCTGAGGAGCCTGCGACAAAGGCAGGTGAAGACAAGGCTGCCGAGGGTAAAGAGGCCGTGGCTAAGGACGTAGCGTCAAAGGATGCAGCTGCAAAACCCGCGACAACATCTACGACGGATTCGGCTAAAGCGACGGATGCTGGAAAAGCGGGTACAAGTGCGGCATCGCATTAACGGCCAATAACGCTAAACGGGATCGCACAATAAAAGAGGCCGGATTGCTCCGGCCTTTTTTATTGCCTCTGCGTGAACAAACCGCTTAGCTGGCGACTTCGCGTTCCATTTCTTCCAGAGAAATATGGCGCACATCGCGACCTTTCACCATATACACCACGTATTCGGACATGTTCTTGGCGTGATCGCCAATACGTTCGATTGACTTGGCGACAAACAACACATTCAAACCACGAGAAATGGTGCGAGGGTCTTCCATCATAAAAGTGATGAGTTGGCGCATCACTGATTTGAATTCGGCATCGACCTCTTTGTCCTGACGCACCACATCTGCTGCAGCACTAACATCTAAGCGGGCAAATGCATCCAGCGCACGACGTAGCATTTCAACCGCAAGATTAGCGGCGTGTCGCAGCTCAATACGGGGAACAACAGCACCGGTGTCTTCGTGGATGTAGCGCGCCATCTTGGCAATCTTCTTCGCCTCATCACCAATCCGTTCCAGATCGGTAATCGTTTTGATGACCGTCATGATGATGCGTAGATCGCCTGCCACGGGTTGTCGTTTGCCAATGATCTGGCTGCATTGCTCGTCCAACTCGACTTCGTGCAGATTGACGCGATTGTCGTTGCGGATCACGTCTTCAATCAGCGTCATGTCGCCCGAGGTGAGGCCTTCCATTGCGCGAATAATCTGCTGTTCGACCAACCCACCCATCTGCAACACGCGAGTGCGGATGTTCTCCAGTTCGGCGTCATATTGCTTGTAGGTATGCTCAGGCATGATGTGTTCCGTTCAATTTCAGGTGTTGCTAGGGTTGTGCAATGAATTTTGCCAATGTTTCAGCATGGCACACAAATGTTGCATTTGTGTTTCATGCAACATTTCAATCCAGTGTGAGTACGCCATCCGGGCCCGATAACAGGGCGACGTCTGCGCCACGATTGGCAAATAGACCGTTGGTGACAACACCCACAATTTCATTGATGCGCGTCTCCAGCCCCTTCGGGTCGGTAATTTGCAGGCCATGCACATCGAGAATTACATTGCCGTTATCGGTAATAAAGCCGCTGCGAAGCTTGGGCTGGCCGCCCAGCTTTGCCAATTCAGCCGCTACGTATTCTTGGGCCATGGGAATCACTTCCACCGGCAACGGGAATTTGCCCATCACTTCAACTTGCTTGCTGCGGTCAGCAATACAAATAAAACGGCCGGCCACGGCTGCCACGATCTTTTCGCGGGTTAGTGCGCCTCCGCCGCCTTTAATCATGTTCAGGCCCGCATCAATCTCATCAGCGCCGTCTACATAAACGGGGATGCTGCGGCCAGATTGCACAACCTCGTTGAGGTCGAGTACGCGAATGCCGACTGCTTCGAGTCGGGTTGCACTCGCTTTGGAGCTGGAAACGGCACCCGGAATGCGGTCGCGGATCTTGCCGAGTTCTTCAATAAAGAAATTGGCGGTTGAGCCGGTGCCAACACCAATAATTTCACCTTCCTGCACATAAGCCATTGCAGCACGCGCTGCGGCCATTTTCATTTCGTCTTGTGTAAGTACAGCCATTACCTGAATCCTCCTTGGAGGCTCGATTCTAGCGGATGCACGTGGCAGAACAAGTTAAAGAATCCTCATGTTTTGACGTAACCAAATATATAGTCGCCCCCTGCATAAAGTGTTTTTTGTATGTCTTTGATTCCAATAAAGAAAACAGACGTTATTGTTGGCTACCCGCTGCCGTACTCCATTTACGACGCGCAACGTAAATTGTTGCTGCGCGAGGGTGTGGTCGTGCAAAGCGTGAGCCAACTAGAAGGTTTGTCAGAGCGCGGCCTGTTTCGTGAGCCGCCTAGACGCTTACGGGATCGCACCGACGGGATTAACAAAGAACAAGACAACAAGCCGCCCGAAAAGCAGTTTGATCTTGAAGATATTCGGTTGTCTATTGGTGACACGCTGCAAATGCAAGCCAATGGCGACGAAACCCAGCGCTATTACGTAAAGCTCGTGGGTTTTAGTAAAGGCAAGAGTGTGCTGGTGACGACCCCCACCGCAGACGGCAACACCATTCTGATGAAAGAAGGGCAGTCGTTTGTGGTGCGGTTGTTCAGCGGTAAAAATGTGTATGCGTTTCCGACTGCGATTAACAAGGTCGCGCATTCGCCGTTTCCCTACCTGCACCTCAATTACCCGCTGTCTGTGCGCGGCTTGGCCTTACGACGTTCAACACGGGTTGATGTGAGTATTATCGCTTCGATCACGCACGGGAGTGGCAAGAGCCACGCGGCCACGATATGTAACCTCAGCAAACAAGGTGCATTGTTGGTGAGCAAATCAGCAATGGGCTTGAAAGACGAAAAACTGTCGATCAAGTTTCGCATCAAGGTGGATGATGTTGAACAGTATGTTACCGTGAGTGGTGCGATTCGAATGTTGCAGCCTGCGCCCGATTTAGAGGGTGCGATGCCGGGTGTGCACCATGGGGTGGAGTTTACAGAGATTCCCGAACAAGACCGTTTGGCACTCACAGCATTTGTCTATCAAATGCAGTTAGAGCAATCGGCCGAAGGCTGACCTCATCTACGCATTTTCTGCGTAGATTGGCAATTGGGTTTGCCAATGTCATTGAGTTTTCTTTGCGCTGTGTTAGCGTATCTCTTGCGCTGGGCCAAGGTGGTCTAGCCATCGTCAAACAAAGGGAGCGCACATGGGATTGCTCGACGGTCTGGCAGGTCAGGTTTTGGGTTCGGTGCTGGGCGGCAACGAACAGGGAACACAGTTAGGTGCTGGCAACATGCTGCAAGAAATTCTACAAATGCTGCAAGGCCAGCAAGGTGGTTTGGGCGGCTTAGTGGCGCAGTTTCAACAAGCCGGCTTGGGCGACCAGGTTAAATCATGGATCAGCACGGGCAGCAATTTGCCGATCAATGCAGATCAACTTAAAGCCGCATTGGGCGATGAAACTATTGCCAATATCGCCAGTAAGCTTGGGATGTCACAAGGCGATGCAGCAGGTGGATTAGCAGACTTGCTACCGCAGATCGTTGATAAGCTCACCCCAAATGGTCAAGTGAGCGAAGGTCATGACCTGTCAGGTATGCTCGGTGGTCTGGCGGGGATGTTTGGCCGCTAAACGAGTTTTTCCTGTTTTGTAGCAGAGTAATAAAGGGGCGCAGTGCGCCCCTTTATTTGTTGCATTGCCAATCCACTGTAATCAAGTTGCGGATGGGCAGTGATGTCGATGAAGCGATTAGCGTTTGCGGGGTGGCGGAAGGTCTGTACAGCTACCGTGCGCCACTTCCGCGGCCATGCCAATGCTTTCGCCCAAGGTCGGGTGCGGGTGAATGGTTTTGCCAATGTCCACCGCGTCACAACCCATTTCAATCGCCAGCGCAACTTCGCCAATCATGTCGCCTGCATTGGGGCCCACAATGCCGCCGCCAATCACGCGATGTGTTTCTTCGTCGAAGATTAACTTGGTAAAGCCATAGTCCGCACCATTGGCAATCGCGCGACCTGATGCGGCCCACGGAAATTTGCCAACGCTAATTTTGCGACCAGCCTTTTTCGCTTCATCTTCGGTGGTGCCAACCCACGCCACTTCAGGGTCGGTGTATGCCACGCCGGGAATCACGCTGGCATCGAAATGACTCTTCTGGCCGGCTGCGGCTTCAGCCGCAACGTGGCCTTCATGCACAGCTTTGTGAGCCAGCATGGGTTGTCCGACGATGTCGCCAATCGCGAAAATATTGGGCACGTTGGTGCGCATTTGGCTATCGACGGGAATAAAGCCGCGATCGGTAACAATTACGCCAGCTTTATCAGCTGCAATTTTTTTGCCGTTGGGTGAGCGACCTGCCGCTTGCAAAATCATGTCGTAACGCTGCGGTTCGGCGGGGGCTTGTTCACCTTCAAACTTCACCCAAACGCCATCCGGCTTGACGTCGACCGAAACCGTTTTGGTTTTCAGCATGACGTTTTCAAAGCGATCGGCGTTTTGTTTTTCCCACACCTTTACCAAGTCGCGATCGGGGCCTTGCATCAGGCCGTCCATCATTTCGACCACATCAATTTTGGTGCCGAGCGTGGAGTACACCGTCGCCATTTCAAGGCCGATAATGCCGCCGCCAATGACCAGCATGCGCTCTGGTACGCTACGTAATTCAAGCGCACCGGTCGAGTCTACTATGCGAGGGTCGCGCGGAATAAACGGCAAATGTACTGCGGCGCTTCCGGCGGCGATGATGCACTGCTTAAACCGCACAACTTTCTTCACGCCGGTTTTGTCTTGTGCGGTACCTGTCGTTTCTTCAACCTCAATATGATTGGCATCTAAAAAGGCACCGTAGCCGCGTACAACTTGTACTTTGCGTGCTTTCGCCATGCCGGCGAGACCGGTGGTGAGTTTGCCAACCACTTTCTCTTTATGCGTGCGCAGTTTTGCCAATTCAACTTTTGGCTTGCCGAACTTCACGCCGGCGTCGAGCAGGTGCGTCGCTTCGTTAATGACTTCTGCAACGTGCAGCAGCGCTTTGGACGGAATACAGCCGACGTTTAAGCACACGCCGCCGAGCGTGGCGTAGCGTTCAATAATGACCGTGTTGAGCCCTAAATCAGCAGCGCGGAAAGCAGCGGAGTAACCACCGGGACCAGCACCGAGTACCAGCATGTCACATTCGATATCGACTGCACCTGCATAACTGTTTGCTGCGGGGGCAGGCGCCGCACTGGGGGCTGTTGCCGGAACTGTTGCTGGTGCAGTGGCCGGAGTGGGTGTGGCCGCAGGCGCAGTGTTGGCTTGAGTTGTGACCGGTGTGGCGGTTGCTACTTCACCGGCGGCTGCGGTTTCCATAGTGCACACCAAGGTGCCCATACCAACTTTGTCGCCAACGTTCACTTTAATTTCTTTAACCGTGCCGCCGACGGGCGAGGGCACGTCCATGGTGGCCTTGTCTGATTCAAGGGTCAGCAGTGCATCTTCTGCATTTACAACGTCGCCCACTTTGATCAGAACTTCAATCACCGGTACGTCTGAAAAATCGCCAATGTCTGGCACTTTTACTTCTACGATCTGGCTCATGCGGAAGTGTCCTTCACCAGTTGTATTGCATGGGTCACGATGGGGTGGCCCGATGCTGTGTCGAATTCAATGCCGGCTTCTACACCAGCGTGCGCAATTTGTTCTGCTGTTGCTGCCGAATCGTACAGGGCATGCATCGCGCCCAGTGCAAAGTTGCGTCCCGAACCAATCGCCCAAAATCGATCGAAGCTAAATACTTCGCGATAGGAATACACGCCGTAAATGCCGCTGGTATTGGCAATGAGGGCGGTGATCTGCGATGACTCATACGGGTCATCGTCGTCTTCCTTTGGGTTGAGGTAAGCGTGCTCTTTGAGAACTGGGTGCAAGCGACGAAATGTTTCGTACACATCCATGCGGCTGTTTAACTTAACGTCTGTCAGCTGGCCGAGCGCTGAAGCCACCACGAGGTGATGTGCCGAGCTGCCACACAGACCGATCCATGAGTCATGCAAGTACAACAGCTTGTCGTGTTCGGTCTTGTAGTTGTGCCCTAAGCGCACATCACCAAATGTGGTGAGCGAGTCGCTGGCGATGGCCAGCTGCCCATGCTTACGAACGACAGCAATGGTGGTCATGGCGTGCCACTCACACCAACATACGGCGCATGTCGCCCAATAGCTGCGCCAGATACACGTTAAAGCGGGCAGCCTCGGCACCGTCGATCACGCGGTGATCCCACGATAGTGACAGCGGCAAGGTGAGGCGTGGTTCAAACTTCTCGCCATCCCACACGGGCCTCATCACAGAACGGCAGACGCCGAGAATGGCCACTTCAGGCGCATTAATAATTGGCGTAAAGAACGTACCGCCAATACCGCCCAGCGAGCTGATTGAGAAGCAGCCGCCTTGCATTTGATCCGGCTTGAGCTTGCCGTCACGCGCCAGCTTTGCCAATTCAGACATTTCTTGCGCGATTTCCAGTACGCCTTTTTTGTCAGCATCACGAATCACGGGTACGACCAAACCATTCGGCGTGTCTGCGGCAAAACCAATGTGGTAGTACTGTTTGTAAACCAGATTGTCGCCATCGAGCGATGCATTGAAATTGGGAAACTTCTTCAGTGCTGCGACACTCGCTTTGATCAAAAATGCGAGCATCGAAACCTTGATGCCAGACTTCTCGTTCTCTTTATTAAGTTGCACGCGGAAGGCTTCGAGGTCGGTGATGTCTGCTTCGTCTTGGTTGGTGACATGCGGAATCATCACCCAGTTGCGATGCAGATTCGCGCCGCTAATTTTTTTAATGCGTGACAGCGGCTTGCTTTCAACGGCACCAAATTTTGCGAAGTCGATCTTCGGCCACGGCAGCAAATCGATACCGCCCACGCCACCACCTGCACTGCTCGTTGCGCTGGGTAAGGTTCCGGCCGCTGCCTGCGCGACGATGCCTTTTACAAAGTTCTGCACGTCTTGCTGCGTAATGCGGCCCTTCGGCCCAGAGCCTGCAACCAAGCGAATATCCACGCCCAGCTCGCGTGCGAATTGACGTACAGAAGGCGAGGCGTGTGTATTGCCGGCGGGCGTAATCACCGCGGGTGCAGCAGCGGGGGCCGCAACCGTAGG
>SBBQ01000014.1 GCA_005239635.1 Uliginosibacterium gangwonense
AGCGTGGCGGTTTTTGAGAGCGAACGAGGTGGTTGCATGCCGTATATCCATATAGCCGTTTGCCCATTCGGGCACTCACGACTTTAACGGCATACGGCAGACCGGCCTGAACCCATCAAAGGGTGATGTGTGTGGTAAAAAAAGGGTAAAGCGAGATAGGTAAAGCGGCAGAAGAATTAAAGCGTCAGCGTTTCGCCTTGCTCTAAAGGACGGATATGGAAGTCGCGCACCAGCATATGTAGCTGGCTGACAATCAATTCACTTTCGCCCGGCTTGAGATGGGTAATCAGGATTTCCGGCCAGTTGGCCTCCCCAACTTGCTTATTGGCGAGTCTGAGCTTATAGGCATCCAGTTCGTCACGCAGCAAGGCTGGGCATAAATGCAAGGAGCGTTCAGCCAGATCACGTTCGTCATCCGAGAATGCCGTTTCAACAATAATGGCTTTCAAGTTATCGATCTGCGCAATGCAATCCCACAGCGGCTCGCACTTGCCAGTATCGCCGGTAAATACGCAGCTTGCCCCCGTTTTTGCCGAGCTCAGCACAAAGCCCTGCGAGGGCACCACATGATTAACCGGCAAGGCGCGGATGATGCGATCACCTAGTTGTCGTTCTTCGCCCACCGATAAGGTCTCAAACTTCAGAAAAGGTTTGTCTACCGAAGGAATTCGAGTGAAGTCTGGCCAGATCGACCAATTGAAAATATGCGCATGCAGCGCTTGCAAGGTTGCTTCGCGGCCATGAACAATCAGCGGCTTATCGCGCAGATGCCCGGCGGTATCCACCATAAATGGAATACTGGCGATGTGATCCAGATGCGCGTGCGTCAAAAACACATGATCAATTTTTGCCAATTGATCAATGCTCAAATCAGCCACACCCGTGCCTGCGTCAATCAGAATGTCTTCATCGACGAGCAGGGACGTGGTGCGCAATTTTGGCCCACCGATTCCACCACTACATCCAAGCACTCTAATTTGCATGCTGCACCTCTAATTGACTGGCCGCTAGCAATTACACGCCCCACGCGGGGTCATACCTTGTTAGCCGAGCCATTACCGTTTTTTATAAGCCCTGCTTTTGTATTAACGGATGTGGGTGACATTTAAAACGTGAAGCACGCCACACCCATGACTTTCGTCTTAGTTGCGTAGCATAGCCAGTCGCGCTAGTTCTGCGCAGGAACGATTTCACAACCTCACTTCAAAACACACGGTTGAACTTAGACACAAAATCTTGTTGGCGATCACACAGCATTGGCAAACTGGCTGCTCAATAAAGCTGGCCACCAGCAAAAAGGCCGGGTTTCCCCGGCCTAGATGTTTATTGGTCGTCGTACGCTTAGTGGCGATAGAAGAACGCCATGCGTACGCCAGCCAACTCAATCACATCATGCTCACGCAGTGCATGGGCTTGGGCATCGAGTGTTTTGCCATTCAGCACCGGATAAGTCGCCCCTTCAACATGGGTAATGTAGTAACCCTGTGGGCGGCGCGTAATCACAGCAACTTGCACACCGGGTTTGCCCAGCGTGGTAAGAGACTTCACCAATTCCAATTCTTTACCGGCATTGGCGCCACTCAGTACTTGAATTGCACCACGCGGCACTTGGTCAAACTCCGGCAGATCCATGCCGACTTGCGTATCACCCATGGCCTTATTAGCCGCCATTTGCGCGGTTTTTTGCTCAACTTCTGGATGATCTTTTAGCGTTTTTTCCATTTCCACCGCGACATTGCTGGCGGCCACTTCGTTGATGTATTTGAGGCGATATTTGCCAAGCTCAACTACATCATTGTTCTGCAGGAAATGCTTTTTAATCGGCTGTCCATTTACGTAGGTGCCGTTGGTGCTGTTGAGATCTTCGAGGAACGAATCATTCAGAATGGTCACAATCACGGCGTGCTCGCCACTGATCGCCAGATTATCGATCTGAACATCGTTATGCGGTTTACGGCCAATGGTCGTGCGCTCACGGGTCAGCGTGATTTCTTTGAGTACCAGACCATCCATGCTGAGAATGACTTTTGCCATTTTTCAATTCCTGTGCTGTCTCATGTCCACCAGTCCCGCAGTCGCTTGAGCCAACTGCGTGGAGCCGGAAATTCTTGTTCAACTCTGACCAGAATGACGGACACGTTGTCGCGACCGCCTGCTGCATTGGCCTTTTCAATCAAGTCTAGCGCGGCCTGCTCAATATCCCCGGCGTGCGCCAAAAGTGTTTTGCCAATCTCTTCGTCGCTGACCATGTCATTTAGACCGTCAGAACAAAGTAGATAGACATCCCCCTGCTGCGTCGGAAAATCCCGCATTTCCGGGTTAACCGACAGCTCCACTCCCAATGCACGAGTCACCAGATTCTTGTGTACAGAATGCTTAGCGGCCTCGGCTGTGATTAACCCGGTATCAATCTGTTCCTGCAACAGGGAATGATCTCGGGTCAGCGCGGCAAACATGGTACCGCGCAAACGGTACAAGCGGGAATCCCCCACATGCACCACCGTCACCGTATTGTCGCAGAACAAGGCGCCCACGAGGGTGGTGCCCATGCCCGAATATTGCGGCTGGCTTTGTGCCGCCTCGAAAATAGCGCGATTAGCTTGCTCGACTCCGGCCTCAAACAAGGTATGAACCAACCTTAGGCAGCCACGCACTACCCGGTGTGGGTGGTCCTTTTCCAGCTTTTCTTGCATGCATGAGCCGATCATTGCAACAGCCATACCGGCCGCCACTTCGCCCGCACTGTAGCCGCCCATGCCGTCGGCCAGCAGCACTAAACCGTGCCCGGCATCGACAAACAGCGCATCTTCATTGTGCGGTCGCACCATACCGGCATCGCTGCGCGCAGTGATGTGCAGCGCACGGTTCAGATTCATGCTACCCCTCTCAGGTCGCGGAGCACTTTAGTGTCCGCTTGTTTTTGTGTGGCGGGCCCGCTCACAAAGCCCTGACCATTGGCATGGATTTAACCACGAAGTGCCGGGTTAAGGTGGAGTGCAAAAGTCACCAAAACCTAATTAACTTTAGCTAAGCCCCCATGCATAGGCCCACATTCGCCTTTAATGCCCGATCAAACACGGCTTTTGCCAATGCCAAATCCTGAATCGCCATCCCCTGCGATTGAAACAGCGTAATGTCGTTTGGCAGGCGACTCACCGCCCCGGCTGCTTCGTCACGATTCAGCACCGCCCCTAATTCACACCAGCTTGCTTCGCCCTGTTTGGCATGGCCATGCAAATGCGCCAAATCACCCGCTTCATTTAAAGCGGTGGCGCGACTATCAACACAGATGTGGTTTGCACGTGAGACAGCATGTTCATCTAACTCACGTCGCTGTAAAGCATTAGAACCCGCAGCCGTGATGTGCATACCGGGCGACAACCACTCACCCAACAGCACCGGCGTGGCTGACGGCGTAATGGTAATCGCAATATCCGCTTGCCTAATTGCAGCCTCGGCCGAAGGCATTGGCAAAACGGGGCGACCTAAGCGCGCGCTCATGTCGGCACAAAACAATTGAAGTGCATCTGATCGCCGCGCAAACACCCGTATCGATTGAATATCACGCACCAAACACAAGGCTTCTAACTGCCCCTGTGCCTGCCAGCCAGCGCCAAGCATGCCAACGGTTGTCGCATCCGTGCGCGACAGTTCGCGTGCTGCCAGCGCACAGGCTGCGGCGGTACGAAACATACCGAGTCGATTAGCCGACAATATCGCCAAGGGCGTACCCGTGCTGGCTGAAAACAAATGAACTTGAAAATGCGCACCTGAGCGCGTGGTGGTGTAGGCCTTGAAGCCGATCACATCTAAGGCAGGAATCGCCCCCTGCAACATATGCAACATCACACCAGGTACGCGTGTGCGTTGTCGCGGCACATCAACTGCCTCGCCACGTGCATGCAAGCGATGTGCCTGCTCAACCGCTTGCAGCGCAAGCGGCATATCGAGCAGCGAACTCACCTCGTCTTCATTGAGGTACAGCATGTCACCCCTGTTTCAATTGAACAAAAACAAACGGCGCACCGAGCATTCGCAAGGTACGCCGTTATATGCGCTGATGGTCGGCTTACAGCAGAGACTTCAGCAAGCGGCCCATTTCAGAGGGATTACGCGTGACCTTAAAGCCACACTCTTCCATGATGGCCAACTTCGCATCTGCCGTATCTGCGCCACCCGAAATGAGCGCGCCAGCATGACCCATGCGCTTACCAGCAGGCGCGGTAACGCCGGCAATAAAGCCAACAACCGGTTTCTTCATATTGTCTTTACACCAACGTGCTGCGTCTGCTTCATCCGGCCCGCCGATTTCGCCAATCATAATCACGGCATCTGTCTCGGGGTCATCATTAAACATTTGCATCACATCAATGTGCTTCAGGCCATTGATGGGGTCGCCGCCAATACCGACAGCACTAGATTGACCCAAGCCAATTTCGGTCAGCTGGGCAACCGCTTCATAGGTCAGCGTGCCGGAGCGTGACACCACACCGATACGGCCTTTGCGGTGAATATGGCCCGGCATAATGCCGATTTTGATTTCGTCTGGTGTAATCAAGCCTGGGCAATTGGGGCCCAGCAACAGCGTTTTCTTACCGCCGGCAGCTTCCTTGGCTTTCATCTTGTTGCGCACCATCAGCATGTCGCGCACCGGAATACCTTCGGTAATACAAATCGCCAAGTCCAGGTCGGCTTCGCAGGCTTCCCAAATTGCATCGGCCGCACCTGCCGGAGGCACATAAATCACACTCACCGTGGCGCCTGTTTCTGCCTTCGCTTCTTTTACTGAGGCATAAATCGGCACATCAAAAATTTTCTCGCCGGCTTTTTTCGGGTTAACGCCCGCAACGAAGCATTTTTTGCCATTGGCATATTCGATACACTTTTCAGTGTGAAACTGGCCCGTCTTACCGGTGATCCCTTGCGTGATCACCTTGGTGTTTTTGTTAATCAGAATTGACATGTCATTTTCCGTCCGCTTTTTCGTCCGCTAGATTGTTTGCAGCGCGCTTACTTAACTGCGGCTACGATCTTGGTGGCCGCCTCTGCCATGGTGTCGGCAGCGATAATCGGCAGGCCAGAATCCTTGAGGATTTGCTTGCCGAGATCTTCGTTGGTGCCTTTCATGCGCACCACGAGCGGAACGGATAACTTCACTTCTTTAGCCGCCGCGACCACACCGGTTGCAATGGTGTCGCAACGCATAATGCCGCCAAAGATATTGACCAGAATGCCCTTAACCTTAGGGTTCTTGAGCATAATCTTGAACGCTTCAGTCACCTTCTCAGTCGTCGCACCGCCACCCACATCCAAGAAGTTGGCGGGTTCAGCGCCAAACAATTTGATGGTGTCCATAGTCGCCATGGCCAAACCCGCGCCATTCACCAAGCAACCGATGTTACCGTCGAGCGAGATATAGGCCAGATCAAACTTAGACGCTTCGATTTCGTCAGCATCTTCTTCGTCCAGATCGCGGTATTCCACAATTTCTGGATGACGATACAGCGCGTTGGAATCAAAGTTGAACTTTGCGTCCAGCGCTTTGATGTTGCCCGAGCCTTCGAGAATCAGCGGATTGATTTCTGCTAGCGAGGCATCGGTTTCCATATAGCAGGTGTACAGCTTCTTGAGCGTATCAACGGCCTGCGCCAATGAAGCATCCGGCACACCAATGCCCTTTGCCAATTGCTGCGCTTGCGCATCCGTCAGGCCCACCTGCGGATCCACAAACACCTTGATGATTTTCTCAGGCGTGTTGTGTGCAACTTCTTCGATATCCATGCCGCCTTCGCTGGACGCCATCATCGCCACTTTTTGCGTGGCGCGGTCCGTCAGCGCAGCAACGTAGTATTCCTTCTTGATATCAGCGCCTTCTTCAATCAGTAGGCGGCGTACTTTTTGCCCACCCGCGCCGGTTTGATGGGTGACCAACTGCATGCCCAAAATTTGGCCCGCAATCGTACGCACCTCATCCAAAGAACGGGCCAGCTTAACGCCACCGCCTTTGCCACGGCCGCCTGCGTGAATTTGGGCTTTTACCACCCAGACAGAACCGCCTAGTTCGCGCGCCGCTTCAACGGCCTCATCCACACTAAAACAGGCCTTGCCTCGAGGGGTGACCACGCCGAATTTGCGTAGAAGTTCCTTCGCCTGATACTCATGAATTTTCATGCAACACCCACTGTTATTACGCTGCCTGATGGGCAGCTGGTTTTGTGATGGTCATCGACTGATGTTATCAGCCTTGCAGACTATCTGGGACCTTCCCGAACAATCCGCCGGATGCCAACTCCCTTTGCCACTCAACGCCATGAGCACTATATGGCACCCGCAGCATGCCATGGCTCGGCTTACCCAGCCTTACAAACCTAAATGGCATTTGCCTCAATCGTCTGGCATCGTTTTGATAACGGCGCCATATTGGCCAACAGGAGGGATTACCGCCTCTGGTTCAATTCCGCCAGCGCAATCTCAAGCATCGATTTGCAGCCTGACTTGAAATCTAAGCAGCCAACAACCGCATAAACAGCCTTGATATCAGCGTTTGGATCATAGCATGGCGATTTCAGCACCTCAGCCATCCTCCCGGATTAGCCGCGTGCCACACCTGAGTGACCAAACGCCCTGAGTTTCTTTCAAGAAAAACATGTAATTGCCGTCAACCTAACAGATGATCATGCAAGCGATGTGTATGCGGCGCAATCTGATGGGAAGTGCCAAATAATCACGGATGCCGCCTCATGCAGCGGGGCACAATACGCTGAATGGCAAGCCACACATCAAACAATAAGCTGCTCGTCAGACAGGACGCGCAAGATGAGGCGAGTAAATAACTGAAGGACGACGCTGAAACTGGACGATTCCGGTACGGCGAGAGAATAAGTTAGAACAAATTAAACAAACACGATACGCAATACGAGACACACGAGGCATCTGTTGCACATGGACAACCGCTCAACCCTTCGCGCGCGCATTCGCAAGCTTTTGCCACAGACCTGTCTGTTGCTAGGCGGCTTGTTGTTGGGGCACGCTGGTGTTGCAGCAGGTTTAGGCGGCGCCACCGTACACAGCGCGATTGGTCAGCCGCTATTTGCCGAAATTCCGCTGCTGGGCGATGCCCCGCGCGAACTCAACTGTTACAAGGTCACCGTGCCTGGCAGTGCCGCGCGAGATGAGTTGCCGTGGCTGCGTAACCCACAGCTCAGCATTCGCAGTGGTAGCAAGCCGATGCTGCAAATACGCACATCACGCCAAATTTCTGACCCGGTCCTGATGCTGAATCTACAAGTCGCGTGCGGCTTAGATCTGACCCGAGAGTTTTCGCTCTTCATTGAAGCGCCTGTTGTTGCTAGTTCAGTTGCCGCTCCTGCTGCGCCCTCGGCCACCCATTCTGCTAACAACGCCGACGCAGTACCGAGCGATGCAACCAATCGTCAAACAAATGCAATGACGACTCGAGGCGCAGCAGGCGAATCTATTCAGTCGCTAGCCGAAAATCTTTATCCAAAAAACAAACGCGCTCAGCGTAACTTTATTCGCGAACAACTCAAGGCACACCCAGAGTTAACGCGTGACGAAGTGCTGCCGCCTGGCTCAGAAATCGCCGTATTGCCACCAGCGTATGGAGGAGAGCGTCGCAGCTCAGTCGAAACGCCTAGCCGCAGCACGAAAACCGAACCTAAACGTGCGCGCATTCGTTCCAACGCACATGCAGCTGATCGCAGCAACGCCCCGATTGCAGACGAGCCGGTGCGTGTAACAGAACGCGCAGCGCAAGCAACGGACCGTTTGGTATTAACCACAGCGGATGCAGACCTGACCAGCTTTGTATCAACTCCGCCCGCTTTGCGCATGGAACTTGAGCTTGGCAAAGGCGATGCCGGGCTCGCCGCCAAACGCGCACAACTGTTGGTCGAAGCTCGCTTATTGGCCGCGCTTGATGACCTGACTGCAGCAGAAATGAGCATCGCCGATAAGATCAAATCGCTCGAAGCGCATCTTGCTCAATTGCAACAGCAATCTGCCGCAGCAAGTCAATCCACTCAAACAAATGCTGCGCAAAGCGCCGCAAATGTCCCCACTTCCGCAGCAAAACCAAATACTGTTTCGACAGCGGCACTTCCCGCCGCAGTCAGTAACGTAACGAACCGCTTAGGCGCCGAACCCAGCATGGTTTGGATTGTAGGCCCTGCTGGTTTTGCGCTGTTGTTATTAGTGTCCGGCTGGCTCTACATGCGTCGTCGCCTCAATGGCCTAGACGACTATTCGGGCGAATCTGATTCAGCATCTATCGTTGATGCAGCCAAGCCCAGCGCAACTGTTGTTGCCGCGACGAACCCACTCGAACGTACCGTTTCAATTCTAAGCCCGCAGCTCAATGTTGCGAGCAGCGCCACGCCGATTGAAGGACAGCCGAGCACCTCTGGTCGTATTGACCATGTACTCGACGATGCACCATTAGCAGTAAACGACCCGCATGCCACAGAGCATGCGATGGAAATTCTGCCTGAGCATGATTCCGTGGTTGAGCTGGCAGAGATCATGTTGTCGTTTGGTCGCACACAAGGTGCGGCGGATACGCTATCTGACTTTATTCGCGACAACCCGCGTGAAGCTGTTAAACCTTGGCTCAAATTGCTTGAGGTGTATCACCACGCCGGCATGCGTGATCAATTTGAACAACTCGCGCCCAAGCTCAATAGCTCGTTCAATGTACAAACGCCAAGCTGGGATGACTGGGTGAGCGCAGAGGAACCAAGCAGCCTAGAAGACTACCCGCACATCATGTCGCGAGTGAGTGAATTGTGGGGCACGCAAGAAGCCGCTGACTATTTAAATGGTTTGTTGCTCGACAACCGTGATGGTCAGCGCATTGGCTTCCCGATGCACGTGGTTGAAGAAATTTTGTCGCTGGCACACATTCAACAAGCGCAAATTGCCAATGCCGCACAAACTGCAGCACCAGCATCCGCTTCGGAAGCTACATTTACCGCAACTGAGCCGGCTCCCGGCAGCTACGCTGCGCCAGAAATTTCTGCGCTCGATTTCAATTTAGATTTGCCCGACGCACCACCCACTCGCCGCGCTATGTAATTTTTCAGGTCATAAAGCCAGATTAAACTGGGTTGTCGATGTCGACAAACTCACAATTCACGCCAAAGGTTTCTTGCAGGTGAGCGCCGAGCGCCTGCACGCCATATCGCTCCGTTGCATGGTGGCCAGCGGCGATATACGCCACGCCAGATTCACGCGCCAGATGCACCGTTTGCTCTGAGATCTCGCCCGAGATAAAAACTTCTGCTCCCGCCACAATCGCTTGCTCCATGTAGCCCTGCGCCGCACCGGTGCACCACGCCACTTGGCTCACATGTCGTTGCGCATCACCGATCAACATTGGAGCTCGCCCCAATGTTTTGCCAATTTGCTCCAGCATTTCTTGCAATGTTTGCGGGTTATTCAGCGTCGCCATAGCACCGAGCAGATTGTCGCCAAATTGCCGCGTTGCTTGCCAACCAAACAATCGACCAAGAGTGGCATTGTTGCCCAGTAGCGGGTGCGCATCTAATGGCAAATGATAGGCAAACAAATTAATGTCGTGTTTTAACAGGCTCGCCATACGTTGCTTACGCAGCCCCACGACTCGGCCATCCTCGCCGCGCCAAAACCAACCGTGATGCACAAGTAGCGCATCTGCACCGCGCGCAATTGCCACGTCAATTAAAGCTTGGCTCGCCGTTACGCCACACACAATTTTTTGTATTTCGCCCCGCCCTTCCACCTGCAAGCCGTTTGGGCAATAATCCTTAAATCGCGCCACGTCGAGCGTGTTGTCGAGATAGTTTTGCAGAATCGTGCGCTGCATATCAGTACCTTTTCGATAAACCAAGCGCCTTCGCACAATTTAAGTGTGCCGGCTTGCTACGTATAAGCGTGATTACAACATTTGCAGCC
This sequence comes from Uliginosibacterium gangwonense, assembly GCA_005239635.1. Classification (GTDB taxonomy): domain Bacteria; phylum Pseudomonadota; class Gammaproteobacteria; order Burkholderiales; family Rhodocyclaceae; genus Uliginosibacterium_A; species Uliginosibacterium_A gangwonense_A. The sequence goes on from SBBQ01000014.1 coordinate 9,952, forward strand.
TAGTATTGGCAAAATTACCCGCGAGTGTTGGCACAAACAAACTGGGTTAGTACGCTGCGTTAAGTACAGCGAATCAAACAAGGGTAAGTAAGATGCGTCGATTGTGGTTGGTCTTTGCACAAGCTGTCACCGTGAGCCTCGCGGTGCTGTTTGTCGTCCTCACACTCAAACCTGAATGGTTGAATCGTAGTGCGCTTACGCCAGTGGCTGTGCAGCCGGCGGTCACCACGGTGACAGCCCCCCCCATATCAGTGGCAAACAAAGGCGCTGCCTCATATGCCGACGCAGCACAACACGCACTCCCCTCCGTAGTACAAATTTTTACCAGCAAGGAAACCCGCGTACAGCGTAACCCGCTGCTTAACGACCCGGTGTTTCGCCATTTTTTTGGCGATCAGCTTGATGGTGAGCAATCAGGTCGCACGCAACGACAACTTGGCCTAGGTTCAGGCGTCATCGTCAGCGAGGAAGGCTATATTCTCACTAACAATCACGTTATCGAGGCCGCAGACGAAATTGAGATTGCGACCAACGATGGCAAAAAATACTTGGCCACGGTCATCGGCACCGACCCCGAGTCGGATTTGGCCGTTTTACGCGCTCAAGGCAAACAGAAACTCCCAGTCATGACGTTTGCGCGTGAAGACAGCGTGCGTGTAGGTGACGTTGTATTGGCCATTGGCAATCCATTTGGCGTGGGCCAAACCGTGACCATGGGAATTGTGTCCGCCACTGGCCGCAACCATCTTGGCATCAATACGTTTGAGAATTTCATTCAAACCGATGCCGCCATTAATCCAGGTAACTCCGGCGGCGCATTGGTCGATGTGAACGGCAACCTCGTGGGCATTAATACCGCCATCTACTCCCGCACGCCGGGTGGCGCCAGTTTGGGAATTGGCTACGCCATTCCAACCTCCATCGCGCGCAACATCATGGAGCAGATTATCAAAACCGGCTCAGTCACTCGCGGCTGGATTGGCGTTGAGGTGCAAGAGATGACGCCTGAACAAGCTGAAACTTTTGGCTTGAACGAAACACAGGGTGCGCTCATTGCAGGCGTCATTCGCCACAGCCCCGCTGAAGCCGCAGGCATCAAACCGGGTGACATTCTGCTGAGCATTAACAACAAACCACAACAAGATGCCACGGCGATGCGCGAAACCATTGCCGGACTACAGCCGGGCCAGCATGTTCAAATGCGCGTGCAACGTCAGCGCAAGCAACTCGACCTTGAACTTGAGGTCGGCAAGCGGCCTCCGCTCAAAATGAATCAACGCAAATAACAAAACACGCACTCCACTATCGATTCTTTAGGCGTCAGCTATGGATATTCAAACACTCGCAATGGCAACGGGGCTGGCTTGGGGCAGCGGGTTGCGAGTGTATGCCGTTTTATTTCTTACCGGGCTGCTGGGGTATACCGACATTGTGCATTTACCCGCCGCGCTGCAGATTCTCAGCAATCCGTGGGTCATGACAGCGTCCGGCTTTATGTTTGTGGTGGAGTTTTTTGCCGACAAAGTTCCCGCACTCGACTCAGTGTGGGATGGCATTCACACCTTCATCCGCATCCCTGCCGGGGCGGTGCTCGCCGGCGCCACCTTTGCCAATCAAGACCCTGTGATCACCACCATCGCCGCTATTTTGGGCGGCATGCTGGCGGCGGGCACGCACTTTGGCAAAGCCGGCACACGCGCCATGATCAACACCTCACCGGAACCTGCATCAAACATCATGGCTTCATTAGCGGGCGACGCCGTGTCTGGCATTGGTCTCATTGCAGCGTTTAAATTTCCGGTGTTGTTTTTGTGCGCAATGGCGGTTTTTGTTGGCGTATTGCTATGGCTTCTACCCAAATTATTTCGCACGGCACGCCGGGTAATTCGCGCCCGACGCAAGCCGACGACGCCACTAGCAGAGAGTGACTAAGCGCCACACCTAGATCGGCATGCCAGCCAATCTACAATTTCACCGCACAACAAAAAAGGGCGCCTTCTGCGCCCTTTTTATTACCGCTCAAAACATATTGGTGACGATATCGTCAATGTAACGCCTATTTAGCGCCAAGTACGTGGCGCATTATCTTCCGCTTCTTGTTCTGCTTTCTCGGCTGCTTCTTCTGCTAACTCTTCTGGTGTCTTTTTCTTCTCAACCAGCGGCGCTAGCAAAATACCAATCTCGTAGAGCAAGCACATGGGCAAAGCCAACATGATTTGCGATGTCACATCAGGCGGCGTTACCACAGCCGCAATGATAAAAGCACACACAATCACATACGAACGAATTTCTTTAAGCTTGGCCACAGTCACGAAGCCCAGCTTAACCATAATAATCACCACAATTGGCACTTCAAAGGTAATGCCAAATGCAAGAAACATCGTGGTCACGAAGGCCAGATACTGTTCAACATCAGGGGCCGGCGTAATGCTGGTCGGCGAAATGCCTGCGATAAATTTAAAAACGGTACCAAAAACGAAGTAATAGCAGAATGCCATTCCGATCAAGAAAAGCAGGTAGCTTCCTACGACCAACGGAACAGCTAAGCGCTTCTCGTGCTGATATAACCCCGGCGCAATAAAAGCCCAAATTTGGTAAAGCACCAGCGGTAAAGCAATCAAAAAAGCGGCGAGAGCAGTAACCTTGAGCGGTACCAAGAAGGGTGCCACTACACCCGTCGCGATCATTTTGGTGCCTTGCGGTAAAGCACTCATCATAGGCTGGGCCAAAAGGTCATAAATGACATTCTGCCCCGGGTACACCATGAGTGCGATCAGCACCAACAACACTGCGCCGGTCGCGTGCATAAGACGCTTACGCAGTTCAATCAAATGGGTAAACAGGTTTTCCTGCGGCAGATCACTCTGCTGGGGTGCGTCACTCATCTTTCTTGGCTCGCAGAGCAGGGATCACATAATCAGATGCGGTTGGCACCTTGGAAGGATCGCGATCTTCCAACGCACGATTGATATCATTCTCAATCGAAGCACCAGAGGCACGAATCGAGTTTTGCACATCGCGTGCTTGACTCTCGACTGAATCTTTGGCCTTCCGGAGTTCGTCCAAATCCACTTCCCGCTTAATGTCTTCTTTCACATCATTGACATAGCGTTGAAAACGCCCCATCAAGGCGCCGATCGTACGGGCCACGCGCGGCAATTTCTCGGGGCCGAGAACGACCATGGCCACGATGCCGATGATCATGAGTTCTGAAAAACCGACATCAAACATGACGAAAACCACTCCATGCGAGCACGTCTACCCTCAATGGGCATGCATGTGCGGACTCAATGAAGGAAGACGAAATGGCGCTGACATCACCACACCAACGTCAACGGAAGCAAAAGTGGGTCGCCCCACCCGGACCATTAAACGCGCGTTTTGTCTTCTTGCTTAACGTCGATGGTTTGGCCAACTTGCTCGGGCGCTGAAGACGTACCGTCTTTCATGCCATCCTTGAAGCCTTTTACGGCGCCGCCGAGATCCGTACCGATATTGCGCAGTTTCTTTGTGCCGAATACCAGCACCACGATCAGCAACACAATCAGCCAATGCCAAATGCTGAAGGAACCCATGTCTGTCTCCTGATAATCTCTGTTTGAACTGCGAGCAGGTTAGCCTGCTCAGGATTTACGCAACATTGGCGGCAAAGGCTGTGGCCCGCCAATGATGTGGATATGCAGATGATACACCTCTTGCAGGCCAACTTTGCCGGTATTGATGATGGTTCTGAAACCATCTGCGCAACCTTGCTCACGTGCCAGCTGCCCTGCCATGGCCAGCATTTTGCCCAATACAGCTTGATGACGCATATCGGCCTCAGCCAGCGATGCGATATGCGCACGCGGAATGAGCAAAAAATGAACGGGTGCGACTGGATTAATGTCATGAAAGGCAACAAAGTCGTCATCTTCATACACTTTTCGCGCAGGAATTTCGCCTCGCGAAATACGGCAGAAGATGCAGTCTTTTTCACTATGCGGTGTAAGCGGCGCGTTGTTCATGTTTAATCCAATGTCTCTCTGGCTGCACTTGGAACGGGTGCCGTATTCTTAACCTTGGCGCGAGCGCTTTTCTTCAATGCCGCTTACACCTTCGCGGCGCAACAGCTCATCAAGCACGGCATCAATATCGGTGCCTTGATGCGCGAGCAGCACCATGCTGTGAAACAACAAATCAGCAACTTCGCGCACTAAATGGTCAGCATCACCATCTTTAGCAGCCATGATGGTTTCTGCCGCTTCTTCAGCCACTTTTTTACAAATCGCGTCGGTACCTTTGGCATACAGCTTGGCAACATAGGAGCTGTCTGCGTCTGCTCCACGACGACTTTGTAGCGTCTGCATCAAACGCTGCAAGACCACTTCACGTTCGGTGCTCATTTATAAATCTCCTGCGGATCTTTGATCACGGGGTCGACCGCCACCCATTCACCCGCAGTCTGTAATTGATTAAAGAAGCAACTATGGCGGCCTGTGTGACAAGCGATTCCACCGTGCTGCTCAACTTTTAGCAACACCACATCCGTGTCGCAATCTGTACGGATTTCGAGCACTTTTTGCACGTGTCCTGACTCTTCGCCTTTGTGCCACAACTTGTTGCGTGAGCGCGACCAGAAAACAGCTTCGTGCAGTTCGGCCGTTTTTGCCAATGCCTCGCGATTCATCCAAGCGAACATCAACACTTGGCCTGTAGCCGCTTCTTGCACAATAGCAGGCACGAGGCCTTGCTCGTCCCAACGAATGGCGTCGAGCCAATTTGTGCTGACGTCGGCGCTCACAGGCGTACCTCAATGCCGCGTGAGCGCATGAATTCTTTGGCTTCACGCACGGTGTGTTGGCCATAATGAAAAATACTGGCGGCTAAGACCGCATCTGCACGACCGCGTGACACGCCATCAGCCAAATGTTCCAGCGTACCTACACCACCACTGGCGATGACCGGAATATTGACGGCATCCGACACTAAACGTGTCAGCTCAAGATCAAACCCTGCGCGCGTTCCATCGCGGTCCATGCTGGTGAGCAAAATTTCGCCGGCACCGAGTGCTTGAACCTGCTTGGCCCATGCCACGGCTTCCATGCCAGTGTTGTTACGGCCACCATGTGTAAACACTTCCCAACGACCCGGAGATGTTTGCTTGGCATCAATCGCCACCACGATGCACTGCGAACCGACTTTGGCACTAGCGTCGGCGACGAGATCGGGGTTGTTCACAGCCGCGGTGTTCATACTGACTTTGTCTGCACCCGCATTTAAGAGGCGACGCACGTCATCCACCACACGAACGCCACCACCCACGGTGAGCGGAATAAACACTTGCTCAGCGACCTGTTCTACAACATGCAAAATGATGTCGCGTGCGTCTGAACTGGCGGTGATATCGAGGAAGGTGAGTTCGTCCGCACCTTGCTCGTCGTAGCGGCGTGCGATTTCAACCGGATCACCGGCATCGCGCAACTCGACAAAGTTCACGCCTTTAACAACACGACCGGCGTTAACGTCCAGACAGGGAATAATGCGTTTGGCCAACATGCTAATTACTCGGACAGGCTTGAGAGGTGAGAATTGCCAATTCCGAATCAGCCCTGAGCGAGCTTATCTGCTTCGGCTTGTGCAAGTTTGAAGTCAAGCTTGCCTTCGTAAATGGCGCGACCGGTAATCGCGCCGGTAACGCCCTCGCCTTCCACTGCACAGAGCGCGCGCACATCGTCAATGCTTGCCAAACCACCACTCGCAATGACGGGAATGCGCAGTGCTTGCGCCAACTTAACCGTGGCTTCGATATTCACGCCACTCAACATGCCATCACGGCCAATGTCGGTGTAGATCACGCCTTCAACGCCGTAATCTTCAAACTTGCGCGCCAGATCAATGACGTCATGGCCGGTCATTTTTGACCAACCATCAACGGCGACTTTTCCATCTTTCGCATCCAAGCCCACAATAATATGGCCTGCAAATGCGCTGCATGCATCGTGTAAAAAGCCCGGGTTTTTAACAGCGGCGGTGCCAATAATGACGTAGCTGATGCCATCGTCTAAATAGCGTTCAATGGTATCGAGATCACGCACACCGCCGCCGAGCTGAATCGGAATTTCATCGCCGACTTCTGCCACGATGGCTTTAATCGCGCTTTCATTCTTGGGTTTGCCTGCAATGGCGCCATTCAGGTCCACCAAATGCAACCTACGCCCGCCTTGTTCAACCCAATGGCGCGCCATAGCAGCAGGATCTTCGGAAAATACGGTGGCATCGTTCATGTCGCCTTGTTTGAGGCGCACACAATGTCCGTCCTTGAGGTCAATCGCGGGAATGAGCAGCATGGTACGACGGTCTGAATGAAAGATAAAAACGTTGTTAGCGTTGGTTTGGTTGATTAAGGATGAGACTAGATTTAATCGTTGGTTGGAACGTTGATTGCCAATGAAGTTTCAGCGTCATAAACATTCGTGCATACAACATTAGCTAAAGCAACCTGCCACTGATGGAAAAGGCGGCTCATCTTTAAACGCCCCAAAAACAAACCGCACAAACTCCATCATAAGTGTGTCCGCGCCGATTGCAAGTACGCAGATGGACAGTTAGCCGATCACGGGTTCCAACTTACAAAGTTTGCCAATAGCGCCAGGCCTGCTTGTGCGCTTTTTTCTGGGTGAAACTGGGTCGCTACGATGTTATCGCGGGCCACTGCGCTGGTAAAGGGAAAGCCGTACTGGGTATGCCCCAAAATCAAGTCAGGCTCGCCCGCTTCCACGTAGTAGCTATGCACAAAATAAAAGCGCGCGCCCTCTGCAATGCCTTGCCAAATGGGGTGTGAATGCGCCTGATGCACTTCATTCCAACCCATATGCGGCACTTTGAGATGCAATCCTTCAGAAGTTCGCATGCGTTCAGCAGGAAAGCGCACCACTTGGCCTTTGAACACCCCCAAGCCCGGCACATTACCTTCTTCGCTGTGCTCAAACAGCATTTGCAGGCCAATACAAATGCCCAAAAATGGCTTTTCAGCAGCGGCTTTCAACACGGCGGGACGCAAGCCACGCGCATCCAGCTCACGCGTACAGTCGGGCATGGCGCCCTGCCCCGGAAACACCACACGGGAGGCAGCCTGCACTTGCGCCGGATCAGACGTCACGACCACGCGTGCATCGGGCGCAACATGCTCAATTGCCTTAGCAACTGAACGCAAATTGCCCATGCCGTAGTCAATGATGGCGATGGTATTCATGAATCAAATCTATAACGAGCAACGAAACCGGTATTTCAGATTGGCAATGGGCGCGACCGAAGCCTGACACACAAGCAACGGCACGACGCCCATGCAGCTTTACAGTGCGCCTGCTTTACAGTGCACCTTTAGTGGACGGAATACCCACCGCACGCGGGTCGAGCTCACTAGCCATGCGCAATGCGCGGGCAAACGCCTTAAAAACGCTCTCGCTTTGGTGGTGTGCATTCACACCGCGCAGGTTATCGATATGCACGGAAACCTGCGCGTGATTCACAAAGCCTTGGAAGAATTCGCGCACCAAATCAACATCAAACTCGCCGATGTTAGAACGTGTAAATTCAACATGAAACCCAAGGCCGGGACGGCCAGAAATGTCGATCACCACGCGCGATAGCGCTTCGTCCAACGGCACATAGGCATGGCCATAACGACGAATACCTTTTTTATCACCCAGCGCTTTGGTAAAAGCCTGGCCAAGCGTAATACCGACGTCTTCCACCGTGTGGTGCGCGTCAATATGCAGATCACCTTTGGCCTCAATATCCAGATCCATCATGCCGTGGCGGGCAATTTGATCGATCATATGATCTAGGAAAGGCACCCCAGTGGCGAGTTTGGAACGGCCAGACCCATCTAAATTGATGGCGGCACGCACTTGGGTTTCTAGCGTATTACGCGTGACTTCAGCTTGGCGCATGTTCATGATGAATTCTCAATTGGGTACAACACAGCACAACCGGAGTGAGTGCAGCAACAAAAACCGATCAGATTTGATACAGCCCGTGCACTGCAACTACTTTCTCCGCAGGCGGAATGATAGCATTACACCGACTTTGCCGGCTTTTTGTCCGGCTAACCCGCCCCCCGTGCTAACTAAGCGACCGGGGCAACGCTGACCGACTGATACACCATGAGCCAATACTGGAGCGCCGTTGTACACGGCCTAACCCCCTACGTACCAGGTGAGCAACCCCGACTGCCTAACCTGATCAAACTCAACACCAATGAAAACCCCTACGGGCCCAGCCCAAAGGTGTTGGAGGCCTTGCGTGAGCAAGTTGCGGATAGTTTAAAGCTCTACCCAGACCCCACCTCAGCCGCACTGCGCCAAGCTATTGCTCAGGCTTGCGGCGTGACGGTAGCGCAAGTTTTTGTAGGCAATGGCTCAGACGAAGTACTGGCGCATACCTTTCAAGCACTACTCAATCATGAAGGCCCCCTGCTTTACCCAGATATCACGTACAGCTTCTACCCTGTGTATTGCGGGCTGTACGGGGTGACAGGACGCGAAGTGCCGCTCGACGAACAGTTTCGGATTCGTATCGACGACTATATTCAGGCCACCGACGCAGGCGCAGTGATTTTCCCCAACCCTAATGCGCCGACCGGCATTCCGCTGCCACTGAGCGAAATTGAACGTCTGCTCAAAGCACGCCCCGATATGCCTGTGGTGGTGGACGAAGCGTACGTTGATTTCGGCGCAGAGTCTGCCATCAAGCTCGTGCCCCACTACCCCAACTTGTTAGTGGTGCACACGCTGTCAAAAAGTCGCTCGCTCGCCGGGCTACGTGCCGGCTACGCAATTGGCAATGTGGCACTGATCGAAGCGCTCAACCGCGTTAAGGACAGTTTTAACTCCTACCCGCTCGATCGCTTTGCGCAAGCAGGCGCCGCCGCAGCGATGGCCGATACGGCGTATTTTGAGCACACTCGCCAAGCCGTCATTCGCACACGCGAACACTTGGTTGCGGGCCTCAATGCCATGGGTTTTGAAGTGCTACCGTCTGCGGCCAACTTTGTGTTTGCACGTCATACACAACGCGACGGCGCAGACCTTACCGCGGCACTACGCGCACGCAGCATCATTGTGCGCCACTTCAAAAACCCGGCACGCATTGCCCCGTTTATGCGAATCACAATTGGTACGGACGAACAATGCCAAGCGTTGTTGGATGCGCTGAAAGAAATTCTCGCTTAGACAGCTTTGCCTGATTGGAAAATGCATAGACTCAAAGCACAAAGGGCATGATGCAAACGCATCATGCCCTTTGTTTTGGAACCGCTTAATCAACTAACTCGTTAGCTTATTCCGACTTTAAGCGAAACTCGGCTGAACGCGCGTGCGCCTGCAGACCTTCGCCGTGCGCCAACACAGAAGCCACACGCCCCAAGGTATTGGCGCCCACAGCAGACACTTCGATCAATGAAGTGCGCTTCTGGAAATCATACACACCCAATGGGCTGGAAAAGCGTGCGCTGCGCATTGTCGGCAACACGTGATTAGGCCCCGCACAATAATCGCCGAGCGCTTCCACCGAATAGTGGCCGATGAAAATTGCGCCAGCGTGGCGGATTTTGCCAATCAAGCTCCGTGCATTTTCGGTGCAAATTTCAAGGTGCTCTGGCGCGATGCGATTGGCAATTTCACAGGCCTCATTCAAATCGCGCACATGAATCAATGCGCCGCGATTACGCAGTGACGTAGCAATGGTTTCTTGGCGCGGCATTTGTGGCAGCAGTTTTTCGATGCTGGCCGCAACAGCCTCGATAAACTCAACCGAGGTACACAGCAAAATTGATTGCGCGAGTTCGTCGTGCTCCGCTTGCGCAAACAGATCCATCGCCACCCAGTCGGGGTCGCCATGGCCATCAGAAATGATTAGCACTTCAGACGGGCCTGCCACCATGTCGATGCCCACCGTGCCAAACACACGACGCTTGGCGCTGGCTACATAGGCATTGCCGGGGCCCACAATTTTGTCGACCTGCGGAATGGTTTGCGTGCCGTAGGCCAGCGCAGCAACGGCCTGTGCGCCACCAATCGTGAACACGCGATCAACGCCGGTAATGGCTGCGGCCGCTAACACCAGCGCATTTTTTTCACCGCGCGGGGTGGGCACCACCATAATCAACTCACCAACGCCCGCCACCTTTGCCGGAATGGCGTTCATCAGCACGGATGAGGGATAGGCCGCCTTGCCGCCCGGTACATACAAACCAACGCGATCAAGCGGCGTGACCATCTGCCCCAAACGCGTACCTTGCATGTCGGGCGTAGTTTCTTCGTATTCCCAAGAGGTGAGCGGCTGGCGCTCGTGATAAGCGCGTACGCGTGCGGCGGCTTGTTCCAAGGCCTCACGCTGCGCAGCAGGTAAACCATTTAAGGCGGCTTGCAATTCTGATTTTGCCAATTCGAGGCCAGACATCTCAGCGACGTCTAACTTGTCGAAACGCTGCGTGTATTCCAGCACCGCCGCATCGCCGCGTGTACGCACTTGCGTCAGAATGTCTGCCACGGTGCGCTCGATTGACTCGTCGGTGCTCGACTCAAACGCCAACAACGCATCCAGCATATTGGCAAAATCGCGATCGGTAGTGCGCAATCGGCGCATATCGGTTGAACGCAAACTCATGTTCTGTCCTGGTCTGTCTGAGCCGCAGTTACTGGGCTAAATAAAACTTAGGCGGTGGCTTCTACAGCCGCCTCAAAGGCTTCAAGAATCGGCTGCAACTGGGCGTGCTTGGTTTTCATTGAAGCTTGGTTCACGATCAAGCGCGAGCTAATCGGCATGATGTCTTCCACTTCAACCAAGTTGTTGGCCTTGAGCGTGCCACCCGTCGACACCAAGTCAACAATCGCATCCGCCAAACCCACCAAGGGTGCCAATTCCATGGAACCGTACAGCTTAATTAAATCGACGTGCACGCCTTTGGCAGCAAAGTGCTCACGGGCAGTTTGAATATATTTGGTGGCGATACGCAAACGCGCGCCACGTTTAACCGCCGCAGCATAGTCAAAACCTGCTTGCACGGCCACGCTCATGCGGCAGCATGCAATTTTGAGATCTAACGGCTGGTACAAACCTGCGCCACCATGTTCGATCAACACGTCTTTACCCGCAATCCCCATATCTGCCGCGCCATACTGCACATAGGTGGGGGCGTCGGTTGCACGCACAATCACGATGCGTACGTCTGGACGATTGGTACCAATAATGAGCTTGCGTGACTTTTCAGGATCGTCGGTTGGCACGATGCCAGCCGCTGCAAGCAGTGGCAAGGTTTCTTCGAAAATGCGGCCCTTGGACAATGCCAGGGTAATGCCAGTCTGATTACTCACGTTACGACTCACAATTTTTATACAAAAAGGGACTACTCAGAGGACCTGCTCAGTGGACCTGAATAAGCCGGCCCCAGATCGGAATACCGGTATTTTACCGCAGCGGTGCCACGCGCCCGTGTTCGTCTGCTTTAAGCAGTGATTGCAGGTGCTTCTCAGCCGCTTCCATGCCTGCATTGCGGATGACCGATGCGCCCTGGTGGTAGTGCCGCATGACGCAAGGCACAGGCTCATGCAAGCTGCTACGGCCTTGGTCTTCAAATTCCATCCACACCACAACCGGCGCATCAAACAGGCTGGTATCAACACAGGCCCAAAAGCGCTCGTCGAGAATCATCGCCATGGGCTCATAGCCTTGAATCTCAATTCGCAGACGGTGGTGGTGATGAATCCAGTATCGACGCCATAAGTTAAATAGCGCGGCGGGAACCCGCCAGTCATACCGGTCCATCACCGGCATATCACGTATGCGATCGTATAAGTCGTTAGACACGTGCGCCCCCGCAAGTTAGGTACAGATTAGCCACAAACCCTATTTGCCAATTTCACTCACTGCACACGGTGAGCAAAATCCGACAAACCTCGGCCTCCTCCGTACCACTTGACTACTTAACCCGCACTTTTTTAGCACGGTATTTTTATGTGCTGCTCAGAACTGCGCCAGAATTATTTAGCACGGCGCACGTTCGCGCCTAATGCTGCAAATTTCTGTTCGATTTTTTCGTAACCACGATCGAGATGATAAATCCGATCGACAATGGTTTCACCTTCTGCCACCAAGCCAGCAATAATCAGGCTCGCAGATGCGCGCAAGTCAGTCGCCATAACCGTTGCGCCCTGCAAGCGTGCAACACCCTGCACCACCGCCGTGTTGCCATCAATACGAATATCGGCACCTAGTCGTTGCAACTCTACCGCATGCATAAAGCGGTTTTCAAAAATAGTTTCGCGAATAATCGCAGTGCCCTCTGCTACCGCATTAATGGCCATAAACTGCGCCTGCATATCGGTTGGGAATGCGGGATACGGCGCAGTGCGAATACTGACGGCCTTGAGACGCGATGGCGCTTTGATGTGAATCGCTTCGAAGCTGGGCGATTTCTCGCTCGTAATATCGCACCCTGCATCCATCAGCTTATCGACAACCGAGTCCAAATAACCGGCTGAGGTACCTGTTAAACGCACATCACCGCCCGTGACTGCAGCCGCACACAGGTAGGTTCCGGTTTCGATACGGTCCGGCATGATGCGATGTTGCGCACCATGCAAGCTAGCCACACCGCGAATACGAATGACATCAGTACCTGCGCCGCTAATCTGCGCACCCATGCTAATGAGGCATTGTGCTAGATCGACGACTTCTGGCTCGCGCGCGGCGTTTTCGATGACAGTTTCACCGTCGGCCAGGCACGCCGCCATCATCAGATTTTCGGTGCCCGTCACCGTCACCATATCGGTAAACAGTCGCGCCCCTTTTAACCGCGGCGATTTTGCCAATACGTAACCGTGATCAACATTCACTTCGGCGCCCATCGCTTGCAGGCCTTTGATGTGCTGATCGACAGGACGTGCGCCAATTGCGCAGCCACCGGGCAAACTCACTTTAGCTTCACCACAACGTGCAACCAACGGACCTAACACCAACACCGAGGCACGCATGGTTTTCACCAATTCGTACGGCGCAACCGGCTCGCCCAAATCTGCGGCACACAAGGTTACGCGCTCACCTTCGCGCTCCACCTTAACGCCCATTTGCGCCAACAATTTAAGCATGGTGCCAATGTCGTGCAACGCGGGTACGTTATCCAGTACCAGCGGTTCGCGCGTCAGTAGGCAGGCACACAAAATCGGCAGCGCCGCATTCTTTGCACCAGAGATCGCAATTTCACCAGCGAGTCTGCGCCCGCCCTCAATCAGAAGTTTGTCCACGTTGTTTTACTTTATGGATTGGCAAAGTGAATTAGATACAACGTTTAGCGCGCCTGTTGCGCCCATTGTGCTGGCGTAAATGTTTTCATCGACAGCGCATGAATTTCTTCCCGCATGCGATCGCCTAAGGCGCCGTAAACCAGTTGATGTTGCTGAATACGCGACTTTCCGGCAAACGCTTCGCTCACGATCACCGCTTCAAAGTGCTGACCATCGCCTTGAACTGTGCAATGCTCACATTGCAGCCCCGATGTAATCGAAACATGAATGCTCTCAGGGGTTACAACCATCATTTCACCTCTTGCCAATAATGCAATTGATTGACGCGCAATATAGTCCGCGCCCTAGCCACGCAACTTATAGCCACGTTGCAGCACGTACAACGTCACCACACTAAACAGCGCTGTACACAAAGCCACCACGCCTAAACCCAGCCAGGGTGACACATCACCTCGGCCAAAAAACCCGTAACGAAACCCATCAATCAAATAGAAAACGGGGTTCCAGTGACTCACGCCTTGCCAAAACTCGGGCAGTGAGTGAATCGAGTAAAACACGCCCGACAAAAATGTGAGCGGCATGATAATAAAATTTTGGAACGCCGCAAGCTGATCAAACTTGTCCGCCCAAATGCCAGCAACCATGCCGAGCGCGCCCATCATCATGCCGCCTAGAATGGCAAAAGCCAGTATCCATAGCGGATGGCTGTAATGCAGGTCTACAAACCACAGGGTTACCAACCAAACGCCCCCGCCCACCACGAGACCTCTACCGACTGACGCTAACACATAGGCCGCAAAAAATTCGCGATACGACAGCGGAGGCAATAAAACAAAAATAATATTGCCGGTCACTTTCGACTGGATCAGTGACGAAGAACTATTGGCAAATGCATTTTGCAACACGCTCATCATGATTAGCCCCGGCACCAAAAAGGCCGTGTAGGCAATCTCGTCATACACTTTCACATGTGCTTCAAGTACGTGCGAAAAAATCAGTAAATACAGCATGGCCGTAAGCACCGGGGCGGCCACGGTTTGAAAGCCCACTTTCCAGAAGCGGAGCAGCTCTTTGTACAACAGGGTGCGAAAACCTAAGCCCATTTTGCTTAACCCGCCTCATGCATAACAGAGACAAAAACCTCTTCGAGATCGGGCTTTGCCAATTCCATGTCTTCTACACGCGCACCGGCTTCATGTAAAACATGCAGCACAGACTCTACTTCATCTAAATCATTGAGCGCGATGCTAAATGCACCCGACGGCGTCATCTGCCCACGTGCTGCGAGCGCAGGCGGTAACTGCGCACCATCACGCAAACGTAGCTTCAATGTTTGTCGCGAAAACTGACTGAGTAAATTGCTCGTCGTATCAAGCGCAACGATACGACCCTGCTTGAGCATGGCAATACGGCCACACAGATTTTCCGCCTCTTCCAAATAGTGCGTTGTCAGCACTACTGTGTGACCTTGCTGATTCAAATCGCGCACAAAACGCCACAGCGTTTGACGCAGCTCTACATCGACACCCGCAGTCGGCTCATCTAGCACGATCACCGGGGGGCGATGCACCAAAGCTTGCGCAACCAACACGCGACGCTTCATGCCGCCAGAGAGCTTGCGCATATTCGTGTCGGCTTTGTCTGTTAGGTCTAAATTCGCCAACACCTCGTCGATCCAGTCGTCGTTGCGACGAATACCGAAATAGCCAGACTGAATACGCAGCAACTCACGGACCGTAAAAAAGGGATCGAACACCAGTTCTTGCGGCACCACACCAAGCTGTCGACGCGCTTCGCGATAATCGCGCTGCACATCAAAACCAAGGATTGATGCCGAACCGGAGTCCGCTCGCGTCAAACCAGCCAAAGTCGAGATGAGCGTGGTTTTGCCAGCGCCATTAGGACCCAGCAAGCCAAAAAATTCGCCTTGCTGAATATCGAGATCAACTGACCGCAAAGCCTGGAGCTTGCCGTAGGTTTTACAGAGCTGATTTATGTGAATGGCCGCAGCCATGAATCACCACACCAAGGGAACTAACGGGGTTACGCGCTCGCACCGACTAACAATGTGCGAGAAGAAGTCAGATTTTACCTTGTTGCGAGGGGCTGCGCCATGCGCGCTGCCATTACAGGTACACCGGCAGGAAGAAGAAGGCTGCCTGGAAACCGGGTCAGATTCAAAAGCGGCCGTTTAGGCCAAAGGCAGAACTTCGTTTACGCCGTAGAGTTGGCCTAGCGATAGCAAACCAGGAGGTGCATTACGCACCTGCAAGCGCACACCATACTCAGCCGCCTTACGTTGCCAAGCAAACAACACTGCTAATGCGGCTGAATCTGGCTGACCGGCCGAACCTAAATCGACTGAATGGACTTCGGGGGTAATCAGCTTCAAGCCCGTTTGCAGGGCAACAGAAGCCGAACTCATGGTGATGGGGGCATCAACCTTGATGACCCCTTGTTCGCAACGAATCACTTGCGTGCCGTCGCTTCTTGGGCTGCGCCAGCGTTTTTGGCTTGCAAAGACTTAATCAAGCCATCTACGCCCACAGAGCGCACCTGTTGTGAGAACTCATCACGGTAGTTTGTCACCAAGCTGATGCCGCCCACTATGACGTCATACACCTTCCAACCCGCTGCTTCTTTTTGCAAAGCGTAGTCAACCTGCATTGGTTTGCGGCCAGATTCACGGATCTCCGTACGAACCAACACATCCGTATCAGTCGGCGCAGCCTTAAGCGGCTTCACGTCCACTGTTTGATTGCGGTAGGTCATGAGCGCGGTCGAATAGGTACGAACCAACAACGTACGGAACTCTTGTATAAGTTGCTGTTGTTGAGCGGGCGTGGCCTGACGCCATTCGCGCGCCATTGCCATTTGCGTCATGCGTTGGAAATTAAAGTTCGGCAGAACCTTGGCTTCGACCAGGGATTCAACGCGCTTGCGATCGCCTGCTTGAAGCGCCTTGTCCCCTTGCAAGGACTTGATCACATCATCGGTAACCGACTTGACCAACGCATCAGGCGCAACATCGGAAGCCGCCACAAAACCGGTCAAGCCAAGTGACAACAACAACATTGCAAAACCTTGCATCAAACGCTTCATTTCAATACCTATTAAGGGTCGAGAGTTACGCCGCTATCATCCGCCGCGGTTTCGGTGGCAGCAACGTTAGCGGCTAACGCGACCAGGTCTTTTTGTTCTTGTGCTGCATAGACCGCTGACTGCGAGGGAAGTTCCAGATTCCACGGCCCCATGCCCACGGCTGCAAACTCCAATCCCAACACGCCATCAAGCGGCGCCAAACGATTTACATTCAAGCGCGCATTTTGTTCTGGTGCTAAGCGCAACGACTGCGGATCATCCAACACACGCGGCGGGTTTCCGTCATAAATCAAACTACGACGATGCTGTAGATAAGCAGAACGCACGTAGCTGTATTTATCGAGCGCAGCTTCATCGAGGGCCGGTTCAATTTGTAGCAAATCTGTGCGATCACTCAAAAACCGAAGCGAAACTAAAATGTTGCGTGTCGCAATTGGTTTGTGATCCCAAACTGGGTCCACAGCAGTATCAACAACAAAACCCGCTGTATCGCGCAAAGTACGCGGTCCAATGATTGGCAATACGAGGTAAGGGCCGTCACCTACACCCCAACGGCCTAAGGTTTGGCCAAAATCTTCTTCATGTTTTTCCATGCCGGCTTCTGAGGCGACATCAAACAAGCCCAGAATACCCACAGTGGTATTGACTAAGAAACGGCCGAAGTCGGTGGCGGCATCGGTCGGCTTGCCTTGCAGCAAGTTGTTGATACCAATCCACAAATCTTGAATATTGGAGAAAAAATTGGAAACCCCTGTGCGCACCGGCGGCGGTGTTACTTTTTCATAGGCTTCAGCGGCGGGCTTAACCAGCGCCTTATCCAATCCTTCATTGAAGGAGAACATGGCACGATTAAACCCTTCCATCGGGTCATTGGGATTATTGTGCGTACTCGCACAGCCCGTCAGCAATAGCACCGATGCCGCTGTCACAAATATGCGACGCAGGGCTTTGCCACCCGCTGCAGTACAGCGACTCGAAGATTGAACCTCTGAGCTCATTTCTTTGTTTTTCATGTTGTTAGACACGGATACTATACCGCGTTTGTCATTTTCCGGCAGGAGCCCCTTGTACTCCACCCTCTGCCGCCTTATTGAATAGGAATTGACTAATCAGTTTTTCCAACACCACGGCGTCTTGCGTGTGTCTAATCGCCTCACCCGGCTTAATGTATTCCGAGTCACCACCCGGCTCCAAGCCTAGGTACTGCTCCCCCAGCAAACCAGAGGTGTAGATATTGGCAAACGTGTCTTTCGGGAACCGGAAGTTCTTGGAGACATCAATATCGACCACAGCCTTGTACAAATCTTTGTCGAAACGGATATCAGCCACTCGACCGACCACCACCCCTGCGCTTTTTACAGGCGCACGAATCTTGAGTCCACCGATATTGGCAAATTCAGCAGACAAACGATATGTATCCCCGAGATTAGCGGTCGCAGAGTTACTAACCTTGAGCGCCAAAAACATGAGCGAGGCAATTCCGATCGCGACAAACACGCCCACCCAGAGATCAATTACTGAACGATTCATTCTTACCTCACTCAACTAAGCTTTGCCGCGAAACATAAAAGACGTCAGCACGAAATCTAGCGCCAATATTGCCAAAGCAGACACCACCACTGTGCGCGTAATCGCACGCGACAGACCTTCTGCCGTGGGCTCAGTGTCGTAGCCTTCAAACACCGCAATCAACGACACCGCCACGCCAAACACCACGCTTTTAATAAAACCATTCACGAGGTCATATCGAAAATCAACCGCGGCCTGCATTTGCGACCAAAACGCCCCGTCGTCCACACCGATGATTTTGACCCCGATAACCCAAGCGCCCAGAATGCCCATTGCGGTAAACAGGCCAGCCAATAGCGGCATGGACAATACGCCACCCCAAAAACGCGGCGCTACAACGCGGGCAATGGGGTTCACCGCCATCATATCCATTGCTTTGAGCTGCTCGGTCGTTTTCATCAAACCGATTTCTGCAGTAACGGCCGAGCCCGCGCGGCTCGCAAACAACAGTGCCGCGACCACCGGACCCAATTCACGCGTAAGAGTCAGCGCTACCAAAATTCCCAGCGCCTCGGATGAACCATAGCGCTGCAGCGTTTCATACCCTTGCAAGCCCAGCACCAAACCCACAAAAAAGCCGGACACCATAATGATGAGCAATGACAGTACGCCGCTGAAGTACAACTCGCGCATGGTGAGTTGAAAGCGAAACAGCGAGGCGCCTGAATTCATCAGGATGGCCGACAAAAAACGGGCCGCAAATCCCAAGCGCCATATAAAGGTGACCACCGGCGCACCCAGTTTGCGGAAAAAGCGAGCAAGCATTTTCATATACTCACCCCCAAACCAAGCTCTTCGGCAAACGGTTTGGCCTTCATGTGGAAACGCACAGGGCCATCGGCCTGCGCATGCACAAATTGATGCACGAAGGGGTCAGCACTGGCACGGATTTCGTCCGGCGAACCTTCTGCCACAATTTTGCCTTCTGACAAAAAATAGATGTGATCGACGATTTGCAACGATTCCACAATGTCGTGGGTCACCATAATAGAGGTCGCACCCAACGCATCCGTCAGACTACGAATAAGGCTGCCGATCACACCCAATGAGATCGGGTCTAATCCGGTAAACGGCTCGTCGTACATCATCAGCATCGGGTCGAGCGCAACCGCCCGCGCTAACGCCACACGTCTTGCCATACCGCCAGACAGTTCGGACGGCATGAGATTGGCCGCGCCACGCAAACCGACCGCATTCAGCTTCAGCAATACCAAATCACGAATCGCAGACTCGGGCAGATCCGTATGCTCACGCATGGGAAACGCCACGTTTTCAAACACGGTGAGATCGGTAAACAAAGCGCCGAACTGAAACAACATGCCCATGCTGCGGCGCATTTTGTATAAATCGGCGCGCGACATTGTTGTCAGCGAATTACCCGCAACCTTGACTTCACCTGAGGTTGCCCGCAACTGCCCACCGATTAAGCGCAGCAGTGTCGTTTTGCCACTACCGCTGCCGCCCATAATGGCAACAAGCTTTCCTTTGGGAATAGTGAGGTTGATGCCACTGAGAATAGGTCGTTTGCGGTCATACGCAAACGCCAAATCTCGCATCTCAACCAAGGGTTCTGCAGACAAGGTGGTTTCCATTCGGAATATTTAATCTTTGCGATTCTATCAAATCCGATCAATCCACAAAGGTTTAGGTCAATGTGATTTTTGCCCCAATTGTGCAATATCACTACGACCGCACCTGCTGCGCTATCATGCTGCCCATAGTAGATTGATGCGAGTGCTGACAACAACCGTCCATGACCTCATTCGCCGAAGCACCCTCCAAGCCGTCGCCGCAGGCCACCCTGCTCATTGTTGACGACGACCCGCTTATTGCCGACAGCCTAGGCTTTCTGTTGCGTGATGACTTCAGCATCGTGAATGCTGCCTCACGAACCGAAGCACTGAACCTGCTGTCTCGTCTAGCGTCACCCCCACTACTTGCCTTGGTCGACCTCGGTTTACCACCCAACCCGCATTTGCCTGATGAAGGGTTTGCCCTCATTGGCGACTTACTCGCACGTGCGCCCGAGATGCGCATCGTGGTACTTTCCGGCCAAAGTGAACAAGCTCACGCACGGCATGCGCGCACGCTCGGCGCCACAGAGTTTGTCTCCAAACCGGCGGATCCAGCCCTGCTACGTCAGCTGCTGCACACACTGCTGCGCGTCGCCCCAGCCGGCCTTGCCAGCCCGACAACTGCTGGCTTGATTGGCAAAAGTGCCGCGCTTCAGAAGCTACTTCAGCAGATTCAACCTTTGGCCGATTCGCCCTACCCAGTGCTTATCGAAGGGGAGTCTGGTGTGGGCAAAGAAATTGTCGCCAGACACCACCTGCACGCCACAACCACACGCAGCCAACGCCCTTTTTTGGCGGTTAATTGCGCTGCAATTTCACCGGCGCTCATGGAGTCGACGCTGTTTGGGCATACCAAAGGGGCCTTCACAGGCGCTACACAAGCCCATGCTGGCTGCTTTGAAGATGCGCAAGACGGCACGCTATTTTTAGATGAGGTTGGCGAATTACCGCTTGATCTTCAGCCAAAATTACTACGCGTGCTCGAAAATGGTGAATTTCATCGCGTTGGCGAAACTCAAGTGCGACGCGCACGCGCGCGAATTATTGCTGCCACCAATCGGGATTTGCGGCTCGAAGTACGTAACGGGCACTTTCGTAGCGACCTCTATCACCGACTTTCGGTCTTTACGCTCAACATGCCCGCGCTGCGCGACATGGGCGAAGATCGTTTGGTGCTGTTGGAACATTTTGCCAATCAGCTCGCTCGCGAATCTGGATGTACCGCATTTCAGCTCGAACCCGCCGCCATCGCACAACTCATGCAGTACCCGTTTCCGGGTAATGTGCGCGAACTACGCAATATCGCCATTCGCCTAATTGCACGCTACGCTGGGCAAAGCGTAAGCGCAGAACAGCTCATGGCAGAGTTTGACCCCTTCAATTTGGCCACGGCAAACACACACGCCGGCAGCAATGAACAACTACGCCAGCAGCAGTTGCAAACCGGCACGTTTAACCTCGACCATGCCCTAAGCCAGTTTGAACAAGACTATATTCAGACCGCGCTAACGCTGGCACGAGGTAACATGTCGCAAGCGGCTCGGCTGCTGGGCATCAACCGCACCACGCTTTATGCCCGCATGGACAGCGCCGGCGAGCGCAATACAGCCGATCGAAATCATCGTGAGCAGGGACACTAGCCGACATGTATCTTGAACACTTCGGGCTGAATGAGGCACCGTTCCGCATCACACCGCATACGGATTTTTTTTATACCGGTGCTAATCGCGGGGCGTTGTTAGACGCCCTGCTCTATGCCATTGGCAACGATGAAGGCATCGTCAAAGTCAGCGGTGAAATTGGTACAGGCAAAACCATGTTGGCACGCATGGCCATCCGGCTATTGCCCACCTCAACTCTCGCCATCTATCTTGCCAATCCGCTACTAAACCGCGATGAATTACTGCACTTACTGGCAGATGAATTAGGTTTAGAAACACGTGATGATCAAACGCATCGACTGATGCGACAGATCGAAGAACGGCTCGTTGCACTGTACGCGAGCAACCAGAAAGTTGCGCTGCTAATTGACGAAGCCCATGCCATGCCGGTTGAGTCGCTAGAGGCGATACGGCTCTTATCCAACCTAGAGTCCGAGCGGCACAAATTGCTGCAGATTGTTTTATTTGGCCAACCCGAACTGGATAGCCTGCTTTCAAAAAGCAACCTGCGCCAACTCAAAGACCGCATCACACAAAATTTTCGGCTAGGCCCCATGCAGCTTAACGATGCGGCTGAATACATTGATTTTCGGATGCGTGCTGCGGGCTACCGTGGCCCCCGCGTTTTTACGCCAGAGGCAATCAAACTCATCGTAGAACTCTCTAGCGGACTCACGCGCCGCATTAATATCTTGGCCGATAAAGGTTTATTGGCGGCATTTGCCAATAACGAACATGTGGTGGATGTTGCGCAAATTAAACGCGCCGCTGCAGATGCAGAAATGACAAGCAGTCCGGGTATTCGCATCGCCACTCCATCCATGAGTTTTGCTTGGCTGAGCGCACCCTTCCGTTGGCTGACCGATGCATTCCACTGGCTGGGGCACCAAAACCGCAATATGGTTTTGGCCGAGATTGGTTTAGCGCTGCTGGTATGCGTCGTCCTATACTTCACCGGACAACCACACACCACCCCCCAAAACACAGCTAGCGAACCTGCCTCTGCCACAGAGACTTCGGCTGAAAATAACTCGCCCCCGGTAGCGACAACTGCCCCAACGTCCACCACGACCAACGGAGCCGCAACACCCGTCGCCCCCGCAGCCTCTGCACCTGCCGCAAAACCAACCCCCACACCAACACCCGCACCAACCGCCTCGACTTCTCCAGCCCCTGTGAGCCAAGCTGCGCCCAGCGTAGCAAGTGCGCCTAGTAAACCTGTTGAAGTAAAGCCCGCTGCTAGCTCACAGCCACCGACAACCAGCACGGTGACAGCCAAAGTAGCAGATGCAGCGGCCCAAAAAGCAGCCGCAATCTCGATTCAATCGCCAAGTGCCAGCGGCGGAAACACAGTCTCGATCACCCCTTCAACACCGACTAAGCCGGTGATCATTGCATCTGCGTCCACTCCATCTACCCCGACCACGCCGACCGCACCAACCATTTCGACTGCACCTGCACCCGCCAAACCAGCAGCAACGATTGCCGCACCTCAGCCCGCAGGAGCGACGCCACCACCAATCACTCAAGCCAAGCCTGCACCCACGACGACCGCTGCCGCACCCGTAGTGTCCACCGCACCTGCGGCTGAAGCTGTGCCCAACAAGGCGACTGCCGCAGAAGCACCCGCAGTTAATTTAGGCCGCCTTACCCGCAGCCGACAGGACGGAACCTCTGCTTGGCTAGCTGCCAGCGCAGCCGAGTCCTGGACATTGCAGCTAGCCGTGCTGGACGCCAAACAGTCAAACGCGGCAGAAGAAGTGGTCGCCGAAGCGATGTCTCGCCAAACGGGCAACCAAGTCCATGTGCGTGTGCTGCAGGGTAAAAATGGGGCTCGCATCCAAATGCTATACGGCACATATCCAGACCAAGCCAGCGCAGCCCAAGCTGCATCTACGCTGCCAAGCGAATTGCGACGCTACAAACCACAAGCGATACCGCTCTCGCAGATGCGCTAATCGACTATTCAAACCCTGGGTAACAACGGCGACCAGCAATACGCACTCTTGCGCTAACTTTTACTGTACTCGCCCACCCCGCCGAAATTCGGCCTTAAATGCTCCCCAAGCCGCATGGGGGCTAGCCATGCAACGCAAGTGGTATATCATTCACGGCTAGGTGACCCGCCACGACGCGCTTACTTGCTGCACATAGCTGAAAGCTAAGTCGGGTTCAAAGAACATGCCGGACAAATGATGACTGACACTTTACGCAAGCAGATCTCCACGCGCTCGTTCAAACCCGCCAGCACATTTGGCGCTTTGCCAATATTGAGCTTCGTTGCATTGCTGACCGCCTGCTCTTCGACACCCATTCCCTCCGTTGGTAGCGGACACTTACAACGTGATGATGCCGATATCGCCGCCAACCAGAGTGGGCGCGCAAATACAACAGGCTCTGTCGCGGGCGCGATTCCGGCGCCGGTTGCCGCATCTGCCATGCCGCCCAAGCCCACAGGCAAACGCCGCACCGATACCTACAGCGCGGTATTTACGAATATCCGCGTACAAGAATTGTTGTTTGCCTTAGCGCGTGACGCACGCGTCAATATCGACATCCACCCGGGTATTGAAGGCACGGTCACGATTAATGCCATTGACCAAACACTGCCGCAAATTCTCGATCGGATTTCTAAGCAGGTCGACATGCGCTGGGAACAGAATGGCCCCAACATTGTTGTGATGCCTGACACGCCATTTTTGCGCACCTACCGTGTCGACTACGTCAACATGGCGCGCGACACCACCAGCACCATCACCATTACCAGTCAAGTAGGTTCTGTAACGGGCAACAACCAGAATGGCGGTGGCAATAGCAATAGCGTTACGGGTAATACAAACAGCTCCCAAACTCGCGTTGAAAACCGCTCAAACAATCGCTTTTGGGACACATTGATTCAGAACGTAAAAGACATTCTACGTGAGACCGACAAAGTCTTTCCCGAAGGCGCCAGTGAAACAGTCACTGAACAACGCAGTAGCCAAACGGCGTCAACTTCTGGCATCAATCCTTTCGCCAGTGGCGCAGGCACCAGCCGCAATCGAAATTTCGTAGCGGGCGAAACCAATGTTCAGCGTAACGATACTGAGACAAGCCGTCGCGTGACTTTCCGCGAAGCAGCCAGTGTTATTGCCAATCCAGAAACGGGCATTCTCAGCATTCGTGCCAGCAGCCGTCAGCACGAAAAGATTCAAGAGTTTTTGGACAAGGTCAGTTCGCGTGCGCGCAAACAGGTTCTGATCGAAGCGTCAGTGGCCGAGGTTTCGCTGAGCAACAATTATCAGCAAGGCATCGACTGGTCTCGTTTGAGCCTGACCGGAACCGGTTTTGCATTGGCAATGAAGGCCGCCGGAGCTCTCTCTGCACCAGCCTCATCCATTTTTGCACTGACTTACACCAATGCTGATTCGCGCGTCGGCAATTTATCAGGCACCGTAAAGTTGTTGGAGTCTTTTGGTAGCGTCAAAGTACTCTCAAGCCCCAAGCTCTCAGTCCTCAACAATCAAACCGCGATTCTCAAAGTGGTCGACAACACGGTGTACTTCACCATTGAGAGCAACACCAACCAAAACGCCAATCAAACCTCAACGACCTTCACCACCACGGTGCACTCCATCCCGGTTGGCTTGGTCATGAATGTCACACCGCAAATTAGTGATGATGGTTCGGTGCTGCTCAATGTGCGTCCGAGCATCTCGCGCATTATTGGCGTCGCCACCGACCCCAACCCCGCGCTAAAAGACAAAAATTTAACCGCGCCGATTGTGAATGAAATTCCCATCGTGCGTTCGCGTGAAATGGAATCTATTCTGCGCGTCGACGATGGCAACATCGCGGTACTCGGTGGCTTGATGGAAGACACCATCAATTTTAAAGACGATGGCGTTCCCGGGGCGTCTCGCCTACCGGGTCTGGGCGCACTCTTCCAAAACCGTAATGACACCAGCCAGAAAACTGAACTCGTTATCTTCTTGCGCCCCGTCATCATTCGTGACGCAAGCGTTGAGGGCGATTACAAAAACTATCGCAACAGCCTACCCAACCAGGATTTCTTTTCGAATAACCCAGGACCTGGCGCATGGGGCCCTCCTCCCAATGAAAGCGGAGGCACACGCCGGTGAGCTTGCTGCTCGACGCCCTTAAACGGGCAGAACAATCGCGCCAACAGACGGAGCGAGCCAGCCCACGTGAAATGAATGCGCCGATCGACAAGCAGGCGCTCGCAGCACTTGCGTTAGCAGAGTTAGAAGAACGGCCCAGCACACGTGACAGCTCGGCACGGGCGGATACCAATCCGGCCTTTAATGCAGCCATCGCTGCAGAAACGCCGAGTGATATCCGCCAAGCACAACGCGAAGCCGCGAAGCTTTTGTTTGATGTAAAAGCCAACCAAGAACCCAAGCCGCGCTATGCACTACTCGCCAGCTTGTTTCTAGCCGGCGTATTTGGCATCTCCGTGTGGGTATGGCAAGGCTTACAAGCACGCAGCACCATTCGCCCCACTTCTGACGATGCAACACGATTAGCGCATATGCCCGTTCAACCAAAGATTGAGCCACCTGCTGAAAATGCTTCACATACAGCGTCCACTTCGAACACCGCTGAAGTGGCAACAACCACCGTCACACGCTCGTACACTAATACCACCTCAAGCGAAACAACCCCTACAGCCGACACCTATGCCAATACTCCACGCTGGCGCAGCATTCCGGCTGGTGGCGATGCACATCTCACACGAACACCTTCTGTCGCGGTGCCCGATAACATCGCGCGTGGTTACGAAGCTTTGCGTAGTAACGATCTCAATAGCGCACGTGCTGCCTACCAGCAGGCGTATCAAAGCGACCCCAACAACACAGATGCTTTGCACGGCCTCGCCACCCTCGCGCTCAGAGAAAAACAGCCCAATCGAGCCGAATCAATTTATCGTCGCATTCTTGAGCTCGACCCGACTGACGCAGATGCCACCGCCGCGCTCAACATCTTACGGCGCAAAGACAATAGTGAGAGCACACTGCGCAGCGCCATGGCGCAGCAGCCAGATACGCCCGCCACACACTTTGCACTCGGCAATTTGTTAGCAGGTGAGCAACGTTGGCGCGAAGCGCAACAAGCCTACTTCAACGCCTGTGCAGGCGACCCATCAAACCCGGACTACGCATTTAATCTAGCGGTGAGCTTGGAGCACTTGCACCAACCTGCCCAAGCTGCGGTGTACTACGCACGCGCGATTAATACATCACGTAGTCGTGCTGCCGCTTTCTCATCCGAGCAAGCTCAAACGCGACTCAAGGCCATCCAGTCTGCACTTGAAACTGGAGCCGCACCGTGAAGCGTAATATTTCTCTGCCGCTCGGCCAAGCGTTAACTGACTCTGGTCTGATTAGCCACGACCAGCTGGCCATTGCGCTGCGCGAGCAACACAACTCTACGACCCCGCTCGGTCAATTGCTGGTTAACTTAGGATTCCTCACCGAAGCCACGCTACGTGAGGTCTTGGGCGAATCGCTCGGGCGACAAACCATTGACCTGAGCAACAACGTGCCCGACTTCGAGGCATTGCGTTTAGTCAGCAGCGAATTGGCAAAGCGCCATCGTCTGTTGCCTTTGTGGCTGTCAGATGATCGTGGGCAACTCACGGTTGCCTTAAGCGACGTCAATAACATTGTTGCGCTCGACACACTGCGCGGCGTTTTGCCAAATGGCATGGATGTCGATGTTTTACTCGCAGGCGACACCGAGTTATCGCGAGCGATTGATCAGTATTACGGGCATGAACTGTCGATCGACGGCATCCTGCATGAAATTGAAACCGGCGAAGTCGACTTTCGCGTTTTTGCGCAAAACAATGACGAGTACAGCCAACCCGTTGTTCGATTGATTGATGCCTTGCTAAGCGATGCCGTGCGTCGCGAAGCCTCGGACATTCACTTTGAACCCGAGGCGAATTTCCTGCGAATTCGCTATCGCATTGACGGCATGCTGCGCCCAGTACGTTCTCTTCACAAGAGCTACTGGCCGGCCATGGCGGTACGTATCAAGGTGATGGCAGCGCTCAATATTGCCGAATCACGCGCGCCACAAGACGGCCGTATCACGCTCAACGTTCTCGGTCATCCCGTCGACTTTCGTGTCTCTGCACAGCCCACCATTCATGGTGAGAACATTGTGCTGCGGATTCTGGATCGCAAACGCGGCATTGTGCCGCTCGACAACTTGGGCTTGCACGAGCAGCAGCTTGACCAACTCAAGCTCATGATTGCGCGCCCGGAAGGCATTATTCTCGCCACCGGCCCTACGGGTAGCGGCAAAACCACCACCCTGTATTCGGTGCTGAATCATTTGAATCACGACAGCATCAACATCATGACCTTAGAAGATCCGGTGGAATATCCAATGCCACTGATTCGCCAAACGTCGGTGGCCGATGCCGTCAAACTCGATTTTGCCAATGGTGTGCGCTCGATGATGCGCCAAGACCCGGACGTGATTTTGGTTGGCGAAATTCGCGACACCGAAACCGCAGAAATGGCCTTTCGTGCGGCGATGACGGGTCACCAAGTGTTCTCAACACTCCACACCAACTCTGCCATCGGTGCGATTCCGCGCTTGCTTGACCTTGGCATTCTGCCGGACATCATGGCCGGCAATATTATTGGCGTGATCGCTCAACGACTTTTGCGCAAACTATGCCCGCACTGCAAAGAAGCATATCCCGCTGAGTTGCACGAAATGCAGTTATTAGGCCGCCGCGAGGAGCGCCCACTGCAACTGTATCGCGCAAAAGGATGCGAAGCCTGCAGCTTTACCGGCTATCGCGGGCGCATGGCAGTCATGGAACTGCTGCGTATGGACGCGGATCTCGACGAGCTCGTAGCGCGTCGCGCCACCTTCCGCGAAATTCGCAATGCAGCACGCGCCAAAGGTTTCCGCAGTTTGGCAGAAGATGGGCTTCGTCGCGTACAGGAAGGTTTAACGTCGCTCGACGAATTGTCACGCATTGTCGATCTCACCGATCGCATGGCATGAGGCGAACACCATGCCCATGTTCAGCTACAAGGCCATGAACCCGGACGGACGAACCGTGCTGGGACAAATGGACGCCATCAATCTCATTGATTTAGAAATGCGGCTCAAACGAATGGAGCTGGACTTCATTCATGGCCGCCCCATCCAAGCAAATCGTTTACTCCCTTCGCGTCGCATGCCGCGTCGTGAGTTGATCAATTTCTTTTTTCAACTGCATCAACTCACGCGTGCAGGCGTGCCAATTCTCGACGCGCTCTGTGATTTGCGTGACTCCAGCACACTGCCCCGCATGCGCTCGCATGTTGCCAGTTTGATTGAAGACATTGAAGGCGGCCGCACACTATCGCAGGCTATGGCGGAGCAGCCGTTGCTGTTTAATCACGTCATGTGCGCACTCATCCGCGCAGGCGAAAGCACCGGCAACCTGCCTGAAGTACTCGAAAACATTACCGAATCACTGAAATGGGAAGACGAACTATCCGCACAAACTCGGCAAGCCCTCACGTATCCAGCGCTCACCGCCGTGGTGGTGTTTTTGGTTCTAGGCATTCTGCTGGTTGCGGTAGTGCCCGACTTGGCGCGTTTCTTACGCAGTTCGGGCCAACCCATTCCGCTGCAAATGCAGATCATGGTTGGGCTCTCGAATGTGATCAAGCAGTACTGGTTACTCCTTCTCATAGTGCCCGTCGTCTTGCTAATCGGCGGTTTTGCATTCGTTCGCAGCAATGAGGCGCAGCTATATCGAATCGATGCCCTTAAACTGCGCCTACCAATTGTTGGCGGAATATTGCACAAAATCATTCTGTCCCGATTCGCCAGCGTATTCTCGATGTTGTACGCCTCAGGCATTCCGATTATTGACGCTGTTCGCACCACCGAAGATGTCGTCGGTAATCGTGCGGTTAAAGAAAGTTTGCAGCGCGCCGGCCGACTCATTATTGAAGGTCAAAACGCCACACAAGCGTTTCAACTTGCCGGTCTATTTCCACCACTGGTGATTCGCATGCTGCAAGTGGGCGAAGCCACGGGCGCACTTGATACTGCACTTTTGAACGTTGCCTACTTTTACAATCGTGAAGTTCGCGAATCAATTACGCGCGTGCAAGCTGGTGTAGGCCCCGCACTCACCATTATTCTCGGCATGATCGTGCTATCGATTGCACTGGCCGTGATCGGACCCATTTACGACATGCTGACCAAAATCCACTAATGTCGCAAACTTGCCTGCTCTATATCGAACCCTTGCATCTGACGGTGTATCAACGTCAGAAGGATGGACTCGCCCGTTTATCGCGCCACGCGCAAGATGAAGAAGGCTTGAGTGAATTCGCCCAGTATTTAGAAACATGTGAAGACCACGTTTTCTTAGTGCTGGCCGACTTACCTGACGAATCGTTTTTCCACGAAACGGTTCCATTTGTTCGCGGCGCAGATCGCCAAGCCATGTTGACGCGTAAAGTTGAACAGCATTGCTATGGCACTGAGTTGGCCTGTGCGCTATCACTCGGACGGCAGCCCGATGGCCGGCATGATGAATATATGTTGTTTCATGCCATTAGTCGCCCGCAGGCCCTCGACCCTTGGCTGGACCTACTACACCAACACAAACAACCACTACAAGGCATTTGGAGTGCCGCTCAATTGTCTGCCGAGCTCGGCCAACTCTTGCAGCGCAACGAAGACTTGGTGCTTATTCACACCACCACGGCGGGTATCCGCCAAACGTATATTGAACGTGGCAAGTTGCGTTTTTCCCGACTAAGCTCATATGCCGTTGCGGGCGCTACACTTG
Organism: Uliginosibacterium gangwonense; assembly: GCA_005239635.1. Taxonomy (GTDB): domain Bacteria; phylum Pseudomonadota; class Gammaproteobacteria; order Burkholderiales; family Rhodocyclaceae; genus Uliginosibacterium_A; species Uliginosibacterium_A gangwonense_A. The sequence continues at coordinate 39,962 of SBBQ01000014.1, forward strand.
CCCAAGGTTTTGCCGCCGAATGCTCCAAGCTCATGCAATATCTGGCTGGGCAGCGCATGATCAATCGCAACAAACTGCCTCCGGTCATTTTGCTCAGCAGTCCGGCGCGTGAAGCTTCTCTGCTCGAAGCTTTTACTGCGCAAGCGGATTTACGCCCAGAGTTGGTTGATATTGCCGAATTGGCAAAGCGTGCCAAACTCAGCCAACCCGCACCGGACTTAGCGAGTGAATTGCTGATGCTGCATTTGTTGGCCGGTCGCAACAATACGCCTCAGCTAGCCCCCCCCTCAGCACGGCAATTTTACCGGCTCTGGCAAGGCAAAAAGATTTTGCGCGCCGCGGGTTGGCTGGGCTTAATTGGGGGCTTATTAATTTCCGCCCACTTCATGTATGGCGCAAGTCAGTTGCGCCAACAGGCAGACAAAATTGACCAGCAGCGCTTTGCTGTTGAAGCTCAACTCCAGGCGCTGATCTATAAGCTACCCGCTTTGCCAACCGAGCTAGACAATCTACGGGGCATTGCGCAAGGTTTGCACACGCTCGATGAAGCGCGCCATACCCCGCTCGCCATGATGTCTGCGCTGTCGCAGGTCTTAGATACCTACCCGGACATTCAGTTGGAGAAACTCGATTGGCGCACCGTGGGCAATGTTTTGCCGACACCCGCAAACTCGAATAGCGGCAACAGCAACAACCCTGCCCAGCCGATCGAGCAATGCACGCTCAATTTATCGTTGTCGAACGAAAATGGTTTTATTGAAGCCTCACGCCAACGCATGATTAGCGAGCGCATCAATCGTTTTGTTCAAGCCTTAAACGCACAACCAGGCTGGCGCGCCACGTTAGAGCGCGCACCGATTGACGTACGGCCAGACGCCACCTTGAGCAGTAGCGTTGAAGAGCGCGAAGTACAGCGTCCACGATTCAGCGTTAGCATCACCTCAGCCCCTAAGACGGAGGCGCAGCCATGAGTGCGACAAGCAGCACATCGCTGAATGAACGTTTAACGCTTTTGCGTGGCAGTTTATTAATGGCGGCTAGCCTGCTCATTCTGGGTGGCGTCACGGCTGTCTTGAGCCACAAATGGCAGAGCGTCGAAGAAAATCGTGTTCGGCAAGCACAGTCATTACAGTCAACCGCTACGGCCAAGCTCAATGAGGCACAGCACGAAACACAAGAAATAGCTCAGCGCCTTCAACTGTATTCAACGCTCAACAAACGTGGCATCTTGGGTGAAGAACACCGCCTCGACTGGATAGAGCAGCTTAGACAGTTGCAGCAAGAAATTGGCTTAACCTCCATGGAATTTGAGTTTCTGCCGCAGAAGCCAGCGGACTCCAGTTTAAATTTGCCCAGTATGCCGGGCTACCGATTTGTATCGAGCACACTAAACTTGCGCCTCACCGTGCTACATGAAGGGGACGTGCAACGATTGCTAGAACGGTTGCCGCAACAGGCGAGCGCACTCATTCTGACCAAGGCTTGCAGCATTGAACCGCCCACAAATCGTAGCGGCCAACTGAGCTCTCCGCTAACGGTTCAGTGCACGCAGGAGTGGATCACCCTGCGTCCTACACTAGACAGTGTAAGCGGGGCAAAGCCATGAATGCACCGCGCGCAAAATTCTTGCTGTGCGTGCTAGGCGCATGCCTGCTACCTACCGTTGGTTTTGCCCAGCAGCAAGCCGAATTGGCAACAGCGCCTTTGGGTAGGCTATTTCTCAGTCCGCAACAGCGCACACAATTAGATCAGCAGAGAAGGCTCGGCATTTCCAATGCCCAAGTGCAGGCCTTGCGCTATGACGGCATGCTCAGGCGCCATGGCGGCAAAACCATACTCTGGTTAAATGGTCAGCCGCTCGACGACACCCAATCTGCGGCACGCGTTGATAGCAACAATCGACTCATCGTGCGTTTGCCAAGCGGCCAAGGTGAGCACCCCATCCAACTACAGGTGGGTGACGAAGTCCTGCCGGATGGCTCGCGTAATGCAACACCATCCGTCACCACGCATCAACACGAGTCTCGGTAATACCACCGTGACACACTCTGTTCGATACACGCGCATTACAAGTTTAAGCCCTGCATCGTCAGGCTATATTCTGCTGCTGGTGCTGGGCATTGTGGCACTCATGGGCGTGGCCGGCATGGCGCTGTTGCGCGCGCATAGTACAGAACAGTCTGGTCGTGCTCAGCGCACAGCAACCGCACTAGCGCAAGCTCGTGAGGCGCTCATCGCATATGCCGTACAACGCCACTTCACAAACAGTGCCTCGCCAACGTATCGACCCGGCGACTTGCCCTGCCCTGCTGCTGATAATGATGGCGGAGAGGAGTCCAGCTGTTCTCCAGGGGCAATCGGTCGCGTGCCGTGGAAATCACTAGGCATCGCCCCTCCCATTGATGGTGACGGGGAAGTAATTTGGTATGCCCTATCTGGTAACTTCCGACGCTTTAACACAAACCACAACCCCATCAACTCTCTCACCAACGGCACGCTCAAAATCATCGATGAAAAAGGCAATACGGTAGAGGGTAACGCTGTTTTTGTGTTGTTTGCTGCGGGCCCCACTTTACCAGGACAAGACCGAAGTGAGGCCACAACCTTATGTGGCTATTCTGGTTCGGACCAGAAAAATAATCTCTGTCCATCAAACTATTTAGACACCTTAAACGGCACCAACAACGCAAAGCGCGATGGCCCGTTTATCACCTCCCCGAGTAGTAGCACATTTAATGATTCGCTACTTTATGTGAGCACTGAAGTTTTTATCCACGCTCTCGAACAACGCGTGCTGGCCGATGTTGCAAATTGGCTTCGCCAGTACCAAACGGCTAATGCGTACTTACCTTATGCCTCGCCGTCGGCTTGCACCTCCACGACTGACAAAGAGACTAAAATCACCACAAGTACGTGCGTGGCAGAAGATGGGCTGTGCAGCGGACATTTTCCTATTGATGCTGCAACTACGAGTTCAGCGGGATGGCCACCGACAATATATGTTAAAGATGCAGATAAGACAGCACCTTATACAAAGTGGTTTCTGGACAACCACTGGGCGGAGCTGATTTTCTACACAGCAAATTCAAATAATTTAGCCAAACCAACGCTGGCTTGCCCTGTTACGCTGGCGGGCAACAATCAATCCGCCATCATCATGCTGCCCGGCAGCGCACGCATGAGCGTGAACACTGCCCAACTCAACACCATGTACGAAGATCCTGCAAACCAAGATGCGTGGACGTTAGGGGCCGCAGGGCGATATGATTTCCAGACTCCGACAGCATCATCCAATGATCGACTCTATGTCATTCCATAGCGCACCTTGCCGCCGACACCGCACGTCCGGTTTTACGCTCATTGAGATTGCAATAGCGCTGCTCGTTCTTGCCGTTCTCGCCACTTTTTTGGCTATTCCCACTGGCTCAAAAATTGACGAAGAAAAACGTATTGAGACCCAAAAGAATTTAGAAACGATTCGCGAAGCCCTGATTGGCTTTGCAGCCATCAACGGGCGCCTACCCTGCCCCGACTATCGTAACGATCCGACCGCAGCCGCATATGGCACTGAAGACTGCGACACATTGCATATCAAACCTAATCAAGAGGGTTATTTGCCCTGGAAAACACTGGGCATGTCAGAAACCGATGCGTGGGGGCGTCATCGCACCAGTGCGAGCGAGCCGAGGACAGGAGACTGGCGCTATCGAGTTGAGCGCACATATGCCGACACGTTTGATTTGCACTTCAAAGCCAATTTAGTAAACACTGGAATTGCGTTCCCTGATGACAAAATTGAAGTTTATGATCATCAGGGAAAACCATTGACAGCCAATAATGAGTACGCCGTTTTTGTCGTCTATTCTGTGGGCAGAAATAGCCAAGCCGATGGACAAAACAGCAGTTACGAGTCCAAGAATGCCAATTACGAATGGGGAGAACCAACCTCGACGTATGATGATCAATTGATTTCGCTCGGACGCTCATTGCTCGCTGCAAAAATGTACGCTGCCGGCAAATTACCCTAAAAATAAATGAGCCATCTCCAATCCTTTATTGAACGCCTGCGTACCGGTGGCATAGAAGCGCATGACTCAGAAGATGAGTGCCTTAACAAATCGCTACTGGTTTTCGCAACCGGCTTAGTATCCGTCACCTCGGTGCTTTGGCTTGCGCTATACCGCAGCCTTGGCCCACAACTCTCGTCTACCCTGCCGTTTGTTTTCCAACTACTGCTTGTTGGAAATCTACTGCTTTATATCCAGACCGGGCGTTTTGCTGTATTCCGCACCACTCAACTCGGCTTATTTTTGTTTGTGCCGTTTATCGCGCAGTGGTCTATTGGCAGCTTCATTAGCGGCAGCGGCATCGTACTCTGGGGGCTGCTCGCGCCCATCGGCGCTATTTTATGTATCGGCGTACGTGAATCTCTTGGGTGGATGATTGGCTACATCTTTTTAATCGCGCTCACAGGCGTATTCGATTTCTATTTAGCGGATACATCGCCACTTCTGCACCCGCGCATTCCACTTGCCACTAGCATGGTGTTTTTTGCGCTGAATTTTATTGCAGTGTCGACGCTTGTATTTTTGTTGCTGCGCTTTTCAATTCAAGAAAAGCAACGCATTAGCGAGCGTTTGAATGAAGCGCATGCCTTGCTGACATTAGAACAAGAAAAAAGCGAGCGGCTTCTGTTGAACATTCTGCCCGGCCCCGTAGCAGAACGTCTTAAGCAAACAGACCAATGCATCGCAGATGGCTATGCTGAAGTTACCGTCATGTTTGCGGACATCGTTAACTTCACGCAAGTCGCAGCAGGCATGCGCCCCGATCAAGTATTTGCCATGCTCAACAATGTGTTCTCACATTTTGATGATTTGGCCGAGCAGTACCAGCTTGAGAAAATCAAAACGATTGGTGATGCGTACATGATCGCAGGCGGGTTAAACACCGAATCAGATCGATACACTCACAATATGGCGGAGATGGCCCTCGCCATGCGCGCATGGATTGTTGAACACGCCTTGCAAGTCGGCGTGCCGCTCGATCTGCGCATCGGCATCGGCACCGGCACTGTTGTAGCCGGCGTGGTTGGCAAAAAGAAATTTATTTACGACTTGTGGGGCGACACCGTGAACATTGCGAGTCGCATTACAGGTGAAGGCAAGCCGGGCGAAATTCAGTGTGATGTGCGCACACATGCAATCTTGCAGAGCGAGTTTGAATTTGGTGCAGCGGTTAACCTCAACCTCAAGGGTAAAGGTCAAACAACCTTATATCGACTGCAAGGTCGCCGCACGCATCCATAAGCATCTGTTCAGCACAATGCTTCACATATTTAGGCTTGATTTACCTCTCAAGCTAAACACCACTTCGCCCGGCCGGTTCTCGCTTAACGCCAATTGCCAATCATGACGCATCGCAAGTTGTGCGGCTTGATATAAACCCACACCAAAGCCCTTGCTAGATTCAACCGGTTGCACAAATAACTTGCCCACCATTTCCGCTGCAATAGGATGCCCACTATCGCGCACAACGATTTCAAGTGGTTCGCAGCGTAACAACTGCACTTCAACACGCATATCGGTTTGTGCTGCCCGCTTGAGCATCGCGTTATCGAGCAAAGTTTCTAGGATGCTAGAGAGTGCCTGCCCAGCCACTTCGTTGGTGCAGGGTGTTGTTTTTTGCAAAAACTGAACGTCATGTTCTGTATAACGCTCGCGCATTTGGTTCCACCACTGCGACACCGAAATGCTTTCCGCTTCTTCTGCGTCAGGTTTCTGGAGCTTGTCGAGTGTATGTTGGAGGCGCTGTGTGATCACCGGCAATTGCCGGCTGATTAACTGATTTAATTCTGTCGGGTCGCGTTCTGGCTGGCTATTGATGGCATAGCAAAGCGTATTGAGCGACTGCAATAAGTTTTTCACGTCGTGCGTGAGTCGGGCGCCCGTATCGTGTATCGCGCGAACATAGCTCAATTGCTGCAATTGCGCACCACGCTGCTTGGCAAAATAGAACTCTGCTAACAAACGTACCAACAATTCAAAATGCCAAGCCAAACCCGCTGCGAGAGGCGTTGAGGTATAAAGGTGCAACTCCAAACCGTCTTGCTGAAAATGCGAGACGCAAGGTGTAACGCGGCCAAAGTGCTGTTCATTTTGACCCTCGATCCAACTCCCACCCACCACGCCAGGCAAGCGACACAGTCGCTTTAAAGCGCCATGCAAAAATCGCTCTGGGTCATCTTCTTGCTGAGCAAAATCTGTAAGGCTAGATAACCAACCTTCGTAAGGCATAGCGATCGTAAAAACATAGCGACTAAACAAAACGCCAAGGCCCGAAAAGCCCGCACGAGGATTCCACGCCCAACTCACCAAGAGCAACAAAGCAGAAGTGGTGAGCAATGCTGACAGTACCGATTGGAAATAGCTCAATGAAGCCAGTGCCATATACGCCAACGTACCGAGGCACAACACGGCCAACATCAAATAAAGGAATAGGCCGGCCAAATAGTCGACCACCTGGTCTGCTTGGCTATGTGCACGACTCACGCTCAATACACACAGCACAATAAAAAAAGCCGGTAACAGATATTTCGAAATCGCCAACAGATCTAATTTGTCGGCAGCGAGTACTGGAAGCACGTCCGGCAGTAGTCGTGTGAGCAACAACAGTAGAAGTGTCGCAAATGCCACCAAGTGAAAACGACGAGACAACATGTTTTCGCTCGCGAAGCTGCGCCCACCTAGCAACGCTGCCAAAAAAATCCCCCACCCAAGCAACATCCACGGCCCCATGAGCAAGGTCATGAACGCCAAAGCCCCGAGCACCAAGAGCATGCCACCCGCTTTAAGCTGCATTTTTTGACTGAGAATCGGCTGCCACAACAAAAACAAACCGAAGTGACCGACAAACAGCATCTGCTGTAAGAGATTTGCCGTGTTTACGACACTGTATAAGGCGGCCAAAGCCGCTAATAAAATCCAGTCCGAAGGGAGTGTCAGTTTTTTTTGCAATTTGCCAATCCAGTTAGCAACAACCCGCTTATTTTGTGCGGGCATGCGTAGAAATGTGTCATGAATTTGACAGCGCCTGTCACGATCATGTCAGCTTTTATAAAAAAGCGTGAATTTCTCACAATACACAACACTAAATCCCCACGATTTTGGGCCTTCTTGCAAAATTCCAACCCTAAATCAGATCAGGCCCAAGATTTGCTGTAAGTCTCACATAAACGCAAACGGCTCCGCGAACGCTAACAAACAAAATTGTTCGCATGCACTGAGGGCACACTCAAAAATTCGGCTTAGCAGCACACGTTGTTCACCAGACCGAATGAGTTGCTGATTTATAAAACTGAAACAGGGAATTACACGGAGTTACCCACATGTCCTACCCCAGCATTAAAAAACAAGCCGGTTTTACACTGGTTGAAATTGCCATCGTACTCGTCATCATTGGCTTGTTACTTGGCGGCGTATTGAAAGGCCAAGAACTGATCAATAGCGCCAAAGCAAAAAGTATCGTTAACGATTTCCGCACCATTTCGACCATGGTGTATTCCTACCAAGATCGCTTCCGCTATATGCCGGGCGATGACCCAAAAGCGAATGATCATGTTGGCGGCACCAATGCCACGACGTTTGGCTCGGGCGACTCCATTGGCAATGGTCGCATTAGCGGTGCTTGGAACTCCAAAACAGCGACCGATGAATCTGCATTGGTTTGGCAGCATGTTCGTTTAGCGAATCTCTCAACCGGGCCGACCACTACGTCCGATGCAGATTACTACCCGCGCAATGCCGAAAACGGACAAACGGGTATCACCAGCTATGCACCAGCCAATACCACGTTGCGTGGTACGTTCTTCATTTGTACGAACAATATGAACGCTCGACTGGCTCGCCAAATTGATGCCACCATGGACGACGGCAACACGAATACGGGCACCGTACAAGCACTTGATTCTACCGGCGCGCTCGCCACTGTCGTATCATCTGACGAATCTAACGGTCAGGTCTACACCGTTTGCGCGGCATATTAAGCATTACTTGGCTCTAGTATCCTTGAAGAACGTTTGAGTTAATCAAACGTTCTTCAGTAGCCGCGACTCAGCCGCTGCCAAGCCAGCCGGCTCACCCATCAGCACCACCACATCGTCTTCTTCAAAACGCGTCTGCCCATCTGGCTCATGCACGCGTATTTTGCGACGTCGAATCGCGGTCACCTCAACATCAAGTTGTTCCAAGTTCATCTCAGCAAGCGTTTTGCCGATTGCATGAGCTCGCGGCTTTAACACCACCGAGTGCAAGCGCGTTTCATGCACTTCATCTGCCGCTTCTTGCGCCAAGTCATCTGCACCTCGATACAAACCCCGCAGCAGTTGATAGCGTTTTCCGCGAATCTGGCGAATGCGTTTAAGTACACGATTAAGCGGCACGCCCAACAAAACGAGTGCGTGCGACGCCAACATAATGGCGGACTCAAGTGATTCCGGCACCACCTCGGTCGCACCGGCAACCATCAGCTTTTCCATATCCGCTTCGCTACTGGTGCGAACGACGATCGGCATGTCCGGACGTATCGCCTGCACGGCACTGATCACGCGCAATGCTGCATGCGTATCAGCATAGGTAATCACCACCACCGAGGCACGCATAATGCCCGCAGCCATGAGCGTTTCGCGCTTGGCTGCATCACCATACACCACTGTTTCACCCGCTGCGGAAGCATCGCGTACGCGCTCTGGGTCTAAATCAAGCGCAAAGTACGTAATGCCTTCCTGCTCGAGCAGCCGTGACATGTACTGGCCGTTACGCCCAAATCCACACAAGATTGCATGCCGGCTGACGCCCATACTTTGCGCAGCAATGCTGGTAAGTTGCATTGAGCGTGCCAACCATTCTGATGGCACAAGGCGCAACACGATTTTATCGGCGTAATGCGCAAGAAACGGCGCAAGCAACATAGATAGCACTAATGCTGCCAACACGATTTGCAAAGGTTTTCCCTGCACAACGCCTGCAGTATCGGCCAAGTTCAATAATACAAATCCAAACTCGCCACCCGCGCACAGCCACAACCCGACGCGCATAGCGGTACCTTGGGAACTTCCCAACATGCGCGATAGGCCTGCGATGATAAAAAACTTCACCAACAACATCGCGGCCAACACAGCCATCACCCAACCAAAATCCTGCGCGACAGCACGCACATCCAACAACATGCCCACCGTTACAAAAAACAGGCCCATCAAGACATCGCGAAAGGGCTTAATGTCTTCTTCAACCTGGTAGCGATAATCTGTTTCTGAGATGAGCATGCCTGCCAAGAAAGCGCCGAGCGCGAGCGACAACCCTGCCTGCTGTGTCACCCAAGCCAAACCTAGGGTAATAAACAGCACGTTCAACACAAACAATTCGGGGGAGCGCCGCTTTGCCACCATATAGAACCAACGCTGCATGAGATTGGGGCCCAGCCAAAGAATGAGCGCCAAAGCAACCACGGCTTTCACCCCTGCCACGGCCAATTGCTGCACCATGGAATTGGCACCTAGGCTGAGTGCCGGAATCAACACCAACAGCGGCACAACGGCCAAGTCTTGAAACAGCAAGACGCCGATGACTTCTCGCCCATGCTTAGAGTCGAGCTCTAAGCGGTCGGCCAATAGTTTGGACAGTACGGCTGTTGAAGACATGGTGAGCACTGCGCCGATAACCAGAGATGCACTCCAGCCCAAGCTGAGCCCAACACCCATCAGGCCAAGTACCGCCATCGTCAGCACGGTCTGAGCCAAGCCCAGACCAAACACCAACCGTTTCATTGAAAAAAAGCGCGGGAGTGAAAACTCCAGGCCGATGGTGAACATCATGAACACCACGCCAAATTCCGCGAGATAGGCAGTCGAGTCGGTGTCGTTGATCAAACGTAAGGCGTGCGGACCAATCAACACCCCAACCAGTAGATAGCCAATGACGGGCGGCAAGCTCAACAAACGGAAAACCACCACGGTAACCACCGCGGCAGCGAGCAACATCAGCACCAGTTCAAGAGCAGTCATACGACAAATACAATGCAGGGCGTGGTTGTTATACTTGCAGCCAAGAACAGTCGTTCGGCCAACATGTTTGGGGCCTTGTTTGCCCAGCCCCCCGTGGTTCAGTTCAACACTGGCCCACTTGTGGTCTGAATAACAAGCGCTATAGATACAAATCGGCACAAATTAATGGGCACAAACGTACCTAGGTACCTATTGCCCATTAACAGTAGGATCATAACCCGCTGCGTGCCGCGCTACACGTATCTAGATCAAACATTTGTCGCATGATTGAGGCTTAGCGGTCAGTATCGCCGCCTCGTTTAATTTCGGCCCAAAGTACATATGACTGAACAGCTCGCAACTTATAGTGCCGTTCCTGATGCTCGCATCATCGAGCTGGGCCAGCGCACCCTTAAAATCGAAGCCCGCGCCATTACCAGCATGTCCGAACAGCTGGGCGATGATTTTGTGCAGGCAGTTCGACTCATGCTTGCCTGCAAGGGGCGCACCATCGTCAGCGGCATTGGAAAAACAGGCCACATCGGCCGCAAAATCGCCGCCACACTAGCCTCAACCGGCACACCCGCTTATTTTGTACATGCCGCCGAAGCCGCGCATGGCGACCTTGGCATGATCGCCGACAACGATGTCATGATCGCCATTTCGCATTCTGGTGAATCAGGCGAATTGCTCACCATGCTGCCGCACGCACGCCGTCGTGGCGCCAAATTAATCGCCATTACCGGCAATGCACAGTCGAGTTTAGCGCGCGAGGCCGATATTCACCTCAACACGCATGTCACCGAAGAAGCCTGCCCTCACAATCTCGCCCCTACTGCCAGTACCACCGCGGCGCTGGCGTTGGCTGATGCCTTGGCCATGGCGCTGCTCGATGCTCGCGGGTTTCAGCCAGAAGATTTCGCGCGCTCACACCCCGGTGGCGCGCTGGGCCGACGCTTGCTCACGCATGTGGCAGACGTGATGCGTACATCAGATCGCGTACCACAAATTTTGCCAAGCACCACAGTGGCAGATGCCATTTTGGCAATTAGTCGTGGCGGCATGGGCATGACCGTGGTCAATGACGAGGCGGGTCGCGTATCAGGCATTTTCACCGATGGCGATTTACGTCGAGCCTTTGCCAATACCGGTGATTTGCGCAGCATGCCGGTTTCACAACTCATGAGCCGCAACCCGCGACACATCGCGCCGCACAAACTGGCAGTGGATGCAGCTGAAATCATGGAAAAGAATCGCATCAATCAACTCTTAGTGATTGACGAACAAGGTGTGCTAAAAGGTGCGCTGAGCATGCACGACCTATTGGAAGCGAAAGTTATTTAATGCAAGCACAACAAAAGGCTGCCCGTCTCAAACTCATGGGCTTTGATGTGGACGGAGTACTCACCGATGGCCGCCTCTGGTTTGGCCCCGAGGGTGAGTTGTTCAAATCATTCGATTCACAAGATGGCCACGGCATCAAACTGTTGCAGCAAGCAGGCGTGCGCGTCGTTATTATTACCGGGCGCGTTTCTAAAGCCGTAGAGCACCGCGCGGCCAATTTGGGTATCACCTTGTTAGCACAAGGCATTGAAGACAAAGTTGAAGCTATGACCGGCTTTGCGCGGGAGCTTGGCGTATCACTTGATGAATGCGGTTATATGGGCGACGACACAGTGGATTTGCCCGTGTTGAACACCTGCGGCTTTTCAGCCACAGTCGCAACCTGCCACCCCGCTGTTCGTAACCAAGTTGACCTTGTCGCCGATCGGCCAGGCGGTCGGGGCGCGGTACGCGAAGTTTGTGATTTCATTCTGCACGCAAAACAAACCCACTCATGAAGCCTCGCGCCGCCAGCTTCTCGTCAATCTTCCCGTTGTTGCTGCTCGCATTTTTATGCGGGCTCACCTTCTGGCTCGACCGTGCGACGCGTAACGACCCCGCAAAGAACGATGGCAAGTTGCGCCACGACCCCGACTTTATTATTGATAGCTTGCAATTGCGGCGCTTTGGGCCAACCGGAGAACTGCAATATCAATTGCTAGCGCAGCAAATGCGCCACTTCCCCGACACAGATACTTCAGTTGTCGATTTGCCAACCATACGCTACACCGGCAATGGCAGCGCCACATTGGCCACAGCCCAAGCCGCTTTTCTTTCGCCAGATGGCAAAGAGGCTCTACTTTCCGGTGACGTTCGTGTCACACGTGGGGACACCAATTCACCACAAATTCTTGAAACCTCACAACTCAAATTGTGGCCAGACGATGAGCGCGCCAGTACAGATGAGGCAGTACGCATTACCCGAGGCAAATCAGTCACCACCGGTATTGGCTTAGATGCCGACAACATCGAGTTAAACTATCGCATTCGCAAAGACGTGCGGGCCACTATTTACAAAGGAGAAGCGCAGTGAAGTGCGCTCGTTTTCCCTTATTGCTATCGCTCATCACCAGCCCTCTACTCTCATTGGGCTTACTCTTCAGCGCGTCACCCTCGTTCGCCGAGAAATCTGACCGCGACCAACCGGTCAATTTAGAAGCAGATCGCGTGACGATTGATGACCGCAAGCGCACGCAAACGTTTGAAGGCCGCGTCACGCTCTCTCAAGGTAGCTTCTCAATTCGCGCTGAAAAACTGGTAGTGATGCAAGACGATGACGGCTACCAAAAGGGCGTGGCCTATGGCAGCGATAAAGAGCCCGCACGTTTCCGCCAAAAACGTGAAGCCACAGATGAGTGGGTCACCGGCGAAGCAAGCCGCATTGAGCACGATGCCAAAACCGAGAAAACACGCCTATACGATAACGCGCATATTCGCAGCGGCGAAGATGAGGTTCGCGGCCAATTTATTGAGTACGATAGCCTCACTGAAAACTACATGGCCACCAGCGGCCGCAATGCCACCATTGCCCGCCCTGGCAGCGGCCCCGACAGCCGCGTTCGCGCCGTAATTCAACCTAAGCGTAAGAATAGCAGCGCCAGTGGTTCCGGTGGTACAGCCAGTTCCATCCCCTCGGCACGTCTGCGCTCGGCAGACGAACTCGGGAGCCCCCCAAAAACCAACGACTAACAATTACAGGCAGTCGTTGTAGCGCACTCCAATAAGGCAAATCGCATGAGCTATCAAAACATCCTCACTGCAATTCACGGCAAGGCTGGCCTCATCACCTTAAACCGCCCACAAGCATTAAATGCGCTGTGCGATGAGCTGATGGATGAAGTAGCACAAGCGATTAATCTCTTTGAAAACGACGAAAATATCGGCTGTATTGTGATTACCGGCTCAGAAAAGGCATTTGCGGCCGGCGCTGATATTACGGCCATGGCCCAATATAGCTATATGGACGCCTACAAAGGTGATTTCATTACGCGCAATTGGGAGCGTGTTAAAACCTGTCGCAAACCTGTCATTGCTGCAGTAGCCGGCTATGCGCTCGGCGGTGGCTGCGAGCTAGCGATGATGTGCGACATTGTTTACGCAGCCGACTCTGCACGCTTTGGCCAACCCGAAGTCAAACTTGGCATTCCACCCGGTGCTGGCGGCACACAGCGTATGCCACGCGCGGTGAGCAAAGCCAAAGCAATGGATCTTTGCTTAACCGCACGCATGATGGATGCCCAAGAAGCTGAGCGCGCCGGTCTCGTTGCACGCATCTTCCCCGCTGCAGATTTGCTCAAAGAATCGCTCGCTGCGGCCAACACGATTGCGGGCTATTCGTTGCCCGTCGTCATGATGATTAAAGAATCCATCAATCGTGCCTACGAGAGTAGCCTGCAAGAAGGCCTGCTATTCGAGCGTCGTGCATTTCACTCCGCCTTTGCCCTCGAAGACCAAAAAGAAGGCATGCGCGCCTTTCTAGAAAAACGCCCGGCCAATTTCAAGAATAATTAACCCTCTCTCGCCGCACAGCAGCAACCATACTTTTTTGGGCGCTCACCGCGGCACACTTTCCTTACTCAAAACCGCAGCATTATTGATTAAACTTAGTCTAAGTTTAATCATGTTAAACATTTGTTTTTATTATATTTTAGAAATGAATAAAATTATTTTGTGCAATGCACAAAATAATGCTTGACAGGTTTATCTACCTCCCTATAATCCAGTCATAGTGCAATGCACAATAATGCTTGCAGACCCATACACAGTTTGAATATTCCGGTCTGCGCTCAGAGTGACCACGAAGCTTTTGTTTCGCGGAACCTCTCAAAGCATACGGTGCATGCCTTGGTGGCGGGCGCAACTAACCGCAGCCTTGAGCCACCGAAAATTAACCGTCTATGCGTGCTAGAGGAGAGTGACCATGTTTGCAACGCCTGAACAATTTGCCGCCGCCAACAAAGCTGGTATCGAAGCCCTGCTGAACTTGGCAAACACCGCATTTGCCAGCACTGAGCGTCTGGCAGCACTGAACCTGAACACCGCGCGTGCAGCGCTGGAAGAAAGCGTCGCCAACACCAAGGCGCTGATGTCCGTATCTGCTCCGCAAGAACTGGTGACCGTGCAAGCTTCACTGGCTCAACCGATGCTGGAAAAGGCTGTGAGCTACTCACGTAGCGTGTACGAAATCGCTTCCGAAACTCACGACGAACTGACCCGTGTTTTCGAAACGCAATACGCAGAAGCCAACAAGACCCTGGCCACCATTCTGGACAAGGCCGCCAAGACCGCTCCGGCTGGTTCTGATGTTGCTGTTGCTGCTGTTAAGTCTGCCATCGCTGCAGCTAACACCGCATACGACAACATGACCAAGGCTGCTAAGCAAATGGCCGAAATCGCTGAAGCCAATGTAAATGCAGCAACCAGCGCAACGGTTAAGGCAGTTGGCACCACCGCCAAGGGCAAGAAGGCCGCTTAATCGCACCTGATTGGCAAAACTTGGTAACAGGATTTCCCCCTGTAACAAGCAGTACCGCAGCAAACAAAAAACCCGCTCATGCGGGTTTTTTGTTTTAGTGGCGACACCTTCATGCACCGAGCAAAACCTAGATTAAGTCGTCACTAGCAACAGCAAACACACTCGCTATTCGTCTTGCTCTGCCCACTCCGCATTACGTTTCACCGCTTCATCACGCATTGACTGCATCGCCAGCGCGACTGCATCTGGCGCCCCTTTTGCACCCAGCTCAATGTGACGGCGTCGCCCCTCACCACCGACACAAGGCAGGCTAAACACACTCACGCCGAATTGTTGCTGTGTCGCTTCCATAAAGGCCACCCACTCGCTTTCAATCGCATTGAAGAGCAAGATAGAGGCTTCCGTGTACGGCTGCTGATGCTGCAGTTGTGCGTAGTGTGTATCCAGCACCCACGCAATCATCGGCCAGGCCATTTCAGGAAAGCCCGGCACGAAGTGGTGGTCACCACAGCTAAAGCCGGGAATGCGATTAAAGCTGTTGGGAATAATCCGCGCACCTTGCGGAAACGCACCCAACTGCAATTGCTCGGGCGTTGGGTCTCGCGCCCAGCGCGCCTGAATTGATGCTCGGATTTCGTGCTCCGCTTCTGGGTGAATGACACATTCCACACCCATCGCTGCAGCTGCAGCTTGGCGCGTATGGTCATCGGGCGTTACGCCAATGCCTCCGCATGAAAGCACAATATCTGTTTGCGCAAACGAATGTCGAAACGCCTCGATCAAGCGAGCACGATCATCACCCAGCACCATCATCCAGTCCAAACGTAACCCACGCTCATGCAGCAAGGTACGCACCTTGGCAAAGTGCTGATCTTGGCGACGACCCGACAAAATCTCATCGCCGATCACGTATAAACCAAAACCCATGGCTGGCTCCTACACGACACATTCATGACACAACAATACACCGATTGGCAAAACTGCATCATGTGACGCGGGTCATTCGCCTGCTATCGCTGGCGCGACTCCCAAATCTTTTGCAGTCGTTTTACCGATACCGGCATGGGAGTTTTAAGCTCTTGCGCATAAAGCTGAATGCGCAATTCCTCCAGCAACCATCGAAACTCTTCCAACTGCGGATCTTCAACACCAGCACGCGCACGGGCAAGCTTTTCGCGTTCCCAATGCTGCGCCAGTAGCTTCCATTCGCGCATTGACTGTGCGTCACGCTCGAGGTTATTACGCATTTTATCGAGGCGCAGAGCAGTACCTTTCAAATAGCGCGGCAAGTGTTGTAAGCGCGACCAATCGAGTAACAAAAACTCTTTACTCACTAAGCCGGCCAACTGTTGGCGAACATCAGTCGCCACATCTACCAGCGCCTTCAGTCCATTTAGTTTCTTTTGCAGCGCATTGTGCTCACCCAGCACTGCTCCTGCCAAACGCACCAACTCTTGGGCAATTAACAAAATACGTGGGCGCGCTTCATTCACGCGATTGGCAAATTCATCTGCATTCTGCGGCCAAGGTTGCAGCATGCAAGCCCGTTGAAGTGAGGCCTGAATAAGTATTTGCCTCAACTCTGGTTCGGTGCCGAACGACATATACGCCATTGCCAACTCACGCAGCCCTGCCGTCTTCTCAATCGCCTTCACTTGCTGGCTGAGCGCTAAAGCAAAAAGACGGCGCAGCCCCGCCGCATGTACTTCTTGCGCACGTACTGGCGTATCAAATACCTGCACACTCACCGCCGTTTGCTCATCCTGCAACGCCGGAAAGCCAATCACGCTGCGGCCCTGTACCGACACTTCCATCAGCTCGGGCAAGGTGCCAAATTGCCAATCGGTATACGTTTGCGATGCCTCACGCGCAACATGCTTGGCAGAGCCAGCCTGAGCGTTTGGTACAGGCGCGGCGGATTGGTGCTCATGGGCCGGCACCGCATTTTTGTTGCCACTGTGTTGCTCAGACTTTTGCTGTGCGAGCGAAGCGGCAAGCGCAACTAGCGCCGCTTTACCGGTGGGCTGTGCTAGCTTGCGCCCCTGCTCAGCAGGAGTATTGAGTGACGCACTAAAGGCACGCTCCGCCTCACCCTTTAAACGCGCTCTTAATTCAACCAAAGAGCGGGACTGCCCCAGCACACGACCATGTGCATCAACCACGCGCACATTCATCAGCAAATGCGACGCCAAATTTTCTGGGCGAAAACTTTCGAGCGGCAACTTGAGTTGCACTTTCTCTTCGACCGCAATTTGCAATGCGCGCAACAGCGACTGGCCATCGCGCTGCAGTTGCGGCGCTTGCTCACAAAACTGCTCAATAAAGTTGGCGGTTGGCTGCAAGCGATGTCGAATTTTCTGCGGCACGGTTTTAACCAAGGCCGCCACTTTCTCAGCAAGAAGCCCCGGCACCAACCAACTCAATCGCGCTTCTGGCACTTGGTTAAGCAAGGCTAGCGGCACCGTCAATGTCACGCCGTCATCATTGGCGCCATGTTCATGCCGATAGCTCAGCGCGAAATCCTGCCCCAATACATTGAGCACCGCAGGGAAACGATCAGTCGTAATGCCTGCGGCTTCGTGCCGCATAAGTTGTTCGCGGTCGAGATACAGCAGCTTAGGTTGCGTACGCTCAATTTCTCGTCGCCACTTTTCGAAGCTACGAACTTCGCAAATTTCCGTCGGAATCGTCGCGTCGTAAAAAGCGTAAATCAGTTCTTCATCAACCAATACATCTTTGCGGCGCTGCTTCTCTTCGAGATGCTCGATCTCTTCGATGAGTTGCTGGTTGTGGCGCAAAAACTTACTTTGGCGCGCAGCATCTTCCGGCCATTCTCCCGCTACCAAGCCTTGGCGAATCATTAACTCACGCGCTGCTGCCGCATCAATTGGCGCATAGCGCACAGGGCGCCGCACATACACCGGCAAGCCGTATAACACGCCTCGCTCATACGCCACCGCTTCGCCGCGTTGCTTAGACCAATGCGGATCGCTGCACGAACGCTTAATCAAATGCGCGCCGACGCGTTCTAGCCATTCGGGTTTTACCGGCGCGAGACAGCGCGCAAACAAACGTGAGGTATCCACCAGTTCGGCCGCCATAAACCAACGCGGCGTTTTTTTTGCCAATGCCGAACCAGGGTGCGGCCATAATTTAATGCCGCGTGCGCCGAGATACGGCGGCTCGCCCGCACGCGCATCTTCAATTCGGCACGCCACATTACCCAGCAAGCCGGCTAGCAACGCGCAGTGAATTTGCTCAACATTTACTGTCGTCGGCATGGGCAAATTACGAAGCTCACTGTCTACCTGCCCACCCTTCCCTTCACGTTTCTTATCATTCTTTGCAGGCGGCGACCGGCCAGGTTCTAGCCAGCCATGTTCGGCCACCAGCGAATGCAACTGAGCATGCACATCGTGCCACTCACGCATGCGCATCCAATTAAAGAAATTCTGTTTACACCAAGTGCGCTGTTTAGCCGCAGTCTCGTGCTTCCAAACCGGCGCAAAGGCTTGCCACACATTCCAGTACCAAACAAATTCCGAACGCATGGCTGTTGATGCAGCGCCATCGTCGCGTGTATGGCGTGCACCTTGACTTGAATCTGTGTTGGCGTTGGTCTTTGTATGTCCTGTGACCAAGGCCGAGCCTTGCTCAACAGTGGCAAAAAATCGTGCATGCGCTGCGTCTGCGGTACCAGCCCGTTCTTCTGGCCGTTCGCGCATATCTTGTACAGACAAAGCACTGGCAATAGCCAGCACTTCGGTCAGGCAACCAGCGTCGCGTGCCGCCAAAATCATGCGGCCAATTTTGGGGTCGAGCGGTAATTTCGCAAGTTCCTTACCCAGCGGCGTGAGCTGCTTGTCGTCATTCACCGCGCCCAGCTCTTGCAGTAATTGGTATCCGTCTGCAATTAAACGGGGCGATGGCGCGTCCAGAAACGGAAAGTCTTCTACATCGCCCAAGCCGAGCGACTTCATGCGCAGAATGACGCCAGCCAACGATGAGCGAACAATTTCCGGATCGGTGTGCGCAGGTCGTTTGGCAAATTCTGCTTCATCGTACAAACGAAAGCACACACCTGCTGCCACACGCCCACAACGCCCTGCTCGTTGGCGCGCGGCCGACTGCGCAACATCTTCTACCTGCAGCTGCTCCACTTTGTTGCGTGGCGAATAACGTTTAACCCGCGCCAGTCCGCTATCCACCACATAACGTATTCCCGGCACAGTCAGCGAAGTTTCGGCCACATTGGTAGCCAGCACCACGCGTCGCCCACTCGAACGTGAGAACACACGCTGCTGCTCTTGTGCAGATTGCCGTGCAAATAGCGGCAAAATTTCAGGCTTCACGCCGGGCAGTGCGCTATGGTGTTTGCGCAGCGCCTCGGCGGCCTCCTTGATTTCACGCTCGCCCGGCAAAAACACCAGCACATCACCCGGCCCCTGTCGGTGCGCCTCATCAACCGCATCCACAATGCCCGTGTAAACATCCCACTCAGGTGAGCCCGGCGGACGCCAACGCATTTCAATGGGGTACAAACGACCGGACACTTCAATAACCGGCGCGGGCACACCGTTTTGTGCAAAGTGATTGGCAAAACGCTCGGCATCGAGCGTGGCCGAAGTGATGATGACTTTAAGATCGGGCCGCTTACGCACCAATTGCTTGAGATAGCCCAACAGAAAATCAATATTGAGGCTGCGCTCATGCGCCTCATCAATAATCAAGGTATCGTAGGCTAGCAACTGTGGATCACCCTGCGTTTCGGCCAGCAGGATGCCGTCAGTCATGAGCTTGATATAGCTGTTGGATTGCGTGCGGTCGGTAAAACGAATTTTGTAGCCAACCGCCTGCCCCAACTCGCTGTGCAATTCTTCGGCAATGCGCGCTGCCGTGGCACGTGCGGCTAATCGACGCGGCTGCGTGTGGCCAATCAAACCGCGCAGCCCGCGTCCCGCCTTCAAACACAGTTTGGGTAGCTGCGTGGTTTTGCCAGAACCCGTTTCGCCACACACAATAATGACCTGATGCGCGAGCAACGCGGCAATAATTTCATCGCCGCGCGCCGAAACCGGCAAGTCTTCAGGGAATGTTAGGTCCGGACAATTTGCGCGACGCGCATTGAGGCGCTCGACAGAAGCTTGCCAGCGTTGCTGCAAAGCCTCTGGCCATTGTGCGGGGTCAGCTCCCGGCTGATCGAGTTTGTGCCATTGCTTGCGTAGGGCCGGCGTATCTGCCGCCCAAACCTTTTGCCAATCTGGCTGCGTACCGATTGAGCTTGGCTGTTTGATGTGTTTCATGGGTGCTGCAATCTACCTGCGTCTTATTTTCTGCAACTCATACATCACGCAGTGCGCGCCGTGTACATGACAAACCCTAACCATGTCATGAGCAATGAACCCACCACATGCAATGTCGTAAGACCCAATGCCCACAGCGCTTCACCCCGTTGAAACAACAAAAAGGTTTCGGCAGAAAAACTGGAAAAAGTGGTGAGCCCACCCAAAAATCCGGTGGTGAGCATTAATCGCACATGGGGCGGCAAGTCTGGCGTGGCCTGCATCCAAGCCAACGCCAAACCCATAAGCCAGCCACCCAGTAGATTGGCAGCCAGCGTGCCAATGGGCCACTGGGCGTGCAAGCCTCCAAGCCATACGCTCAAACCCCAGCGCAGCCACGCACCGGTCGCAGCACCTAAGCCAATTACAACAAAGTAGAGTGCAAGCTGGCTTGCCGGTAGAATAGTGGGCATCGAGATTCGTCCTCGTCACGCGTGATCACAAACGTTCGCATGCAGCGATTATCCCAGATCAGCCTCCAACCTGTATGTTTAGGCGCTTTGGCGTCTAAACACACCGGTTTTGCCCGCGCGTGCATCCAGTCCCCCCGTGCAGCGCGTAGTACCCCTGATATCTCCCATGTAAGGTCTGAAGTCGAGACCCGGTCTAATCAGGGGTAAGGACATGTCTGCGAACCGCAAAGTGATCTTTGAACTGGGACAACGCCGCCGCGAAAAATCATTTGAGCAGACCGTTCGGGCTTATAGCGCCGACCTGTTTCGCTTTGGATATTGGCTGTGCCGCGACCGCCAAGTGGCAGAGGACTTAGTACAAGAAACCTTTGCCCGCGCCTGGAAGGCTTGGGACGAGCTGCAAAACCCTGAGTCTGCAAAGAGCTGGCTATTCACCATTTTGCGCCGCGAACATGCGCGCCTGTATGAGCGCAAACAGTTTGATTACGTAGACGAACAGCCGGAAGAGCTGGAGATTGCTGCCGAACACGAGCCACTCGAAATGTTGGAACTGGAGCAAATCATAGCCACGTTGCCAATCAGCCTGCGCGAACCCTTGGTCATGCAGGCATTAGGGGGCTTTTCGTGTGCAGAGATTGCCGAACAACTCGCGGTGAGTGAAGGCGCCATCATGGTCAGACTTACGCGCGCGCGCCAATCATTACGAGCCGTGCTTGAAGGTAGCCAACGGAGCAGAAGTACATGAGCGAATCACAACAGCCACCATCCGGACCTGCTTTGTCAGCAGGGCAAGGAGCGGATACTGCCTCGGGTCAAACCGCGGCAGGTGGCTACACGTGCCTCGACTTCCGCCGCGCCAAACTGGCCGACCCACATCGGCTCACCATGGCAGCGGAAGAACACCTCATGGACTGCCCCGCTTGCCAACGCTTTGCTCGCCGAGTGAACGAAGGCGAGCGGCGTATGCTGCAGGTGCTTGAAAACAACGCGCCCGTGCCCGACGGCTTGGCCGAACGCGTCATCCTCATGAACACGGGTCGCAAAGGCATTGGCAATCCGCCGTGGAAATTGCTGGCCCTTGCGGCCACCGTGGTCATGTCGGTTGGTGTCGGCATCAAATCTCTGTACGCCCCTGCAACCGAATCGCCCACCAATTACGCGATGGAAGCCTTGGAGCATACCAAGCGCCACGACAAAGCCCTATTGGCAAGCACGACCTACCCGCAGCGTGAACTGCACCGCGTCATGGCAACTTTTGGCGCAGACTTGCAAGATTCGATTGGTGAAGTTCGCATGCTGCAAGTGTGCCCCATGCAACATGGCCACGGCTGGCACATTGTGCTGGATACCAATATGGGCAAGATCACGCTCATGCTATTTCCCAACAGCGCGAGCGAGGCCGGAGACACTCCAGTCATTGAAGCCCGCGACCAGCAGTTTGTAGCGCTGGCAGAACGTGCAGGCAGCGGATATTTCGCTGTGGTGGGCTCGTCACGCGAGCAAGTTGAGGCATTTACTGCGCTACTACGCCAACATGTAAAGTGGTCTACGCCACCTGCGCCGCCCGCGCCACAAACCACGCAGACCAATATCCCGCAAGCTCAGCGCGTATCAAGCTAATGAGTTAGTCGGCTTTGGTTACGTGGTTGGCACGAATTGGGCACGAATTGGGCACGAATTGGGCACGAATTGGGCAC
>SBBQ01000042.1 GCA_005239635.1 Uliginosibacterium gangwonense
AATCGTCGTTACTACCAACACCATGAGGTGTTGTTGGTGAGACGAATTCGTCAGTTGTTATACGATGAAGGCTTCACGATTAGTGGCGCACGAAATCGTCTAGCAGGTTACGATCCAAAACATGTGAATGAGGCGGATCCAACACGGCCTGTTATCGTAGAGGTGGAACATACGATGCATTCTTTACGTGAAGAATTGTCGCAAATCATTGCGCTGCTGCGTCCCTGAAAGTCGCAGCTCTGTTATAATTTCAAAAGTGTCGGGGCGTAGCGCAGCCTGGTAGCGCACCTGCATGGGGTGCAGGGGGTCGGAAGTTCGAATCTTCTCGCCCCGACCAACTCACAACGTTTGTCTATCGATAATTCGATGAGGCAAATATCCATTGGCAAAACCTCACTCGGGATGCATCGCGTGACCAGCCATTTTTCGTTTCTCCAATCGAAAAATGCTTTCCCGTTTGGTTTTGCCGACGGTTTTACTTTCCCTAGATTTATTCGCTGCCTGTGTCGCTGTCCTGCGTGTCATCGTCAGGACGGTACTCGGTGTTGTTCCATCGAATTTCGTGGTGGCGTATGCGCATTTTGATCAGCAATGACGACGGTTATTTTTCAACCGGTATTCATGCCTTAGCAACATCCTTGGCAAAGGTTGCTGATGTGATTGTGGTTGCGCCAGAGCGTGATCGTAGCGGTGCCTCGAATTCACTCACGCTGGATCGACCGCTGTCGCTACGTAAAGCTAGCAGTGGCTTTTATTACGTAAATGGCACACCAACAGATTGTGTGCATCTGGCGGTTACCGGCATGCTAGAAGTTGTGCCCGATATGATTGTGAGTGGTATCAATCATGGCGCGAATATGGGTGATGACACTATTTATTCGGGTACCGTTGCAGCCGCGACTGAAGGCTATTTGTTGGGTGTTCCGTCAATTGCGATGTCGCTAGCTGGGCGTGAGCAAAACCATTTTGAAAGCGCAGCTGAAATCGCCTTGCAGCTCGTTCAACAGTTTCAGCAAGCACTCTGGCAAGAGGCTGTATTGCTGAACGTGAACGTACCTGATTTGCCCATCGAGCAAATTAAGGGGCGTAAAGTGACCCGACTAGGTCGTCGCCATCGTGCAGAGCCCGTTATCCGCAGCACCAATCCGCGCAATGAAACGGTGTATTGGGTCGGCCCCGTTGGGGCCGCGCAAGATGCGGGTGAAGGCACTGACTTTCATGCTATTGCCAATGGCTATGTGTCGATTACGCCGTTGCAAATTGACCTAACGCATAACCAGCAAATCAATAAGGTGGGTGCATGGCTGGCCCGGTAAAAATCGTAGCGGCCGATGCGCATGGTGCACAGCGTGCGCGTGCTCGATTGGTCGAACGTCTCCGTGCGCAAGGTATTGTCGACGAAGCTGTGCTGGCGGCGATTGGCAATGTGCCACGTCATTTGTTTGTGGATGAGGCCTTGGCGTCTCGCGCTTATGAAGACACCGCTTTGCCATTGGGCTTTCAACAAACCATCTCGCAGCCTTATATCGTTGCACGCATGATCGAGCTGTTGCGTAAAGACCGTGCATTGGGCAAAACGCTAGAGATTGGCACGGGTTGTGGCTACCAAGCTGCCGTGTTGGCCAGCATGGCCAGCGATGTTTATACAATCGAACGGATTAAAGGCCTGCTTGATAAAGCGCGTGCGAACTTACGGCATTTGCGTTTGCCAAACGTCAGAATGAAACATGGCGACGGCATGATCGGTTTGGCTGAAGTTGCTCCCTTCGATACCATCATCGTTGCCGCAGCGCCAGATAAAGTGCCGCAGGCATTAAAGGAACAATTGGCAATCGGCGGGCGTCTACTATTACCGCTCGGCGGCGATCAGCAGATACTTTGCATGGTCGAGCGAACAGAGCGAGGTTTTAAAGAAACGAAGTATGATCCTGTTCGGTTTGTGCCATTGCTAGCAGGAACGGAATAATGCGTCAGAACGCCTATCTGTTACTTTTGTCGATATTGATGTTGTCTGCCTGTTCGACAACAGGGGTGTTTGCGCCGGTATTTGATCGTTCGTCCGGGTCGCAAAATGGCGAGGCAGGGCCGGGCTTTTACCTTGTGCGTAAGGGCGACACGCTGGGCAAAATTGCGGCCGACTTTCACGTTGATCGCAAAGATCTTATTAAGTGGAATAATCTTGAAAACCCCAATGTGCTTGAAGTGGGTCGCCGTTTGCGCGTCGCTTCACCTGATGCCGTTGTGACGGGGCCCGTGAGTGAGGCGGCTGTGCCAGAAGGGCGACCGCTTGTTGAAGCCAACACGACGCAATTCAAAAAGGGGCCCAAAGGTGGTGTATTGCCGTACAGCACAGGCACATGGCAATCGCTTAACAGCGTCGGCGCAAATTCGACTGTTGCTTCCTCTTCTCAAAGTCCCACTAGCCAAATTGGGTCGTTACCTAATGATCCTTCGCGTGCGGTTGATCGCACGGCCAGCGAAGCGAATACACCTTCCCCGCAAGCAGCAAGTTTGCAATGGTCTTTGCCGGCTAAAGGAAAAGTGCTGTCAGGCTTTTCGTCTAAAAATGGCAAAGGCATGGATTTCGACGGGAAAATGGGGGATCCGGTTTTTGCTGCTGCCGATGGCAAGGTTTCATATGTTGGCAATGCGGTGCGCGGCTTAGGCAAATTGGTGGTCGTTAAGCATAATGAATCTTACCTTTCGGTCTACGCACACAACAGCAAGATCGTGGTAAAAGATAACCAGACGGTAAAGCGTGGCCAGAAAATTGCCGAAATGGGTAATAGTGATTCTGATCGCGTCAAACTGCACTTTGAGATACGGCGCGACGGTCTTCCGGTAGATCCTGCGCGGTTCCTCCTAGATAAGACGCCATGACAAACAATTCAGAATACTCTGCAGAGTCGGATCGAGAACACGATCCAGATTCGCTTGATCTACAAGAAGACGAGGTCGGCAGCGATCAATTTGCTGATAGTGCTGTCGACGACGATCGCGATCATCCTAAGCATCATGCCGATATGTCTCATCATTTTGATGAGAGTACGCACGATGTTACACAGATGTATCTGAATGAGATTGGTGCTCGCCCCCTACTGACGGCGGCAGAAGAACTCGATCTGTCTAGAAAAACGCGAGCAGGCGACTTTGATGCTCGGCAAAAAATGATTCAGCACAATCTTCGTCTCGTGGTGAACATTGCCAAGCACTACACCAACCGCGGCATTCCTTTGCTGGACTTAGTGGAAGAGGGCAACCTCGGCTTAATGCATGCGCTCGAAAAGTTTGATCCGGAGCGCGGCTTTCGCTTCTCGACCTACGCGACGTGGTGGATTCGTCAGAACATTGAACGTTCTATCATGAACCAGTCTCGCACCATACGCCTGCCCGTGCATGTGGTGAAGGAACTGAATCAGGTATTGCGTGTTGCACGTCGCTTAGAAAACAATCACGGCGACAGTAGCATCGAAGAAATCGCCCATGTGCTGGATAAGCCGGTCGATGAAATTCGAGACATTTTGGCGCTTAATGAGCATGTGGCTTCGTTGGATGCGCCACTTGGCATCGATCCTTCATTGTCGATCGGTGAATCGATTGCTGATGATGCAGCTGAGTTGCCTGAAGAACTGATTCAGCACGAAGAAGTTGAATCGCTCGTGCATGAATGGATTGGCATGCTCAACGATAAGCAGCGCCAAGTGATTGAGTGCCGCTATGGGCTCAACAATCGCGAAGTTCAGACACTCGAATCATTGGCGGAAGACTTGGGATTGACGCGTGAACGAGTGCGCCAAATTCAGATCGAATCGTTATCTCAGTTAAGACGCATTTTGCGTCGTCGCGGCCTTTCGCGCGACATGCTCTATTGAGCCAAGGCGAGGCCGTAGGGCGGCCTCGTGCTTACACTTCTCTAGCTTCGGCTAATTCCCAAACGCTGGCGCATTTCTTGCGCAAAGTCATGCACCGATGAGGCATAAAAGCTCGAACGGTTGTAGCGCGTAATCGTATAAAAATTGGGGTAACCCAATCGATATTCTGTCGGTGCGTCCGGACTTGTTAAGTCAATGAGTGCTGCAGGATGTGGTGTGGCAGCTTCAGGTATTTGAGCGCCAGCTTCACGCAGTTTTTGCGCGTTGAGTGTAGGCTCAATGCCTAAATCTAAAAGCGCCTGAACAGCTTCGGGTGAGGCACTGTTTGTAAAGCTCACCGGTGCACAAACGGGCTGTCCGTATTGCCACCCATGCTTGACGAAAAAGTTAGCCACGCTGGCTAGAACATCAGGAATAGATGACTGTAAGTCGGCAACGTTGTCGCCGTCGGCATCAACCGCAAAGTTACGCCAGCTCGAGGGCAAAAATTGTGGTACCCCCAATGCGCCGGCAAATGACCCAACGTAGTGTTCTGGTGCTCGGCACTGCTCTCTGGCGAGTAGCAACAGCGCTTCAAGTTCCCCCAAGAAAAGCGGGGCCCGAGGTGGGTAGTTAAAGCCGAGTGTGGCAAGCGTTGAAAAAGCCTCGAAGTTGCCTGTGTTGCGGCCATAGAGCGTTTCAACCCCTAGAATGGCCACAATGTATTCGGCTTCAACGCCAAATTTTTGTTCGGTTTTTGCCAATGTATCGGCATTTGCTTTCCAAAACTCCACCCCGTAACGTAACCGAATCGGTTCGATATAACGTTTGCGATAGCTAACCCACGAACGAACAAAGCCCGGGCGTGCTGGGCGTAGCAATTCAATCGCTTTTGGCAAAAATGTCGCCGCACCAAAAGACCGCTCAAGTGCGCTTGCTTCAAAGCCGTGGCTTGCAACCATGCGCTGCATGAAGGCTTGTACATCTGGTTGGTCAAGAAAATGGCTACTCGATTGCATGCTGCCGGCGGTTTCGGCAGGCTTGGGCGTAGCGCTACGCGCTAAAGCAGGAATGGACATTAAAACCGGCAGCGCAGACAGGCCTTTAATGAGTGAGCGACGCGTTAGCGCAGGCGTGGGGTTAGGCGTTGAATTGGCTAGGGCAGGGCGGCCAGTTTTGAATTGTGTCGTCATCCCTACATTGTGCGTGAGCAGGCACTTAACGCCAAGTGCTGCTGAGTTGTTTTGCCGCCAATCCGGCCGTGCTGGAAGGGGATGCTTCAGGTAGAATGACGCATTATTTTCACCACTTTTGAGCACCCATGATCACCGGTTCGATTGTCGCCATTGTGACGCCCATGCACGAAGATGGCAGTTTGGATTTCGAGCGCTTCCGTCAATTGATTGATTGGCATGTCGCTGAAAAAACGGACGCAATTGTTGTGGTTGGGACGACGGGAGAATCTCCCACAGTGGATGTGGCAGAACACAGTGAAATTATTCGTGTGGCTGTTCAACATGCAGCGGGCCGTATTCCAATTATCGCGGGGACCGGTGCTAACTCCACGCAAGAAGCGATTGAGCTCGCTCAATTTGCTAAAGATGCTGGCGTTGTTGCTTGTTTAACGGTGGTGCCGTACTACAACAAGCCCACACAAGAAGGTTTGTATCGCCACTTCAAGGCGCAAGCTGAAGCGGTTGATATCCCTTTCTGGCTGTACAACGTGCCCGGTCGTACCGTGGCGGATATGAGCAACGACACGATTCTGCGCTTGGCAGAAGTGCCAAATATCACTGCAGTGAAAGAAGCGACCGGTAATATGGATCGTGCGTGCGATTTGGTCGCGCGTGCGCCCAAAGATTTTGCGCTGTACACCGGCGACGATATGACAGCTTTGCCATTTTTACTGTTTGGCGGACATGGGGTCATTTCGGTAACAGCAAACGTTGCGCCGCGTGCGATGCATGATATGTGTAGGCTATCGCGCGAAGGGAACTTTGCAGCGGCGCGCGACACCAACGCTCGTCTGGTCGGTTTGCACCGCGATCTGTTCTGCGAAGCGAACCCGATTCCAGTGAAGTGGGCGGTCCAGCAGATGGGGCGCATTGGCGAGGGAATTCGTTTGCCGCTGACGCCGCTGTCTTCATCCATGCATGACCGCGTGTTAGCAGCAATGAAGCAGGCTGGCGCAATCTGAGATTTCTAATCGTCTGTTTTGCCAATTTACGATCGAACTCATTCGACTCAACTCATAAAGATGATGCTCAAGACACACACCTCATGCCTGTTGGCGGTTCTGGTTTCCCTTGCGGGTTGTTCGAGCACGCTATTTGAAAGCAAAAAGATCGACTACAAGTCGCAGACTAATCGTGTGCCGACACTCGAAATTCCGCCTGATCTCACGCAACCCTCGCGTGATGAACGTTACGTTGTGCCGGATATCAATCCCAAAGGTACGGCAACCTATTCAGGCTACAACGCCGAGCGTACAGGGCAAACGGCGACTGCTGTGAATAGTGAAGTCCTGCCCAGCGTAAATAATATGAAAGTCGAACGTGACGGTAGTCATCGTTGGCTGTCTGTACAAATGCCGGCAGATAAGCTGTGGCCGTTGGTTAAACAGTTTTGGCAAGAAAATGGTTTCTTGATCGCGAGCGAATCCATGGAGTCCGGCGTGATGGAAACAGATTGGGCTGAGAATCGCGCCAAGCTCCCGCAAGACGCTATTCGCGCAACCTTGGGCAAACTGCTGGATTCTTTGTACTCAACCAGTGAACGCGACAAGTTCCGCACGCGCTTGGAGGTAAGCTCAGAAGCTGGCTATACCGACATTTTTATTAGCCATCGCGGGATGGAAGAGGTGTACAGCACCCAAACTAAAGACCAAACCGTTTGGCAACCGCGTCAAGCTGACCCGGAGCTAGAAGCAGAGTTTTTGCGTCGCTTGATGGTGCGCTTGGGTGCGGATGAAAAACGTGCGACTGCACTGGCGGCGGTTCAACCCGCTGCTGAGCGTGCACGTCTCGAAAAAGAAGGCGGTCAGGCGAGCCGAGTAACGGTGTTCGAATCATTTGACCGAGCATGGAGACGCGTGGGCTTGGCGTTGGATCGTGTTGGTTTTACGGTTGAAGATCGAGACCGTAATCAGGGGATTTATTACGTACGCTATGTTGATCCCGATGCTGACAACGTGAAGAAAGATGATGGCATGCTGTCTAAGCTTGCTTTCTGGCGCAGCAAGAACGACCCGAGCAAGAAGGTGCAATATCGCGTTCGTGTGTCAGGCAGCGGTACGGAAAGCAGCGTTCAGGTGCTGACCACAGAAGGTGGCGTCGATACCTCTGAAACAGCACGCAAGATTATGGGCCTGCTGTACGAGCAGTTGAAGTGATGCGTTTCGCATCCCTGGGTAGCGGCAGCCAGGGCAATGCGACGATCGTTGAGGCGCGTGATGGTCAAACTGTCACGCGCGTGATGATTGATTGTGGCTTTGGCGCTCGTGAATTGGGTGTTCGCCTAGGTCGGCTTGGCTTAGCGCTCGAAGACATACATGCTGTGCTTGTGACGCACGAGCACAGCGATCACATTGCAGGCGCATTTCGCTATGCCCTGCGTCAGAATATTCCAGTTTATCTCACTGCAGGGACTTTGGCTGAAGCGCCACGTGGGCGTCACGCCTTGCCTGAGCTACGCGTGATTGATAGCCATGAAACTTTTCAACACAGCTGCCTTGAGATTTTGCCATTTCCGGTACCGCATGATGCCCGTGAGCCGGTACAGTTTGTCTTGTCGGATGGCGCGCGTCGCATTGGAGTCGTTACGGACTTAGGCGCTTCAACTCCACATGTCGAGCGTTGTTTGCATAAGCTCGATGCGCTGGTGTTGGAATGTAATCACGATCTGGACATGCTTGCACGTGGACCGTATCCCGAGACCCTTAAACGCCGTGTGGGGGGGCGCTTTGGCCATTTAGACAATGCCGCCAGCGCGCGCCTTGTGCAAGCGATCGATTGTTCTAAGCTTCAGCATTTGGTAGCGGCGCATTTGTCTGAACAGAATAACCACCCAGACCTGGTTCGTACGGCTTTATCAGGAGCTTTAGGGTGTGAGGCCGACTGGATTGCGATTGCCAATCAAGATGAGGGGCTGCCGTGGTATGAAGTTCAGACTTTGTGAGTTGGGCTGCTAGGTGCGAACGTGCACAACGTATCGTTACACCGCTTGGAAGTACAGCAGTAACTTATAGATGAGTTGAATCAGCGCAAAGATCTTTATGGGGAAGTTTGTAGGTCACAAAAACAAAAAGCCGACCCGAAGGTCGGCTTTTTGTTTTGACAGAAGTGATTACTTCTTGTCAGCAGCAGCCGGAGCAGCAGCAGGAGCTTCAGCAGCCGGAGCGGCCGGAGCAGCAGCAGGAGCTTCAGCCGGAGCCGGAGCAGCAGCAGGAGCGGCCGGTGCTTCAACCTTCGGAGCTTCCGGAGCCGGAGTAGGAGCCGGAGCTTCTTCTTTCTTGCCACAAGCGGCCAGACCCAGAGCGATCAGGGCTGCAACGAGGAGAGACTTGTTCATCATTTTTCCTTCATCGATAAAGTTTGTTAAATCAGTACGATCAAACGACTTATGGTCGGGAGATCAATCCAACCGGCGCGAAGTATATAACACTAGCTGTAACAAATAAACTAGTGCAGTGCAAAAAAATAGAGATTTTTTTTCGAAAAAATATCAAAGTCCAAGATTCGATGGGGGAAGGGAGGGGGTAGCCTCCTGCCAGAATTCATTAAATAGGGAATTAAGGCGATTAAATTCGATTCCGGCTTCAAAAACCCATTTTCCATTCAGGGATGCTGGGTGAAACCGATGGACTAGAAAGTTTGTATCGCCAAGGCAGAAACAGGCGGGGTGTTCTGCATTAGCGCTTGTGGGTGTGCGAACTTCGATGCGATGACCAAAACTATGCAAAAGGCGTAATAGCCGCGGCATCTTGGCTTCTAGGGGGGTGGTTTGCCATATGAGTAGGCGAATCTTTGAGGCCGGGTTTTCTCTTAAAAAATAGGTGAGTGCATCTAGTCGCAGGGTGTTTTCAAGTTGAAAGCTGGTGAGATCGGTGTCGGCAAGAGAAACCTGATGTTGCGCTTGTTTTAAAAGTGCGTCGAAAGCCTCTAGCAAACCAACCCTTGTATCGAAAAGACCGTGCAAGGGGTTGGGTTCTACATTTGGGTTGGTGGTGGTCATGGATGTAAGAATCCGTCGCAATACCATTCATAAAGCACTGCTTCAGCAGCATCGCTGCAAGGTTTGAGTGATGGCAGCATTCGGTGATCAGCGAGTGCTTTGAGCCAAGCTAAATCGTCTCGCGTAGCAACATAGGGTTCGCCATTTAAGAACACACGGTCTTTATGGAACAACATCTGTGTGCGTAGATCTAGCTTGATCCCCGTTTTGCCAATCTTTTGGCGGAAACGAGCTGGGCTAAGCGGTTGTTCGGGTACGTCAAAAAAGATGTGGGCTTTGGGTTCTGTTAAATAACAACCGATGAACTCGGCGACATCCGCTCGTTTCCATTGAATTTTTTTCAGCACCCGTTCGACTTTGTCGAGCATATCTGCACTGATTTCAGCCGGATGTTTTTGGATTGAAAGATCGGGATCTGCATAGCGCCCGTCAATACACAAATTGTCTTGAATGTGATTCAAGAAGTGACTAGCGATTTCTTCATGCGCGGGCGCACGGAAGCCAATTGAGAAGGTCATGCATTCGCCTTGCGCTACACCATGATGTGCATATTTGGGCGGCAAATAAAGCATGTCGCCTGGCTCCAGCACCCATTCGTGTTGTGTTTTGAATTGCTTAAGAATACGGAGTGGAGCGCCTTCAATGATGTCGAGGTTTTTTTGAGCGCTGATTTGCCAATGCCGCTCGCCCATGCCTTGCAGTAAAAAAACATCGTAGGAATCGAAGTGTGGGCCAACGCTTCCACCGTCGGTGGCGTAGCTCACCATTAGGTCGTCTAGGCGGGTGGAGGGAATGAAGTTGAACTGTCGCATGAGCGCGTCGCCTTCTGGCAGAAGGGTGTTTACACCCTGCAATAACACGGTCCATGGCGAAGTGCGCGCACGTTTTTGTACGTTCTTAGGTAATGGACTACGCGTGAGTTTCCAGGCACCTTTAACTTGTTCAATTAGGCGTGATTCAACTTCGTCTTCACACACCCATTGCAGCATCTCTTGGCGAGAACTCAGTCCTGTAACGCCCGTAAACCCAGGAATGGCTTGGCGAATGAGTAAAGGCTTCTTTTGCCAATAGGTGCTCAAAAATTTGCGCACACTGATGCCGCCAAGAAGTTGCAGGGGCTGATTTGCTAGGTTATTTTTCTTCATGTTGTGCGTCATATGAGTCAAGCGAATGCCCACATTCTGCCAATATGCAGGCGCTCTGTGTGATGAGTTCTTTCAAGCCGCCAAGCAGTGACAGAGCCAAGCGTTTACAATTGTGCCTTTCGCGCTAACTTTGTCTGTGTTGCCATAACAGCTTCCAGCAATTTCTCTACGTTGTTGATCCATGCCAATTGCCAGAATTGAATCGCTCGACCACGATGGTCGTGGCGTGACCCACTACGATGGAAAAGTCATCTTTGTTGATGGTGCGCTAACCGGCGAAACTGTCGACTTTTCACCCTATCGACGCAAACCTAGCTACGAATTCGCGCAGATTAGCCGCATCATCAAACCTAGTAGCATGCGGGTAACGCCAGGCTGCGAAAACTTTGGCATGTGTGGTGGCTGCAGCATGCAGCATTTAGAAGCCAGTGCTCAAGTCGCAGTGAAACAGCGTGTGCTGGAAGATGCGTTGTGGCATTTGGCGCGCGTTAAACCTGAAGTCCAATTTCCGCCATTGATGGGGCCAACATGGGGCTATCGTCGCCGCGCACGACTAACCGTGCGCTATGTGGCGAAAAAGGGCGGTGTGTTAGTCGGCTTTCATGAACGTAAAAGCACTTATGTGGCCGATATGACGCGCTGCGAAGTTCTACCCCCCGCCGTATCAGCCTTGCTTTTGCCATTACGCGCTATGGTGGGCGCATTGTCGTGTCCAGATCGTATTCCGCAAATTGAAGTGGCAGTGGGTGACAACGCCACCGCACTGGTGTTACGTCACCTAGAGCCTTTAAATGAGAATGATCATGCCGTGCTGACTGAATTTGCCAATCAGCACAATATTGAATGGTGGTTGCAAGCGGGAGGACCGGACACGGCGCAGCCGATGATCGCAACTCAGGCACAAGATTTGTATTACACCTTGCCTGAGTTTGATGTGAAGTTGTATTTCAGGCCCACCGAATTTACACAAGTGAATCACGATATCAATCGTGTATTGATTCGTCGTGCGCTGCGCCTGCTCGATGTTCAAGCAGGGGAGCGTGTGGCGGATTTGTTTTGTGGCTTAGGTAACTTTACTTTGCCCATTGCGAGTCGTGGTGCAAAGGTTTTTGGTGTAGAAGGCAGCAAAGTGCTGGTCGACCGAGCGCGTGAAAATGCAACACGCAATGCTCTGCAAGACCAGTGTAGTTACGACGTTGCCGACTTGTTCAAAATTGATGAGGCAGTGGTTTCGGGTTGGGGTGCGTTCGACAAAATGTTGATCGACCCGCCACGTGAAGGCGCGGTGGATGTCTGTAAATCATTGCCAATGGCAAGCGATGCACAAGCGCCGAAGCGCATTGTTTATGTGTCGTGCAATCCTGCAACGCTAGCGCGCGATGTGGCGATTCTGGTGCATGAAAAAGGCTACGTACTACGAGGCGCTGGCATTGCCAATATGTTCCCGCATACCTCGCATGTCGAGTCGATCGCACTGATAGAGCGACCATGATTTGGGCGACCGTAATTCGGGCGGACACCACGGACCAAAATCTGACCAGGTGCAATAAAAAAGGCGACTGCATGCAGTCGCCTTTTTATTACGTATTGCAACTTAGTCGCGGTTGTTACCGGTGAAAGACAGTAATAGGTGAAGCAGGCTCGTAAATAGGTTATAGATATTTACGTACAGAGTGAGTGTGGCGCTAATGTAATTGGTTTCACCGCCACGCACGATTTGGTTAATCGTGTAAGCAATAGCTGCGGCTGCAAACAGCATGATGCCAGCGGTGAGAGCCATTGAAAGTGCCGGCAATTGCAGGAATACATTGGCAAGCATGGCGATCATCAATACGAAGAAACCGATCATCAGAAACTTCGAGAGGAAGCTGAAATCACGCTTGGTTGAGCTCGATACAGCAGCTAGTGCAAAGAAGATGGCAGCCGTGCCAACCGCCGCAAACGCTACCATTTCACCTGCGTGCATGATGGCCGCGAGCTGCAGAATCGGGCCGAGCATAACGCCCATTAAGAAGGTGAAGCCAAGCAGCAGTGCGACACCTGTGCTTGAATCGCGATTCTTCTCAATCAAGTACATAAAGCCGTAAAAAACCGCCATGAACAGCACGATCGATAGAATCGGACTGCTGCGCATGAAAGAAAAATTCAAGTTAACGCCCACCAAGGCCCCAATTGCGGTGGGAATAAGTGAAACAGCCAGCAACAAATAGGTGTTGCGCATCACCTTGTTCTGGCTAACGCTTAAAGTACCTGCCTGTGCAGTGTTCCATTGTTCGGCTTGCATGATTCTCTCCTGTGTTCAAACGCAGTGACTAGCTGTGTAACCTGTTAAATGTGCCACCTGAAACTCTGACAAGATTATCACAGTCTGGTTCCACTCAAACGCACAGAGAAATGCTAGAATGCCACCCGTGGTATTAGCAAAGCGGCGGCGCAATGTCGTCAAACTGTACAAAACAGCGGCTAATACTTGCTTGGAACAATCCAAGACCTATTCCGGAAGCGTGGCAGAGTGGTTGAATGCACCGGTCTTGAAAACCGGCAACGTCGTAAGGCGTTCGTGAGTTCGAATCTCACCGCTTCCGCCAAATCTGTTTAACTCATTGTATTTATGTGTTTTCGATGTCTTTTGGGCGTCGACCTTGTTGTTTTTAAAATTTCTTCCCCGTTTTTTTCCGTCTAAAAAGCTTATTCGGCCGTTCATCGTTAAATCATGGCTTAAAAGCGCCGATGACCCTATCTTCAGAGTGCGCAAAAAGTGCGAAGGTGAGGATATGAACGAAGTGGCAAATCAAGTTGAACGGCGAGTTAGCAAATCTCCTGCTCCTATGGCGGCTCAGGCTGGTTTTACGCTGCTTGAGCTGATGATTGTTGTCGCCATTATTGCGATCCTAGCAGGCATCGTTTTTCCAAATTACTCGGCGTATGTTGTACGCAGCAAAATTACTGAAGCTACTAGTAATTTGTCGCAAACTCGAATTTTAATGGAGCAGTATTTCCAAGACCGCCGTCGCTATACGACCGCTGCTGGGGGTGCTACATGTGGAGCGTCGCTTCCCCCGCCGAGTACAAGTGCAATGTTTAATTATGCGGCGGTATGCACGGATTCCACTTATCGCATTACGGCTACTGGCATCGCTTCGCAAGGTATGGCTGGGTTTGTATTTGATATCAATGAGACCAATGTACGCCGAACAGTTTCGTTTCCTACGGCCACTGGCTTGCCACTGAACTGTTGGATTGATAGGTCGAGTGGATCATGTTGATCGCAAAACGGTTTCATGTCGGGTTTACGCTTGTAGAGCTAATGGTTGGCATTGTCATCGTTGCCATACTGATGGCCATTGGAATGCCGGCCTTCCAAAACTTTATCCAGAGAAATCAATTAAAAACATCTACGGATGCATTGCAAAATGGTTTGCAAATTGCAAGAGCTGAAGCGGTGCAGCGCAATGGCTTAGTGAGATTTGTGCTGCTGAATGGCCGTGGAGATTGGTCTGTTCTAGATGCGGCAGGCACTGAAATTCAAGGGCGCTCCTCTCGGTCTGAAGGAACGGGGGACGCTGTTGTTACGGCCACGTTGGTCGGAGGGGCAACGACCGCAGGACCTGCAACACTGACTTATAACGGGTTGGGTCAAGTCGTCAATAATGCTGATGCAACTGCGTCGATTCGCAGTGTATTGGTTGCTCTACCTGCAGGGTGGGCAGCTGATACGCGACGTATTGATATTGGTATGGGCGGTTCTGGCGGATCAGTAACAGGAGGGCAGGTACGTGTTTGCGACCCGGCCGTTTCAAGTGGATCTAATCCTGCGAGATGTTTATGAGAAGACACGCTAATTTGGGAAATCAAAAAGGGGTCGTGCTGATTGAGGCACTAATCTCTATTTTGGTGTTCTCGCTTGGATTGTTAACGCTCGTGGCTTTACAGGCCGTTTCAATTCAACGGGTTTCCGATGCCAAATATCGATCAGATGCCGCAGCATTGGCAAATCAAATCATCGGGAAAATGTGGTCTGACCCCGCAAATCTGGCGGCATATAACTTGAACGCAGGTGGTGCAGATTGTGCAGGTGCCGCACCCGCCGGAACACTTCCTACGGTGGATTGGGCTCGGCAAGTTGCCGCGGTCTTGCCTGGAACGGCGGGCGGGACTAAACAAAAAATTGAGGTTAATGCAGTGACGGGTGATGTTTTGGTCACGATATGTTGGCGTAGCTTGCAAGATACATCAGACCACATGCATGTCGTTGCCAGCAATATTGGAATCAACCCGTAAGGGGGTGTCCTATGCAATTTGTTACTAAAAAAACTAATCGCAAAACTCAACAAGGCTTTAGCTTGGTTGAAGTCATGATAGGCCTTACTGTTGGGCTTATCACTGTGTTGGCAGTGACACAGACGTTAAGCGTGTTTGAGTCACAGCGTCAGATTTCGACCACAGGTGCTGATGCTGAAAGTTCTGGGCAATATGCACTGACCATGATGACGGAAGATTTACGCCGTGCTGGTTCTGGCTTTAATAATCCTAATGCATTCGGATGCCAGAATTTCCATTCCTATGTTGATACGGGAGGTGGGAGCACACCCGGCCCCGTGAACTCATTTAGCACCACCTCTGTTTCAATCGTAGGGGGTGCAGGCTCTGCTTCAGATACTTTACTGATTCGCACGGCCAGTCAATTTACCGGATCGATTCCGACACTTATTACGATTGGTGACAATGCAGCTCGGACGGTGACAGTCAGGCGTGGCTACGATATTGATGTAAGTTCGACACAAGTGATGGCATTACTTGTTTTGAACGACAAATCGCATTGCATGTTAGGTGCAATAACCTCAGCTACTACGGGGACCGCCAGTAGTACGTTGACTTTTGGTGTCGGGGTTAGTTCACCTAATCCAGAGTACAACGTGAGTAATGGTTATATGACTGCACAAGGCTGGCCATTGTTTGAAGATTATAAAGATGGTCAGTTGTTTGTTCTTGGCAAAATTACGTCAGGAGCGGGTATTACGAGTCGTGCATACGGTGTGGATGCCAACAAGCAACTCTTTGTTTCAAATTATAGAACTGGTGCAAGCCCTGCGTCTGAAGTATTGGCAAATGACATCGTTTCTTTACAAATTCAGTATGGTGTTGCGCTCGCAGGCGCATCAACGACGGCGGCAAAGAATACGGTAGCCCAGTGGGTGGAACCTGTAGGCGCTTGGGCGACCGTTTTAGATAGTAATGGCAACATGACGACTCAACCTGCACTTGCAGATATACAGCGCATAATCGCAATTCGTGTTGTCGCTGTTGCGCGTGCGTCTCGTCGTGATGCGGCATTAGTCACAACCGCATGCACCGATAATCATGCAACCAATTATGGGCCTTGTGCCTATGTAGATGACACGAGTACTGAACCCGCTCCTGCTATCGACCTTAGATCTGCGCCGGGCGATACGGAGTGGCAACATTACCGCTACAAAGTTTTTCAGACGATTGTTCCGTTGAGAAATGTGATGTGGAGCAATTGAAATGCATGACTTGAATCGCTACGGCCAAATGAATTACGTAAAGCGTGCTCGCATGTATAGCAACGGTGCCTCTTATATGCACCAGCGCGGCGTATCACTTTTCGTCGCCTTAATCGCATTGGTTGTTATGACTTTAGCTGGCTTAGCACTTGTGCGATCAATAGATACTGCGACTTTGGTCGCGGGGAATTTGGCTTTTAAAGAGGCTGCGGTAAGCATTGCAGACCGGGGTACAGAGGCAGCAGTTAATTATTTAACGGGGACGGCCACCCTTGCAAACACGGATGCAAACTTGCCGGCTGGTTGCAATCCACCGGATTGCCAGTACTACCATGAAGGGCAGTCGAGTATCGAAAACACAAAAGGTGTTCCTGCATTCAATTGGGGTAGTACGAACATACCGTCGGTTGAAGTTAGCGGATACAAATATCAATTTGTGATCGAACGTTTGTGTAAGCAAGGGGAAAATCGTGTGATTGGGCCAGTAGCTAGAGAAGAGGACGCGCCTCATTGCTTTTCAAACACTCGTGAAGGCGGTAACTCTAACCAGATTTCTTCTGCGGGTAGTGCCCCACCGCTGGGCGCTGAGCTCGAAATCGTCTATCGAGTCACAACTAAGGTGAGCGGCCCTCGAAATACTGAGACGATTATTCAAACATTGTTGTCGCGTTGAATCGCAATACAAGATTGAGGAGTGCTTTGATGCGTGGTTATGTTAAATCCAATCAAAAGCTCGGGGTGCGCGTACTCAGTGCGTTGCTTGCGGCAGCTGTACCGTTTACATCATTACATGCTGCCTCGACCGATTTGGCTGATGTGCCGATGGCAATCAAGACTGTTGCCGCACCGAATATCATGCTGACGTTAGATGATTCTGGTTCCATGATGTTTGAGATGTTGCCTGATGATGTCATGCCGGATTCAGCCACAAATACAAATCCAAATTGTTCATCGTTTAATGCAGGGCGGCGTGCGACTCCCTATATGTTTCCGATTAGGTCTGGAGCATTTGGTGGTGGAGACTATGGCAGGTGCGTAGTTGGCTTTGAAAGTACGAATCGTTATGCGCGCTACTTAAGAACGTCGGATTACAACAAGATTTATTACAACCCGCGAGTTCGCTATACGCCGTGGGCAAATAG
This sequence comes from Uliginosibacterium gangwonense, assembly GCA_005239635.1. Classification (GTDB taxonomy): domain Bacteria; phylum Pseudomonadota; class Gammaproteobacteria; order Burkholderiales; family Rhodocyclaceae; genus Uliginosibacterium_A; species Uliginosibacterium_A gangwonense_A. Next base: position 16,896 of record SBBQ01000042.1, read on the forward strand.
TACGGGCTCAAATATGGCAGATGCGACGCCATCTGCTGCATATTTCAATCCAATGAATACCGGGGTTGGTGCAAGGAATCTAACGACAGATCTAACCATTACAACAAACTGGTTGGCAGATGATGGCAGCTCTAGCAATGTGGCCCAGACGTTTTATCCGGCGACTTATTATGTTTACACCGGTGGTGCACCATTAACGAGTGCAAATGACGTTAATAATATTCCAGCTAATTTTACGCGCGTAGAAATTCGCTCTGGTACCGCGTCGTATACGAAACTTTCAAGCGACAGAACCGACTGTGCTAGTACAACGGTTTGTACGTACGCGGAGGAAATTCAAAATTTCGCGAATTGGTTTCAGTATTACCGCAATCGCATTTTGGCGGCTCGGGCGGGTATAGGGCGCGCCTTTTCTTCGTTATCAACTGAACCGCGTGTTGGATTTGCGGCAATTAATAAGGGCACTTCAACCATTGATGGAGTGGATACAAAATCAGTAGTCAATGGGGTGCGACAATTCACCGGGTCTGACAGATCCAATTTTTTCAGTACGTTCTATGGCTATACGATCAACACGAATGGTACGCCACTTAGAATATCGCTCGAAGAGGTTGGGAGTTACTTTTCCCGTACTGATGATAGCGGTCCGTGGGGTAAGTTTCCTGGGTCAAATAACACAACGCCTCACGCTGCTTGTCGTCAGACATTTAATATTCTGATGACGGATGGCTATTGGGGTGATACCTACTCGAATGCGGGTAATGCAGACAACACTGCGTCTGGCACGCTTAATGGTTTTGATAATCTTGGTGCGCCAATATCCTACACTTACACACCAGGAAATCCATATTCTGATAGTTATTCGAATACCCTCGCTGACGTGGCGATGAAATATTGGATTACCGATTTGCGTACCGACTTGGCCAACAAGGTTCCGAAGGATAGTGTCGACCCGGCCTTTTGGCAGCATATGGTGAACTTCACTGTCGGCTTGGGGGTTTTCGGAACAATCCCGAAAAGCACAATTGATCAAGCTTTGACCACTTCGCCGCCTACTATAACTTGGCCAGATCCTACCGCAGCCTTACCAAACAAAATTGACGATTTAGCACATGCTGCGGTGAATAGTCGCGGTGGATTTTATAGTGCATCGAATCCAGATGAATTTGCTAATTCGTTATCCTCTGCACTGAATGACCTGATTAGTCGTACAGGCTCCGGCGCTGCAATTGCGGTTGCCAATCCGAACGTAACACCGGCTGACAATACCTCGTACGCATCAAAATACAATTCAGGTGGTTGGTATGGAGATCTATCCGCCTATCCTATCGATGTTAATACGGGCATAGTGAGTACAACGGCAATTTGGTCTGCCATGTCCCAGTTGGATGCGCTATCTGCAGCCAGCCGAAACATCGTTACTCATACAGGCGACTCAGGCACTGGACAGGGACGTATTTTCAAATCACCCGACGCCAGTGGAACAAGAATTAGCGCTACTCAACTATCTTATTTGAATTCCACCACGACCCCGCCAGGGCCATCAGATGGCGATGCTGTACTTGATTATTTAAGAGGGGTTCGCACGAATGAAGGGACTACTTATCGCACACGTGTGCATGTATTGGGTGACATTATCAATGCAGAGGCGGTGATTGTTCGCCCACCGTCATCAGCATATACAGATAATGGTTACGCAAGTTTTGTAACAGCGCAATCCACGCGACCGACTGTGATTTTTCAGTCTGCTAATGATGGAATGGTGCATGCCTTTAACGGCTCAAACGGCGTTGAGAGTTGGGCCTATATCCCGAGTTTTTTGTTTAATGGCCCCAGTAAGTTGCGCAACCTTGCTAAGAAAACAGGTTTCACACACCAATATTATGTTGATGCCACGCCATTCTTGGCGGATGTGGATTTGAGCAATACAAGTGGTTCTGGTGCGACATCGCCGAATTGGAAGAGTGTATTGGTGGGGGGGCTTGGTAAAGGTGGTCGAGGCTGGTACGCCTTAGACGTGACGACGCCGTTGGCAACTTCAGAGTCAGATGCTGCTTCAAAGGTTATGTGGGAATTCCCGAATACTGGAACCACAGGGACCGTTGACGTAACTACACCCGATGGGTTTGTTAGCGGCGGTTTGGCAATGAACATCAATAAAGTAGGTTATAGCTTTGGCAAGCCTATTGTTGCTAAGTCAAAAGCACATGGCTGGGTCGCCCTTATTCCTTCTGGATATAACAATGGCGCTGATACTGGTGGCGACGGACATGGTTACCTCTTCGTTGTAAATATTCGAAATGGTGCCGTGCTTCATGTATTTGATACAGGCGGTGGGGTTAACCCACCCGGCAATACCGGCGGCAGTGCATCTTCTCCCAGTGGTTTGGCGCAAGTAGTCGCTTGGGCAGACTCGGGTAATACAGATAGCACGGTGACATATGTTTATGGGGGTGATTTGAATGGTGATGTGTGGCGCTTTGATTTGAACTCTGTAAATACGAGTGAGTGGAAAGTTAAGCGTTTAGTTAACCTAGTGGATGCATCCGGTAATGCTCAACCCGTAACAACAAAGCCTGATTTGGCCGGTTTCTTTGCAAACGGTGCAGCGCGTAGGGTGGTTTATTTGGGCACAGGGAAGTATCTGGGCGATTCTGATGTGGCCACATCTGATGTGCAGTCGATGTATGGCTTAGTCGACAACCTGAGCAACCCGAGCGGATATAACACAGTGATTCCATCGCCCACACGCTCAAACTTACAACAACAGGTTCTCTCTGGTACGGCTGTGCGCACCAATGCATCGCTGGCGACTGTTGATTACACGACTAAACGTGGTTGGTTTGTTGATCTGAATGTCTCGGGGGAACGACTTACCTCAGATCCCACGATTGTGGCGAGAACATTGGTGTTTACGAGCAATATCCCCAGTTCTGATGTGTGTACCCCAGGGGGGAGTAGCTACTACAACGTTCTAGACTATCGCACTGGCGGGGTCGTGCAGAATGGCACGACTTGGATGTCCTTTTATTTAGGTGCGTTCTTGTCTAGCGCTCCGCGTGTAATCCGACTGCCCAATGGAGGTTTTAAATCAATTATCCGTACCTCGGCCGGCGAAACCTTAACAAATGAAGGTCCTCCTTCAAGTGTTAATGCCACACCCCGTCGCGTATCGTGGCGAGAAATTCTTGAGGATGGTCAGTAAGTGGATTTATGAATCGTGGCCGATCAAAGCTATTGTTAGGTGCGATAGGGGTGTCAGTTGGATTGCATGTGTCTGCACTGAGCCTCTTATCGCACAATAGTGGCGGCCATAACGCCAAGAGCGTTTCTTCTATACCTAAATCGTTACAGCCATTGCATGTGGTTTCTCTTGCTGCGACAACAAGTCAATCATCGGATCGATTTGTTGTTGCGGGAACGGGTAATAATTCCGAACGAATACTTACTCATTCTGTAGATGAGTTGCAAAAGAACTTGCCCGAAGCGATTGAGCCTAGACAAGCTGACGCTCATGTGGCTGATTTGGATGAGTTCAATCCAAATTTATCGTCTTCTAGTCCAGAAATTGTTTACTACCCATCTAGCAAGCTTGATCAGAACTCTGTTCCACTTCAGGAAGTCACGCCGGTGATACCGACTGAGACTGGGACTTCTGTGCCAATTGGATTTGTGAAGGTTCGCTTGCTGATAAGTGATGAGGGCGTAGTCGATAAAGTGATTGCTGAAGATAGCAATTTGGATCAACGTTATATCGACGCCGCAGTTGCCGCATTCCGGGAGGTAAAGTTTAGTCCCGGCTATATTAATGGCCATCCTGTAAATAGTCAGAAGTTAATTCAAGTCGACTATTCGCCAGATATTTTTGAAGCGGGGACAAAGCAAAGCAGTGGGGATGTACAAAATTTCCACTAGACTCAAGGATTTCCACTAGACCCAAGAATTTTAAGCGACTGCATCTGCCCAGCAATTGGGCGTCTCATACAAGCGCACACGTTCCAGCTGTAAATGGTTACCGTATTTATCTTGATATGCAGCCCTTAAGATTTTGAACGCAGTTGCTGCCAAGTTTTCGGCGGTAGGTACACAATCCAGCACAATTGTTTTGTGGTCAGGAATGTTGGCAAGCATATCGATCACGACCTGATCGCCACGATAAACTAAAAACGCGTGATCCCACTTGCCGACGATTTGGTCGATGGCAATTTGCTTTACTTCTGAAAAGTCCATCACCATGCCATTCACGGGAGACCCGTCTTGGCAGATCACGTCACCCGACAAGGTAACCTCGAGTGCATAGCGGTGGCCGTGCAGGTGTTTACACTGGCTTTGATGGTCAGGAATTCGGTGTCCCGCATCAAATTCAAGGCGGCGGGTAATTTTCATCTTGATTAACTTTCAACATATCACGTGTCGCGCATGGTTTACACGCATGCGAAGAATGCTAGAAATTGTGCTCTAGCCAGTCGGCAGAACGAATTCTACAATAGCGACTGTCGTAACACCCTAATCTAAGCGAAGTGACGCAAGCTTTCATTCCTGTGCAGCCTCTTTCCACTCAACAGCATAATCGTGATGTGCTGGGCCTAACCTATGTTTACCCAGTGATTTCGCGTCGTGCTGGAGGCGTTTCAATCGGCATTAACCTCAATCCTAATAATGCTTGTAATTGGCATTGCATTTATTGCCAGGTGCCCAATCTTCAGCGTGGTAATGCACCAATCATTAATTTGCAGCAATTGAAGCTGGAATTGGATGGTTTGCTTGACCAAGTGCTAAATGGCGACTTCATGCAGTTACATGTACCTGAAGATGCGCGCAGAATTTGTGACATCGCCTTGTCTGGTAATGGCGAACCTACGAGTGCGGTTGAGTTCGCTGAAGTGATCGATTTGATCGGTGAGGCCAAGAAGAAATTTAACCTTCCAGAAGACTTGCCAATTCGACTCATTACCAATGGCAGTTTGATTAACCGAGAAGAGGTGCAAGCTGGATTAAGAAAGCTTGCTGCGTTACAGGGTGAGGTGTGGTTTAAGGTGGATGCGGCTGAAATCGATCAAATTCAGCTCATCAATGGCGTTAAGCTTAAGCCTAACTCGATTGCTGCGAGACTCAAGTTATGCGCTTCAATTGCACCAACGTGGGTGCAGACCTGCATGTTTAAGATTGATGGCAGAGTGCCTGACGCGCAAGTTCTATCGTCATACGCTTGCTTACTGAAAGAGGCGGGGCCAGAACGCCTGCAAGGCGTATTGCTATACGGATTGGCTCGGCCGTCGTTGCAAGAAGGTGCGCAACGACTAGCTGCACTCAATGCAGACGAAATTGAGGCTTGTGCAAAACAGATTCGGGCTGAGACAGGGCTCGTCGTGAAAGTGAGCCAATAATTAGAATTCGCGGGTGATTTTTGTACTTGGTGCGATGGCAAGCCAAGCTTTTATAAGCCGCGAGTTCAGTACTCAGTGCCGTGCTTAGCGCTTCTCTTTAACCCAGCTACGCGCTTCTTTCTTTAATTTCTTGAAGGTTTCGCTTTGCGTTGCCTTGAGAAATTCGATGACTTCAAGGTCTTCGCGACGAATTCTCGCAAGATCAACCTGTTCTACGTGAACCAAGCGCAGCAGGGCTTGTACGGGACGCGGCATATTGCGACCGCTCTCGTAGCGGGAGCCGCCGCTTTGCGTAACGCCAATCATGCCCCAGAACTCAGACTGATTCATGCCCAGTCTTTTACGGATTTCGCGTGAATCAATGTGTTCGCTGTTTTTCATGGTGTCTCACAATTGTATAATATTCAGCAACTTAGAATATGCCTACTATCACTTTAGTAGTAGTTGCATCGAAGTATAGGCGAATTTTCCTTTTGCGTACAAGGCCTAAGTGTTTTGTGCAATGCACGCTAAATGCGTGCGTATGCTCAACTATTCGTTACAATGCTAGGTTTTACATGTTGATGGGGCGTTCATGGCGCTGATCGTTCAAAAATACGGCGGTACCTCAATGGGTAACCCCGAGCGCATCCGTAATGTGGCGCGCAGAATTAGGCATTGGCAGTCGCAAGGCAACCAGATGATCATTGTTGTTTCAGCAATGAGTGGTGAGACCAATCGATTGCTGTCTTTGGCAAAAGAAATTTCGCCGAACCCAAATGCACGTGAGTTGGATGTCATTGCATCAACGGGTGAACAGGTGACCATTGGCTTGCTGTCTATTGCCTTGGAAGAGCAGGGCGTTAAAGCTAAAAGCTATACCGGCAGCCAAGTCCGAATTCTGACCGATGATGCGTTTACCAAAGCGCGTATTCTCTCCATCGACGATGCCCCCATTCGTAAAGACCTAGATGATGGCTATGTAGTCGTTGTAGCAGGTTTTCAGGGCGTCGATGAGAACGGAAATATTACAACTTTGGGTCGTGGTGGTTCAGATACAACGGGTGTAGCACTGGCGGCTGCGCTGAGTGCTGATGAGTGCCAAATCTATACAGACGTAGATGGTGTTTACACGACTGATCCACGCATCGTGCCTGAAGCGCGTCGCTTGGACCGCATTACGTTTGAAGAGATGCTGGAAATGGCCAGCCAAGGTTCAAAGGTGCTGCAAATTCGCTCCGTTGAATTTGCCGGTAAATATCGCGTGAAGCTGCGCGTGCTGTCTAGTTTTGAAGATGAAACCAATCAAGGGCCTGGCACCTTGATTACGTTTGAGGATGACAAGAACATGGAAGAGCCAATTATTTCTGGTATTGCCTTTAACCGTGATGAGGCCAAGCTGACTGTTTTGGGTGTGCCTGATCGTCCGGGGATTGCCTACCAAATTTTGGGCCCGATTGCCGATGCCAATATCGACGTCGACATGATCATTCAAAACGTGGGCCATGACGGTACAACTGATTTTAGTTTTACGGTTCCACGCAGTGAATATGCTCGCACGATCAGCATCCTCGAAGATCAAGTCAAACAGCATATTGGCGCTCGCGAAATCGTCGGTGATACGCACATTGCCAAAGTGTCGGCTGTGGGTGTTGGCATGCGCTCTCACCCCGGTGTTGCGAGCAAGATGTTCCGCACATTGGCGGAAGAGGGCATCAATCTGCAGATGATTTCTACATCTGAAATCAAGATTGCGGTGGTGATTGACGAAAAGTACCTTGAGCTCGCTGTTCGCGTACTGCACAAGGCTTTTGGCCTCGATCAGGCCTGAGGCTCATGAAGTAATTGTTTGAAAGTGTGCTGTGTAAATTGACCCAGCACACGGGTTCCGTTATCATCCGCGCTCGCATTTGTAGAGCGGATGCGGAGAGATGGCCGAGAGGTCGAAGGCACTCCCCTGCTAAGGGAGCATGCGGTCAAAAACTGCATCGAGGGTTCGAATCCCTCTCTCTCCGCCAAATTTTGTTTGTTGTCAGTCGTTAGTGACATCCAAAAATTTGTACGAAGCACGCAAGTGCGGCGAGTAGGTTGATTGGTTTATTTGTGGCGTTGTGTGTGGTGTAGTGTGCGGCGTATTAAGTTCAAAATTTTGTAATGAAATGATTGAACCTAGTTGCAAACAACACGAATCATCCTTATAATCTCGCTTCTTTGCGCCCGTAGCTCAGTTGGATAGAGTACGTGGCTACGAACCACGGGGTCGGGCGTTCGAATCGCTCCGGGCGCGCCAAAATATAAAAGGGCCAAGTCATCGACTTGGCCCTTTTTCTTTGTGTATTGTCTTGCGCCGCGCGTTAGGTGCAGTAAGTAGCAGAGCGCCTAGTATTGTGGTGCTTGGTAATTCTCAAGCCAAGTTTGCAAGGCATGCGGAGGCATTGGTCGACCAAAGAGATAGCCTTGTGCTTCCATGCAACCCAATTGGCGCAGCACGCCAGCCTGCAGTTCGTCTTCCACGCCTTCAGCTAACGTAACCAGGTTGAGGTTTTGCCCCAGTTGCAGAATCATTTCGGCAATGCGGCTGCTACGCAATGGATCGGTCATTTCGCTAATAAATGAGCGGTCGATTTTCAGACGATCAACATTGAGCCGTTGCAGATATGAGAGTGAAGAAAAGCCGGTGCCAAAGTCATCGACTGAAATTGATACGCCCGTCTCCTTCACGGCATCCAGCGTACGCATGATGAATTCAGGTTCTTCCATTGCCATAGACTCGGTAATTTCGAGTTCTAAGCAGTTCGGTGTGATGCCGCTATTGGCAAGCGCTTCGCGCAGCATCGTAATGAACTTAGGATGGTGGAACTGCACCACAGACACATTGACAGCCATGCGCAAATGGTGGTGACCTTGTCGATTCAATTCAGCTAATTGCTGACATGCTAAATTTAGTGCCCATTCGCCTAGGTTAATAATCAAACCTGAATGTTCTGCCAACGGAATAAAACGTGAAGGCGGAAT
>SBBQ01000052.1 GCA_005239635.1 Uliginosibacterium gangwonense
AGCGCCGCCCTCGGTGGGGGTTGCGATACCCATAAAAATGGTACCGAGCACGAGGAAAATGAGGCCGAGCGGCGGGATGAGTACAAACGTTACCTTCTCTGCCATGCGCGACAGCAATTTGAGGCCGAGCAAACGATTTGCCAATGCTAGTGCGAAAGCGGTACCAATGCCAATGAGCATGGACAGCACAATGCGCTCATCTGTTGGCATATCGGCATGGGCGATCAGCTTGGCGTAGGCAACTGCGCACGTGGTTGATATCAGCGTGAGGACGCCGACCGAGCGCAAACCGGAGCTTCCATCTTCTTCGACAATGGTGCGTGCGCTACTTGGCATAGCTGGCGCCCAAGTCGGCCGCACGATGGTGACAAGCATTACATAGAGTAGATACAGGCCGGTGAGCACAAAGCCGGGGATGAATGCGCCCTTGTACATGTCACCCACGGAGCGACCTAATTGGTCGGCCATGATGATCAGCACCAGCGAAGGCGGAATAATCTGTGCCAAGGTGCCGGAGGCCGCAATTACGCCGGAAGCGAGGCGTTTGTCATAGCCATAGCGCAACATAATGGGCAATGAAATTAGGCCCATTGAAATAACCGAGGCGGCGACTACGCCAGTCGTGGCGGCCAGCATCGCACCCACCAAAATAACGGCGTAGGCAAGTCCGCCACGAATTGGGCCGAATAGCTGTCCAATGGTGTCGAGCAAGTCTTCGGCCATGCCAGACCGTTCAAGAATTAACCCCATAAAGGTGAAGAAAGGGATTGCCAATAAGGTGTCATTACTCATGACACCCCATACGCGATCTGGCAGCGCCTGCATCAACGCCGGCGGTAGCAGGCCTAAGTAAATGCCGAGTGCACCAAAGGCGAGGCCGCATGCCGCTAAAGAAAATGCGACCGGAAAACCGGTGAGCAGAAACAGCACCATGCAAGCAAACATCAATGGCGCCATATTGGCAGCGATCCAACTCATGCTTGGCCTCCTGCATCTTGGTCAAGGCCGTGTCTGCGGCGTAGCGTTTCTGCCAATTCTTCTTCGGCGGATTTTTCGCCTTCTTTCTCCAGTGGGTTCGGCGCGATGCCACGTAAAAAAGCAAAACGCTTAATGAGCTCTGAGAAAGCTTGCAGAATTAATAAAGCGAAACCAAAGGGTACCAACAGCCGTGCTGGCCAGATTATGAGCCCCCCCGCATTGCTGGAGACTTCGCCACTACGTAGGGCGTCTAGATATACCGGCCACGATAACCACATGATGAGGCCGGCCATGGGGAGCAAGAAAAACAGCAGGCCGAAAATGTCGATCCAATTTTGAGCACGTGCAGACAGTCGGCCCGACAAAATGTCGATCCGAACATGTTCATTGCGCAGCAGCGTATATGCACCAGCCAGTAAAAACGTGGCGGAGAATAAATACCATTGCAGTTCAAGGAATGCGTTTGAACTCACGTCAAACAGCTTGCGTACGAGCGCGTTAATGGCGCTGATCAGCACGGCGAATAAAACCAGCCAAATGGCTGAGCGGCCGATTCGACTCGTAACTTCGTCGATCATGCGCGAGAGTTTCAGGCAAGCCTGCACGTTCGTCTCCTGTAGCGAGCATCTGTGTACCCACCCTGCAGTTTACATTTCATTGGGCAATTCGGCTGTATGGCATGAGACGTAGGCGTATTGCGGTGAGTTGGGTGAGGAATACGTCTCGATTGAGTGCCAGAGTCGGTGATATCCTTGGCAACCGAAATATTGCTGCCGTGCAGTAAGTTTATCCATTTAAATTGCGTTACCCCATGAACCGACCGACTCGACTCTGTGTGATTCGCCACGGCGAAACTGACTGGAATGTGCAAAAGCGCATTCAAGGTCAGTTGGATGTGCCGCTGAACGAAGAAGGCCGTGCCCAAGCGCGCTCAGTCGGTCGTGGTTTAGTGGGTATGATGTTTGATGCGGTGTATAGCAGTGACCAGTCACGTGCTCTCGAAACTGCGCGCATCATCGCAGAAAGTATGTGTGAGTCCGGCAACCCGATGGCGGTGTATACGCACGGGGGCCTGCGAGAGCGACATTTCGGGGTGTTTCAGTCGCACACCTACGCAGAGTCACGTATTTTGTTTCCCGATTTATATGCGCGGCACGAAGCGCGAGAGCCCGAGTTTGTGCCACCAAATGGCGGGGAAAGTTTGGTGCAGCTCGCGCAGCGCGTAAACGATTGTCTGCAATTGCTGCTCGATGACCATCAAGGTCATACCATTTTGGTCGTCACGCACGGCGGCGTGCTTGATGTGATCCGTCGATTGGCAACGGATCGTGCCTTGCACTTGCCGCGTGATTTTGAAATTCCCAATGCCGCGCTTAATTGGCTGGTGGCGCGTGATGGCCGTTGGCACATGGAAACCTGGGCGGATCGCCGCCACCTAGAACAGGCGCTGGATGAATTGCCTTGAGCATTTTGCGTGAAGCACGATAGCGTGCGAGCCCCTGTTTATTTTGAAGTACAGTAGTCTTGCCTGGCAGGTAGCCAGTCCGCAGTAAAATCCCCCTTATGAAGTTTCCAATTCGGTCAGGCAAGTCGCTGGCGAAATGTTTGCACGCTATGCTCCACACCCTCTATGGCGTGTGGTGCTGGATGGCGCTTACGGTTTGCCTTGCGCTCACCATCCCTTTTGTATTGTTGTCGCCCGCCACCGTTATGGCGCGATACTTTGCGCATTGGGGCGCAAGGCTGTTGCGCGTGCTGTGCTTCATGCCGCTGCAACTGCGTGGTTTAGAACACCTGCCTGCGCGGCCGCATCTGCTGGTGGTTAATCACGCTAGCTACCTTGATGCTTTGTTGCTGACTGCTGCGCTGCCGCCCAAACCGGGTTACGCCTATGTCGTGAAGCAGGAGTTGGCCGAGCTACCCCTGGTCGGGCGCATGCTAACGCGCATTGGCATGCTGTATATCGATCGCCGCAACCCCAATAAAGGCTTGAGTCAGGTTTATGCCATGGCGCGACATTTGGCCGATGGTAGCAATTTGGTGGTGTTTCCCGAAGGCACCTTTAAGGCAGACCCTAATCTGCAACCCTTTCGCATGGGGGGCTTTGCCGCAGCAGCACGTGCAGGCGTGCCGGTGCAGGTGGCAGCCGTTTTCGGTACGCGTGAAGCGCTGCCAGATGGTGAATGGCGACCCCGGCCGCGCGTTTTAGCATTGCATGTGGGGAGTTTGCATGTGCCAACTGGCGAAGGCTGGGATGCGGCAGAACAGCTGTGCCAAGCCGCCCATGCTGAGATGCTCCGGTTGCTGCAACATACGGCCTAAGCTAGCCCTTAAGCCTCTGATCGCACTGGGCGTTTTGCCGTGGCATGGTAAAATGTTGCATTGCGCTCATTGAGCAGTACTTCGAGCCGCACTTCGAATATTTCTGTACCGAATTCGTATTTCAACTTCAAAGGCAATATCCATGTTTTCCCGTAGCCAAACGCTTGCTCAAACCGATGCCGAATTGTGGGCCGCTATTACTGACGAAAACGTGCGTCAGGAAGAGCACATCGAACTGATCGCTTCCGAAAATTACGCCAGTCCGGCGGTCATGGAAGCTCAAGGTTCACAACTCACCAATAAGTACGCTGAAGGTTATCCCGGCAAGCGTTACTACGGCGGTTGCGAACATGTGGATGTGGCCGAGCAATTGGCAATTGATCGCATCAAAAAACTGTTTGGCGCAGAAGCCGCCAACGTGCAGCCGAATTCGGGTTCGCAAGCAAACCAAGCGGTATTGATGGCGTTTGCCAAACCCGGCGATACCATCATGGGTATGAGCTTGGCAGAAGGCGGCCACCTCACGCACGGCATGGCGCTCAACATGAGTGGCAAGTGGTTTAACGTGGTGGCCTACGGCCTCAACGAAAAAGAAGACATCGACTACGACCGCATGGAAGCTTTGGCGCGTGAGCACAAGCCGCGCATTATTATTGCTGGCGCCTCTGCTTATGCACTGCGTATTGATTTCGAACGTTTTGCCAAAATCGCCAAAGAAGTGGGCGCGATTTTTTGGGTGGATATGGCGCACTACGCAGGCTTGATTGCAGCCGGTTATTACCCCAACCCGGTGCCGCATGCTGACGTGGTTACCTCTACTACGCACAAAACCTTGCGCGGGCCGCGTGGCGGCATCATTCTGATGAAAGCTGAGCACGAAAAGGCTCTCAACTCTGCCATTTTCCCCGGCTTGCAAGGCGGCCCACTGATGCACGTGATCGCTGCTAAAGCGACTGCATTCAAAGAAGCCGCGTCACCCGAATTCAAGCGTTACCAAGAAATGGTGGTGAATAACGCACGCGTAATGGCAAAGGTTTTGTCAGACCGTGGTTTGCGCATCATTTCTGGCCGCACGGAAAGCCATTTGTTCTTGGTGGATCTGCGCGCTAAGAAAATTAACGGTAAAGAAGCGGAAGCGGCACTGGGCAAGGCTCATATCACCGTCAACAAGAATGCCATCCCGAATGACCCGGAAAAGCCTTTTGTGACCTCCGGTATTCGTATCGGTTCACCGGCGATGACGACGCGTGGTTTCACAGAAATCGAAGCCGAGCGAGTCGCGCATTTGATTGCAGATGTGCTCGACGCACCGAGCGATGAAGCGGTGTTGGCACGTGTGCGTGATGAAGTCTCTGCACTGTGCAAACGCTTCCCGGTTTACGGTGCTTAAGCGACGCACGGTACGTTAGCGTGACGCGCACTCAACGCAACCACAGGGGATCTGCATGAAGTGTCCGTTCTGTACCAGCCCGGATACACAAGTTGTTGATACCCGTGAAAACGACGACGGCGATATCGTTCGTCGTCGTCGTCGTTGTTTGGCGTGCGACAAGCGCTTTACCACCTACGAGCGCGTTGAACTCAAGCTGCCGGTGGTGGTTAAAAAGGACGGCCGACGTTCTGAGTTTAATCGCGACAAAGTTGATTTCTCCATGCGCTTGGCACTGCGTAAGCGGCCGGTGACTGAAGAAAGTTTGATACAAGCGATTGATCGTATCGAAGAGAAGTTGCTCACCTTGGGTGAGCGCGAAATCGCGAGTGACCGGATTGGTGAGCTCGTCATGCGCGAGTTGAAAAAGCTCGACAAAATTGCTTATATCCGCTTCGCCAGCGTGTATCGCAACTTCGAAGACATTGACGAGTTTTCCGAAGTGGTGCGTGAAATTACACGTCCTGCCAATCAAACCCCGCGTTCAACGCGCACGCGCAGCAAAGCGCGTGGCGCAGAATAATTTATGCAGGCATCCATGCCGCATGATCTCGCCTCGCGAGACCACCTCTACATGGCGCGTGCCCTGCAGCTGGCACGCAATGGCTTATACAGCACCTCGCCGAATCCCCGCGTCGGCTGCGTGATGGTGCGTGATGGTATTGTTGTTGGCGAAGGCTGGCATCAACGTCCGGGCGAACCGCATGCTGAAGTGCACGCGCTGCGCATGGCGAACGAGTTCGCTGATTCAGCAAAAGGCGCGACCGCTTACGTGACGCTGGAACCGTGCGCGCATTTTGGCAAAACACCGCCCTGCGCGCAGGCCTTAATTGATGCCGGCGTGTCGCGTGTAGTCGCTGCCATGCAAGACCCTAATCCGCTGGTTGCGGGGCGTGGTTTGGCGCAGCTACAAGCGGCTGGTATTGCCACTGCGGTGGGCGTGTTAGAACACGAGGCGCGCGAACTCAATATTGGCTTTGTTTCGCGCATGACGCGACAACGTCCCTGGGTGCGCGTCAAAATTGCCGCGTCACTCGATGGTGTGTCGGCGCTGAATAATGGCAATAGTCAGTGGATTACACATGAAGCTGCACGACGCGATGGACATCATTGGCGAGCACGCGCATGCGCCATGCTCACGGGCATGGGAACAGTGCGTGCAGACAATCCTCAGCTCACTGTGCGCGAGTGGCCTACTAATGCATTGCGCGCAGGGGCGCCGCGGCAACCACTACGCGTGGTGCTTGATGCGCGCTTAGAAATTTCACCGCAAGCTCGCTTGTTTCAAGACATTGCGCACGGGGCCCCGTTGTTATTGGCAACACTAGATTCAACGGATGAAGCGCGTGAGTGTGCACTTAAACAGGCGGGTGCTGAGGTTTTGCGATTACCGCCTGATGCGCAAGGTAAGCCGGATATTGCAGTGTTGCTCAGCGAATTGGCAAAGCGCGGCGTGAACGAACTCCATGTAGAAGGCGGAGCCGGGCTAAACGGGGCGCTCCTCAATGCAGGCCTTGTTGATGAATGGCTGATTTACCTCGCGCCCACATTGTTAGGACCAGGTCGTGGTGTGCTGGATCGCAATCCACTCACCGAGCTTCAACAACGTCATGATTTACGTATCGTTGATTTGACCAAGGTGGGCGAAGACCTACGTATCGTTGCACGCCCCGCGTAATGAGCGTTGTGTGGGCGTTGTGTGGGCGGACGGCCACGCATTTCTAAATGCTGCGCCTAATGCAAAGGCCATCCACCTAGAGCCGTGCGAACTTATTGCTTGAGCGGGCAGGTGTTAATGCCCAGCATGGTGTACAGCGGACACCAACCCATCAAGCCGGTTGCCAACGGCACAATTCCAATCCAACCCCAAATGCCAATCGCGCCAGTAATGGCAAGGGCGATGAGCACAATACCTGCAAGTACGCGCAATGCGCGATCGACATTTCCTTCATTTGCTTTCATGATCACCTCCTAGTTAGTGTCGGTGAGATCATTACACGTCGAGCTTAACTTCCAATCAGTGACTCAAGTCACCTAGCATTTTTGCAAGTGGGCGCTAAAGCAGAGACTAGTCGTGCAATGCCCGCG
>SBBQ01000016.1 GCA_005239635.1 Uliginosibacterium gangwonense
GCGTGATCCGGCGCAGACACCACACGACTACCCCAACTCTCAAGCAAACTCGACAGACTATTTCGCGCTAGCGCATCGTCATCCACCACCGAAATCAGCACGCCTTCAAGGCCATCAATCGCAGCCATATCTTGTCGCGCTGTTTCTTCTGCATGTTGCGCATCCCCTCGCGGCAGTTCAATCGAGAAAATTGATCCTTTGCCAACTTCAGATTTGAGCTCAAGTCTGTGTCCCAACAAATCTGCAAGACGCCTCACAATGGCCAAGCCCAAACCGAGACCACGTTTCCGGTCACGTTCTGGATTATGCAACTGAACAAACTCATGGAAGATTTGTTCTTGTGATTCCTCAGCAATACCAATCCCGGTATCTCGCACTTCAAGGCGAATGCCGTTCTTACGCCAACGTACCGCCAGTAATATTCGCCCCTCGTTGGTGTAGCGAATTGCGTTTGAAAGCAAATTCAACAAAATTCGCTCAATCAGCACAGGGTCGCTTTTAATCCAGACAGGCGAAGTATGGACGACAAGCTCCAGCCCCTTGGTGCCGGCCGCATCTGCAAATTCATCATTCAAACGCATTAACAACGGCTGTAAAGCAAAGTCACGTATTCTGGGCTCCACGACACCCGCATCGAGTCGTGATACGTCAAGCAAGGCATCTAGCAAGTTACTCACCGCATCTGTCGCAGCTTCTACTTGCCGTATCAGGCGTGTGCTAGCAGCATCGTGCTTACGCTGTATTAACTCAGCAATGAATAAACCGAGCGCATGAATTGGCTGCCTCAAGTCATGGCTTGCAGCCGCTAGGAAGCGTGATTTTGCGCGGTTAGCACGCTCAGCTTCATCTTTCTTTTCAGCAAGCTGAAGCGTGGCTTCTTTAACACGATGCTCCAAATCTTCGCGCACGCGATCGAGTCGCTCCGCCATACCGTTAATGCCATTAGCAAGTGGCGTGAGTGTGCCATTACGATCCGTCGGTACGCGCACATGGCGCACGCCTTGGCCAATGGACTCCACCGCCTTAGTCATATTGGCAATGGGACGGCTCACCGCACGCGCCAACCAGAAAGTCAGCAACAGAGCCGCACAGCCTGCGCCGATCATCAGCAAGCAGACCGTTACTAAAATATCTCGTTGCAAACGGGCTAAACCAGTACGTGACACTTCGATCGCCACCGCGCCCACAATCAAATCAGGCGCACGCGTTGTTTCCACACCCAATACCGCATCATCGGGAATTAACGAAGTACTCACGACGGGTTGAACCAAGGTCATGAGTTGATCATCCTCGTTACGCCCTTCACGCAAGGCTCTTGCCATCGACTCAGCATGCTTAGTTAGCACGCCACTTCGCGCCAGTTCCTGCCCCGTTCCATCGAGGATCAGTACGCCATTTACATCTGGCTCTTTACGCACTGCTTCGGCTAACGTTTGTAGTGCTGCACGGTTGCCAGTGAAGATGCCATAGTCACTCGCAACAGCAAGGTGTCGGACCAACACCACTGCACGATCCGTCAACACATGCTCAAGATCATTCATTTGCGCTCGTGCCAGATAGCCCCCCAGCACCACAGCGAGCAAAAGAACCGGCAGCAATACGGTCGCTAAAATTTTCCCGCGCATTCCAAGGCGCATCATGGCTCACGCTCCATTGCCATGAGCCCATCCTTCAACACGGCCTCATCTGATACCGATAGCGCCAAATAACGTTCAACCGAACGATTGACGCTAACGCTGAATTGCCGCATGTGTCGTGGCGCCTGCCACATGCCATTTGCCAGGTAATGACGCGCCCACTCTCCTGTTTCTAACCCAACTTGCGTTGGTGTTGTGAACACGCCAAACATTGCGCCTGCACGAACATAACCTGCCGAATAACCTGCAACGGGCACCCGAAAACGTAGCGCTGTTAGCAATACGTTTTGCGAGGAAACTTGCGCACCGGCAACGACATCTGGAAGTGATAGCAAAACATCACTATCGGGCAAAAGCCCTTGGAGAACAGGGTAAATTGCAGCGTCGGTCTCGACTCGTCTAACCAACAACTTCATCCCTAATTGTTGCGCGGCTTGCTCAAAACCTACAGGCAACTGCGCATCCGACGGCAGCAACACGGCAACTTTACTGCTGCCGGGTATTGCCAAGCGAATCAACGCCAATTGACGTCGCGGCGGTTGATCAAGGAACAACGCTGAGGTCTTTCGCCCTTCGCCGCGCAAAGCCAGCAAGCGCTCATACGAAGCGCGTGGCAAAAGTGTGCAGACCACGGGGATCCGGCTCTCCCGTGCTAATAATGTTTTACAGGCTTTAGCACCGACTGCGATTTGCAAAGCAGACCGCTCTAGCGCAGGGGACTCGGATTCATTTGCCGACAACAATGCGACATCATGTGGCGAACTACGACGCAACTCGCTCACGAGCGCTTCCGCCACGTCAGCATAAGATGTCCCGTTCTCGCTGAGCATGATGCTCACAGTGGTGGCATGAGCTAACGATATCGAAGACAACAGACAGCACGCGACAGCAGCCCTAAGGACCGAATGGATCCACCACCTTAGCGCGGGTCCTTGGCTGCTCATTACGATTAGAAATCTAGGCTCGTGCCGAGCCACACTTTGCGTGTGGAATATGAATCTTTGTTCGGAGCAGTTCGAAATTCTGCTTGGTCACCATTTAGATTTTGCACTACACCAAACACTTCAAGCGTGTTACGCCCTATTCGGAATTTTCTAGCCAATCGCACATCTGTGCGCCATTGCGCAGGAACAAAGTCCGGATGTTCGCCATACCATGACATTCGTCCTGTATGCGTGATCAGCGTACTAGCTGACCATGGGCCAGCATTCCAATCCATCATGAGATGTGTAACGTTCTTAGGAACGGAGGCTGCAAAATCGATCAAGCTACTATTGCTATGCGAAAAATTCTGGCCAAAAACGATCTTCAGATTCTCCATCGGGTGCCAGCGCAATTGATATTCAAACCCGGTCAAATTTGCGGAATCGGAGTTTTGCAGTTTGAATGCTTGCGGGAACGAGACGGCAACTACCGTTACTCTTTGCGCCACAATCAAATTCGATATTTTCTCTTGATATAGCCGAGCATCTAAGGTCAGACCTTGCTCACGAAAATTACCGAGATAACCAACTTCAGCACTCAAAACTTTTTCAGGTTGTAAAGAATGATTGGGCACAAACTGAATGAGGAAGGGTATGGCAAATCCCGGAACTATATATTTCCAATCGACTTTTGATTCTATCAATGACGGCGTTCGATAAGACGCGGCCCCACCCACTTTGAGTGTATGTCCTGGCGCAAAATGCCAATTTAAACCGAGCCGTGGCGAAGCATGCGTTCCACTGATATTTTCTCGTGCAAGCAAAACCCCTCCATCCAACACCCAGTTTTTAGTCACAAACCATTCTGCGCTGGAGAAGAGATTTACACTATTGCTTACAACCTCTTGGTTAGTACCCAATAACAAAGGAAAAGTCACACCATCTCGCTTGAGTTCCCCCCCCCAAACGACCCGTAACGCCGGTGATATTGTCTGATGATGCTGCACATCTATTTGGTCGCGAATGGCTTTGCGGCCAAAATCTACATTAGTCACCACGGTGTTATAACTATCACGGCCGGATTCTCTCGAGTGATACATGCCGACACTCAAGTCGTCGCCATTATCAAAGGTCTTGCGCCACTTACCCTGAAGATAGTGATAGGCCAAATTCGCCATGCGATATGGATTACTCGCATTACCTGTTGCATCAACAATGTCTTGTACTGCATGACTACCGCCCATTTGCAGCGTGAGATCTTCACGTCCCGATAGCGTCCACTGGCCTAATACTGAAAACACCTGACGATGAGCCTCGTCTGGCCGAATAGCGCGCAATCCGTCGTCATGCTGCGCCCCAACGGTTATCCGAACATGACCAGGACCCGTTTCAAAATTGAGGCCTGCGGCGCTATCACGAATTCCATCTGCACCTTGCTGAAAGCGCACATACGAAGCCTGACCACTAGGATTTCGCGTGATGATATTGGCGACACCCAATTGGGCAGACGTGCCCCATGCGGCTGAGTTTGAACCTCGAACCACTTCGATGCGCTCAATGTCTTCAAGGTTAACGTTGATCTTGCTCCAATCAACCGCACCGAATTGAAATGGCGTATTAATATCCCGGCCATCGAGCAACACGCGCATGCGAGTCGAGAACATACCCGACATACCGTGATAGCCAACGACCGGATAAGGCCCCGATGGGTAACCCACAACCATCCCGGGCACGAGGCGAAATATGTCCGGCACCGACCTTACACCCGATGCACGAATCATGTCGCGGTCGATCACCGTAATAGCTCCCGGTGCATCTTCCATGTTTTGCGGTAAGCGAGAAGCGGAGACGACTACAGGAAAGTCATCTAGGTAGGCACTCTCCGAAAGTTGTTCTGGTTGCGCGACAGCATCTGATAACAAGCCTGCAAGTAGAACCGCTCGCCCACATGTTCTAAACATTCTCACCACCCAAAACCTCAAATAGACAGCTCAAATATGGCCGGCACTAACAGCCGGCGGCATACTACGCAGAAAAAACCTGCTGAATGGTGGTTTGCACGGCTTGTGCTGCTGCACGAGGGTCATTCGCCTGGCGAATAGGACGCCCCATCACGATGTAATCTGCGCCATTACGAAACGCCTGCGCCACATCCACTGTTCGCTTCTGATCATCGTCCGGTTTGTTTTCGACCGGACGAATGCCCGGGGTGACCACCATAATGCGCTGACCCAACTCACTACGAATCATCGGCGCCTCTAAGCCTGATGAAACAATGCCGTCACAGCCTGCTTCTAACGCGCGGCGCGCGCGCGACAATACGAGCTTTTCAACATCACAAGCAAAACCTAAATCATCTAGGTCACCGCGATCCAAACTTGTCAGCGCTGTCACCGCGAGAATCTTCAAGTCACCCTTATCTTTGCCAGCGGCTTCCATGATGGATTGGTTGCCATGCACCGTTGCAAAGGTCGCACCGCAATTTGCCAATGAGCGCACAGCAGAACGTACCGTTTCAGGCACATCGAAAAACTTCAGATCGACGAAAACTTTTTTATTTTGTGACACCAACCAATCAAGCAACTCGAAGTAGCCACCTGCCATACATAGCTCAAGGCCAATTTTATAAAACTGCACCGCGTCGCCCATTTGTTTGACCAATGCACGCGCATCATCAGCATTCGGAACGTCCAGCGCCAAAATTAGGCGGTCAGCTGGATCAATCGGCTTAATTGATAACTTCGAATCCATACTCAAAAACTCTCCAATAAAAACGGGGGCTTCCTCGCAAAAAACGACCTGTCATTTTGATCTTTTCTGCCGTTAATACAGACAGCAACGTTGCCGTCTTCATTTACGCTGGAAACATATGATTGGCAAACGGCAGAAGAAAAGCAGCCGCAAATGCGAAAAATGCACTGGCCTGAAATTGCCAAGCCGATAAACTGGACAGAATTTTACCTAATACAGCACTGAATCCGTAGAAATACATGGATCAAGCCACGTTTCCCTTGCCGGCCGGTGCACACCCTACCGAGAGCCAGCCCACGCCCAAAAATACGCCGGCGCATTTGGCCTTGGCCCATGCTCAGACAATTCGGGACCAATTGCTTCATCTGCCCGGCTTGTTAAGCCCTGTCATCCATGGCCCGCAACTTGCCGAGCTGTTTGACGAATTATTGGCTCGCACAGGGATCTTAAGGCAAGTACTCGCCTCTGCATCATTGCCGCTTTCTGCAGACATTCGCCATTTGGCCACGACACTGATGCAGGCATACCGACAGCTAGCAGAATGCCACCTGCGACTGATAGATCGTCAAAGTGACTCACGAGATGCCGTTGCCACCTCACAAAAAATAATCCAGTGCTTAACAGAGGAATTTCTCTCAGCCTGCCTCATTGCTGCAGCCCCAGCCCCGGGACTGTGGCAATTGGCAAATCAAGCCATTATTCCCAGCCTAATGCACACTCAAAGCCTTGCATCGACAGGAGAAATACTGGGCGAACACCAAGCGGTCTTGCAGCAATATGCCTTGCTCGCCGCGCTAGCCAGCAGCCAACCCGAGGCTCTAGCACCACAAGACCTGCTCTTGATCGAAGATTACTTGCTCCGCTTTGGCAACCAGACCTCGCTCTCAATTTTCCAGCCTGAGCAGCATGCGAATATGACGCATTGGGTGGATATCTCTCGCGACCAAGGTCCTTGCGCCGTACAACGCCGTCCAGCCCCACAACAAGGCACAGCAATTCGAATTGATTTCGCTCCACTCGCGATACGGGTGCACCAACATCTGCATGCGCTTGCACATGGCACCCTGCCTTCAACGATTCACTTGCCCGAAGAAGCTGCAAGAGAATCTTTCAGAATTCTGCTCAAACGCGTTGCAGCCACCTGGACAGCCCCTGCTCGACGTCGGCATGCACGGCGTCAAGTGAGCTACCGCGTGCAACTACTCACCGGGTTGCGCCCTATTACACGTCTATTGAGTAGCACTAGCACGCCGCGACTTGAACGTTTGTCCGAATGGATGGTGGTCAACGAAAGCCCCACCGGTTTTGCCATCATGCATATTTCCGGCACGATGGGCGCCATGCGCCCAGGGGGCGTCGTCATCCTACGTGCAGGCTTAGACCGACCGTGGACAGTCTGCGTCATTCGCTGGTTGCGCAGCGAAAATCCCGAACACATCGAGTTAGGCTTGGAAACGCTGGGCATCAACCCAGAACCTGTCCAAATTGCGTTTATGGGCAACTTGCAACGACAGACGGCACAACCTGCCATATTGCTTCCAGCCATCGGACAAATTCGCACACGCCCCGCTATTTTGGTTGGGCGAGGCAGCACCTTGTCGCGCCGGTTTGTGATGGTTCAAGAGAATGGCACGAAACTCATCGTAAGCCAGGGCAGCTTAGATGAACTAGACCTGCAAACTGCAGGTGTCGAAATGTTCCGCTTTGAAATTGACCCATCAGTCGACTAAGGACAACCAAACGCATCAGGTGTGATGTCGTAATTCCGCCACAATCAGCGCGCATACCAACACCAAGCTCCAAGACAAGTGCAGCCAAATCAAAAAAATAGGCATGGCAGCAAATGCGCCGTAGAGCACTGCATATGAAGAGAATTTTGCAAAATACAATGCGAGCACACGTTGCAAGGCCTCGAAACCAATCGCAGCCAATACCCCGCCCACAATCGCGTGCCAACGATTTACCTTGCAGTTGGGTACAAACAAATACATGAAGGAAAACAAACCCGCTAACAAAATCGAGGGCAACAACCTGAGCGCAAAATCATCTAGCCAATCCGGGCTTTGCGCTAAGCCTAGCGATTTATTTACGACGTAGTAACTCACTGCTACGCTCAAACCTAGTACCAGCGGCCCTAACGTCACAACAACCAAATAAATTGGCAAACTCGACCACAGGGGGCGATGTTTAGGCACCTTCCAGATATGGTTGATTGCACGATCAATGGATAGCATTAACGCTAGGGCTGTAGCAATCACCACGACCGCACCGACCCATGTGAGTCGATGCGCCTTACCAGAAAAAACCAGCGCGTATTTTGTGATGACTTTTCCAGCCTTTTCAGGCAACAACGTTTCCTGTAAAAAAAGTTGGATTTGCGTATCAAAATGCGCAAACGAGGGCAGCATCGAAGCGACTGCCACCGCCACCGCGACAAAAGGCACCAAACCCAGCAAGGTCGTAAATGACAGACTTGCCGCGGTCTGCATGAGCCGCTCTTCGCGGAATCGCCGAAACACCGTAACGGGGAGTAAAAACAGTCGCAGCATCAATGTTTCTTCTAAATCGGGCTGTATACTTACAAAGCAGTTTTTTGTTACTACCCATTGCTTGTGGGCCGAACAACCATGGTCATACCTTGAGCAAATTAAAGTCGTACCGGCTACCTATAAAAACAATTTGCCGCAGGAAGGCATTCTACGTGAAAGCCTCCCCATACCTTACTCGATACCACTCAGTGTAATTGCACTAGCTTTTCGTACCCACTTTGCTGACTTAACGCCATGACTAGCACCCCAGAGATTCTCGTGCTCTATTACAGCCAGCATGGGGCAACCCGCAACTTGGCGCAATTAATTGCACAAGGAATTGATAGCGTACCGGGGGTGCAAGCACGTATTCGCACGGTTCCTAAAGTCTCATCCGTATGCGAAGCCACGGCTCCTGATGTTCCTGATAGAGGCGCACCTTACTGCGAAAACCGTGATCTTGAAGAATGTATCGGCTTAGCCCTAGGCAGCCCAACACGCTTTGGCAATATGGCAGCAGCTTTAAAATACTTTCTAGATGGCACTGGGCCTCTATGGCTTTCCGGTGCACTCAGTGGCAAACCTGCCACCGTTTTTACCTCAACTGCCAGCCAACATGGCGGGCAAGAATCAACCCTGCTCAGCATGATGCTACCGTTGATGCACCATGGCATGCTTATCGTTGGAATCCCCTATACCGAAAGCGAATTGAACAAAACGCGTGAAGGGGGCAGCCCCTATGGCGCAAGTCATGTCGCTGGTTCAAAGGATGATCCAACCATCACATTAAGCGAGCGCACACTGGCGATTGCTCAAGGCAAACGATTGGCAGAAATTGCACTTAAACTCAGCACCTAGTCACCTCGACCACAGCACACATTTGAGTTTTCAGATTTGTTCGCTTCACTTCAAAACTGATTGGCAAATTACACCGCAACCATTTACCCAAATTAACGACGCTCTGCCAACATGAAAGACTTCTTCAGTTCACCACGCATGCTTAACTTGTTGAGCAGCATCAGCCTTATTGCGCTCATCTTTTTATGCGTAGCCTGGGAAACAGTTTTAGCGCCGCTACAACCGGGCCAATCACGGATGGTTTTTAAAGTTGTGCCGTTGCTATTTGGGGTGTTTGGTATTCTGCGTGGCAAGCGCTACACGCACCAATGGGTGTGCATGCTAGCCTTGCTCTATTTCACAGAAGGGAGCGTACGCGCTATGTCTGACCACGGCATGCAGGCCACGTTAGCCATGATTGAAGTCGTGCTCTCGGTCACTTTGTTTGCCAGTTGTGCGGCTTATGCACGCGTTACGCGCACGCCAGCCGCACCACTGAGCAACACTGCCGATTAAACGTTTTCGCCGACCTGTGGGTTCAACTTGCTTGGCCCAGCTTGTAGGCGATTCAGCGCACTGATGTAAGCCTTAGCGCTTGCAACTACGATATCCGTGTCTGCACCTTGACCATTTACCACACGTGCATCGCGTGACAGGCGCACCGTCACTTCACCTTGCGCATCGGTACCGCTGGTAATCGCATTCACCGAGTACAGCATCAGCTGCGCACCGCTAGTCACCACGGTTTCAATGGCACGGAACGATGCATCAACCGGGCCACTGCCATCGGATTCGGCATGGTGTTCTTTGCCACCCACAGACAAAGTCACTTTAGCGTGCGGCGTATCGCCCATGGCTGACGCAGATTGCATCCAAACCAACTTGAAATGCTCATGGTCAAGTGCAACCGACTCATCGCTAATCAATGCCTGGATATCTTCATCAAAAATTTCGCGCTTTTTATCCGCCAGCTCTTTGAATCGAGCAAATGCCTGGTTAAGCGCTTCGTCTGATTCGAGTTCGATACCCAGCTCGGTCAACTTGGACTTAAACGCATTGCGACCTGACAATTTGCCAAGCGTGAGGCGATTAGCATTCCAGCCCACATCTTCAGCACGCATGATTTCGTAAGTCTCGCGATGCTTAAGCACACCATCTTGGTGGATGCCTGACTCATGCGAAAACGCATTGGCACCCACAATTGCCTTGTTCGGCTGCACCGGATAGCCAGTAATGCCTGACACCAACTTAGATGCCGGCACAATCTGTGTCGCATCAATATTCGTACTCACAGGGAATAAGTCCGGACGAGTACGCACGGCCATCACCACTTCTTCAAGTGAAGCATTACCAGCGCGCTCACCCAAGCCATTGATCGTGCACTCAACCTGACGCGCACCAGCCATCACAGCAGACAGTGAATTGGCAACTGCCAAGCCCAAATCATTGTGACAGTGCGTCGACCAAACAACCTTGTCGGAATTAGGTACGCGCTCAATCAGGGTACGAATACGCTCACCCCATTGAGCCGGGATGCTGTAACCCACCGTATCCGGTACATTAATCGTCTTTGCGCCTGCGTTAATGACCGCCTCAAACACGCGGCACAAAAAATCCATATCAGAGCGCACAGCATCTTCTGCAGAGAACTCAACGTCATCTGTGTATTCCAGCGCCTGCTTCACTGCCGCA
The DNA here is from genome assembly GCA_005239635.1 of Uliginosibacterium gangwonense. Classification (GTDB taxonomy): domain Bacteria; phylum Pseudomonadota; class Gammaproteobacteria; order Burkholderiales; family Rhodocyclaceae; genus Uliginosibacterium_A; species Uliginosibacterium_A gangwonense_A. Next base: position 10,369 of record SBBQ01000016.1, read on the forward strand.
ACAGCCGCTTCAACCACTTGGTCGGGCGTCATGCGCAGCTTCTTTTCCATATGAATCGGGCTGGTCGCGATAAAGGTGTGAATTCGGCCACGTGCAGCAGGCTGAATCGCCTCACCTGCCCGCACAATATCGCGTGGGTTAGCACGCGCCAGCGAACACACTGTCGACTCACGAATTGCTTCTGCCACTGCACGGACGGACTCAAAGTCACCATTCGATGCGGCCGCAAAACCTGCCTCAATCACATCCACACGCATACGCTCTAACTGGCGTGCAATGCGCAACTTATCGTCACGCGTCATTGATGCGCCTGGGCTCTGTTCGCCATCACGCAAGGTGGTATCAAATATGATCAACTGCTCTTTCATGATCTGCTCCTAACGACTGCACAGCTGCCCCAAGCAAAGTGGGCAGGCGGCAAGATAACACAGCAGAAGGCCTTTGCAGACATTCCGCACTAACGACTCAAATTGTGGGGGTATGTGTATTAGCGCGCGGAGCGCAGCAGCGGACGAGCCAGCAGCAGCGTGCGCAGAGACAGAACGTGACGAAGCACCGGAGCGGCCGGTACATTCTGACTGAACAAAGCGAATCCGTTTTCGGTATTCATGCGAAGGACTATAGAGGGTTTTGTACGGGCACGCAAGCACCCACGCACCCGTTACGTCGTTATACCCGCCGCTTCTTGAAATAACGCCAGACCCACAAAACGTAGCCTGAGAGTGCATAGCAAACAAACAGCAGGGGTAAAACGCCTTGCGGGTAGCTTGCCAATACGACAAACCCACTCACCACTGCGAGAATAAAAATAAACGGAACACTGCGACGCAGGTTGATATCTTTACCGCTCCAGTAAGGAATGTTGCTAACCATCGTTAAGCCAGCAAAAATGGTTACGAAGGAAGCGAACCAACGCACTTGCTCGCCCGCAATTTCCAGATCCATCATCACCCATACAAAGCCCGCCACCAAAGCCGCTGCGGCGGGACTTGGCATACCTTGAAAGAAACGTTTATCAACGACTGCAAGATTCGTGTTGAATCGTGCCAGGCGCAATGCTGCGCCTACGCAATAAATAAAAGCTGCCACCCACCCCCAACGCCCCAAGCCTCGCAACGCCCATTCGTACATCACGAGCGCGGGCGCCACACCGAAGCTCACCATATCTGAAAGTGAATCGTATTCAGCCCCAAATGCAGACTGCGTTTGCGTCATGCGTGCCACACGACCATCTAATCCATCTAACACCATCGCCACAAAAATAGCGATAGCGGCTGGCTCAAAGCGTTGATTCATCGCCTGCACAATGGCGTAAAAACCCGCAAACAATGCGGCTGTCGTAAACAAGTTAGGCAAAATATAAATGCCACGACGTCGCAATTCAGGATTCACGAGCGTTTTGCGCGATCGCATTTCAGACATGAGAGGCTTTCTTCTTAAGGCAACTGAGCGAGTACGGTTGAGCTCGCTGATACTTTGTCACCAATCGTCACGCAAGCGCGCGTTTCGGGTGGCAAATAGAGGTCAACACGAGAACCAAAGCGAATAAAGCCATAACGCTGACCGCGGTTCAATTGCTCGCCTCCATTTACGTAACACAGAATACGACGGGCAATCAGCCCTGCGACTTGCACGCAGGTAACATCAACACCATCGACTGTGCGCAGGTGCAATGCATTGCGCTCATTTTCAATCGATGCCTTATCCAGCGCAGCATTCACAAACTGTCCCGGGTTATACCAACGCTGCACAACTTGCGCATCAATCGGGGAGCGGTTTGAATGAACGTTAAACACATTCATAAATACGCTGATCTTGATTGCTTTGCGATTCAAATAAGGGTCCATCACCGGCTCAATGGCAACGATACGGCCATCGGCTGGAGATAAAACGTCTTTCGCACCTTGCGGAATTGGACGCGCAGGATCACGAAAAAATTGCACGCAAAATACAAAAAACACCCACAGCGGTAGGCTCCACCATCCTGCGTAGTGACCCACTACAAATGCCAGCACTAAAGACAGCGCAATAAAAGGCCAACCTTCACGCGCCAAAATGGGGTGTGGGTAAGCGCCCTTTTCGGGCGCCGTGTTTTGATCTTGATTTTGATTTGTCGTCACGGTCTTTGCCATGTCATTCACATGTAACAGCAGGGTAGCACACCTTGTTGCTCGCCCACCCACATGTGTAGTGGTCCTTAAATGCACAACAGGCCCATGGGGCCTGTTGTGCAAGCTTCAGCAAATTGCCAATTGCAATTAGTTGCGTGATTGGTCAACCAGCTTGTTCTTCTTGATCCACGGCATCATGTCACGCAGCTTCTCACCCACTTGCTCAATCGGGTGAGCAGCCGTCAAACGACGACGTGCAGTCATGGACGGATAGTTGGTACGACCTTCCAGAATGAACATCTTGGCGTATTCGCCGGTTTGAATACGCTTGAGCGCTTGTCGCATTGCGTAACGAGACTCTTCATTGATCACTTCCGGACCGGTTACGTATTCGCCGTACTCAGCATTATTAGAAATGGAGTAGTTCATGTTGGCGATACCGCCTTCGTACATCAGGTCAACGATCAGCTTGAGCTCATGCAGACACTCAAAGTAGGCCATTTCAGGCGCGTAACCCGCTTCAACCAACGTTTCGAAGCCCATCTTCACCAGTTCAACCGCGCCGCCACACAACACGGCTTGTTCACCGAACAAGTCGGTTTCAGTTTCTTCACGGAAATTGGTTTCGATTACGCCACCCTTGGTGCCGCCATTTGCAGCCGCGTAGGACAGCGCAATGTTCTTAGCTTTGCCTGATTTGTCTTTGTACACGGCGATCAGGGTCGGCACGCCGCCGCCCTTGAGGTATTCGGAACGAACCGTGTGGCCCGGGCCCTTCGGCGCAACCATGATCACATCCACGTCTTCGCGCGGCACGATTTGGTTGTAGTGAATATTGAAGCCGTGAGCGAATGCCAGTGCAGCACCCTTCTTCAGGTTTGGTTCGATTTCGGTGTAGTAAACGCCTGGCTGCTGCTCATCCGGCAACAGAATCATGACAACGTCGGCGCCCTTTACGGCTTTGCCAATCTCTTCCACCTTGTGGCCAGCTTTGGTGGCCTTGTCCCAAGATGCGCCGTCTTTACGTAAACCTACTGTGACCTTGACGCCAGAGTCTTTCAGATTCTGTGCGTGAGCGTGGCCTTGCGAACCATAACCCACGATCGTGACTTTCTTACCCTTGATGAGGGAGAGGTCGGCGTCCTTGTCGTAATAAACCTTCATGCTGTTCCTTTCGTGTTCTGCTCAGTTCAAATATTAAAATTGCCAATTAATTCGCTTGCAACCCAAACCCGTTGGGCAACACGCTCATACTTTAAGAATGCGGTCGCCGCGGCCAATGCCAGCAACGCCTGTGCGCACAGTTTCAAGGATCAGCGCACTATCAACTGCTTCAACAAATGCATCCAACTTGGCGGGATCACCCGTCATTTCAACCACATAGGTTGAGTCGGTTACATCAACAATTCGACCACGGAAAATATCTGCGAGACGCTTGAGTTCTTCACGGTCTTTGCCGGTCGCGCGCAATTTTACGAGCATCAGCTCGCGCTCGATATGCCCTGCTTCAGACAGATCCACCACCTTCACCACTTCAACCAGTTTGTTTAACTGCTTGGTGATTTGTTCGATGATGTCATCCGAGCCGATGGACACAATGGTCATACGGGAAAGCGACGGATCTTCAGTCGCTGCCACGGTGAGCGATTCGATATTGTACCCGCGCGCGGAAAAAAGGCCCGATACACGGGACAGCGCGCCGGATTCGTTCTCCAGCAACAACGAAATTACATGCCTCATTGCGAGCGCCTCACAGTCAATCTAAGAACCCACCATGAATTCAACAACCTGCCGCAGGCCGGTGGCTGCGCCCTGCAGACCGGTAAGCCTGCAGGGCTGGGCGCATGACGCCCGAACACACAATGGGATGGCCCCGTTGCCGGGAAATTACAAATCCTCTGAAGAGAGGATCATTTCGGTTAGACCCTTACCGCCTTGCACCATCGGGTACACGTTTTCGGTCGGATCCACTTGGAAGTCGAGGAATACCAAATCGTTTTTGCGCTTGAACGCCTCGCGAATTGCATCTTCAACATCGCCCGGTTTGTCTACGCGCAAGCCAACGTGGCCATAGGCTTCGGCCAACTTGGCAAAGTCAGGTAAAGAATCCATGTATGACTGTGAGTAGCGGTTGCCGTGGAAAAATTCTTGCCACTGACGAACCATGCCCAAGTAACGATTGTTCAAATTACAAATCTTGATTGGCAAACGGTATTGCTGACAGGTCGACAATTCTTGAATGTTCATCTGAATTGAAGCCTCACCTGTCACCACCGCAACCGGCGAGCCGGGGTGTGCGAGCTGCACGCCCATGGCGTACGGCAGGCCCACACCCATCGTACCCAGACCGCCAGAGTTGATCCAACGACGCGGCTTATCGAACTTGTAGTACTGAGCAGCCCACATTTGATGCTGACCCACGTCGGAGGTCACAAAGGCGTCGCCCTTAGTCACTTCCCACAGTTTCTGCACCACAAATTGCGGCTTGATAATCTCATCGCTGTTCTTAAACTTCATGCAGTCGCGACGACGCCATTCTTCAATCTGCTTCCACCAAGCTTCAAGCGCATCAGCATCAGGACGCTCGGTTGTCGCCTCGAGTTGGCGAATCATCTCGTCCAACACATCCGGCACGTTGCCAACGATCGGCACATCAACCTTCACGCGCTTTGAAATGGATGAAGGATCAATATCGATGTGAATAATTTTGCGCGGAACAGAACCAAAGTGTGTCGGATTGCCAATGACACGGTCATCAAAGCGCGCGCCAATCGCGACCAACACGTCGGAATACTGCATCGCCATATTGGACTCGTAAGTACCGTGCATACCAGGCATACCCAACGACAACTTGTCGGTCGCGGGATAACCACCCAAACCCATCAGGGTATTGGTCACCGGTACACCCAGCATCTGCACAAACTTTTGCAGCTTATCTGCTGCGTCAGACAGAATCACACCGCCGCCGGCGTACACCATTGGGCGCTTGGCTTCTAACAGCAGCTGCACAGCCTTTTTGATCTGACCTTGGTGGCCCTTCACAACGGGGTTGTAAGAGCGCATTTCCACAGTTGCGGGGTATTCAAACTCGCAACGTGCCGCAGTCACGTCCTTCGGAATATCCACCAGCACTGGACCAGGGCGTCCAGTACGTGCCAGATAAAAGGCTTTCTTAATCGTGGGCGCGATGTCTTTGACATCCTTAACCAAGAAGTTGTGCTTAACGCACGGGCGGGTAATACCCACCGTATCGACCTCTTGGAACGCATCAAGACCAATGGCTGCAGTCGGCACTTGGCCGCTGATAATCACCATCGGAATTGAATCCATGTATGCCGTTGCAATACCGGTCACCGCATTGGTCAAACCCGGACCAGATGTAACCAGCGCGCACCCTACACGCTCAGTTGAACGAGAATAGGCGTCAGCCGCGTGAACAGCAGCCTGCTCGTGGCGCACCAACACATGACGAACCTTGTCTTGTTTAAACAATTCGTCATAGATATATAAAACTGCGCCACCAGGGTAGCCGAACAGATAGTCGACCTTTTCTTCCTGAAGACACTTAACTACGATTTCTGCGCCACTGATTGCCATACCACACCCGGGGAAATTTTTTGCGGGAAAGCGTGTAACGTTAATGGTTTAGCACCTTTTGGTCAAGATAAATGCGGCACCGCGGCATGATATTTCACATTTCAGGCAAATCTGCCGCAACCGCTAAGCAACAATGGCTTTGAACGGGACACGCCCACACCTGAGCGTGCCTAGTCAATCACGCTGTCTCTCCAACCCTGCTTCGTGTTATCTTCGCGTGCTAATTTTGCCAATGAATCGCTTTCGAGCCGGCTTAGTAGGCAAAAGAACATCTTCTCGATGCAGCATGACCAAAATAATGGCGCTGCAGGAGCATTCCCCTGGCCACCCGAACAGAACTTTCTGACTTTTTGGCAGATGTAGAGCGAAGAGCCTTTAAGCAGGCTTTTTTTGCCCTGCAAAACGAAGCCTCAGCGTTAGACGCTGTGCAAGATGCCATGCTAAAACTGTCAGAAAAATACAGTGACCGGCCCATTGCCGAGCTGCAGTTGTTGTTCCAGCGTATTTTGCAAAACGTCATACGAGATGCATTTCGTCGGCGCAAAATTAGGTCGGCATGGACGACCCTGCTATCAGCCTTTAGCGGGCCTGATGATGATGACAGCGACCCACTGGACTCGCTTGTTCCAGCCGACTCCGATGCCTTGCCAAAATCACCAGAAACCCTTACGAATCAATCACAAACAATGAAGATTATCGAGGATGAGATTGCCAAATTGCCGGCACGTCAACGAGAAGCCTTCATCATGCGTTACTGGGAAGATATGGATACCGCCGAAACAGCACTCGCGATGGACTGCTCGGAAGGCAGCGTAAAAACCCACTGCTCGCGCGCCACGAACTCGCTGGCAAATGCCCTTAAGGCACGGGGAATCAAGCTATGAATCAAGTGACTCTGCACAATAGCAATACCGAAGAACTCAACTTTGCGCTGCATGTATGCCAGCACCTAGACACGCATACAGAGCGCTTAGATGCGGCTATCGCAGACCGTTTATTCCAAGCGCGCCAATTAGCGCTGGGCCGTGCTCGTCCGTCGTTTGTCGGCAAAGCCAGCACAGGTCTTGGATTTAATGTTGACCTCTACTTGCATCGCGGTCGTGCGTTACTAGCAACCGGCTTAGCTTTAGCTCTCATCGGTAGCGGTTTGTACATCCGCGACACCATTCAAATTGATGACAATGCGGACATTGATACCGCCCTTTTGTCAGATGATTTGCCCATTGAGGCTTACCTCGACAACGATTTCGACTCATGGCTGCAAGAGCACGATCCAAGTTAAAACGCGCTCGCTTACTGAGCTTGTTGGGCGTGCTCTTGGGCTGCGCCTCGATGGCGTACGCCTCAACGCCACACGACGGCGGCTGGCAAAGCCTGAGCGCGCAGCAAAAAATGACGTTGGCTCCGCTACAAAAAGACTGGCCCAGCATGGAAGAATCCCGTCGCCAGAAATGGCTCGGCGTGGCTGACCGCTACCCCAAGCTGACGCTAGAAGAGCAGTTGCGCATTCAGTCTCGCATGCGCGAGTGGGCCAGTTTGACGCCCGAGCAACGGAAAAACGCCCGTCAACGTTACAACGACTTACGTAAAAACAACCCGCAGCAACGCGAGGTGGTTCGCGAGCGCTGGGCTTCGTTCCAAACACTCACAGCAGAAGACAAACAAAAAATTGCTGCCCGCAAAACGGATTCCCGTATTGCGAACCGTTCTAGCGCCACAACAATTACAAAAGGCTCTGCCCTACCAAGCAAGCCCATAGAGCGCAAACTGGTCTACAAACCTGTCACTCAACCCCCGACATCAAAATCCATTCGTCTTTCTGGCACGCCAGCTGCCACGCCCGCCAGCGGCTTCAAAGCATCTTCAGAAATTGATACAAACGCTGCAAGCAATACCGCAACACGTTAAGCTTGCTACATGGATCACGTTCAAACCAATGCAGCAGCGCTGCCGCCTGCCTCACTTCGCCGACGTCTAGCCTCTTTGCTCTATGAGGTTCTGCTACTGCTTGGCGTGTGGGCTTTCACTTTCATGGTGCCTTACTTAGTCCTCGGCGTGATGTGGCATATCACGCCGAACGGCGTGTTGTTATGGGCACACATGTTTGTTGTGTTTGGTGTGTATTTTCTATGGTATTGGCAACACGGCGGACAAACGCTAGCCATGCAGACGTGGCGCATCAAACTCGTCAGCACAGGTTCTCTTTCTGAACCCACCCGAGCGCAACTAATTCGTCGCTACCTGCTGAGCTGGCCGTCGCTCATGTTTTTTGGGGCGGGATTATTTTGGGCGCTGTTTGATCGTGATCGCCAGTTTTTGCATGATCGCTTTTCTGGCACCAAAATCGTTTATCTCGGCAAAGCTTCTTAGAAAAGCGCGTGTATTGATTTGCCAATCGATGTAATGCGCTATTGGCAGAACCCACTGCAACTAGCGTCGCTCGACCCACCACAACATGCCCACTGCAGCAACCATGAACAGGAAGCTGGGGGTTAGCGCTGCCACCAATGGTGGCCAGCTGTTGATCATGCCTAAGTTTGAGAATAGGCCGTTGAGTGTATGAAAGAACACGCCCAACATTACACCGGCAAACACCTTAATACTGACGGCACTCATGCGATCATGTCGATACGCAAAAGGTAACGCGAGCGCCATCATCACCAACACCGCCATGGGGTAAACCAGCTTTTTCCACAACGCAATTTCGTAGCGTTGCGTCTCTTGGTGGTTGTCTGACAAATGCTGTTGGTAGCGTAGCAAATTCAGAAAAGTCATGCGCTCCGGCGAGACCAGCAACACACTCAAAATGTCTGGACTCAACGCCGTTTTCCACGCCTCTTCATTAACCGAATCGACGACTGCGCGCTCACCCTCTAAACGGGTATGGGTCACATTAATCAAGCGCCAGCCGGTCGCCGCAGAATACTCACCTCGTTCTGCCTGCGTCACCGTTTGCAGTGCCGCGCTGCGGTCAAATGTATAAATCCAAATATCGTGCAACGAGCCATCATGCTCGACCTTACGCGCATTAATAAAATTAGGCCCATCCTTAGCCCATACGCCGGACTTAAATTGTCCTGCAACCAGTTGCTGGGTGGCACGCAATCGCAGTTCTTGCGCCATACGTTCAGCCGGCGGCGCTACAAATTCTCCGACCAGAAAGGTCATCAATACAAAAATAAGGCCCACTCCACCAAGCGTTCGCAGGAGTTGTCGAGTTGACAGTCCCGAGGCCCGTAAAACGGTAATTTCTGAGTGGCGCGCAAGAACCGTGAGTGAATAAAGCGAGCCAATCAACACCGCGATTGGCAATAGCTCGTACGCTCGCCCCGGCAATGTGAGCAAAACGTAAATCACGGCGTGCTGCATTTGGTAGCCGCCGCGCCCAATGCTTTGCAACTCATTGACGAGGTCAAAAAAAGCAAACAGGCCCAGAAATGCGACGAGCACCATTGCGCTGGCAGAGACGAGCTCGCGAGCCAGATAGCGCTCATAAGTTTTTAGCGCCATGCTCGTCTCAACTTAAACCAAGGATTAATCGAAATGCGGCGGTAGAACAACATGGCCATCACTAAAAACATCACTAAGTGAACCAACCACACACCCACCCAAAAAGACATCTTGCCGTTAACCACCCACGCTTGGCACAAGCTAATGGCGTTGGAGTACAGCAAGTAGGTGAGTAAGGCGAGCATTAAGTTGTTCGCGCGCCCTGCGCGCGGATTTACAAACGATAACGGAATCGCCAGCATAGCTAAGGTAAGCGCCGAGAGTGGAATGCCGATACGCCACAATAATTCGCCTAGATTCTGTGGTGTGGGTTTACTCCACAACGCCCAAACCGTCATGGTTTTTGATGACTCTTCAAAACCTTGGCGCTCACGCGTTTCAATGCGTACTGCGTAGCGCTCAAAATCCATCACGCGGTACTCCGGCGTACCAGGCACCCCTTCATAGCGCCGCCCTTTTAGCAGCACCACAAATCGGTCACCGTTTCGTGCTGACTCTGTATAGCCCTCACGCGCCACCATAATTCCTTGCCGTCCGTTTTGAATTGAGCTAACGAAGATATTACGGACTTGCTCATTTTCACCCGAACCTGTTTCAACAAAGAACACGCGGTCTGCTTGTGCCGATTCACGAAATGCTCCGGGTTGTACCTGCGCCACATCGTCACGCTGGCTCATGGTTTGGCGATATTCGGCGCTTTTAAGCTGCGCCCACGGAGACAGAAACAAAGACAGCGCAGCCACGACCACAACGAGCGGCAAAGCAAAGCGCAGCACCGGCGACAACCACGCCGTAAGCGGCAAACCCGAGCTAAACCACACCACCATTTCAGAATCGCGATAGCTACGTGATAGGGTGAGCAGGATCGAAATAAAGACGGAAAGCGAGATAAGAACCGGCAAGTAATTAATGGACGCGAAGCCCAGCAATGCCAGCACGCCCTCAGAGGCGATAGACCCCACCGCCGCTTGGCCAAGCAGGCGAATGAGTTGCGTAGTTACCAAAATGGCAAACAGGGCCACGAATACCGCCGTGGCAGTGGCGGCAAATTCACGATGGACTGCTTTACGAAAGATCATGTCAGGCAGACCTTGAAATGCGCCCTAGACGCCATACCATCCACCACAAAACTTTGACTTTTGTAGGGCTGGATGATGATAATCTTCCTGAGGCCTTGTTTCATTCAAATTTCCAAGGAGTACCACGTGGAATTTAGCATAAAGAGCGGCAGCCCGGAAAAACAGCGCAGTGCATGCGTCGTAGTGGGCGTATTTGAACCGCGCAAGTTGTCGTTGGCGGCAGAAATCATCGACACCAATGCCAAGGGCTATCTTTCCGACATCATTCGGCGCGGCGACATGGAAGGCAAAGCTGGCAGCAGCTTGCTCCTGCACAATGTGCCGGGCATTCTGGCCGACCGCGTGCTGCTGATTGGTTTGGGCAAAGAGAAGGACTTCCGCGAAAAAGAATATCGCGAGGCCATCGCGCTTTCCGTGCGCACCTTGAATGAAACAGGCGCTTTTGAAGCAACCCTGTATCTCACCGAATTACTGGTCAAAAAACGAGATGTCCGCTGGCGCATTCGCCAAGCCACCCTGTCTGCGCTCGACACGCTCTATCGCTTTGACCAACTTAAGAGCAAAAAAGACGACGTGCGCCGCCCACTGCGTAAACTGACGTTCTGCGTTGAGCGCCGCAACGAACTCGACCCAGCCGAACAAGCCGTAGCACAAGGTTTGGCCATGGCGGATGGCGTAACGCTCACTAAGAATTTGGGTAACCTGCCGGGCAACGTGTGCACGCCCACACATCTTGCTGAAACCGCTGTTGAGCTTGGCAAAGAGTACAACCTAAAGGTTGAAGTGCTCGAACGTAGCGACATGGAACAGCTGGGCATGGGCTCTCTGCTGTCAGTTGCGCGTGGCTCACACCAACCGCCCAAATTTATTGTCATGCAGCACATGCTTGGCAAAACAGAAGACAAACCCATCGTATTAGTAGGCAAAGGCATTACGTTTGATACCGGTGGCATTTCCATTAAACCTGCAGGCGAAATGGATGAAATGAAGTTCGACATGTGTGGTGCCGCCACCGTGTTTGGCCTCATGAAATTTGCCGCGCAATGCAAGCTCCCCATTAACTTGGTGGGTATCGTTCCCAGCACAGAAAACATGCCCGGCGGCGCAGCAACCAAGCCGGGCGATGTTGTTACATCAATGTCGGGCCAAACCATCGAGATTCTGAATACGGATGCTGAAGGCCGCCTCATTTTGTGTGATGCGCTGACCTACGCCGAGCGCTTTGACCCAGACTGTGTGATCGATATTGCCACGCTCACCGGCGCCTGCGTCGTTGCGCTTGGCCAAGTCGCCAGCGGCCTTATGGCCAACGACGATGCCTTGGCACGCGACCTCCTAGATGCAGGCAATGTAGCCTGGGACCGCGCATGGCAACTGCCGCTGTGGGATGATTACCAAGATCTGCTGAAATCGAATTTTGCTGACATGGCCAATATCGGTGGTCGCTGGGGCGGCACCATTACCGCAGCGTGTTTCCTGTCTCGTTACGCCAAAAAATATCGCTGGGCACACCTCGATATTGCCGGTACCGCTTGGCGTTCAGGCGATAAGAAAGGCGCAACTGGCCGACCAGTACCACTACTTGGCCACTACCTGCTTGAGCGCGCTGGCTTGCTTTAAGCCGCTGATTGGCAAACATGACGCGAGTTGAGTTTCATCACGATGCAGCCGACAAAGTCGGGGTCGCATGCCGTTTGGCTAGTGAGTTTTACCGCGCCGGCCGGCAGGTCGTGGTGTATGCGCCAGAAGCTGCTGTGGCACAACGTTTTGATCTCGCGTTATGGACCAACGCAGCGCTCGACTTTGTGCCGCATGTGAGCAGCAACAACCCACACGCCGCGCAAACGCCCATTGTGATTTGCCAAGATTTGGGCCACACACCGCATGACGATATTTTGGTCAATCTTGATGGCGACTTGCCGCCCGGATTTGCAAGATTTCGCCAGCTCATTGAGATTGTAGGGCGCAGCGAAGAAGATAAGCTTCCCGCACGTAAGCGCTATATGTTTTATCGCGAACGTGGCTACGATTTAGGCTCGGTGTCACATGCCAACTCGCATGCAAACACGCACAACAACACCTAAAAACCGGCCCTTTATTTATTAAATTTACAGGCAGGAGAGACCGTGCAGGATATGACTGACAGCCCCCGCCGCCGGCACCGTTCCTTTGTTGCTGGCCAAGCTGATGCCGACGCATTAGACCTGCCTGTACTCACCGAGGTGGTTGAAGAGCCGGTGACTGAAAGCGCGCCACTCGCACCAACACAAGCCGCAACACCGGTGCCAATTCAAGCTGCGACGCACACCTCAGCCATCGCCAGTGAAGTCGACGAACAAGCAATGCGTGCCTTACTACGCGATGAAATCGAGGCAGAGCTGCGCCCCCAAATGGAAGAAGTGTTGGCCATGCAAATTCGCGCTGAACTAACACAACAACTGACCCCGCAACTCACCCAGCAGCTGACCTCTCAGCTCAGCAACCAGCTCGGCGGCCAAATTTCAGGGCAATCAAGCGACCAACTTCGCGCTTCAATACGTGCAGAGGTGCGCCGTGAATTACGCCCAGAAGTAACACGCGACGTGATGGCAGAACTTCGTCCTGTAATGGCACGCGAGCTCACCGCACAGCTCAAACAAACGCTCGGCGCAGAAATTGCCAATGAGCAACGCGAGAAATTGCGCGCAGAACTCACTCAACAAATTGAACAACAAGTTCGTCAGCAACTCGAAGCTGAGTTTGCCAATGAACGTGAAAATCATGTCGAGCAACTCAACCAACAGGCGCTGCAAATTCGGCAAACCGTTGAAAACGAGTTGGAACAAAAATACGCCGCGCGATTTAATGACCAAATGCAGATTTTTTTAGCTGCCAAGCTCTCTGAACTGTCGGACTATGTTGAAAATCGTCTGCGTGATTGGCTCTCAGCCGCACTTCCCACCCTGCTCAAAAACGGCATGCAGGACCTTATTCACCGCACGACCGATGCCGCGCAACAACAGCTTCACGAAGAAGTCATGCCCCCTTTGCGCCAGCGCGCCAATGACTTAGCCGACCAAGCCGTGCAACACGTTTTGCAGCAAAAAGACGCACCCATCTCGGAGTAATTACTTCTCCCTGCGAAACGCTAGGTTTTATCCGCTTAGGCGCAGCAAACCTGGCGCACGCTCGCCTCGGCATTGTCTCCCCCTTCCCCACCTTTTTACGGCCTTTTTATGCCTTTCCGGCCCCCGCTCCCTCTGCGGTCAAATACAAAGAAAAGCCCGCCTCAAGCTCTGTAACAAATGATCGCTTCGACTGCTGCAACGCAGTAATTGTGCGCTGAGCCCGGTATAATGCGGGGTTAGCTAGGTACGGTCGGCCTTGGTCAACTTTGGTCGATTTTAGTACTCAATCACACGTGCGATTTTGCATTTATCGCAATGCGCACATTGATTACATTTTTAATAAATTGACGGCCCCTTTGCCGCATCTAATTTTTAGCACGTATGGAACTCGCCAAGAGCTTTGAACCGGCCGACATTGAACGCCGCTGGTACCCCGAATGGGAATCGCGTAACTATTTCGCCGCCGGGCTGGATACTGCCAACACCCAGAACTTCTGCATTCTGCTGCCCCCGCCCAATGTGACGGGCACGCTGCACATGGGTCACGGCTTTAACCAGACGCTCATGGACGCACTCACCCGCTACCACCGTATGCGTGGCGACAACACCTTGTGGCAGCCGGGCACCGACCACGCAGGCATCGCCACACAGATCGTGGTGGAACGCCAACTCGATGCGCAAAAAGTGTCGCGCCATGATTTGGGCCGCGACAAATTCATCGAAAAAGTGTGGGAATGGAAGGAATACTCAGGTGGCACCATTACTCGCCAAATGCGCCGGCTCGGCACCTCGCCGGACTGGACGCGCGAACGCTTCACCATGGACGAAGGCTTGTCACAAACGGTGACACAAACCTTCGTGCGCCTGTACAACGAAGGCCTCATTTACCGCGGCAAGCGTCTCGTTAACTGGGACCCGGTACTCGGTACCGCTGTATCAGACCTTGAAGTGGTGCAGGAAGAAGAAGATGGTTTCCTGTGGCACATCCGCTATCCGCTCACCGACGGTTCCGGCAGCCTCGTTGTCGCAACGACTCGCCCTGAAACCATGTTGGGCGACGTGGCGGTGATGGTGCACCCAGAAGATGAACGCTACGCACACTTGATTGGCAAAACCGTTCGACTGCCGCTGTGTAATCACGACATTCCGATCATTGCCGACGAATACGTCGACCGCGAGTTCGGCACAGGCGTGGTCAAAGTTACGCCCGCGCATGATTTTAACGACTATGCGGTTGGGCAGCGCCATGGTTTGAACATGATCGTCATGCTCAACCTGCAAGGTAGCGTACC
>SBBQ01000007.1 GCA_005239635.1 Uliginosibacterium gangwonense
GCATTAGCGCTGTTGAGTAATTCTTTGCGACGCTGCGCTTCTTGTTGCGCCTTTTGTTGCTGCAAGCGGCGCTCTTCTTCGGCTAGCTGCTGTTGAATGCGCGCTTGCTGCGGGTCTACTTTGGGCTGCACTTTTTCAGGTGCTTTTTGAATAGGCTTTTCGGGCGTGCGCTCTGGCGGCTTTTCCGCTTTTTTATCTTTAATCAGGATGTCTGCTTTTTTGGGCGGCGGCGGTGGCTCATCCACCGTGGGCTGCGGACGTTCGGCAGGCGGCGGGGTTACGCTGCGGGGCGTTTCGGCTTGTGGCTGCGGCACAGAACGCACCACTTCAATAGCCACTTCGCTGGCCGGTTTGGTTTGCCAATGTATGCCGACCACCAATACCAAGAGCAGCACGAGGTGCATAGCAATGGTGAGAATTAAGGCGCGCCACTTACCTGCCCGATGCACCCGCGAGCGCACCCACTGCAGGGGGTTTTCGCTACGGTCTGCGGGAACAGTTGGGTTCGAAGTATTCATGGCTTGATCAGCGACCGTTGCTATGTACCAGCAAGCTAATGCGGCCTACGTTTTGACGTTGCAGCGTATCCATTACTTTGAGCACGGCTTCGTATTGGGCTTTTTTGTCACCGGCAATCACTACCGCGCGTTCGGGGTCCGCCGCTACGGCATCGTGAATGATCTCAATCAATTCAGCTTGCTCAATCGCTTGTTCTTCGCCGCCTTCGGCATGGTCGCGCAGGCCAAGGCTGCCATCTGCGTGCACCACCACTTCAAGCGGCGACGCGGCTGTTTGCGCAGATTTAGCCACGCTGGGCAGATCAACACTACCACTTTGAATCATGGGCGCGGTCACCATAAAGATGACGAGCAAAACCAACATCACGTCGATGTAGGGCACGACGTTAATTTGGTTCATGAGGCGGCGTTGGCGCATGGTGTTACTCCACCTTATCGCAACTGACGCTGCAGAATGTTGGTGAATTCTTCCATGAAGCTTTCCCAACGCGTGGATAGGCGATCAATGTCATGCGCAAAGCGGTTGTACGCAACCACGGCGGGAATTGCCGCAAACAGGCCGATTGCGGTAGCGACCAAGGCTTCAGCAATGCCCGGTGCAACGTGTGCGAGTGTGGCTTGACCGACGTTTGCCAATCCGCGGAAGGCATTCATGATGCCCCACACGGTGCCAAACAAACCGACGTAGGGGCTGACCGAGCCGGTGGAGGCAAGAAACGCCAAGTGCGCTTCAAGCTCGTCGAGTTCGCGCTGGTAGGTGGCGCGCATGGCGCGACGCGCGCCATCGATCACCGCTTGGGTGTCACCTGCGCGTTGTGCGCGTAGCTTAATAAACTCGCGATAGCCCGCTTCAAAAATGCGTTCCATGCCGCTGGCACTCTCGCGGTCGCGGCTGGCATTTTGAAACAGTGAATTGAGATCGCCGCCACTCCAAAACGCCATTTCAAAGCGGTCGGTCTGGGTGCGTGCTGCACGCAGCGCAAACCATTTACGAAAAATCCAATACCAGCTGATGCACGAAACCGTCATCAATAACAACATCACCAACTTGACGGTGAGACTGGCATGCGCAATGAGCGACAGGATGGCGATATCTTCAGAGGCATTCATCGAGGTTGGGACTCCGCATTCCGTTTTGAGTTCCGGCAATTGTGCCGACTAATTTTGGGCTTGGCTGTGTGGCGAGCATTAAGCCGGCGCAACATTATTTAACCAACTTTGCACAGCTTGGCGCACATCTGGCGGCAGCGGCACGGCACATTGCTTTTGCCAATCAACACAGGCGACAACAACCTGCGCGGTGAGTAACACTTCGCCTTGGCGCTGCACCGTTTGCTCAAAGCGCAGGCTTGCGCCGCCTACCTTGCCAATATGCGTTACCACCTGCAATGCGTCGTCCATTTGCGCGGGGCGCAAATAGTCAGCCTGCACGCTGCGCACCACAAACACTAAATTTCGCTCGGCACGCAAGGCAATTTGGTCCATGCCCACTTCGCGCAGCCATTCGGTGCGGCCACGCTCGCAAAATTTTAGGTAATTGGCGTAGTACACCACGCCGGCTGCGTCGGTGTCTTCGTAATACACACGCACCGGCCACATATGGCACCGCGGTTGGGTTGAATTTGGCACTGGGGTATCGCTGGACGGGTGGCGCATTAAGCTCATGGCGCAATTTTACCTCAAGGCAAGCTCGGACCTCTGGCCTAAGCCGGTGGCCTCAAGTTTGTAGGCAAATTGCCGCAGACAGAGAGGTTGAATCAACACAAACATCATCACGAACGATTGCGCCTGCTGCAAAACTGACCGATAGAACATGTCTCGGGAACTACCTTCGCTCATCATTGAGGCCAACGCCTCCATGAAAACGCAATTGCGCCAAATGCTGCTGGATAGCGGCTTTAGCGCGATTGAGTTCGCCCTTACGGCGGGCATGGCGGTGCGCAAACTGCGTGACACACGTTATAACCTGATTTTGTGTGAATACCATCTTGGCGAAGGCCAGGACGGCCAACATTTTTTAGAAGACGCACGCCACCACGGTTTGCTGCCGCTTTCCACTGTGTTTGTGATGGTGACAGGCGAAAGCGCGTATGAAAAAGTGGTGAGCGCGGCCGAACTGGCCCCGAGCGATTACATTCTCAAACCGTTTTCAGCCGATACGCTGAACGAGCGCCTCACCCGCTGCTTTCAAAAGCGCGATGCACTGCTGCCGGCGTATGAAGCAATTGAAGTCGGCAATTTACGCGAAGCCATTACCTATTGCGAAGAAGCCGAGCCGCGCTACCCGCAATATCGAATCGACTTGCTGCGCCTGCGCGCTGAAATGCACTTTCAGCTAGGCGAGGCTGAAGAAGCACAAATCTTGTATCAGCGTATTCTCGAATCACGCGCCATCCCTTGGGCGCGCCTCGGCATGGCCAAAGCTTTGTTCATGCAAAAGAAGCTCGACATGGCCGAAGAAGTGCTGCAAGGCTTGGTGGCCGAAAACGAGTTGTTCATGGATGCCTATGATTGGCTGGCGCGCACACGCGAAGCCCAAGGCGATTTGCACGATGCGTTTAACATTGTGCAGCGTGCGGTTACGGTGTCGCCGCACCACACGCGCCGCCTGCGTCACTACGGCAACATTGCCGCCCGCACCGGCCACCTTGAAGCGGCTGAGCGCGCTTACACTGAGGTGGTGCGCAAAGGTAAATATTCTGACTTCCGTGACCCGGAAGATCACGTGCATTTAGTAAAAGCACAAATTGGTTTGGGCAATGTGAATGAAGCCAGCAACACCGTGCGCGACTTGGAACGCAGCATGGCCGGTTTAGACAAAACCAAGATGTGTAGCGCGCTATCGTCTGCGCTGGTGCATACCGAACGCGGCGACGAAGCCAAAGCGAGACAAGCACTAGAGCTGGTTTCAAAGCCGGACAGCCAAATTCGTAGCTTGTCGAGCGACCTCAAAGGCACATTGGCAAAGACCTTGTTCTCGCACAATTTAATGGGCGCAGCGACCACGCTGGTGCGCGACATGATGCGCAACGCCGACAACGATTCCATGTCACTCGCACGGCGCGTGTTAGAGGAATCGGGCCAAGGCCACATTACTGAAGAATTGATGCAGCAAGCGCAACTCGAAACGCAAAACCTGGTGGCCGAAGGTGTGACGCGCGCGCGCAATGGTGACTATCAAGGTGCGGCCAATCTCATGCTTGAGGCCCTGTCGATTTCACCCAACAACCCACAAATTCAGTACAACGCCACTGTTGCGTTGCTGAAGCTAATTGAACACACGGGCTGGAGTGATGACCACGCCAGCATTGCACGCCGGCAGATTAATCATCTCATCATGGCGGATAGCACCAACCCACGCTACCGCGCCTTGCACGACTTCTATCAAACACTGTTGCGCAAGTACGGCATTAAACACGCAGCCTAAAAATGTTGGGGTAACGCCGCGAGCTATTATCGCGTTGCACGTTACTTACAGCATCGCGATTGGCTAACCACATCGCGCACCATTAACGTCGTAATCCGTCTCGCCGTCTGTTCCGCACCACAAACCGCACCACCCACATTCGATGGCGTGCTTTAATCACGTCATGTTCGAACGCATTCTTTCCATTGTTTTTCCGGTATTTGCCGTAGTGCTAGCGGGCTGGTTTTATGGCCGCAAACATCCGGTGGATATGGCCGTTGCCAATCAACTCAGCACCGATGTGTTTGTGCCCGCACTGGTGTTTGCAGCGCTGGCCGATAAGTCGTTTGATTTAGCGGCGCATCAAGCTTTGGCGTGGGGTGCCGGCATTATGGTGCTGGCAAGTGGCGCTTTAGGTTGGCTGCTCGCCCGCTTTCTGCACTTGCCGGGTAAAACCTTGGCGCCGCCGATGATGTTTAACAACTGTGGCAACTTAGGTTTGCCGCTCACCCTGCTGGCGTTTGGTGAGCCCGCACTCGCTGCCGCTATCGTGATGTTTTTAGTGTCCAACCTCATGCACTTTAGCTTGGGCAATTGGATGCTGGATCGTAGTGTGCGTTGGTGGAATGTTTGGCGTATTCCGGTGGTATTGGCAACGCTGGCTGGTTTGCTGGTGAGCGTGTTACAGGTGCCGGTGTGGCCGCCACTTAAGTTCGCCATCAAAATGCTAGGCGATGTTTCGATTCCTTTGTTGTTGTTTGCGCTGGGTGTGCGTATTGCCGGGTCAACCCCTGCCGCGCTCAAGCTCGGCCTCATTGGTGGGCTGGCGCGCCCTGCCATTGGCATTGCTGTCATGTTGCTGTATTGCGTGCTGTTTAACATTGAGGGACAAGCACGTGCGCAACTCATTTTGTTTGGCGCATTGCCGCCCGCCGTGCTCAACTTTGTGTTTGCCGAGCGCTACCAACAGCAGCCGGAAATCGTGGCGTCGATTGTGCTGATTGGCAATGTGCTGGCTGTGCTCATTTTGCCGGTGGTGCTTGCCTACATTTTGTAAGCAGCCATCGATGACACTAACGCGACTCATCCCCGCAGCTCACCTTTTTCAGGAGTGCATTTGAATGATGAAAAACCCCGTCGGCTGGTTTGAGATTTACGTGAGCGATATGGCGCGCGCCCGTGCATTTTACGAAGCTACGCTAGGCCGCAAGCTCAATCAGCTGCCCGAGACACTGGAGCATGTCGACATTTGGGCGTTTGACATGCAAGAAGAAACCTATGGCGCGACTGGCGCTTTGGTCAAAATGGACGGCATGTTGCCCGGCGGCAACAGCGTGCTGGTGTATTTTGGCTGCCCCGATTGCGCGGTTGAATCGGCACGCGCGCTTGAAGCCGGCGGACAAATTGTGAAGCCCAAATTCAGCATCGGGCCTTATGGTTTTATTGCGCTAATTCTCGACACCGAAGGCAATATGTTTGGCTTGCATTCCATGCAGTAACAAACTTAGGCACCGCTCAAATCACACACTAAATCAGGCCGCGCGGCTTGCGCTTCACATTGGCAAATAGCCGGTCGAACAGCGCATTGGGCAACAGGCGCAGCAGCTTGGCGACAAGGCCCATTTGCCAAGGCACCACGGCGTAACTTTTGCCCGCATCAATCACGCGCAACATGCGACGCGTGGCTTCTTCTGCCGGCAAAATAAACGGCATGCGATACGGGTTAATGGCGGTCATGGGCGTGGCCACATAGCCCGGACAAATGGTGCACACCTTAATGCCACTGCCGCGCAAATCAACACGCAGGCTTTCGAGATAACTAATGGCTGCCGCCTTGGATGCGCTGTACGCGCCGCTGCCGGGCAAGCCGCGAATGCCTGCCACCGAGGCGATGCCGACCAGTCGCAAGTTGTCTTGTTGGCCGCTTTGCGCACGCTCACGCATGGGCGCAATAAAGGGCTGAAAAGTTGCCACCATGCCCAGCACATTGGTTTGCATCACTTTGGCAAAGGCATCGAAGTCTTCAGCGTATTCGGTGAGCGTACCGACGGACACCCCTGCATTGGCAATCACCACATCGGGCACACCGGCTTGCTGCATAAATTGCGTGGCTGCTTCGCGCAGGCGCGGCACATCGGTTACGTCGCAAGCGTAGGTATGCACGCCACGTGCGCCCAGCTTGAGTAGCGATTGCGCGAGCGACTGTAATTTATCTTCACGGCGCGCCACCAAACCAATCACCGCTCCGCGTGCGGCGTAATGTTGCGCAAAGGCCTCGCCCAAACCGCTACTGGCACCAGTGAGAAACACTTTAGGAACAACAACGGGCGCCGTAGCGCCCGTGTTGTGATGTGCGGGTTGTGTCTTCAAGCTGTTATCGATTATTTCTTAGCCGTCGCCGTGGCGGCTGACGTCGTGGCAGATTTAGCTGCCGGCTTAGCGGCTGTCTTGCGCTCGGCACGTGCTTTGGCAATGAGTTCATTCACTGCATTGATCAAGGCTTCGCCTTCACCTAGTTTCTCTGCACCGGTGGCGTATTTGCCATCAATCACAATCGTGGGCACGCCATCAATTTTCGCGTCGGCAACGTACTTGATCGAGTCCGCCAAATTAGCGTTCACTTTGGGCGAATTCATGGACTGCGCAATGCGTGCGCCCGACATGGTTTTGCTGGCCAGCCACTCGCGCAGCAAATTGGGGTTGTTCAGATTGATATGGTCGCGGTGCACGGCGTCAAACACTTCGGGGTGCAAACGCAATTCGCCCGTGTCTTCCAGTGCGTAATACAAACGCGCCAAGGGGCTCCAGCTCGGGTTATTGGCAAACGCAGCGGGTACGCGGCGGAATGAAACATCCGCCGGCAATTTGCCGATCCATTGATTGAGCAATGGGTCTAGGCGATAGCAATGCGGGCAGCCATACCAGAACACTTCGATGACTTCGATTTTGTTGCCACTCTTAACCGGCATCGGCTTGGCCAGCACGACATAGTCACGGCCTGCAACCAGAGCGGCACTTGCTGAGCCGACAGACAGCAGCAATCCCACTGTCAGGGCTAATGCGCATCGCATCCAAGCTTTCATTCACTGCTCCCAATCATTTTGTTTTGGCAAAGCTCGCTGTATAAACTCAACAACGACACTACGACCCGCAAGCTGAAACAAGGTTCAATGGTGGCAATGCGGTGGCACGTGCGGTGGCTGCGTGCGCCGCATGCACGCTTAGCGGCTGATACTAACTTGCACACCGGCCTCGGTTAGCGCAGCGCGGGCTTTATCCAGCTCCGCGGCCGAGTTGTATGGGCCGGCACGCACACGATACAGCGTGCCCTTGTCAGCCGTATTTACGGTTTGCACTTGTGCATCTTGGCCCATCAAAGCCAGGCGGGCTTTAAGGTTGTCTGCATCTTGCTCAGAACTAAACGCGCCGGCTTGTAAAAACATGGGGCCGGTACGTGCATTGGGATTGCCTTTGTCTTTGTTATCCACTGGCACGGGCACCGCCTGCGTCACCGGTGCACCCGGTGTGGTCATGGTCGGTGCAGCGGCTGGAGCCGGCGCGACGGCACTGCTTTTCGGTACGTCTTCTGGGCCGGGCAAAATGTTGTTGAAGTCGTAACGCGGTTTGGGATCCGCCGCATCACCCGGCTTTCCCGGCAACTCAATGGTCCGCTCGCCCATGGTCGCGCGTGGCTCTTCTTCGCGCGATTGAAAGGGTACGGGCGTACCTTTGATGTACCAAGCAACCGCAGCGGCAAGCAGCAGCCCCAGCACCATGCCGAGGAACAGGCCCAACACAAAACTACTGATAGACCGACCTGATCCAGCAGAGGAAGAATTTTCCTGACGACTCATACGGACTCACCGTTACATGGTTTGTGGAGCAGACACACCGATTAAGCTCAAGCCATTGACCAAGGCCTGACGCACCGCCTGACACAGGGCAAGCCGCGCCAGTTTAATGCTTTCATCATCCACCAGCACACGATCTGCGTTGTAGTAGCTATGGAAGTCGGCTGCCAAATCTTTGAGGTAGAAGGCGATCTGGTGCGGCGCGTAATCACGCGCGGCGCTTTCGATGACATCGCCAAATTCGCCCAAGCGCTGCGCCAAAGCCTGCTCGCGCTCGCTTTCGAGTTTAGAGAGGTCGGCGGACTGCAGGCTCGACACATCACCGGCCCATTGATTCAGCACCGAGCACAGGCGTGCATGGGCATACTGAATGTAATACACGGGGTTTTCGTTGCTCTGGCTTTTTGCCAAATCTAAATCGAAGTCGAGATGCTGATCGCTCTTGCGCAACACGTAGAAGAAGCGCGTAGCGTCGTTACCAACTTCGGCGCGCAATTCACGCAGCGTTACAAATTCGCCCGAACGCGTACTCATCGAGGCTTTTTGGCCATCGCGGTACAGCACCGCAAATTGCACCAGCGCAATATCGAGGCCCTCGGTCGGCAAACCCAAAGCTTGCAACGCACCCTTTACACGCGGAATGTAACCGTGGTGGTCCGCACCCCAAATATCAATCACGCGGTCGAAGCGCTGAAGCTTATTGGCGTGGTAGGCAATGTCTGACGCGAAGTAGGTGTAGATACCGTTTTCACGACGCACCACACGATCTTTTTCGTCACCAAAATCAGTGGAGCGGAACCACAAGGCGCCGTCTTTTTCGTAGGTGTGACCGCGCTTTGCCAATTCGGCCACGGCGCGCTCTACATCGCCATTATCAAACAACGATTTTTCTGAGAACCAAACGTCGAAGTTCACGCCGAACTCGGCTAGGTCATCACGGCCATCGGCTAATTGCTCGTCCAACACATAACGATGCACCACCGCCCAATCGTCGCCCAGAATTTTCTTGGCATTGGCAATCAGTGTGTCCAAATGACCTTCTTTGTCAGCCTCCACATCGGGCGCGTCTGCTGTAATGCGCGCAATGGTGGCGTCTTTGAGGTAGCCGTTTTGCACTTTGTCTTGCAGGCCACGCGCCATGTCTTTGACGTAATCGCCTTGGTAACCGTTAGGCGGAAACGGCACGGCAACGCCAAATAAGGCGAGGTAACGCAGCCAGGTTGAAACCGCCAGAATGTCCATCTGGCGACCCGCATCATTCACATAATATTCACGGGTAACTTTCCAGCCCGCGTATTCGAGCACGTTTGCCAAGCTCGCGCCGTAAGCGGCACCTCGGCCATGGCCCACATGCAGCGGGCCGGTGGGATTTGCCGAAACAAACTCCACCTGCACGTGCTGTTGCCCGCCCAGCGTGCTGCGACCAAAGGCAGCACCTTGCTGCAAACTCAATTTAACCGCGGCCAATTTAGCGGCCGGCGTGAGAAACAAATTAATGAAGCCGGGGCCAGCAATTTCGGCGCGGGCAATCCATTCAGACGTCGGCAACGCCGCCACAATGCGGGTAGCCAGCTCACGCGGGTTTAACCCGGCCGGCTTTGCCAATTGCAGGGCCACATTGGTGGCTAGGTCGCCATGGCTGGCCTGCTTGGGGCGATCAAAGCCCAGGCTACTGGCAGCCGGTAGCGTTTGGTCGGGCAGCGCGACCGCGAGGGCCTGCGACAGCGAATTTTGGAGATGCGACTTGAGTTCAGCGAGCATGAGTCAAAGAAATTCAGAAAATCAGCGCGGACTGATCGTAATCAGCCCGATTCCGCTTGGTTCAGCCGGAGCAAGCAAACTGCACCGCCAGTAAATTCGATTAGTTCTTGTGAACAGAACCCAATCTGGCGCTACGTTTTACCCACGCCCGTGGCAAACCCGCATTATACCTGCCACGGCCATAGCGCGGCCACCTTCCGCCGGCTCTGACTGAGTAACAAACACGGCCGCGCCGGGGATTGGCAAAGCGCGAATTTATGCCCCAAGCTCGCCCATATCACACGACATGCCCCGTGCAAGGCCGCGCCGGTGTAAAGTTCGGCCTCAGTGGCTCGGCTCTGTGACACACTAACCGTCGCGCCACACAATGGGTTAAATCAGGCGTTAAAGCAGTTCGCGCCCCATTTATCCCTAGAGTATGCCCTCGAAGACTGTGCCCGCCCGTCCTCCGGAGCCTGATACACCGTGAGATTGCTACGCCTCGCCAAAATCACCACCGTCGGCCTACGCCATGGTTTGGACGAACTGATCCTGCAGCACGACTCAGATCGATTCATCATGCGCGTACTGCGTGTACTGCTCGGCTGGCGTCGTTTTAGCCAACCGCGCGGCGTACGGCTGCGCTTGGCGCTAGAAGCCCTCGGCCCCGTATTCGTTAAATTTGGCCAAGTGCTATCAACACGCCGCGACTTGTTGCCAACCGACGTGGCCGATGAATTGGCAAAGCTGCAAGATCGCGTGCCGCCGTTTCCCTCCGCACAAGCTATTGCACAACTTGAAGCGTTTTACCGCCGGCCAGTGAGCGAGGTTTTTGCCGAGTTCAGCCGCAACCCGGTGGCCTCCGCCTCCGTCGCTCAAGTGCACTTCGCACGCTTGCATAGCGGCGAAGAAGTCGCGGTAAAAATTTTGCGTCCGGGCATTGGCAACACCATCGCCAGCGATTTGCAGTTACTCGATACCGCCGCCAGCGTGCTTGAACGTTTATGGTCCGACGGCCGCCGTTTGCGTTTGCGCGAAGTGGTGGGCGAGCTGCGCAAGCATCTTTCCGACGAATTGGATTTGATGCGCGAAGCTTCCAATTGCTCGCAATTACGTCGCAGCCATCAAGATTCCAAATTGCTGATGGTGCCCGAAGTGTATTGGGACTATTGCGGCCCGCAGGTCATGGTGATGCAGCGCATGCGTGGCACGCCCATTTCGCAAACCGATGTGCTGCGCAAGCAAGGTATTGATCTCAAGCAGCTATCGCGTATGGGTGTTGAAATCTTTTTCACACAGGTATTCCGCGACGGCTTTTTCCACGCCGACATGCACCCGGGCAATATTTTTGTGTCGTCAGATGGCCGCTATATCGCGCTCGATTTCGGCATCATGGGCACGCTCAACGACACCGATAAAAATTATCTCGCGCAAAACTTTTTAGCGTTTTTCCAGCGCGACTATAAACGTGTAGCACAAGCTCACGTTGATGCGGGCTGGGCGCCTGCCGACACACGGATTGATGAATTTGAAGCCGCGATTCGTTCGGTTTGTGAGCCGATTTTCGACCGCCCACTCAAAGAAATTTCTTTTGGCAAAACACTGCTGCGCCTGTTTCAAGTTTCGCGTCGCTTCAATGTTGAGATTCAGCCGCAGCTGGTCTTGCTGCAAAAAACCCTGCTCAATATCGAAGGCTTGGGCCGTCAGCTCGACCCCGAATTGGATTTGTGGAGCACCGCCAAGCCCTTCCTCGAACGCTGGATGAAGGCGCAAGTTGGCCCGCGCGGATTTTTGCGCGCACTGACGCACGAATCTGCCAATTGGGCGGCCACGATTCCCGCTTTGCCGCGCCTATTACACAGCGCATTAGCGCGACCTTCTGGTCCGGACATGCGCGATATCGTGATTCAATTGGGCAAAATTCAGCGTACTCAAACACGCACTCTGCTACTGATTTTGTTATTGCTGGGCGCTTTATTGTTGCTACAAATTGCGCAAGCCTTGGGCTTCAAACTCGCCTAACGACATTTCACACCCACTCAGATCGTTGTAATGGAATAAGCACCCATGAATACGCTGCTCTTGTTCGTGATTGGTTACTTGGTGATTTCCGTTGGCATCGGTTTACTGGCGGCCACTCGCGTTCATAACGCAAAGGACTTTGCTGTCGCCGGCCGTAGCTTGCCATTGCCGGTGGTAACCGCAACTGTATTTGCCACCTGGTTTGGCGCAGAAGCTGTTTTTGGGGTGTCTGCGCAGTTTGTTAAAGATGGCTTAGGCGGCGTGGTTGCCGATCCGTTCGGCTCTTCCTTGTGCCTCATTATTGCCGGCATCTTTTTTTCTACCCAGCTATACAAGCTCAACATTCTGACAGTGGGTGATTTTTATCGTCTGCGCTATAACCGCACGGTTGAAATTATCACGTCGCTCTGTATTGTCATTTCGTACTTAGGTTGGGTCTCTGCACAAATTAAGGCGATGGGCCTTATTTTTTCAATCGTGACTAACGGCCAGGTCAGCGAAGCCATGGGCATGGTGATTGGCGCAGCCATTGTGCTCACCTACACTTGTTTTGGCGGTATGTTTTCTGTTGCCATTCTCGACTTTGTGCAAATGGCCGTCTCCATGGGCGGCTTGTTGTATATCGCTTACTTGGTCAGCAATATGACGGGGGGCGTCACCCCGGTTGTT
This sequence comes from Uliginosibacterium gangwonense, assembly GCA_005239635.1. Classification (GTDB taxonomy): domain Bacteria; phylum Pseudomonadota; class Gammaproteobacteria; order Burkholderiales; family Rhodocyclaceae; genus Uliginosibacterium_A; species Uliginosibacterium_A gangwonense_A. The sequence continues at coordinate 12,207 of SBBQ01000007.1, forward strand.
GAACACGCACGCGCCGCCGGAAAACTAGAATTCTTTCCGGCGCCAAACTTCTGGCAATGGGTCACTTTCATTGGCACCTGGCTCACCATGATGCTGGGCTCAATTCCACAACAAGACGTTTTTCAGCGAATTACGTCTGCCAAAACCGCCAAAATTGCCATTTGGGGCTCATTGCTCGGTGCGAGCATTTATTTCTGTTTCACCTTCGTACCCATGTTTATTGCGTACTCGGCAACCCTGATCGACCCCGTCGGCATTGGCAATTTAATTAATGAAGATTCGCAACGGGTGTTGCCCACGCTTGTGATGCAACATACGCCGCTCTTTGCGCAGGTGCTGTTTTTTGGCGCCGTGCTTTCCGCCATCATGAGTTGTTCTTCCGCAACGCTACTCGCCCCGTCTGTCACCTTTGCCGAAAACATTGTTAAAGGCTCATTTCCAAACATGTCCGACCGCACGCTGCTACTCGTCATGCGTGCCACCATCGTATGTTTTGCCTTAACAGTGTTGCTCGTGGCGTTAAACAGCGAAGCTTCCATTTTTGCCATGGTTGAATCGGCCTATAAGATCACCTTGGCAGGTGCCTTTGTGCCCTTGTTTGCAGGTGCGCTGTGGAAGCGCGCAACAACACAAGGTGCATTAGCCGCTAGTTTGGGGGGGCTCATCTCGTGGATTCTGATTGA
>SBBQ01000069.1 GCA_005239635.1 Uliginosibacterium gangwonense
GCGCAGTCTGTTCTTTCTTCCAGAACGGCGCTTCAGTTTTAAGGTAGTCCATTAAGCATTCGCACGCGGCTAAGGCATCGCCGCGATGTCGCGCCGCGATACCCACCAAGACGATTTGCTCACCGACGTGTAATTTGCCAATACGGTGAACCACGGTTATGGCGAGCAGCGGCCAGCGCTGCGCCACCTGCTGCGCGATGGCGTGCAAGCTGCGCTCTGTCATACCCGGATAGTGTTCAAGTGTGAGCGTGCTAACGCAGTTAGACGTGTCTTGTGCATTTGCCGTTTGAGTTTCCACCTCTCCTGTGCTCACCCCACCTGCGCTCATCCCACCTGCGCCCACCTCATCTGCCCGCACTAGGCCGACAAAGCTCGCTACGGCACCGCCACCGCATGCGCCTAGCTGGCGAATAATTGCACCTGCATCGAAGTCCGCTTCTTGTACGGAGATCTGAATTTGGGTCGTCGCTGCGTTCATACTAGCCGCCGGTCACGGGTGGAAAGAACGCCACCTCGTCACCATCGCGCACCGGTGTGTCATGTTGCGCCATGGTTTGGTTGCAGGCCGCGCGCACTGCGCGTGTTGGTGCGAGTGCGTTTTGCCAATCGTGGCCACGCTGGCATAGGTGCGTGCGGAGTTGGCCGATGGTTGCCACATCACTGGGCAATTCGAGCGCGATTTGTGCGCAACCGAGTTGTTCGCGCAGCGCCGCAAAGAATAAAATCTGCACCGCCACCTTACACCCCGCAGCGCATGGCAAAAGGTAAAAAGCGCACGACGTCGCCGCGTGCAATCGTTTGCCCCGGCGGATTATCGAGCAGACCATCTGCCCACACACATGAGGCTAAGGCAGCAGAGCCTTGATGTGGAAACAATTCCAGCTCACCTGCTGCATTGAGTTTGACGCGCAAGAATTCGCGACGGCTATCTGCACGTTGCCAATCAAACGCGGCACGCGCAGGTATGGCTTGCGGCAACGGGGATGCCACGCCTTGTAGCTTTAAGATAAGCGGGCGCACCAACAACGCAAAAGTAACCAGCGCTGAAACTGGATTGCCCGGGAGTCCAGCAAACCAACTGTGACTACCGCTGGCATGGTCACCGCGCAAGATGCGACCAAACGCAAAAGGCTTGCCCGGTTTGATGGCAAGCTTCCACAGCATTAACTCGCCTTCGGCCTGCATCGCGGTTTTAACGTGATCCTCTTCGCCCACCGACACGCCGCCCGTACTCAATACCAAGTCGGCTTGCAATGCGGCATCGCGCAGTGCTGCACGCGTCGCATCCAGCGTGTCATGTACGCGGCCCATGTCATGCACTTCGCAGCCCAGTTGTTGCAATAGGCCACGCAACATATAGCGGTTGCTGTTGTACACACCGGCGGGCGGCAGTACTTCACCGGGCAAGGCCAACTCGTCACCCGTACATAACAGCGCGACACGCAACGTACGCGTGACTTGCACATGGCTTTTGCCAATCGACGCCGCCATGCCAAGCTCCGCCGCACCTAAACGTGTGCCACGTTGCAATACGGTTTTGCCAATCGCCACTTCTTCGCCAGCTTGGCGCACATGTTTGCCACTCACGTTTTGTTGCGGCACCCACACTGCGTCACCGTTGCTATCCACCTCACACTGTTCTTGCATCACCACCGTATCTGCACCGGCGGGCATCAGCGCGCCGGTAAAAATTCGGGCCGCTGTATTTGCGGACAAGGGCGTAGGCTCGCTACCAGCAGGAATGCGCTGTGTAATTGGCAAACGCACGCGTCCTTGTGCGTCAGCTGCATTGGTTGTGTTGGCTCTTAGGCTTTGCAATGTGGCTGCATTGATTGCGTAGCCATCCATCGCGCTACAAGCTTGTGCGGGAATATTGATTTCAGAAATCAAGTCTTCAGCTAAGACACGGCCCGCTGCATCAAGTAACGCAATGCGCTCACTCGCTTGTGAATGCTGTGCAACGGCAGACAATAATTGCTGTTGCGCGTCTTCCAGCGCGAGTAAGGGTGAAGCATTTTTCATAAACCAAGTTCCGTACAAATTCGCTGAGCGATACTCGCCGCATCGTTCAACGCAAACACTTCGCGTCCACCCACCTGCGCTGTCGCAAGCGGTTCGTCACTCGCCACAGCAATCACCTGCGGCAGCTCATCCAACATGAGCGGCTTGCCTAGCGCAGGACGATGCACCTCAATTTTTGGAATGGGCCAGTATTTGTAGCTCTCCACCAGCAGCAGATCACACTCACCAAAAGCCGCGAGCACCTCCCGCATGGCCGGCTCATCTTCTTCGCCCCATTGGCGTGTTAGCACCCAACGCCCGCGGGACACCAGCATGACTTCATGTGCACCCGCTTCACGGTGACGCCAGCTGTCTTTGCCAATCACATCATTTTCAACCACACAGTGCGCATGTTTGAGCACAGACACTTTTAGGCCACGCGCGCGCAAGCTTGGCAAAATAGCTTCGATCAAACAGGTTTTGCCTGCGCCGCTCCACCCTGCAATGCCAAACACTTTCATACAACACATCCGCGTTGCTGATCTGACAGACCTGGCACAACAGGCACAATAAGCACGCTGGCAAATCCACCGCCGGGTGTGCGGAAGTTCGTGGTTTGGCCGTGATACAGCCGTGCGCCGAGCAATTGCACTTCGCCGGCGTAGGCGTAGTTACGCAGATCAAGCTTGAGATCACGCGGCTCGCCATTTACCAGCACCGTGCGCTCCGAAGGATCAACACGCTGCTGCACGATGTAGCCACCTTGCAAAATTTCGCTAAACACGCGACGCGTGAGTTTGTCACCGCGATAAGCCGCTTTGCCGCCATAGCCAGCGGCAGGTTTAAAGAACCAGTCTTTGCGTTGTGCCCACAAAGTTTCTTCGTCGAAGTCTTGCACGCGGGCAGTGCGCGGCACGTGTTTTGCCAATGCCTGCGCATGTTCTTTTGCCAAACCAAAGTTGAGCAAGGCTGCTTCATCGCTCAGGCACACCAAATTATTTTTGTTGGCGTAGAAAGCATGCGACGGCGGATGCGGCGTTAGCACCACTTCATCTGCCAGCCATGCATCACGCAAGGTAACGTGGGCAGGCTCGTCTAAATAAAAATCGGTGAGGCGGTTGTAGACCAAGTCGACCACATGGCCATGTGCCATGAGCAGGCCGTTGACGCGTGAAAGCTCTTCAGGCGCGACAACGAGCGCACGCAAACCCGCTTGCTCGAACAAGCGCTGAAACAACACAAACTCGGGCAACAGGTATTGCTCACTCGGTGCGTCATCCACAATGGCAATACAACGCAAGGCAGCATTCGCTCGCACCAATTGCCATTCGTCTTGAAACATCTTGAGCCAAGCTTGTTCAATGCGCTGCGGTGTATCAGGTGTGGGGCACAGGTTTTGTGCAGCGTTAGCGTTAGCATTAGCATCAACATCAGCACACACCGCACGCAGTGCAAGCGTATTAATCAAGCCGCCGCCTGCATTGGTGTTAATTTCAATCAGGCGCGGACCATCTGCCGTGAGGTGAAAGTCATACCCTAAGAACACACCCCGATTCGTCGAGTCTTTGTGTGCGGCGTCCGGTGCCCCTGCCAACATCGCTTCACGCCATGCAGGCAAGCCCACCAATGCCTCCATTGCGCGTACCACGCTCGCCATGGCTTGCGCATCTTCTTCGCTCACGAACACCACGGTCTCGGCGAGCAAGTGGGGGCGTGCATCCAGCATCACTTGGGTTAGCGGACCCTGCTCGCCCTGCTGCCACAATGCCTGCCTAAACAAAGTGTGATCTTGCGTATAACACTGACACGTTTTGTTGAGTTGTGCGGCCGCCACATCGCTTACGACTTCGATGTTGGTGCAAGCATGTTCAATTGCGTGTGAGGCCATAGGTGTCGTCACTTGGCGTGTATTCACTCAGCGGATTAACTTGGATCACATGAGTCACTTGGGTCGTCTTGCTCAACCCCAACCTGCGTCGGTTGATCAAGGCTATTCAAGAAGTTTAGCGCCTCTTGCTCTACCCGCGTGCGCCGCATCGGGGGTAGCGATTGCCAAATGGTACGACCGTAGGGTTTTTCGACCAAGCGTGGGTCACACACCATCAATACGCCACGATCATTGGCGTCACGAATCAGCCGACCGGCACCCTGTTTGAGATCAATCACCGCGTGCGGTAACTGATGCTCCATAAATGGATTGCGGCCTTGTTTGCGCATTTGTTCAATGCGCGCGGCCAACACAGGATCATCCGGCGGCGCAAAGGGTATGCGGTCAATAATCACCAGTTGCAGCGCTTCGCCGCGCACGTCCACACCTTCCCAAAAACTTTGACTGGCAACCAGCACGGCATTGCCGTGTTGCCGAAAGTGATCCAGCAATTCGGTTTTAGAGCCTTCGCCTTGTAGCAGCAGCGGCGCTTCAAAGTGATTGCGCTCAAACTTTTCTTGCAGCAACTCATGAATACGCCGCATGGCGCGCAAGCTGGTGCACAACACGAATGCGCGACCATTGCTGGCCTGAATGAGCGGCCATGCAGCCTCAACAACGGCCTCGTTATAGCTTTGCTCATTGGGCTGCGGCAAACCAGTTGGTACGTACAACAAGGCTTGGTTTGCGTAATCGAATGGGCTGTCCCATTGCGCGGTTTGTGCGTCTTCTAGGCCGAGCGATTCTAGGTAATGCACAAAGCGCTTACCCACCGCGAGCGTGGCCGAGGTGAATACCCAGGCACGTGGATGGCCTTCACGATTACGGCGGAACACTTCGGCAACAGACATAGGCGTTGCGTGTAGCACTAGCGACTGGGTAAAGACATCAGCCCAATACACCGTGTCGTCTTGCTGTTGGCCGCGCCACAACTCAATTTTTCCAATTAACTCTGCACAGCGCTCATTGCAGCGCTGCAAGCCTTCCGATCGCTCCGCCTGGGCTTGCAAGTGTTGCTGCAGGCTCGCCAAATGCGTTTCGAGATCAGCCAGTGCACGCTCAAAACCCGCCATTTCATGCAAGGCCTGGCGCGTAAACCGGCCGCTTTCTTGTCGCAATGCTAAGCGCAAATCGCGCGCGGCGCGCTCTGCCTTTCGCGCCGACTCCGGTAAGGCTGCGTAATCGCGTGCAGATACCAGCGCCTCAACCACCACATCGCGCGATAGCTCAACCACCTGATGTGTGGAAAGTGTATTGCCAAAAAACAGGGTGGCTGTTTCCGGCAGTTGATGCGCCTCATCAAAAATGACGGCATTGCAGGCAGGCAAAAGCTCGCCCACGCCTTCGTCGCGCAGCATTAAATCGGCAAAAAATAGATGGTGATTCACCACCACCACATCAGCCGCTAGCGCTTCTCGACGCGCCGCCATCACAAAACATTCTTCAAGCTTGGGGCAATCTTGCCCTAAGCAGTTATCACGTGTTGAAGTTGCAAGCGACCATGCGACCGCAGTTTCCGGAATACCACTGAGCTCAGCTTTGTCGCCCGTGCGCGTGGTTTTGGCAAAGCGACTAATTGCGCGCAAGTGACTCGCCTCTTCGCGCGAAACCAAACTGCCGTTTTCAACGTGCCGCTCTAAGTGGTAGTGACACACGTAATTTGAGCGCCCCTTGAGCAAGGCCACGCTGACCGGTACGGCCAGCGCGTCGCGCACTGCGGGTAAATCGCGCTTGAATAATTGGTCTTGGAGATTTTTCGTGCCCGTGGAGATGAGCACTTTGCCGCCATGTAATAAGGCCGGCACGAGATAGGCAAAGGTTTTGCCGGTGCCGGTGCTGGCTTCCGCCACTAACACGCTGTTTTCGTCTAAAGCACGCGCAACTTCGGTTGCCATGGCCGCTTGTTGGAGGCGCGGCGTATAACCGTGCACGGCCTTTGCCAATGCACCATCCGTTTCGAAGACTGCGGCTACGCGTTCGGTGAGCATGACGAGATTATGCTGCTAGCAGCACTGGAGCCGGCAATACGAAAGGCCGAACAACGGGATGGGACACCTTAAATACTGTTGGCACAGTGGCAAGGCAAAGCGATGGTTAGGTCCAACAGCGAGGAAATTGTCAGGCAACGCTCTATTTGATACGGCGCAGGTGGTTGCCTCGGCTCGTGCGAGCGGAACGCTCAACATTAGGCACAGGCGTTTCTGAGGTGAGTTCGCTGTCTTGAGGGAGTGCCGGTACATCCGTCACCATAGCCGCGGTGCTCACACGCGCAGCATCAACGTTCACTTCAAATGCCATGCCATGGCCGTTTTCACGGGCATAAATGGCAGCGACCATTTCAACGGGAATGGAGAGATTTTGCGCCACACCACCAAAACGGGCCGAGCACGTGACCATATCATTGCCCATAACGAGCTGATGCACGGCCTCTGGCCCAACGTTCAGTACGATCTGACCGTCCTTAACATACTGGCGCGGCACCACCGTGCGATGATCCACCACAACGGCTACGTAGGGTGTGAATCCCTGATCCACACACCACTCGTATAGCGCGCGCAATAAATAAGGTTTGGTAGTTGAATTGTTCATGGCGTCCTTGCTCAACACGCCTTCAACCCTCAGCGACGCATCACCTTTTCAGACGGGGTGAGCGCATCGATAAAGCCCTGGCGACTGAAAATACGTTCTGCGTATTTCATCAGCGGACCAGCCGACTTGCCGAGGTCAATAGCGTAGTGTTCAAGTCTCCATAATAGCGGAGCTATCGCCACATCGAGCATGGAAAATTCCTCACCGAGCATATATTTTTGCTTGGTAAAGATTGGCGCCAGCTCTAACAGGCGATCACGTACATGTAGGCGAGACTTTTCAGCGGTCTTCTGGTTCTTTTCCAGCACATCAATGTGGGAAAAGAGCTCCTGCTCCATGGTGTGGAGCAGTTGACGCGCCCGAGCACGCATAATGGGATCGGGCGGCATCAACTGAGGATGCGGAAAGCGCTCGTCGATGTACTCGTTGATGATATTTGACTCGTACAGGATGAGATCGCGATCAACCAACACCGGTACGCGGTTGTACGGGTTGATGACGGCGATATCTTCCGGTTTGTTGAACATGTCAACATCAATCACCTGAAAATCCATGCCTTTTTCGTACAAGACGATACGGCAACGGTGACTGAACGGATCGGTAGTTCCAGAGTAGAGATTCATCATGGTATTGCCACCCCACGAGTACTCGGTATCGCGCACCACGCGGCGAACGCTTGGTGCGGCGATGTCACGATGTCCGAGCATGCTTTGCATGGGAACGCTGCCTTTTTAATGCACGTCCTTCCAGAACTCCTTTTTAAGGAGGTAGGACAGCAGCGTAAGGATTGAAAGAAGAACCAGTACCAACACACCCAATTGCTTGCGCGTATCGGCAGTCGGTTCGCCAATGTAAACGAGGAAGGCCACTAGGTCGCCTACCGCATTATCGTACTCAGCAGGCGTCATCGTACCTTGCTTTACTAGTTTCAGCTTGGGTGCAGCATGGGCAGCGTGTGCGCCGCCATGCTCACCACCAGCAGCAGCCGGTTCAGCTTCGAGTACTTGGTCGCCTTGCAGTTCCCACAAAATGTGGGGCATGCCAACCTTGTCGAATACGGTGTTGTTCCAACCAGTCGGACGGCTTGGGTCACGGTAGAAGCCACGCAGATAGCTATATAGCCAGTCTGCACCGCTGCCAGCCTCAGATCCACGCGAACGTGCGATCACAGACAGGTCAGGCGGAGGCGCACCAAACCACACCTGAGCGTCATCGCGTTGCATGGCGATGCGCATTAGATCGCCCACCTTTTCACCCGTGAACAGCAGGTTGTCCTTGATTTGGTCATCGGTCAAACCGATGCCCTTCAGGTTGCTGTAACGAACGTATGAAGCTGAGTGGCAGTTCAGACAGTAGTTGATAAACAACTTGGCGCCATGTTGCAACGCTGCACGATCACTGAACTTCTCTTTTGGTGCCAGATCCAGCTTAGGACCACCTTCACTGGCAAACGCCATGGTCGGTAGAACCAGCAGGAGTGCAAACAGACGGCACAGGTTTTTCACTTGTGATTTCATGTTGTTCTTACTCCGTCACACGCTCAGGTTCGGGCTTGCACTTGTCCATACGTGAATACCAAGGCATCAGCAGGAAGAAGGCGAAGTACAGAACCGAGAAGATCTGTGCAGCCAAGGTGCGGCCTGCGGTCGGCGCTAGCAATCCGAGGTAGCCGAGCACAATGAAGCTAATCACAAAAATCGTGATCGCGGCTTTGAAGATTGGGCCTTTGTAGCGGATTGACTTAACCGGGCTACGGTCAAGCCAAGGCAAGAAGGCGAAGATCAACACAGAAGCGCCCATCGCCACCACACCCCAGAACTTAGCATCGAGACCAAACAGCGGGTAGGTCACTGCACGCAGCACTGAATAGAACGGCGTGAAGTACCAAACCGGCGCAATGTGCGGCGGAGTCTTGAGCGGATCAGCCGGGATGAAGTTATTCGCTTCAATGAAGTAATTACCACCTTCAGGCGCAAAGAAAATGATCCAGGAGAAGATGATCAGGAACACAGCTACGCCAACGATATCCTTCACCGTGTAGTACGGGTGGAACGGAATGCCGTCGAGCGGAATGCCGGTTGCCGGGTCTTTCTTCTTCTTGATTTCAATACCGTCCGGGTTGTTTGAGCCCACTTCGTGCAGCGCGATGATGTGCGCCACCACCAAGCCTGCCAGCACAAATGGAATGGCAATCACGTGGAAGGAGAAGAAGCGGTTGAGCGTTGCATCACCCACCACAAAGTCACCACGCAACCAAATTGAAAGGCCATCACCAATCAGCGGAATCGCAGAGAACAGGTTCACAATCACCTGCGCGCCCCAGTACGACATCTGTCCCCACGGAAGTAGGTAGCCGAAGAACGCTTCTGCCATCAACGCGAGGAAGATGAACACGCCAAACAGCCAAATCAGTTCGCGCGGTTTGCGGTATGAACCGTAGATCATGCCGCGGAACATATGCAGATACACCACGATGAAGAAGGCTGAAGCGCCGGTTGAGTGCATGTAGCGAATCAACCAACCCCACGGCACATCACGCATGATGTATTCAACAGAGGCAAACGCCACCGGCACGCCAGATGCATTCAAAGATGCGTCCGGCTTATAGTGCATAACCAAGAAGATGCCGGTAAAAATCTGAATCACCAGCACCATCAGGGCCAGCGAGCCAAAGAAATACCAGAAGTTGAAGTTTCTCGGTGCGTAGTACTCGGACAAGTGCTGCTTCCACATGACCGTGAGCGGGAAACGCTCATCGATCCAGCCCAGCAGACCCGTTGTTGTAACTTGTTTTTCTGCAGCCATGGATCAAGCCCCCTTATCGTCTTCGCCGATCAGAATGCGCGCATCGGACAGATATTTATGCGGAGGCACCGGCAGGTTGTCCGGTGCGGGCATGCTCTTCATCACGCGGCCGGCCAGATCAAACTGAGAACCGTGACACGGGCAAATGAAGCCACCCGCCCAATCAGCCACCATACCTTCTTCGGCGCCTTGCTTGAACTTTGAGCTGGGAGAACAACCTAAGTGCGTACAGATCCCCACCACAACCAAATACTCAGGCTTAATGGCGCGGGCGTCATTCTTGGCATATTCAGGCTGCATGGGCTTTTCTGAAGTGGGGTCACTAACGAGCGAATCCGTCTTCTTCAAGCTGGCCAGCATCTCGGGGGTGCGGCGAATAATCCACACCGGCTTGCCACGCCATTCAACCGTCATCATCTCGCCCGGAGCGAGCTTGCTAATATCTGCCTCAACCGGCGCGCCTGCAGCTAGGGCTCGCTCGGAAGGAGTCATGCTGATCACAAACGGCACCAGCGTCCCTACGCAGGCCGCACCGCCCACCACTGACGTGGCGACCAGCAGGTTGCGTCGGCTGTTATCGACTTTTGCTTCAGTGCTCATGGTCAATATCCGATAGTTAATACGCAGACTGGAAAACCTGCGGATTATAGCGTTTCGAAAAAGCCGATTAAAGCCCCAATCACCCCTTATTTATGGGAATCCAGACCAGAAGCGGCTTTTCAGGGCAAAAAAAGATGGTTTTGCCCATTTGATGGTGGCGGTGCAGCAATTGGGCTAAATCGCCCCTTCCGCCCTTAAACGCTCAATGTCAGACGAAGAATATCCAAGCTGATCAAGCACTTGGTTTGTATGCTGCCCCAGCGAAGGGCCTATCCACTCGACGCCGCCCGGGGTTGCGGAAAGTTTGGGAACAATGCCGGGCATGCGCATGCTGCGCCCATCAGCCAGCGTTGCCGACTCAAACATTTGGCGCGCCAAATACTGCGGGTGAGAAAACATGTCTTCCACCGAGAAAATGGTGCTGACAGGCACTTCGGCATCGCCCAGTATTTTTAGCACGCCTTGCTGATCGTGCTGCGCTGTCCACGCGTCTAAAACGGCGTACAACTCATCACGTCGCGCATCACGCCCCGCGTTGTCTGCCAGCGATGCATCGTTTGCCAAATCATCGCGACCAATGGCCACCATTAAGCGTTTGAAAATGGCATCGCCATTGCCACCAATGATGATGTATTTGCCATCACGTGTTGTATGGGTATTCGACGGTGTAATGCCCGGCATGATGTTGCCAGTGCGCTCGCGCACAAAGCCAAACACATCAAACTCCGGCACCATGCTTTCCATCATGGCGAACACCGCTTCATACAACGCCACATCCACAACCTGGCCCTGCCCGCCTGCTTTGCCATTGCGCATGTCGCAACGACCGCCGGTGGCATTGCGATGATGAATCGCCGCAAGCACACCAAACGCACCCCACAGCGCGGCAATCGAATCGCCAATTGAAATACCTGTTTTAACCGGCGGCCGATCAGCAAATCCGGTGATATATCGCAAGCCACCCATTGACTCACCAATCGCGCCAAAACCGGGCTGGTTTGCCATTGGTCCGGTTTGCCCAAAGCCAGACAGACGCACCATCACCAAGCTTGGGTTTAGGGCGTGCAACGACTCCCAACCCAAGCCGAGTTTTTCCAGCACACCCGGCCGAAAGTTTTCCACCACGATATCGGCTTCGGCAATTAATCGCCGCACAATCTCCAATCCTTCTGCATGCTTCAGGTTGGCTGTCACCGACTTTTTGTTGCGAGCCTGCACATACCACCACAACGACGTGCCTTCGTAGAGCTTGCGCCATTTACGCAGCGGGTCGCCCCCGTCGGGCGATTCAACCTTGATGACTTCTGCGCCAAACTCCGCCAGCAAGCGCGCGCAAAATGGGCCGGCAATGAGCGTGCCCAGTTCCACCACTTTGAGACCGGCTAGCGGCTTTGGCGATGTTGATTTAGATGATGGCGCGTTGGCAGACGGCTTAGAAGAGGAAGTCTCTTGGCTCATGCGCATTCCCTTTTCAGAACGCAGACGCCACTTTGCGCAGCGTCGAGTGGTGAAGCTCGAGTGGTAAAAAAGCACCAAATGACAAATGCAGATCGTGCAGAATAAAGCAGATTAGAGCGGACGTCGCTCCACCAGCGCTTGTGCAATGGTGCCCGCATCCGTGTGCTCCAACTCACTGCCCACCGGCAAACCGCGTGCAATACGGCTTACCGACAGCCCACGTGCGCGCAGCAACTCGCCCAAATAGTGCGCGGTCGCTTCGCCCTCATTGGTAAAGTTGGTGGCCAGAATCACTTCTTTCACCACGCCATCGCAAGCGCGATCAAGCAACCGATCCAGCTTTAATTCACGCGGGCCTACGCCATCCAGCGGTGCAATGCGACCCATCAAGCAGAAATACAAACCTTGATAAACGTGCGTCTGCTCCATCATGTTCAAATCGGCAGGCGATTCGACCACGCACAGCTGCGTGGCATCACGACGTGGTGATTGGCAACGCTCACACACCTCGTCTTCGGTGTAGTTGTTGCAACGCGCGCAATTGCGCAGCACTTGCAAACTATGCGTCAGCGCCTGCCCCAAACGCGCCGCGCCTTGGCGATCTCGCTGCAGCAGGTAATACGCCATGCGTTGCGCCGACTTGGGGCCCACACCGGGCAAGCAGCGCAGCGCTTCAATCAGAGCTTCAAGACTAGAAGGGGCAGACACGCAAACTGCTCGACTTGTTTTTTTAGAACAGCTTCATGCCCGGGGGCAGCGGCAGGCCTGCTGTTGCAGCAGACATTTTTTCTTGCACGGTGGATTCAATGCGACGCACAGCATCATTCACTGCGGCAGCCATCAGGTCTTCCAGCATTTCACGATCGTCCATCACAGACGGATCAATTTGTACGCGACGCACATCGTGCTTGCACGTCATGGTGACCTTCACCATGCCCGCACCTGACTCGCCATTCACTTCGATATTGGCGAGTTCTTCTTGCACCTTGCGCATGTTTTCTTGCACTTGCTGTGCCTGTTTCATCAGGCCGCCCAAGCCACCCTTCATCATGATGTCTTTCCTTCCGTATTTTGCGGGTTTGCATCAACCGGACGAACGGATGCTTCATCCAGTTCGCCGTCAAATTGTTCAATCAATTCGCGTACAAACGCGTCGCCTTCGAGCGAGGCCATGGCCGCACCCATTCGTTCGCGCTGTTCGGCAGATAATTTTTGCGCCATGCTGGCGCTGGCTAATTCGCCCAGTTCAATTGCCAAGCGTATCGGCTGTCCCAAGTGCGACGACAACGCCGCTTGTAGCTTTTCTTGCGCTGCAGGCAACTGCAAGGCGCGGTGTTCGCGCCCTAAGCGCAGGGTTACTTGCGCGCCATCTTGCGACAACCATTCGCAATGGTAGGCCAACTGGCGCGCCATGCCTTGCAAACGCAACTGCGCCAACATGTTGTGCCAATCATCCACATGCAACGTTTGCTTGCCACTGGCTGCCTGCATTGCCAATGCTGCAGGCTGAGCTGGGGCTGCTTGGCTTGTGGGGTTTGCGGGTTTTGCATGTGCTGGCGCAGATGCCGATACCGCCTGCTGCACGCGTGGTGCGGCGGCTTGCGGCTCTGGAGCATAGCTTTGCGGTGCAGGTGGCTGTACCGGCACATTGAGTCGCGGCTGCGGGGCCAGCAACGGCGCTTGGCGCGTAGAAGCATGCAAGGCTGATGGCTGCTCTGGGCGAAACGCCACCATGCGCAGCAGCGTCATGGAAAAGCCGGTGGCTTCATCGGGCGCATGCGGCAAGTCATTCGTGCCTTGCAACACAATTTGGTACGCCAACTGCACAAACTCGGCATCCAAAGCTTCGGCATAGGGCGTGAGCCGCGCACGTTCTGCTTCGTCGGCAATTGAAGTCGGCGCAAGCTGTGCTACCGCAATGCGATGTAACAACACACCTAACTCGCGCAGCGCAGATTCAAAACTCAGGCTGCGCGCTTCCATATCGGCCGCGGTGTTGAGCATGGCTACGGCATCGCCGCTACGTAAACTATCTAACACGGCATACAAATGTTCATCGCCCACGGTGCCCAGCATGTCGCGCACGCCCTGCTCTTCAACCTTGCCTGCGCCGTGCGCAATGGCTTGGTCGAGCAGCGAAAGCGCATCACGCATTGAACCCGCGGCAGCCTTTGCCAAATGGCGCAGCGCGCCCGCATCGAAGGGAACGCCTTCTTGCGTGAGCACGTGTGTGAGGTGATCCACAATGTGCGCTGGCGGCATTTGCTTGAGATTGAACTGCAAGCAACGCGACAACACCGTGACCGGGATTTTTTGCGGGTCGGTGGTGGCGATAATAAATTTAACGTGCTCGGGCGGCTCTTCGAGCGTTTTGAGCATGGCGTTAAAGGCATGACCGGTGAGCTGGTGCACTTCGTCGATCATGTAGACCTTGTAACGGCCACGCGTGGGCGCGTAAATCGCCTTTTCCAACAGCGCGGTCATTTCATCCACGCCACGGTTAGAGGCCGCGTCCATTTCGAGGTAGTCGATAAAGCGCCCGCTATCAATTTCGGTACACGCACTACACACGCCGCAGGGCGTGGCGGTGACGCCGGTTTCGCAATTGAGTGCTTTGGCGAGAATGCGTGACAGCGTGGTTTTGCCCACGCCTCGTGTGCCGGTGAACAAATACGCGTGGTGCAGGCGGTTTTGTTCCAGCGCGTGCGTGAGTGCACGCACCACATGGGTCTGGCCGACCAGCGTGTCGAAAGACTTGGGGCGCCATTTGCGGGCCAGGACCTGATAGCTCATACGCCGATTCTACCAGCGCACCGAGCCGGCTGACCAAGCACTTGAATCTGAATGAAACTCGCCGCGAAATTGCACAAAAGCGGGGGAAAATTGATATCCGTGTTGATTGAGATCCGCGTTGATCACCGCGCAAAAAACAATACTGGAAAAACGAGAAGAAGCGAAAAGCAGATGGGGAAAATAGAAATGGCGAGCCTGATCCCCGGCACTCGCAGAAATCGGCTGTGGCTGCTTCCTTCCGGACCTGACCAGGTTGACCGCACCACAATGCGGGGAGGCCCGCCGGCGCGAATTCTAACAGCCTAGCGCGCGCTCGTCACGCAGCACGTGCCTACTTTGCCAATCGTGGCAACACACGCCGTGCGTTGCGCATGGTGAATGCCGCCACATGCTCCACCGAAGTTTGACGCAGCTCCGCCAACACTTGCGCGATGCGCGGCAACTCTGCCGGCGTATTGCGGCGGGTGCGGGTGTCTCGTGGCTGTTCGTCCATCGGCAACCACGCCGGCGGAATATCTGGCGCGTCCGTTTCTAGCACCAACGACTCTTCTGGCAGGCTGGCGGCCAAGGCACGCAGATGCAAAGCGCGTGGGTATGTCATGGCGCCGCCAAAGCCCAAGGCAAAGCCACGCTCAATAAATTGTTCTGCTTGTTGCGCGCTGCCATTAAACGCGTGGGCAATGCCGCCGCGAATATTAAAGCGGCGCAGTTGTTTGAGGATGGGGTCGATCGCACGACGCACGTGCAAGATCACCGGCAATTCAAAATCGCGTGCGAGTTTAAGTTGCGCCTCAAAAAACTGAAGCTGGCGATTTTGGTCTAGCCCTTCTACAAAATAGTCGAGGCCAATCTCGCCCACCGCCACCACCGCTGTATTCCCTTCAAGCTGCTGGCGCAGCGCCGCCAAGTCTGCATCCTGCGCTTGGTCAACATACATGGGGTGTATGCCCAGCGCGAAGTGGATGTGTGTTGCAGGTGTGTGTGTATGCGCGTGTGTACGTGCAGGTGTATCTGTGTGTGCCTCTGCCTGCCCTTTTGCCAATTGCTGCACCGCTGCCCAACTTGCCGCATCCACCGCCGGCACCACAATGCACCCCACTCCGGCCGAGCTTGCAGCTGCAATGACCGCCTCTCGGTCTGGCGCAAACTCTGCGGCATCGAGGTGGCAGTGTGTATCTACCCACGGAGCAGATAAGGTACTCGGCACGTTACCTAGCGCAGCACCTGCGGCGGAATTGGCAAACTCCACTTAGTCGCTCCCGCGCAGGTTTTGTACTTGAAACATCGTTGGCGAAATTTGCGCAGGCTGCGCCACCGTTTTGAACTGCCCTGTTGAACAATGCATGGCTTGAATATCAATCATGCTGCCCGCGTCGTTAAGCGGCACACCGCTGCCTTTGTTGATTGGCAAATGATGGTCTGGGTGCGACTTGCCGAGGATCGCAATTTTCCACAACTCGCCCTTGCGGTCATAAACCAACGAACGCGCAATGGCAAAGGTTTGCGCGTCAAAAAAATACACGCGCTTACTCACCGGATGGTTGGCCGCTACGGGAATCGCCTCCACCACATACACCTTGCGAATTTGCCAATTGATGTCTGGAAAACAACCGCCCTGCCCCGTAAAGGCGGTGTAGCGAAAACCTTCTGCATCACGAAACTCATCGGTTAGCCGCACCTCATTGTGGTTGTAAAACGGCATGAGCATGTAGCGCACGCTTTTAAACACCCACTTCATTTCTGAAATGCGGCCGTTGTAACCATCGAAGTCTTCGATCATGACATCCGACCCCAAAAAGGCATCGGTGGTTTGCCCCGTTGCCAATCGACGCACGCGCCGCTGAAACGGGTAATACATATAACTGTCGTCCAGCTTGGTGTCGTCGTCGTAACGCTGAATGAGCAACTGCGTGTTGCGATAGTCCATTGGCTCCAGCACTTTTAAGTAGCTGGCCGCGTACAGGTTAGACGGGTTAGGCGACACCTCGGGCGACATGCCCGCGCCGGTGCGATATTTAAATTTGAGCAGGCGCACCTCCACACGCAACAGACGCTCCACCTCGCCCGTTTGCATGTTTCGATACTTCCATTGAATTGGCAAAATGCCACCGCCATCGCCATGCATGTAGCGATAGTTCCACGCAATTTTTTCACCGGCGCGCGGGTCATCTTGTCGCGGCTCGTCTGGGAAAGGCCGCCCGCCTGCGTAGCCCACAATCTCGCCCGGCGCATCGCCCAACTTCACCGGCGTTTTGCCTGCGTGCGCAGCAGTCGATTCCACATACGCGGGGCTCACCTCAAACGAATTGCCCGCAGCCACGCGCAGCTCCACCCAGCCATTGCGAATGGCCATGAGCAGCCCCACGTCGAGCACATCGCGAAACTGCTCCACATTGCTTTTGCCAATCACCGTGCCGGGCGCAACTTGCGGCGCGTTCTCTTTGGCAAACGCAAAGCTACGCACCACCTCATCTGCCCCCACTGCCTGCATTGGCAAAACCATCGCAGAACATGCGCCAGCAAATACAACCGCGCGAGCCCAGCACACTTGAACAAATGTATTTTTTATAAAGGCCATGAACTCCACTCCCTTAGCGAAGTGCGCTCATGGTAGTACGCCTGAAGCAACTTCCGCACACAAATTTTGCAAACATCTTGACAGCATGTTTTTACTAGTTTTTATGGCAACATAAACCTGCATTAATTGGGAAATTACTCACGTGCGATATGAGCGGATAAGCTATGGCAGACCTCGATCAGTATCAAAAAAACGCAATACAGAATTGTCTGGCCCACTGTCGTATTGAGCAAAACGCCACACTCGTTCCAGATGCCGAGCAACTCACTCAACTTGCCAAAAAAATCTTAGCTAAATCCCCGTGGGGCGGCAATCTCTCCAATTATGATGTTTGGAGCTTAATTTTTGAGCAACTAAACCAACTCCAAGGAAAAATTCCAATCGACTATTCTGGTCTCCTGAAAGATGTACCCGATATCACCGAGTTATTAGATGAAGTCACGAGTAATCTGGTGCAGCACTTCGAGTCACTCCCTCGCTCATTCTTCGTTTTCTTCCCATTGACTGGCCTGCCAAGCATCGGCACAAAAGAAATTGCACTAACCGATGACATAGGAATCATTGACACAAATTTCACGGATACTAATGAGGAGCAGTTAGCTGCTCAAAGTGATAATGAACCTCTGCTTGCAACACTACTTAAGCGCAAAACATCATCTACTTCTGACAACAGATATGTTCGAATAAAAGTACGAGGATATTCATGCACCCAAAGGGAAGGTGATGTAATCAGTCTTGCGTCAGCACAACTCAAGCATTTTGTTTTCACCTCACTGGTAACGAGCACTTTCACTCAAGAGTCGTTTACAGGACTTGCGCGAACCGAGTTACCAATGTTAGTCAGCGCCACAGATTCTATTGGAGATAGTACGCATGACTATCCAATACAAAGTGGGCTTGCTTTCTTTCTGGCGCGCTTGCAACCAAATATGCAGAGTCTATATTTTCATGACCCTCAGATGAAAACGACTGTCTTGGGCGCATTCCGTAAGCCAGAGTTACCCATAGAAATAGCAGAGGCGATCTGTACACAATTCAGTAGCTCACAAGGGTTTCTCTCGACCCCACGCGACGAACCTAACAATGTGCGTATTAAAGCAGCAATTGAATGGTGGGTAGATGGAATGACTAATGAAAATCAAACAATCTCGTTTCTACAATTCTGTATTGGCCTCGAGGCACTACTAGGGGAATCCTCAGACAATCTTGGTAGAAATAGTGACAGGGGTGTCACAGAGCGACTGTCTGACAGGTATGCATATTTATTAGGTAACACACAATCCGAGCGGGAATCGCTTCGCAAAGAATTCAGAACAGTCTACATACGTCGGGGTCAAATCGTGCATCAACGTGAAACACATCTTCGCAGATCTGAAGACGTAAAAGCTCGTTCAAAATCTCAGCAAATGCTTTTTAACGCTATTGCAAAGGAGATTAACAACCTAAAGAAAGCGCAAAAAATTCAATACGCCACCCTAACGTGACGAAACGCTATACATCGCAACAATGCGGACTATCCTTAACACAACTAATAAGTCCCAATAGGTGACTTAGAAAGTTCAAAAAAAACGGCCCTCAAGGGGCCGTTTGTTTTTAATTTTTGGCGGAGAGGGCGGGATTCGAACCCGCGTTAGGCTATGAACCTAAACACGCTTTCCAGGCGTGCGACTTAAACCACTCATCCACCTCTCCGGGGTGGGAATTCGCCTGAGCAAAGCCAAAGCGAGCGCGGATTCTAGCAGAGACTGGCGCACACGCCAAATCGGCCTGTGCTTGTGGTCTAGCTTATGCAGCGCCTTGGGCCGGGGCCGATGTTTAGCAGGGCTAGTGGTGGGTGCCGTTGTCGCTGTCTGCTGCGGCCCACGCGGCGCGCTGCCACGGCTCGCTGGGGGCGCGCCAGTCCCACATAAGTTGGCGCACGCGGGCGGGTGGCGGTGGCGTAATTAAGCTCACGATCACCAACATGGCAAAGCCGGCGGCCAGGCCAAACACGCCAGACGAGATGGGCTCGATACCAAACCACGCTTTGCTCATGCTGCCGCCCAAGGCGGGATGTGTGAGGCCGCAGTAATACAAACACACGGTTACACCACTGAGCATGCTGGCGATGGCGCCCCAACGGTTGGCGCGTTGCCAAAACAAGCCACCGATGAGTGCAGGAAAAAATGCAGACGCGGCGATGGAAAAGGCTAAGCCCACCAAAAACAAAATGTGTTCTGGCCGCAGCGATGCTGCGTAGGCGGCTGACACCGACACCACGAGCAACATGGATTTTGAAATGACCAAGCGGCGTTGCGTGCTGGCTTGCGGGTCCATGGTTTTGTAGTAAATGTCGTGCGACAAGGCGCTGGCAATGGCCAGCAACAAACCATCGGCAGTCGACAACGCAGCGGCCAAGCCGCCCGCGGCCACAAGGCCAGACACCACATAGGGCAAGCCTGCAATTTCGGGCATGGCGAGCACAATGACGTCTGGGTTGAGGGTGAGCTCAGCCAGCTGCAGCACGCCATCGTGGTTAATGTCTTCAATACGAATCAGGCCCAAGCGCGACCACGTGCCCACCCACGAGGGCAGATTGGCAATGTGCGCGCCAACGAGGTTTGAATACACCTCCCATTTGGCAAACACGGCGTAAGCCGGCGCGGTGAAATACAGCATGGAAATAAATAGCAGCGCCCAAAACACCGAGTTGCGCGAATCGGCCACGGTGGTGGTGGTGTAAAAACGCATGAGGATGTGCGGCAATGATGCGGTGCCCACCATTAAGCAAATGATGAGCGCCAAGAAGTTGAGTTTGCGTTTGGCGGATTCATCTTCATTGCCGGGAAAAGGCTTGGCGTGCGGCAGCGGCGGCGCTACTTTTATGTCGAGCTTTTGTAGCTCGGCCTTCCACTCGCGCTCGGCATGCTCGGCACTAATAGGTAATGCGCGTAACTTTTTTTCTGCGGCAAAAATTTGCTCGGCCGGGGCGTTGGTGGCTTTGAGTATATTGAGTTTGTCTTGCGCATCATCGCGCATGGTTTCGAGCGAACCCGGCAAGTGTTCCAAATGACTGCGAACTTCATTTTGGCGCGCTCGATACAACTCGCGCACTTGCTGCTCACGCGGGTCGTTAAAAATAACTTCTTCTTTGCCGCCAATTTGTTGCAGCACTTCGCCATACACCACTTGCGGCACCGGCACATTGGTTTGCTTCTCGGCTAGCAGCACCACCGGAATGAGGTAGGCCACAATCAAAATGGCGCACTGGGCAACTTGTGTCCACGTAACGGCGCGCATGCCGCCCAAAAACGAACACACCAAAATGCCGGTAAGGCCAACAAACACGCCAATTTCAAATTCAACGCCAATAAAGCGGCTGGTAATGAGGCCCACGCCGTAAATTTGCGCCACTACATAAATAAACGAAGCCATGATGGTGGCAGAAGCGCCAATTAAGCGTGGTAGCGCGCCGCCATAACGTGCGCTTAAAAAATCGGCAATCGTAAATTGGCCAAACTTGCGCAGATACGGGGCAAGGCACAGCGCGACTAAAACGTAGCCGCCAGTCCACCCAATGACAAAGGCGAGGCCTTGGTAGCCATCAAAATACAGTGTGCCGGCCAGGCTGAGAAACGACGCAGCAGACATCCAGTCTGCCGCCACTGCCATGCCGTTATATAAGCCCGAGATGCGACGACCGGCAACGTAGTATTCAGACACATTGGAGGTGCGACACAAAATGCCCACGCCGGCGTAGAGCAAAATCGGCGCGAGCATAAACATGCCGCCGATCCAGGTGAAGGACAGTCCGAACTGCTCACCCACCCCCAGAAACATGACCAACAACAAAAACACGCACACATACCAGCGAATGATGAGTGCCATGTGCCCAGAGAAATTAGGAGAGGCGGAGCCACTCATGATGCTTGCTCCGAGGCGTTGTTGCTGGCTGCGGCGGCATTTGCCAATCGTGCACGTTCAATTTGGCGCACACGCACAGCATATATACCGATGATGATGAGGTAGGCGATGAGCGTGCCTTGCGCTTCCATATAAAACGACAGCGGCCAACCCAAGAGTTCAATGCGATCAAGCTGATTGGCAAAGACCACCGGTAGAAACGTTACAGCCGCCCATGCTAATAACAATGCGAGCGTGAGATTGCGCTTTTGCTTCCAGAAAATCTGTTGGTCTGCCGGTATGTTCATGCCGCTTGTAATGAGGAGATCAGGAAATGAGGAGCAAGATTAAACCCTATTGGCGTAAGTACCATCTACGCGTCGAGCCTGGGCAAGCTGAAACTGCAACCTGAATCTGCAACCTGAAAATGCAACCCGCAGACGCCCAATATGCCAATTTATTACTCGCCCACCCTGCTTCGGCGCAAATTACAGCGATGTGGCGTAAGCACCAAGGTGCATTGTGCCAGCAAGCATTCTTCTCTAAAAATATTTAACGCTGCCTCACACCTGTTTTTAGAAACCGAATGGCGCACCGCAACAGGCTGCCACACGCTCGATTCATGTTTGCATATGGCGGCGTAAACCTTAACCCTCTAACGTATGAAGCAATGCGTATTGCATTGCAACATAGCAACCCACCCCCAAAAGCCCATGCCACGGGGCTTTGCGGCCGGCACATGTAAGCCGTACGTCAGGCATTCGACCCATCCTTCAACCACGGGAAACCAAAACACTACCCGGGTAACAACAGAGGAGACTCCCATGTCTGCAACTACCCCGATGGGCGCTGAAGGCGCCCCCATGACACCAGAAGAGCGGCGAGTCATTTTCGCTTCCTCGCTGGGTACCGTTTTCGAATGGTATGACTTTTATCTGTACGGTTCACTGGCAGCTATTATCGCCAAGCAATTCTTCTCAGGGCTGGATCCTTCATCCGCCTTCATTTTTGCATTACTCGCATTCGCAGCAGGCTTCATCGTTCGTCCGTTCGGCGCACTGATCTTTGGTCGCCTAGGCGACATGATCGGTCGTAAATACACCTTCCTCGTCACCATTATGATCATGGGTCTATCGACATTTATCGTCGGTATTCTGCCCAACTACGCCGCCATCGGTGTGGCTGCGCCGGTGATCCTAATTATCTTGCGCTTGCTGCAAGGCTTGGCACTAGGCGGTGAATACGGTGGTGCTGCCACCTACGTTGCCGAACACGCACCGCACGGCAAACGTGGCGCTTATACGGCCTGGATTCAAACGACTGCAACGCTGGGCTTGTTCCTCTCGCTGATGGTGATTCTGGGTACCCGGACTGCTATCGGTGAGGATGCTTTCGCTGATTGGGGCTGGCGCATTCCGTTCCTCGTTTCTATCCTGCTGCTGGGTATTTCGGTGTGGATTCGTCTGAAGATGAACGAATCGCCCGCATTCCAAAAGATGAAAGCAGAAGGCAAGCACTCCAAGGCTCCGCTAACCGAATCTTTTGGTCGCTGGTCCAACCTGAAGATCGTCCTGCTGGCCCTGTTCGGCATGGTGGCTGGTCAGGCTGTGGTGTGGTACTCAGGCCAGTTCTATGCACTGTTCTTCTTGACGCAAGCCTTGAAGATTGATGCAGCGACAGCCAACATCTTGATCGCGATCGCGCTGATTATCGGCACCCCGTTCTTCGTGATCTTCGGCACCCTGTCTGACAAGATTGGCCGCAAACCGATCATCATGGCGGGCCTGCTGTTGGCCATGCTGACTTACTTCCCGCTGTTTAAAGCACTCGCCCAAGCCGGCAACCCGGACTTGGTGGCTGCTCAAACCAGCTCGAAAGTGGTGCTGGTCGCTGACCCGGCCGAGTGTTCATTCCAGTTCAACCCGACCGGCACGAAGAAGTTCACCTCTTCTTGCGACATCGCCAAGCAAAAGTTGGCTGCCGCATCTGTGAGCTACGACAACGTTGCTGGCCCAGCTGGCCAACCCGCTGTAATTAAGGTAGGCGACAAAGAGCTGACCACCTCGGTTACGCCAGAAGACATCGCCACCGCTAAGGAAGGCGCTGTTAAGAAGCTGGAAGAACTGAAGGCTGCACCGGGAACGGACGCCAAGGCACTGAAAGACGCCGAAAAGAAGGTAAAGGACCTGAGCGACGACAAGACCGCTAAGGATGCCGTACTCTCTAGCCGCGTAAGTGGTGCGCTGAAGGCAGCAGGCTATCCAACCAAGGCTGACCCCGCAAAGGTCAACAAGCCGGTGATCGTAGCCATCCTGACCGTGCTGTTGATCTACGTGACCATGGTTTATGGCCCAATTGCAGCCGCACTGGTTGAGCTGTTCCCAACTCGCATCCGTTACACCTCCATGAGCTTGCCGTACCACATTGGTAACGGTTGGTTCGGTGGCCTGATGCCGACCATCGCCTTCGCCATGGTCGCTCAGAACGGCAACATGTACTATGGTCTGTGGTACCCGATCATCATCGCGGGTATGTCACTGGTCATTGGCATGTTGTTCTTACGCGAAACAAAAGATGTTGATATTTACAAGCATGACTGATCGTAGCTGTACGGTACGCCGTACCCGCTAACGAGCAATAAAAAACCCGGGCTTGCCCGGGTTTTTTATTTTGCCAAAGTCACACAGCATGCGATTAGCCTGCGTTCGCAGCCCACGCGACGTACCGCGCATGCTTTTGATCTTGCTCAAATCGCAGCACTTCTTAGCTAGAAGCTCGGCGGCGTGAACTAAGCCTGACACGACTGCATACGATGAACGGCTCAGCAGGAAAATGAAGCAGGCAACAACCATCTCGCAAATATCGCACTTCCAAACGTACTAGGGCTAATGCAACACAAATCAGGTCTGCCACAATGGGGCTGGCGTCCTCACCGCAAGCTCGACCTCCAAATAGTCGCGCTTAAATTTCAGTCGCTCACCCCGCTTGCAGCGAGAAAACAAACACCACAACCATTTTGCCAATATTGGAACTCACTATGGATCACACAGCCAACACTCGTTTTTCAAAGCCCGTTATCGCATTTCACTGGATCGGCTTTTTATTAATTGTGGGTGTTTATCTTTTTATTGAGTTGCACGAATTTTTTCCACGCGGCAGCGATATGCGCTTGGGCCTGAAGTCGCTTCATTTCTCTTTCGGCTTGCTCATTTTGCTGCTATTTCTACCGCGCTTAATTGCACATCTTAAAGGCGGCACCCCGGCGATCGTTCCGGCACCCGGTGCAATTCAACATAAAATTGCGGCACTCATGCACGTCGCGCTGTATGGTTTTATGCTGGTGATGCCGGTGCTGGGTTGGTTGGCACTGAACGCCAAGGGCGTACCTGCTGCCTTGTTTGGTTTTGAACTGCCCATTTTGATTGGCGCCGATGAAAAGCTTGAAGAACAACTGGGTGAGCTACATGAAACCATCGGCACCGTTGGCTATGGCCTGATTGGCTTGCATGTATTGTCTGCGCTTGTGCACCACTTCAAGTTGAAGGACAACACGCTGCTGCGCATGCTGCCGCGCAAATGAGCACAACAGTCGCCAATATTCGTTCTGAAAATGCAGCTGGCACGTGGCATCATTACAGCGTGCCTTGTGGAATGCTTGTGTAATGTTTGTGTGATCACTGCAAAACAAAAGGGCGCCGCAGCGCCCTTTTGTTTTGGCTCAAACTGAAATCAACTGCTTTGACGCAATTGTTCCAGAATCGCAGGGTTCTCCAGTGTTGAAACGTCTTGCGTGATTTCTTCGCCACGCGCTAACACGCGCAGCAAACGGCGCATGATCTTGCCGGAACGTGTCTTGGGCAGGTTGTCGCCAAAGCGAATGTCTTTGGGCTTGGCAATGGGGCCAATTTCTTTGGCGACCCAATTACGCAGCTCATTGGCAATCTTCTTCGCTTCATCACCCGTGGGGCGAGGACGCTTAAGCACCACAAAAGCACAAATTGCCTCACCCGTTGTTTCGTCAGGACGACCCACCACAGCCGCTTCAGCCACGAGGTCAGTACAACTCACCAGCGCAGACTCAATTTCCATCGTGCCCATACGGTGGCCCGACACATTTAGCACATCATCAATACGGCCGGTGATGGTGAAGTAGCCGTTATTAGCGTCGCGAATGGCACCGTCGCCGGCGAGATAGTAGCCATGCAACTCGGGCGGGTAGTAACTCTTCACAAAGCGATCTGGATCGCCCCAAATGGTGCGAATCATGCTCGGCCACGGCTTTTTAACGACGAGAATACCGCCCTGACCGTTTGGCACATCATGGCCGGCTTCGTCCACAATCGCTGCTTGAATACCGGGGAACGGCAAGGTGCATGAACCCGGCACCATGGGCGTTACGCCCGGCAGCGGGGTGATCATGTGCCCACCCGTTTCGGTTTGCCAGAAGGTATCAACAATCGGGCAGCGGCTGCCACCCACGTGCTGGTAATACCATTCCCATGCTGCGGGGTTGATCGGCTCGCCCACTGAACCTAACAGACGCAAGCTCGACAAGTCATATTTGTCCGGATGCACGGCTTCGTTGCTCTCAGCCATTTTAATAAGCGAACGAATGGCGGTCGGCGCTGTGTAGAACACAGTGGCTTTGTGATCTTGAATCATGCGCCAGAAGCGGCCAGCATCCGGGTAGGTCGGCACGCCTTCAAACACAACTTGTGTGGCACCGCAGGCCAAGGGGCCGTAGGCAATGTAGGTGTGGCCGGTCACCCAACCAATATCAGCGGTACACCAAAAAACGTCGCTCGGCTTAATGTCGAACGTCCATTTCATGGTGAGAATGGCGTGCAGCAAATAGCCGCCAGTGGAGTGCTGCACACCCTTTGGCTTGCCTGTTGAACCCGAGGTGTACAACAAGAACAGCGGGTGTTCTGCATCAACCCATTCTGGCTCGCATTGCTCGGACGCATTGGCAACCAGCTCGTGCAGCCATACGTCGCGGCCCGCCACCATATTGCAGTTACCGCCAGTGCGGCGATACACGATCACGCTCTTGATGCTGTCGCAGCCGCCCATAGCGAGCGCTTCGTCAACAATCGGCTTGAGCGGAATGGCCTTGCCGCCACGACATTGTTCGTCAGCGGTAATCACCATCACGGCACCGGCGTCTTCAATACGATCACGCAGGGATTGTGCGGAGAAGCCGCCAAACACAACAGAGTGCGTCGCGCCAATGCGGGCACACGCCTGCATAGCCACCACACCTTCAACCGACATGGGCAGATAGATAACAACGCGGTCGCCCTTCTTCACACCTTGCGCCTTGAGCGCATTCGCCATGCGGCATACACGCGCCAATAGGTCTGCATAGGTAACGGGGGAAACCGTACCATCATCAGCTTCAAAAATGAGCGCTGTTTTACCGCCCTGACCGGCTTCTACATTACGGTCAAGACAGTTGTAGGAAACGTTGAGCTTGCCGTCTTCAAACCACTTGAAGAACGGTGCTTTATCTTGGTTGAGCACCTTGGTGAAAGGCTGCTTCCAAGTCACAAACTCTCGCGCGAGGCGCGCCCAATAGCCTTCGTAGTCTCGCGTTGCTTCGTCACACAACGCTTGATAGGCCGCCATACCCGACACCGCAGCATTGCTGACGATGGACGCAGACGGATGGTAAACGTGATGTTCTGACATTGTCGCCTCTCCTTTGTTGTGGTGTTCGACAACGTTTCACGCATCGTGGTCGAACCCTGCAGGTCGGTCTGTGCCGCCTGAATTTACCGGTCGCATCGGATCGGGTCCGACAACGACTACAGCTTGATCGTACTTTACCGCCCAAGCGCTTACACACCACTTACGCGATTGGATTAAGCCTGACAGACAGCGCCGTCCCCTTAGATTTTAAGGACTGCTGCGCTCAATGTTAAAATGCCGCTTTATTCTCGTAGCTCGGTAGATTGCATCATGAACAAAAGCGTCAAAGCAATGGAAAATTTTATTTTTTGGAGCCGCTGGATTCAGGCCCCTCTATATCTTGGCCTGATCGCCGCCCAAGCAGTGTACGTGTACCAGTTCATGATTGAACTGTGGCACTTGGTTTCACACGCCGGAAACATGACAGATACCGACGTGATGCTCGTGGTGTTGGGCTTGATTGATGTGGTGATGATTGCCAATCTGCTCATCATGGTGATCATTGGCGGTTACGAAACCTTTGTGTCGCAACTTGATTTGCACGACCACCCCGATCAACCGGAATGGTTGTCACACGTCAATGCGGGCGTACTCAAGATTAAACTCGCCGCTGCCATTATCAGTATTTCGGCCATCCACTTGCTGAAAACCTTTATCAACGCCAATAGCCTACCTGAGTCGACCATCATGTGGCAGGTCATCATTCATATGGCGTTTGTGGTTTCTGCACTGGCCATGGCCTATACCGACAAAATCATGACCAGCACGCTGATCATGGCCAAACAAGTCGATCACTAATCTAGTTGCTGCTTACTTGGCCATGATCAAACCACGGCCCTGTAAGCAAACTCACGGTAGGCGCGAGGAATACTATAACCAACCCGCGCCACCAGTGATTACGTCTCGCTTGAAGCGTTCTAGGCGTCACGGCACCGAAACAACATGAAGGGAGTGGCCTCATGACAACCATTCGGCAAGATGATTTGATTCAGTCCGTTGCGGACGCGTTTCAATTTATTAGCTACTACCACCCGCTGGATTACATTCAAGCGCTTGGCAAAGCTTACGAGCGCGAGCAATCACCCGCCGCGCGCGATGCAATTGCGCAAATCCTCACCAATTCGCGCATGTGCGCCGAAGGCCATCGCCCCATTTGCCAAGACACGGGCATTGCTGTGGTGTTTGTGAAGGTGGGCATGAACGTGCAATGGGACGCCACCATGAGTGTCACCGACATGGTGAACGAAGGTGTGCGCCGCGCCTACAACCACCCAGACAACAAATTACGCGCCTCTGTTTTGCTCGACCCTGCCGGCGCACGCAAAAACAGCAAAGACAACACACCTGCGGTGATTCATTACGAAATCGTGCCGGGCGATGAAGTTGAAATCATCTGTGCGGCTAAGGGCGGTGGCTCAGAGAACAAATCCAAAATGGTCATGCTCAATCCATCGGATTCGATTGTGGATTGGGTGCTCAAAACGCTGCCCACCATGGGTGCCGGCTGGTGCCCGCCGGGCATTTTAGGCATTGGCATTGGCGGCACGCCCGAAAAAGCCATGTTGTTGGCAAAAGAATCGCTCATGGATCACGTCGACATTCATGAGCTTCAAGAAAAAGCAGCGGCAGGCCACACGCTCACACGCGTAGAAGAACTGCGCTTAGAACTTTACGAAAAGGTCAATGCACTCGGCATTGGCGCGCAAGGTTTAGGCGGGCTCACCACCGTGCTCGACGTTAAAATTTTAGACTACCCGACGCACGCCGCTTCTTTGCCAATTGCCATGATTCCGAATTGCGCAGCGACGCGCCACGTTCATTTCACGCTCAATGGCAGCGGCCCCGCCAAACTCGAACCACCCAAGTTAGAAGACTGGCCAGATGTGACTTGGCATGCAGACGAAAAGCAAGCCACGCGCGTCAATCTCAATACACTCACCAAGGCCGAAGTCGCCACCTGGAAGCCGGGCCAAGTGTTGCTGCTCAATGGCAAAATGCTGACCGGCCGCGACGCAGCACACAAACGCATTGCCGACATGTTGGGCCGAGGCGAGACACTCCCCGTCGACTTTACCAACCGCATTATTTATTACGTGGGCCCGGTCGACCCCGTGCGTGACGAAGCTGTCGGCCCAGCCGGCCCTACCACCGCCACGCGCATGGATAAATTCACGCGCATGATGCTTGAAAAAACGGGACTCATTGCCATGGTCGGCAAGGCCGAGCGCGGCCCTACTGCGATTGAGGCGATTCGCGACAACAAAGCCGCTTACCTCATGGCAGTTGGCGGTGCGGCCTACCTCGTGTCAAAAGCCATTCAATCTGCCAAGGTGGTGGCCTTTGCTGATTTGGGCATGGAAGCCATTTACGAATTTGACGTAAAGGACATGCCCGTTACCGTTGCAGTTGATGCCGGCGGTACATCAGTTCACATTACCGGGCCGCATGAATGGCGCGTGAAGATTGGCAAAATTCCAGTCACTGAAAACTAATCAGCCCTGCTGAGCAACCCACGGAGTCAAGATGTGGCGTCGTATTCGTATTGCACTACTGCTGCTCATTTTGACGACGGTAATTGTGGACACATGGCGCACCAAATACCGCGTCACATCTTGGAATAACTCTCTGCGCGCGGTGGTCTATCCGATCAATGCCGACGGTAGCAGCAATACCGAACGCTATATCGCGCAACTGCACGCTGATCAGTTTGATGCGCTCGAGGACTATCTCGAAGCAGAAGCGCACCGCTACGGCATTACCGTGCTACGACCCGTCAATCTTGAGCTCGCACCCACGGTACGTGACTTACCTCCCGCGCCACCGCGTAGTGGCATATTGCAAACCATACTGTGGAGCTTGCAATTACGCTGGTGGGCTTGGCGGCATGATTCAGCCGGCAGTCTTTACCCTGATATTCGATTATTTGTGCTGTACCACGACCCTGCACAAACCCATCAGTTAGACCACTCGGTCGGCACTGACAAAGGGCAAATTGCGGTTATTAAAGCCTTTGCCTCGCAACGCCAAGCCAACACCAACCTCGTGGTCATTGGTCATGAGTTGCTACACACGGTGGGGGCGACAGATAAATATGACATGACCTCACTGCAGCCAATTTACCCAGATGGCTATGCCGAGCCTGCGCAACAGCCACTCTACCCACAGGCACAGGCAGAGTTAATGGGCGGCCGGATCCCTCTCAGCGAGAACGAAGCGGATATGCCGATTTCGCTTTCTGAGACGCTCATTGGACCTAAAACGGCGCAAGAAATTGGCTGGATTCACCGATAGTGCTTGAGGACAATTGAAGCTGATGCACTAGGCCGTTAGACCAAGCCTCAGCGCGCCTTCATGCCTTTTTCGTCCGCGCCGAATATCAGACTTTTTTAAAGCCTCAAGCGCGAGTATGCTGTCACCCATCAGCGCGCAGTTGCACAGAGGAGACGTCAGTGCCGAACATTACACAACACAACAATTGCTTCTCCACCTCACCTCAGTTGAGCATCACTGAAGTCGCAGAAATCGCGGCTCTTGGCTATAAGACCATCATTAACAATCGCCCCGATGGCGAAGGCGGCCCAGAGCAACCCACGAGCGCGCAAATTGAACAAGCCGCGCAAGCACATGGCCTGCATTATGTGTATCTGCCTGTGATTAGCGGCAGCATGACAGACGACAACGTGCAGCAAATGGCTGGTCTGTTGGCCGATATGCCGCAGCCTGTTCTCGCATTTTGTCGTAGCGGCACGCGTTCTACCAATCTGTACAACCGCGCCAAAGATTTGCCGCCACCCCGCCCGAGCGCTCCAGTCGCAGCAAGTCATGACGCACCCCCTATTTTGTCGTCCAAACGCAACGACATTGTGATTGTGGGAGGCGGCGCAGCAGGTATTGGTGTGGCAGCGAGTTTGCTCAAACGCCAACCCAGTCTCAACATCACCATTATTGAGCCGGCCGACAGCCATTATTACCAACCGGCTTGGACCTTGGTGGGCGGTGGCGAGTTTGATCAATTGGCAACACGCCGCGACATGGCCGAAGTCATTCCACCCGGCGTGCATTGGATCAAAGCCGCGGTATGTGGTTTCGATCCTGCCAACAATCGTGTGCACATTGATAGCAACGACCCAACACACAATACGGTGGAGTACGAATACCTCCTCGTTGCGCCAGGTATTCAACTCAACTGGAACGCCATTCCCGGCTTGGTTGAATCACTCGGCAAGAACGGCGTAACATCAAACTACCACTTTGAGCATGCGCCCTACACTTGGCGTTTGACGCAAGAATTGCGCAGCGGCCGCGCTATTTTTACGCAGCCCCCCATGCCCATTAAGTGCGCAGGCGCCCCGCAAAAGGCGATGTATCTCGCCTGCTTTGAATGGGAAAAACGCAGCGTACTCAAAAACATGGCTGTTGAGTTTGACAATGCCGGTGCAGTGCTGTTTGGCGTTGCCGCCTATGTACCCGCGTTAATGGAATACGTGAAGCGCTATGATGCCACACTGAACTTCAACACCAACTTGGTTGAGGTTGATGGGCCTTCACGCAAAGCTTGGTTCGATGCAAAAGATGCTGAGGGCAATGTCACACGCGTTGAGCGTAGCTTTGACATGCTGCACGCCGTGCCGCCGCAATCTGCGCCCGACTTTGTTAAGGCCAGTCCAATTGCCAATGCCGATGGTTGGGTTGATGTCGACCAATTCTCACTGCAACACACGCGCTATCCAAACATTTTCGGCTTAGGTGATGCGTGTTCATCGCCCAATGCAAAAACGGCCGGTGCCGCGCGCAAGCAAGTCGTGGTGGTGGCAGAGAATCTCCTCGCGTTGCGCGGAGGGCGTCCCTTCCCCTTGCGTTACGATGGCTACGGCTCATGCCCGCTCACCGTTGAGAAGGGCAAGATTGTGCTGGCCGAGTTTGGCTTTGGTGGAAAACTGTTGCCTACCTTCCCGCTCGACCCCACGGTTGCACGCCGTACCGCATGGATTTTGAAGAAAGACATTTTGCCTCATGTGTATTGGGACATGATGTTGAAGGGCCGCGAGTGGCTGGCTCGCCCCGTAGAGTAAATCACGACCAAATCATTCTCTGAGTTGTTCGTTCTACACACACTGCGCATGTCGACATCTCACAGACCTGATTCGATACGCGCAGTGGTGTTTGATGCTTATGGCACCCTCTTCGATGTCTATGCCATCAGCGAGACAGCCGAACAACTATTCCCGGGACGCGGCGCAGAGCTAGCGCGTGTGTGGCGCGACAAGCAAGTCGACTACACACGCCTGCGTTCCTTAGGCAATCGATACGCAAGTTTTTGGCAATGTACGCAAGATGCGTTGCGCTACGCCTGCGCGCTTCTCAAACTACAGGCATCTACCGCCGCACAAGAAGAACTGCTCGCACAATACGCTACGTTACCTTGCTTTAATGACGCCGCCTCTACTCTCTCGCAACTTAAACAGATGGGTTTGCCGTGTGCGATCTTGAGCAATGCCAATCACAGTATGCTGGCCGAGGTGGTGCAGGTTGCAGGGTTGGCGACATCATTTCAACACCTGCTCAGCGTTGAGTCAGTACGACAATTCAAAGTCACCCCCCAGGCTTACCAATTGGCAGTGGATACGTTTCAATGCTCGCCACAACAAATTGTATTTGTGTCATCTAACGCGTGGGATGTTGCGGGAGCAGGCTGGTTTGGCTTCACCACATTTTGGATCAACCGCATGCAGCTACCGATGGAAGAGTTGGGCCAAGCACCGCACAGCATTGGTCAATCACTCAGTGATGTGATCGGGTTCGTGAATAAACTTTCGTGAAACGTCACGGAAGTTGCGAGGGTCATTTTGCCAATCAGCGCTGTGTGTCGATTGGCAAAATGACTTCGCAGAATGTGGCCTGATAAACAACTCAGCAACTAGCCAATTGCTTTATGACGCCAGGGCAGCACGAATTTGCTCAAGCGTGCTCGGATCATCAATGGTGGTCAAATCACCGGGGTCGCGCCCTTCTGCCAGCGCCTGAATTGAACGGCGCAGCATTTTTCCCGAACGCGTTTTAGGCAAGCCCGTTACAAAGCAAACACGCTTTGGCCGAGCAATGGCACCCAGAATGTCATCGACCGTTTTTTTAACCTCGGCTTCAAGCTGGCTGCGCAGCTCTGGCGTGGCGGTACGCGCTGCATCTTTTACCACCGCAAACGCGATGGGCTCTTGGCCTTTGAGTTGGTCTTGCACACCCACCACGGCAACCTCGGCAATGGCGTAATGCGCTTGCACGGCTTCTTCAATTTCACGCGTACCAAGGCGATGGCCTGCGACGTTAATCACATCATCGGTTCGACCCAAGATGAAGTGATAGCCTTCGTCATCGCGAATGCCCCAGTCGAAAGAGGAATACACCTGCGGCGATTTGAACAGTGAGAAATAGGTTTTGACAAAGCGTTCGTCATCGCCCCACACGGTTGATAAACAACCGGGCGGCAAGGGCGGCACGATACCAACGATGCCTTTTTCGTTGTTGCCACACTCCGTTCCATCTTCGCGAAAAATGCGTAAGTCGTAGCCATAAACAGGGAAGCTCGGCGTACCGAATTTGATCTTGGTGTCTTCAATGCCACGCACCGTCGACAAAATTGGCCAGCCTGTTTCGGTTTGCCAATAGTTGTCGATCACCGGCAACTTGAGCTCACCCATAATCCATTCGTGCGTCGGCTGGTCTAACGGTTCGCCAGCCAAGAACAAATGCTTGAGCGAAGATAAGTCGTACTTATGCATGTACCCCGGATCTTGCTTCTTCAACACGCGAACCGCCGTCGGCGCACTGAACATCACATTGACTTTGTACTTCTCGACCAACTGCCACCAAATACCCGGGTCGGGGCGAATCGGCGTGCCTTCGTACATGATGGTAGCCATGCCAGCAATCAACGGGCCGTACACAATGTAGCTGTGCCCCACCACCCAACCGATGTCGGAAGTGGAGAACATGGTCTCACCCGCAAACCCCATGTAGATGTGCTTCATCGAAGCCGCAAGGGCGACGGCGTAACCCCCGGTATCGCGTTGCACGCCCTTTGGTTTGCCGGTGGTGCCGGAGGTGTACAGAATGTACGAT
Source organism: Uliginosibacterium gangwonense (assembly GCA_005239635.1). GTDB lineage: Bacteria > Pseudomonadota > Gammaproteobacteria > Burkholderiales > Rhodocyclaceae > Uliginosibacterium_A > Uliginosibacterium_A gangwonense_A. The sequence continues at coordinate 33,441 of SBBQ01000069.1, forward strand.
GGCTCAGTCGATTCTAGCCACGTTACCGGCACCTCTGCATTCATATGGCGATGACGCAGCGTTGCATAATCCACATCGCGCCCATCGACTTGATTGAAGGCAGGGTCAATGCCACGATTAACCATCAGCACATGTGCGGGTGGCTGTTGCGACAGATTGCATGCCTCGTCTAAGAGATGCTTATACGGCACGGCCTTACCTCCGCGCATACCAGCGTCGGCGGACACAATCAGCTTGGGTTTGGCATCATCAATGCGCGTTGCCAATGAACCCGCCGCAAAGCCACCAAACACCACCGAATGAATTGCACCAATGCGCGCGCAGGCCAGCATGGCAAAGGTCGCCTCGGGAATCATCGGCATGTAGATTAAAACACGATCACCTTTGCCAACGCCCAGCTCTTGCATGATGGCGGCCATTCGCATGACCTCAGTTTTGAGCTCAGCGAAGGTGTAGATTTTTTCGTCGTCGGTTTCGGTTGATACGTAGATCAACGCACGATCATTTGGGCGTGTCGCTGCGTGACGATCCACTGCGTTATGACACAAATTGGTTGTGCCCCCCACATGCCAACGCGTGAAAGGCGGGTTCGAGAAATCGCAGATTTGCTGAGGCGCGGTTTGCCAATCAATGAGCTGTACTTGTTCTTTCCAGAACGCATCACGCTGATCAATGGAACGACGATAGAACTGCTGATAGCTTCCTGTGGTGCCAGACATTTTCCCCTCCTCCTGTCCTTGTCACGAGATGAGTGCGTAACAGCATGGGCACCTTATCGGGTCACACCACATCGCGCTACGCAACCTCGCGGGTTGGCGAAATGCCTCCCGCGTATTTTGTGTGGACAATTGTGAAGGGTAAAACCTTGTGGCCAGCTTACAAATTAGCCGGAATAGGTATGTTCGATACGAGCCAGGGGTAAGCCCAAGGCCAATTCGCGTTCGGCAAGGGTTAGTAAGGGCATGAGGCGCTGCAACAAAACTGGCAACACGGCAATGATTTCGCTTTCTTCCCCAGCTTGCAAGAGCAACAAAGCACGCTCAAGCGCAATACGCTCGCCAGACCAGTTGCCACGTTGCGGTTCGCCACCTGAAGTCACCACGACATTACCGCCACTGTCGTTGGCACGAATGGCGCGTTGCATGGCCAAGCTCACCATCGCGCTCACGCTCGTGCACGCATCGCTCACCATGTTTGCCACACCCACACTAAGGGTGGTGCGCAGCGTTTCTTCTTTGTACTGCATCGCCGTGCCAGCAATGATGTTGCGTAGTCGATTGGCAAATGCATTAGCTGAGCCCACATTGATTCCAGGCGCCAGTATTGCAAACTGCCCATCACCCAGCGAACTCAAGGTGTCTTCACGGCGCACTTTAGCACTGAGTATTTTGGAGAGTTTGCGCTGAATTAAATCAGCTAAAGCCCGACCATGTGTTTGTGCAAGCTCTTCAAAGCCATCAATGTGAATCGCGAGTAATGACAGCTCACCCGTATGGCGACGTGCTGCCGCGACCAGTTGCTCACCCTGTATGCGCAAGAACTCTTTGGTGGGTAAGCCCGTTTGCGGATCAACAATGCTGGACTCAGCGATTGTTTGCCGGCTTTCCTCTAGCTCGCGCGTAGTACGGCTCAGGCGCATGGCTGACTGCAAGCGCGTTTGCAGTTCGATTGCGCTAATACCTTTTGAAATAAAGTCGGTTGCGCCTAAATCTCTCGCACGAATTTGCGCGGCTTCACCTTCTTCGCCAGAGATCATGATGACGGGCAAATCTTTGATGCGGGATATTTTCGATTGTCGAATGCGCGTCAGCAAGCCATATCCATCCAACTTGGGCATGGACAAATCTGAAATGACAATCTGAATAGAAGGATCAAGCAGCAAGGTTTGCCAGGCTTGCTCGCCGTCGTTCTCTTCGCGGAAGGGATATTTATCTTTGATGTGGCGGATGACCGTCGCCCGCACCATGCGCGAGTCGTCCACAATGAGTATGCGCGGCGCACCCAGCTCCGCTTCGCGCGCATCCTCATCGCTCACACCACCCAAATCATTCAGCGTCGTCGGCAAATCACTCATATCGTGAAGGCCGAGTTCACCTATCCCTTGTTCTTCAATCATGAAGTTCCTCGTCAGCCCACAACCCGCCCATTACTAGAGCAGGACATTAGGCATCGCCGGAAATTTTGACGACCACTCTGCCTTTAATACGTCCTTCTAGAAAATTCTGAAAGTATTCCGGCAGAGACTCTTTTCCTATCACTGTAGTGACGGCATCAAGGTGCCTTGGCTTAAGGTCTGTTGCGAGCCTTTGCCAAACTTCTCCGCGCAGAGGCTGATCAACATAGCCAGAATCAATGCCAAGCAGGCTAACGCCCCGCAAAATAAAGGGCATGACGGTGGTGTTTAAGGTGTGACTTGCAGCCAATCCGATACTGGCAATCGTGCCCCAGGGTTTCATCGTGCTACATATCCATGCCAGCACATCGCCACCTAAGTTATCAACCGCCCCCGCCCAACGCGCGGCATCGAGCGGGCGGATTTTGCTGAAATCAAGGTCTTGGCGCATCAGAACTTCGCTTGCGCCCAAATCTTTTAAATATGCTGCCTCAGCGACCTTGCCGGTGAGTGCCGTCACTGCATAACCCTTGGTGGCAAGCATATCAATCGCCAAGCTGCCGACGCCACCAGTTGCCCCCGTCACAATGACCGGGCCTTTTTCAGGACTCAAGCCGTTTTGTTCCATGCGTGTCACGCCTAACGCGGCCGTAAAGCCTGCAGTTCCGAGCGCCATGGCATCTTGCAAACTCAGGCCAGTTGGCAATGGCAGCACCCACTGTGCAGGTACGCGGGCGTAGTCGGCATAACCGCCGTGGTGCGCCACGCCGATGTCGTAACTGGTCGCCACCACAGCATCACCCGGTTTAAATCCGGAGTCACCACCATCCACGACGTATCCAGCTAGGTCGATACCGCCGACGCATGGAAAGCGACGAATAATCTTTCCTGCCCCCGTCGCGGCTAGCGCGTCTTTGTAATTGATACTCGAGTACGCCACTCGGATAAACACATTGCCAACATCAAGTTGGGTCACGTCCAACTTTACCCAACTTGAAGAAACCTGCTTATCTTTTTGTTCTATCAATAGCGCGTCAAATTTATCCACAACCCCTCCTTGCTTTGCCTTAGCCAGCACAAATAATCTGGCTCGTTACACACTCTAGTTTTTAGACTGACTCAAATCTGAATGGTTTTGCTGACGGCCAATTGACAAGCCGGCCCATCATTTTCTCTGAATAATTTTTTGGTAGCCGTCGGTCGGTAAACGTTTACAGCGCAGACTTCAATCCGTATAGTCGGACCCCATGCCTATTTCACGACACCTCAGATGCGCCTTGGCGGTCACGATCATTTCGATCTCTGCCAGCAGCTTAGCGGCGCCCAATGAGAGTGGGCTAAACATCGCAAATGGCAGCTTGCGCATGGACTCAACTGGCCAATCTGCTCCCCAGACAACAATGCCGTTGAATGCTACTCCATCAACACAAGGCACTGCTCAAAGTAACGTTGCTGCAACACAATCCACCACGCTTACAGATAAGATCATCAACACAGCGATGAATTATCTTGGCGTACCCTATCGACGCGGCGGAAACTCCGCACAAGAGGGTGTTGACTGTAGCGGCCTGGTTCAACAGGTGTACAAGTCATCAACGGGCATGCTTCTTCCGCGAACAGCCCGCGAAATGAGCCAAAGTGGTGAGAAGGTCATTCTCCAAGCGCTTAAACCAGGTGATTTAGTTTTTTTCAATACACTAAAACGAACTTTTTCACACGTAGGCATTTACATTGGAAACGGTCAATTTGTTCACGCCCCCTCTTCTGGCGGTGAAGTTCGTGTAGAAAGCATGGAGTCACGCTACTGGCAAGCACGCTACAATGGATCACGCCGCATCCAACCCACCACCGAACAGTAGTAACGCCTGCATTACCTCGTAAGCCTCCTGCATTCCCCCCACGCTTAATTTGACGTTGCAACTTTTCAAGTTGCGCTTTTCACACAATCCGTAATAAGATAAATTCTCATTCTCAATCTTATTGACCCGCGCACTTGTACTGATTTGTGTGCTCCAGCTGGAGATCGCCATGCCAAATTGCATCAAGCCCCGTCTATTTTTGCAAGCAGCCTCAGTTCTCGCTTTAGGACTTGCTTTACCTTTGGCTCATGCCCAAGGGCAGGTTTTGAACTTGTACTCTGCTCGCCACTATCAAACTGACGAAGCGCTGTACACCAATTTCACAAAGCAGACAGGCATCCAAATCAATCGAATTGAAGACAAAGAAGACATTTTGCTAGAACGCATCAAAAATGAAGGCGCTCAAAGCCCCGCTGATGTGTTTATTACGGTCGATGCCTCTCGCCTAGCACAGGCAGATGCGTTGGGATTGTTTGCGCCCATACAATCAAAAGTTTTAACGGATCGTATCCCTGCTCATTTGCGTTCCTCGGATAACGATTGGTTTGCCTTCTCAACACGTGCGCGCGTCATTATTTACAACAAGGCATCCATTCAGCCCAATCAAGTCGAAAATTATGAGGATTTAGCAAAACCTGCCTTGCAAGGAAAGATTTGTTCTCGCTCCGGTTCTCATCCTTACAACCTCTCGCTGGGCGCTGCCATGATTCAGCACCATGGAGAGGCTCAAACCGAAGCATGGGCGCGTGGTGTAGTCACCAATTTCGCACGAGCACCCAAGGGCGGGGACACAGATCAGATACGGGCAGTTGCGGCAGGGGAGTGTCAAGTTGCCGTATCAAACACCTACTATTTAGTCCGCCTCATGCGCTCCGACAAAATAGCTGACCGCCAGGTGATGGATAAAATTGGAGTCGTGTGGCCCAACCAGAAAAGCTATGGTACGCACATCAATATTTCTGGCGGCGGCATGCTCAAAACAGCTCCACACAAGGCTGCCGCTCAAAAATTCTTAGAGTATCTCGCCTCGGATGAAGCACAGGCCTATTTTGCCAATGGCAACAACGAATGGCCTGTCGTTAAGTCGGCAACTGCCAAGAACCCGGAATTAGAATCTCTTGGCTACTTTAAAGCTGACACGCTCAACATTGGCGTGCTATCCAAAACAGTAGCGCAAGCCCAACGTGTATTTGATCGCGCAGGTTATCGTTAAGCTAACAAGACGTAAGTGAACTTTAAAAAGGTGGTCTAGGCCACCTTTTTTGTACCATCAGCAAACGCTTCCGGATTCCTTTCGCGATATCTGGCGAGAAAGCACTATCAAAGGCAGCAAGCCAACACAAACAATCGCCAAAGCAGCAATAGAGGCTTCGGCTAGGCGTTCATCTGCCGCGAGAATATAGGTCTGCGTCGCTAATGTATCGAAATTGAAAGGGCGCATCACAAGCGTCGCGGGTAACTCTTTCATCACATCAACAAACACCAGCAAACCCGCCGTCAACATGCCTCGACGCAATAGTGGAAAGTGAACACGTCTCAGCGTTTGCCATCGTCCGAGTCCTAGGCTCATTGCAGCCGAATCCATGTTATGCGTAATTCGGCTAAGACTGCTGCCGACTGCCTGCAATGCAATCGCAGAAAAACGAACCAAATAGGCATATACCAGCGCAAATATTCCGCCCGTCAATAACAGTCCTACTGTGTGACCAGAGATCATTTTCCATAACTCAATCAGCCAATGATCCAATGTAATGATTGGAATTAATATGCCAACGGCAATCACTGAACCCGGTACCGCATATCCCAAGCCCACTAAGCGGGGCAATTGCACCATCAATCTACTTCTTGTTGAGCGCGCCGCATAGAGCAAGACCACTGCAACACAAACTGCTAAAGCTGCTGCAATTAAAGCTAAAGTGAAGCTGTTGCGTATCAACACCAGCGTTCTCTCGATTGACTGCTGCTCACCTTCCACCCAGCCCAGCCACAACAAACGAGCTATCGGAATGAAAAAACCTAACATGATTGGTAAAGCACACAATCCAGTCGCCGCTAAGGCTCGCCAACCATTTAATTTTTGTTCGGCAACATGGCGCTGTGTATGTTGCTGGTGATATCGCATATTACGGCGAGAGTATTGCTCTAACGTTAATAACGTTATTACAAACATCAACAACATTGAAGCCAACTGAGCCGCGGCAGGTTTATCGCCTAAAGCAAACCAAGCCCGATAAATTCCTGTCGTAAAGGTATTTACACCAAAATAGGAGACCGTACCAAAATCAGCCAAAGTTTCCATGAGCGCCAGTGCTACTCCGGCCACAACAGCAGGGCGTGCGAGCGGCAAAGACACTCGATAAAAACCTGACCAAGAACCAAAACCAAGGCTGCGTGAAGCCTCTACCATGCTAGCCGCTCGCTCTAAAAATGCGGTACGCGCGAGCACATAGACATAAGGGTACAAAACAAAGATAAACATCAATGCCGCGCCTGATAGAGACCTGACATCGGGGAACCAATAATCTTCTTTTGTCCAAGAAAACCATGCCCTCAAAGCGCTTTGCACAGGGCCTACATACTGAAGTAAATCGGTATACATGTAGGCAAGGACATAAGCAGGCATTGCCAAAGGTAAGATCAACGCCCATTCAAAAAATCTTTTACCTGGGAATTGGTAAGCCGAGATCAACCAGGCAGTGGAGACACCGCCAAACAGCACGCCGACACCAACCATGATGCAGAGCCAAAGTGTATTGCTGATGTACTCAGGCAATACGGTATTTGCCAGATGTAGCAAGGTCTCGCTGTTATTGGACTGTAGCGCGCCAAAAAACACACTAAACACCGGCACAACGAGAATCACAGCAACTGTTATAGCCAATAAAGTCAGCAATGGTCGGGCTGCTAGTTTCGGTGAAGTCAAGGGCGATCCTTATCGTAAGCGAACAGCAAAGAGCATTCGGCTCTTACTGTTACCTGAACAGCCCATTATAATCTGATGACAGCATTTTCTTGCCCAGCTCAACTGGGCCGCCTTCTTGCTGAAACGACATTAACATCCGTGAATCTGTGCGCTGCCATGCCTCTTTTAAACGTATCTAATCTGAACCACTCATTTGGACAGCATGGCGTTATTCATGACCTATCATTCCAATTACTAAAAGGGAGCATTGGCTGTTTGTTGGGGCCTTCAGGTTGTGGCAAAACCACGGTACTGCGATGTATAGCTGGCTTCGAGCAACCCAACAGCGGTCAAATTGTTGTTGCCGGCCAAACAGTCTCATCGCCACAGACTTTCATCCCACCGGAAAAACGCAAGATCGGAATGGTGTTCCAAGATTACGCGTTGTTTCCGCACCTAAACGTCTCAGAGAATATTGCCTTCGGGCTAACCAACAAAACTGATACTGAGAAAAGAAGCCGCGTCCATGAAATGCTCGATCTCGTAGGACTTGTGTCGCATGCAAAGAAATTCCCGCACGAACTTTCAGGGGGGCAACAGCAGCGCATATCGCTTGCCCGAGCGCTAGCCCCAGAGCCCGAACTACTTTTGCTTGACGAGCCCTTCTCAAATCTAGACACCGATTTGCGAGAGCGCCTTTCACTTGAAGTGCGAGAGATCCTGAAAAGCAGCGGCACGACAGCCATTTTGGTCACGCACGACCAGCATGAAGCCTTTGCCATGTCTGACGAAATTGGTGTCATGCATCAGGGCGTAATACAACAATGGGACAGTGCCTACAACTTATACCACCGTCCCGCCAATCGATTTGTAGCAGACTTCATTGGACAAGGTAGTTTTCTGGCAGGCAAAGTTCTCGACACACAACATGTACGCATATCATTAGGAACATTATTTAGCGACATCCCGGTTGATTGCTGCCCCCCTTCTGATTTAGATGCTGAATGCATCGTAGACGTTCTGCTACGGCCGGACGATGTTATACATGACGACGCGAGTTTAATGACGGCTTGCGTTGTCTCGAAAATGTTCCGAGGCGCAGAGTTTTTATATACGCTTGAGCTGGCATCAGGTGAACGAATTTATTCTTTGGTTCCAAGTCACCACAATCACGCTATTGGCGAACAAATTGGGATACGACTCGCCGTTGACCATGTTGTAGCATTTAAGCCCTCAATACCATAGGCTGACTCGCTTGATTCCTTGGCTTAAAAATGGGATGCCATTTCCACCCGTCAGTCAAGCTCGGTCTTATCCCAATGGATTGCTAGCGGCAAGCGAAGACATCTCTGCTGAACGTGTGCTGACCGCCTATCGAGAGGGGATTTTTCCCTGGTACAACGTGGGCGAGCCCGTATTGTGGTGGAGCCCTGACCCTCGCATGGTGCTATTTCCACACGAAATAAAGATTAGCCGGTCGCTGCAAAAAACCTTATCAAAACACCACTATTCGGTTCGTCTAGATACTGCGTTTCGTGAGGTTATTTCGGCCTGCGCAGATGCACGCGCGTACAGCTCTACGAGTTGGATTCAGCCCACCATTGAGGACGTCTATACCGAACTGCATGAAATGGGCCACGCACACAGCGTCGAAACTTGGGTTGATGATGAATTAGTTGGCGGCCTATACGGCATGGCAATTGGCAAAATATTTTTCGGCGAATCTATGTTTATGCGCCAAAGCGATGCTTCTAAAATTGCTTTTGCACATTTGGCGCGCTATCTTGCCGAGAACGACTACGTCGCCATTGATTGCCAAATGAGCACAACACACTTGGCCTCACTTGGTGCACGAGAAATCCCTCGTGCCGAATTTACGGCGATGCTAGTGAATGCACGCGATATATCGGTGCCAATTGGCAAATGGCCGGCGCAAGATGCAGCACAGTACTTCACTGAATAGCTGATAAGCAGGTGACAAATGCTTAAGGATTCACCATTCGCTTTATTGCAGTTCTATGCAACGGCACCTTATAGCTGCTCGTATTTGCCTGAACAACTTGCTCGCTCCCAAGTCGCCACACCGTCTAATATGGTGGATACCGTCGTCTATAGTGACCTAGTGCGAGCGGGCTTTCGTCGTAGCGGAATCTTTACTTACCGCCCCTACTGCGACGCCTGCCATGCCTGCATACCCGTTCGCATCCCAGTCGAAACGTTTAGTCCAAGCCGGATCCAACGTCGAACATTTGCTCGCAACGCCGAATTAATACCGTGCGAAAAACCGCTTGTATTCTCGGAGGAACACTACGCGCTGTATCAACGATATCAATCACACCGCCACGCTGGTGGTGGCATGGATAACGATAGCCGAGAGCAATATGCGCACTTTCTCCTGCAAAGCCAAGTCGAAACGCGACTCATGGAATTTAGACAGAACGGCGAACTTAGAATTGTTTGCCTCATCGATATTCTTACCGATGGCATTTCCTCTGTTTATACTTTTTTTGATCCCGAATTGGCTAAAAAAAGCCTCGGGACGTTTTCTATTCTTTGGCAGATCGAGCTCACCCGATCACTCAATCTTCCCTATCTGTATTTAGGCTACTGGATTCGTGATAGTCAAAAAATGGCCTATAAAGCCCAGTTCAAACCACTAGAAGCACGACTGTTTGGCAATTGGCAAACGATGGATGACGCTTTGCTGTCGTTACCGTTTCAAACAACACCAAGCCAATTCGATTGAAACTCAGCCGACATTGCCGGCGGCTGATAAAATCCTGCCATGATCTATTCTCTACTTCGCCCCGTCCTGTTCAGCCTCGATCCTGAACAGGCACATGAATTCACCTTATTTTCACTCGCTAAGGCCAACAAGCTAGGCCTCGCTTCCAAGCCACGAATTACCTGTCAGCCCGTCTCTAAGATGGGCCTCACATTTCCCAATCCAGTCGGCCTTGCTCCCGGCATGGATAAAAATGGTGACTGTATTGATGGCCTAGCTGCGCTCGGCTTTGGTTTCTTAGAATTAGGCACTGTCACACCACGACCGCAGGCCGGGAATCCAAAACCACGTTTATTCCGCCTGCCCGAAGTCAACGGTGTCATCAACCGAATGGGTTTTAACAACAATGGTGTTGATAACCTGATTCGAAACATTCAGAAGTCAAAATTTTTTGCTGATGGCGGAATCATCGGCATCAATATTGGCAAAAATTTTGATACGCCAATTGAGCGTGCAGTTGATGATTACTTGATTTGCTTGCGTCGCGCATTTCCCTATGCGAGCTACATCACAATCAATATTTCATCACCTAACACCAAGAACCTGCGCCAGCTGCAAGAGGGTCATGAATTACAAAATCTGCTAACCTCTATTCAGCAAGAGCGTGAGCGTCTCACTATCGAGCATGCACGGCATGTTCCTGTCGCTCTTAAAATCGCCCCTGATTTAGAAACCGAGCAGATTGAGCACATTGCTCAACTTGTATTAAATCTCGGTATTGATGCACTCATTGCCACGAACACCACAATTAGTCGCGATGAAATTCAAGGACATCCACTTGCACGAGAGGCGGGTGGTTTGAGCGGCGGACCCGTGTTTGAAAAATCAACCGCCGTTCTGCAGCAGTTCGCTCATAAGCTACAAGGAAAGACTACCCTGATTGGTGTGGGTGGTATTGATACGGCAGAACGAGCTATTGCCAAATTAAAGGCCGGTGCTGACCTCGTGCAGATCTACAGCGGGATGGTGTTCAAAGGGCCTGATTTGATCACAGACTCCATCAAGGCGTGCAGCCAATTTTTAGTCTCCAAAAGCTATTAGCCTTTTTAATTTCTGCGAGCCTTCAACCTCAGAATTCACTCTAATTTCTAGTCCTGCATTCAGCCTCACAGAATGTCGGCCCTTCTTCGTCTCGACTTTTATGCTAGGGTTTATAGCCCTCCTCCCACAGTTACTGGAGGAGCTACCGGCCTGGTTTTCGGGACACGCGGGGAGCATGGACACAGCGCTAAGCTGGCACTTGCACGAAGGA
>SBBQ01000002.1 GCA_005239635.1 Uliginosibacterium gangwonense
GCGCCGCTCGCATTCGGCGGCACATCAATCTTGTCCACCTTCAACGCGTACACCGTAAAAATGTAGCGATGTTGTTTGTCACCCAAAGGTGGGCATGGGCCGCCATAACCGGGGGCGCCAAAATCTGTTGGCGTTTGCACTGCGCCTTTGGGCAGCGCATTGCCATTGCCTGCGCCGGTCGGCAAACCCATGAGCGTAGGCGGTAGATTGATCAACACCCAATGCCACCAACCGCTACCTGTAGGGGCATCTGGGTCATACGCTGTAATGGCGTAACTGAGTGTGCCCGCGGGCGGGTTTTTCCACATCAGCGCCGGCGATGTATTGCCGCCCGTGCAACCAAAACCATTAAAAATATGTGCGTGCTTAAGCGTCGTCCACGGCGCGAAGTCGGGGCTCTCTACCGTAAAGTCCGCCGCATGCACAGTCGCCACACAGCACAGGCCGGCTAATAGTGTCGCCATGTGCCTAACCACCGCTTTACGTGCTTTGATCATTTGTGTTTTCATCGCGCTCTCCTTTGCCAATCGAACTGCGCCCTCATTCATTGCGCAGCGTATCTATTCATTCGTAACGCTTGCTTAGATGCACTCAACCTCGGCTAACGACGACCGCCGAGTATCGACCCTAACACGCCCCGCAACACTTGCCGCGCAGTCTGATTGGCAACGCTTCGTACGGCGCTTTTTGCTGCACCTTTTAAAATGCCGTCGCGCTGGCCACCGCGCGGGCCTGTACTGCCCCACAACACATCTTTCAAGGTATCCGCCAGACCGCCTTCTTGCACGGATGCACCTTGCTGCGCCGGTGCTGAGGCCGGCGTTGCACTAGCACCACTGTTGGCTGCGGCCTGTAATTTTTCGAAGGCTGATTCGCGCTCAAACATTTGTCCATATTTTTGCTGCATGCCCGAACCCGCAATAAGTACAGCACGCTCGTCTGGCGTTAGCGGCCCCAAACGTGAAGCCGGCGGCAGCACATAGGCGCACTCGACAATATTTGGGCGCCCTTTTTCATCTAGAAAACTGATGAGCGCTTCGCCCGTGCCCAGTTCCATAATGGCTTGCTCGGCATCAAACTTGGGATTGGCACGCATGGTTTCGGCCGCTGTTTTAACGGCCTTTTGGTCACGCGGGGTAAAGGCGCGCAGCGCGTGTTGCACACGATTGCCAAGCTGTGCTAACACGCTGTCCGGCACGTCGAGCGGGTTTTGCGTAACGAAGTACACACCCACGCCTTTTGAGCGGATGAGTCGCACCACTTGCTCAATTTTTTCGAGCAAAGCTTGCGGCGCTTCGTTAAACAACAAATGCGCTTCGTCAAAGAAAAACACCAGCTTGGGTTTTTCCATATCGCCCACTTCAGGCAATTGCTCAAATAGCTCTGCCAGCAGCCACAACAAGAATGTGGAATACAACTTGGGCGAGTTGTAGAGCTTGTCAGCCGCCAAAATATTGATCATGCCGCGACCATGCTGATCAAAGCGCATGAGATCGTGGATATCGAGCATAGGCTCGCCAAAGAATTGGTCTGCGCCTTGTTCTTCAAGTGTGAGCAGGCCGCGCTGAATCGCCCCAATCGAGGCCGAGGCCACGTTGCCATATTGCGTTTTGAATTGCGCGGCGTTGTCGCCCACGTATTGCGTCAGCGCACGTAAATCTTTCAGGTCCAACAGCAACAAACCGTTGTCGTCGGCCACCTTAAAAATAATGGTGAGCACGCCAGATTGCGTTTCGTTCAGATCCAGCAAACGCGCCAGCAACAATGGGCCCATGTCTGAAATGGTCGCGCGCACCGGGTGGCCGGATTGCCCAAACACATCCCAAAACGTCGTGGGACTTGGATACGGCACAAAATCGGTCAGCCCTAACAAGTCCAGCCGCTGCTGCAATTTGGGGCTTACGGTGCCCGCTGCACCCATGCCGGATAAATCGCCCTTCACATCGGCCATAAACACCGGCACACCAATGTAAGAGAAGCGCTCAGCCATCGACTGCAAAGTCACGGTTTTACCCGTGCCGGTTGCCCCGGTAATCAAGCCATGTCGGTTTGCCATTTGCGGCAACAGCGCCAAATAGGTGTCGCCAGTCTTTGCAACATAAAGCGGATCAGCCATGTTCAGACCTCCGGGGCTTATAATTAGGTTTCACACAGTTTAACTGCATTAGCAATAATTGAGCGGTAGGAGATTGAGAGATGGCCGGCCATTCCAAATGGGCCAATATCCAGCACCGCAAAGGGCGTCAAGACGCCAAGCGCGGCAAGATATTCACCAAGTTAATTAAAGAAATTACCGTTGCCGCACGCATGGGCGGCGGCGACCTGAACTTCAACCCTCGTCTGCGTTTGGCCATTGATAAGGCCAAGGCCGAGAACATGCCCGGCGACAACATCGACCGTGCGGTTAAACGCGGCACGGGCGAGCTGGACGGCGTGAACTACGAAGAAGTGCGCTACGAAGGTTATGGCATTGGCGGTGCCGCCGTCATGGTGGATTGTCTGACCGACAACCGCACCCGCACCGTAGCCGATGTGCGTCATGCTTTTAACAAAAATGGCGGCAACATGGGCACCGAAGGTTCGGTCGCTTTCATGTTTAAGCATTGCGGCCAATTCTTGTTTGCACCCGGCACTTCCGAGGATGCACTCATGGAAGCCGCCCTAGAAGCCGGCGCAGAAGACGTGGTAACCAATGACGACGGCTCCATCGAAGTCATGAGCGGCGCCAACGAATTCGCCGCGGTAAAAGACGCGCTCGAAAAAGCCGGCTTTAAAGCAGAACTCGCCGAAGTCACCATGAAGCCGCTTAACGAAGCCAGCATGGCCGGCGACGACGCGGTCAAAATGCAAAAGCTACTCGACGCGCTGGACGACCTCGACGACGTGCAAGCGGTTTACACCAGCGCCATCTTGGAAGAGTAAGTTTTTAGTTAACCCAGCTGTATAAGCCAGCATTTATCTGAGTTGACCAACATGCTCACGCGGCACGCTGTTTCTAGCAGTGTGCCGTTTTGTTTTTTGCAATGCATTCGCGCGGCTTTTAACTGAGTTACTTGATGCAGAACAAACCCCTCAAATGATAATAATTTGCAACTACGGGGTAAGTTTGCCAATATAGTGTTTTGGCAATTCGCTGTGATGGGGCCGACCTCACCACAGCCTTGTTATTGGCGCATCATGACTGCACTGCTCACACTTGATCAGGCTCGCCTGAACCAGACTTTTCATGTTGCCAGCGTCACCGCGCCTGAATGGGCCCCCGAGTGGGCGCAATGGTTGGCAGACATTGGTTTTTTGCCCGGCGAACGCGTGGCGGTGCTGATGCGCGCCCACCCCGGTAACGACCCGCTGGCAGTGCGTGTTGGCCACTCCACCTTCGCCCTGCGGCATGCTGAAGCAGCCTGCATTGTGGTGACTCCAGCCTAAATTTCGCACCATGAGCACTTCTGTAGTTCACGTTCACCGCGGTGGTCCGTTGGTCGCACTGGTTGGCAACCCCAACTGCGGCAAAACGGCGCTATTCAATATGCTCACAGGCAGCCGCCAAAAGGTGGCCAATTACGCAGGCGTAACAGTTGAGCGCAAAGAGGGCAAGTTCACCACAGCCCACGGTAAGCCACTGCGAATTTTAGATTTGCCCGGTGCATATAGCTTGCACCC
>SBBQ01000058.1 GCA_005239635.1 Uliginosibacterium gangwonense
CTGATGTTGCGCACGATGCCGTCTTGCACCTTTTGGTTTCAATCCACACGCGACTCATGTGAGTCGCGCGACCGCGGGCGCCGTGCCAGGTGCCGGGGCCGCGACTTATGTTTCAATCCACACGCGACTCATGTGAGTCGCGCGACTCGAGATGCACGTCGGGTTTTACGAGTCGATTTTGTTTCAATCCACACGCGACTCATGTGAGTCGCGCGACAGTCCGCGCATAAAGACATGAACAACCTGCCAATTTTTTGTTGGTTGCGCGAACTCACACCAACATTGGCAAAATCTATGGCTATTCAAAATAGAAATATACAAACTCTCACCGAATCAAGCGGTTAGCAATGCGCGAACTGTCCGGGATTTTCTCGCCACTCATAGTCCGCGCACTGTATTTACAACACCAAAGGCGCATTGAAGTCTGTAGCCTGAAACGCGCCATACTCCCTAACCTCACACCCTTTTGTATCTGGCATTCTATATAGACGAAGGCAATCTTGCTCTGGATTTATTTCAGATAACAAACGTCGTTCTAACTCTTCCATTTGCATGAGATTAACCTGACATTCGAATACCGATTTTTGTACTCTTTGTCCTGTGCTTTCACAAACTTTAGCGACACGTCGCAGTCTGCGCCGACCTTCACGGGTTTCAGTATTTACGTCATAACAAACGATTACTAACATGATCCCGCCTTACTTATTTGTAAACGGCATATAAAACTCCGTTTCGCCGCGAATTGCTCGCGCCATGATGCGGGCCTGGATCAACAAGACGAGACCAAATGCGATCGGCTGTGCAAGCAATGGGTGCATTAATGTTTCTTGTTTGCGCTCTTGGTAGGCAACTACAACCGCTTTGCGCGCATCGCCTTCCAAAGAAACAGCCCCTCCCTCTCGTTCAATAAAATCGTCTGGGTCGATCTGTCCACGATTGATTAGTGTGAGCGCCAACCGATCGGCAAACGCGCGAAACTCTTCCATCAAGTCCAATGCAAGAGCAGCCCTACCCGGTCTTACTACATGTAAAAAGCCCAACTGAGGATCTAAACCAACTGTCTCTATGGCTGAACGGCAATCATTCATGAGCATGGAATACAGGAATGACAATAGGGCATTCATTCGGTCGCGCGGCGGGCGGCGTGTTCGTCCATTGAGCGCGAAAGCCTCACGACGATCAGGCCGAATTAATGTATTAAGACATGAGAAGTAACATTTGGCGGCATCGCCCTCTACGCCGCGCAGTGCGTCGATATCCGCCGCCACTGGCAGCGTACGTATAGATGCTGCCAAATGCTGCGCACCCGCTGACAACACAAGCTCATCTTCTACAGATTTTGTTTCACGCGCACCTCGTAGCAAAACATTGCGTGCGTTTTTAATTTTGCCCGCAAGACAAGCTTGCGCCATCTGTAGTGCAAACGCTGGTTTCGCAGCTTTGGAAAATTGCGCTTGGCGCAACAAGATATTGCCACTCACTGCACCTTCTAATCGCGCTTTGAAGCGGCCATTGGCATCTAGCATAACCAGTGCAACGCCCTCTTCAGCAAGGCGGTGCATGAGCGGCACACTGACTGCCACGTGTCCAAAACAAACAACGCTACACAGATGGTGCAACGGCACTTGTAGTTTTATCTCCCGATCAACCTCTACCCTGATCGTGGCGTTTTCCAGACGCAGGTAACTTTCTTGCTGCGTCACGTAGAGCGTATTGAGTAGCTGCATCGCTATGCGTCGGGATCAAATAGCGCCGACTGCAATGCTTTCTCATTGCACTGCGCTATATGTAATGTTTGCGGCTGGCACAAATCAACCAAAGAACAATGGCGACAACGTTCATCATTCACCGGTGTGGGCATACAAGATGAGATCATCATCGCGCGCACGTCATACACTGTTTGCGCAACCAAATCTCGCAGGCTGTCTGTAATCCTCACGACCTTACGTCGCTTGGTTTTGGCATAAAACAACGCACCTTCGACAACCTGGCGACCTGTCATTTCTTCCAGACACAAAGCTTGCGCTGCCAATTGCACTTCATCACAAATGGCAATGTGCGCCGCTTTGTTTTTTGAGCCGTGCTTGTATTCAACTGGGTAGGGGGTGCCATCTGCCAAAAATTCCACGACATCTGCCTTGCCAATTAGACCCAGCTTCTCGTGCCAGATTGGCAAAGCCTTTTCTACTCGCACACCCGCTCTTGTTTCAAATCCAGGCATATCCACTTTTGCGTGCACTGCCTGCCCTCGCAATGTAAAAACGTTCTCAGCAAAAGCTTGTTCTTGATGAATAAGGGCGCACTGGCGCGGGCAATAGCACCAGTGCTGCAATGCTGAAATTGGAATAGGGTCATCCATCAAAAGACTAGCCCATTTGTCAGTCTAAATGCGACATTAGCCAACCTTCCGGATCAAGGACACCCCTGCAGGCATATCACCCATCTCGATGCTTACTGTGTAATCATCAAAACTTCGGGGTACATCACTATCATGTTTTCTTGTGACTTTGATTCGCTCAAATAAGGAGTGTGCATGAGCATTCCCCAGCTCTGAATCGTGTTTAAAAACATACAGTCCTCGTGTTGCCATTTCACCACGCGCTGCAGAACGATCATGCTCGAACATGCCTTCGAGCGATTGCCATAACAGTTCGAGATCGTCTTCACCGAAGCCGGTTTGCTTGGCGAGAAAGGATGAGATGAAGCCATGTGCGACATATACACCGTAAGGCACGGTGTGCTTGCGACCCATGGTGCGATTGTCGCCTTGCTGCTTTTCAGCCTCTGCTTCCGTAGCAACCGCCATGCGCGTAATGGAGTGTTCCAGCGCCACCACGGGCTCGACTGAACGGGCGAAGGTGAGCTGAACCGGACCGCGTACCTGACCACAGTTTGGTGCAGACTTTAAAGACATGACGGCGCCAAAAGTACGGATGTCGTAGAAGTGTTTGCACATCCAATCGCGCCCTCTTTCGACCTCCTGAGCATTTGGCTTCCGAGCCTTCACTCCTTTCAAAGCACCATCAATGAAAGCTTTGACTTCTTTGGATGGCTTCAGCTCTTTCAGCGCGGCCTTGACCGACTTCACATCTGCATCTGCCGCAACAACAAGAGTCGCCCCCTCGTCATCGTCCTCCTCGATACTCAGGCCTTCAGGCAGCCCCACTTCCTGAAGCGCCTCAAGCTTGTCTGAAGGAATCGCTACTCGCGCCTCTTCCCCGAGTTCAATATCGAGATCAGCAAAGGCGGCCTTATGTGCGCGGCCAAGCACGGCTTTCTCCTTGACGTAAATGTCAAAAGGAGACTTCGCTTCCTTCACCAAGCCAACAAAGTTGCGCACCTTACGCTTGAGCGAAACGTCAGTCACAAGCCCATGACCAGACTCGGCATCCAGACGCGGCAGGTTGCCCGCATCGGGGTCGCCATTCGGGTTGCCGTCTTTTACGTCGAACACGAGAACGAAGTCATAACGGTTATTCAGGTTCATGGTCAGTTTCCTCCGGCAGTGGATTGGTTGTTTAATTTGGTGAAGAAGAACTGGCGCTGGTGGTAGTAGCCCAGCGCAAAGCGGCCCTGGTCTTGCAGCGGCAGGTGTTTCGGGAAATCTGCGACTGGGCCGAGTACTTCGGAAAGCAATTTCTCGAACCAGACCGAACGGCCTGCGGCGAGCTTCTTTAAATGTGCATTTTTCAAACGCAGGAGCGTCGTGAAAACGGCTACCGGTGTGCTTGATGCCGCGCCGTAATAGCGATCACGAATCGTAGCGTTCAGGCCGGGGCTGGCTTCTTCCTGGATTTTCTCCAGTGCAGCGAACAAACGGCCCAGCCGGTATGCCGCGTTCGGGTTGTCGGTATCGAGCATCGGTTGAAACTCCTTCTCGGAAAATGAACTGCGACGGATATTGCGATTGAGGCAGGCTTTGATGATCGCGGCCCGCAGATAGTTGGGCGACTGCTCGGCACGGCAGCGATTCACTGCCGCGTTGAGCCAGAGACTGGGGTAAGGCGTACCTGCCCCGGCAAAAATGGCATCGGCAATCGCGCCGCCCAGATTCGGCGGAATGTTGTCGGCCTTGTTCTGCACCGAAACTGCCGTCAGTAGCCGGAACAACGAGGGATATTCCACGTCGTACTTGCCGCGCACGATTTTCATATCCTCAAAGTGCTGCACGATGCGCATGGCCAAAGCTGACAAGGGCAGGCAGTGATAGAAGCGCACGCTGATGCGTGCGGCATTTGGCGCGAGCCCCAGCACGTGGAAGCGATTCTCGTTGCTCGATAGAGCTAGCTTGCCGCTATGCACTGCCTCGTAAAGCGCTCGTACGGCGCGGGTATTGGCATCTGGATCATCCTTGGACGGCTCGCCAAAAATATTCGCCAGTGCTGCTTCGAGCTCGTCTTCGCGCTCGGCCCAGAAAACTGTCGAGGCGTCGCCGACCTGGATGCGCTGGGCCGAATTCTTTCCCAACAAATGATTCAGCGCTGTGGTGTAAGCAAAAGCGGCTGCCTTGCTGACAGGTGCGTTCTCGCCCTGCCTCTTGATCTTGCCGTAGGATTCGAAGGCGCGCGCGTTGAAGGAGACAATGTTTGCACCGGAGGTTTGCGCGCCCCATACGCCCTTGATGGCGGTATGCAGGCGCTCGATCGGCGCAAGCTCGCCAGTAATGAGGCACATGGCGTACGGCGCACCCTCTTCGTCGGATGTGTTGATCGCCGCCGCAGCAACAACCGGGCGCTGACAGACCAAGTCGATGTCGCCGTGCAGGCGAAAACTCAGCACGGCACTGCTGGCGGTAAGCTCGCTGAAGTTGGCTTGCGCTCGAGCCTGCACCAGTGGTTCGTTGCGCAGGAATTTCAGCACGGCCTGCACGCCCGCATCTTCAAGTGCATTGGCAGGCAACAGCGTGATGCGATCCACGAATGCCTTGTGCATTTCGATCAGACGTGTCCGGTAGTCTGCTTCCTTCTTTTTCTCTCGGCTCTGTTCGAGCTTTTTCGGGTCTTCCACGCCCAGCACGTACTCCGAGCTGTCCCACAACAGGTTCGCTGCGACGCCCGAGGTTTTCTTGATGCCCTGTGGCACGCGAAAGCTCTGGCCGATCTTCTTGTTGCCAACTTGCTCGCGTGTGTCACGCAACTGCACCAGCGTCCCGTCTGCGGTGATTTCGAGCACGAAGGGGATTTCCTTCTGCTCCAGGCCAAATGCAGGCAAGCACTTGGCCGGATCGTTATCGTGCTGTTTGCGCTGGTAGTAATCATTGAGAGCCTGAAGAATCATCCCCGTGTCTCCTCGAAGGCAGGCACTTCAATCACACCGGCCTGCATGTAGGCATTGAAGAAGCGTGGTTGCGGATCGGAAGGACGGGTGAAGTCCAGGTCGTGCAGCATCCAGCCCAGCGCTCGCGTATCCGCAATCGCAACAGACTCGGCATCAGGCGTTTCGATCAGGCGAAAATCCGCAGCGAATTCCCGGCAGCCGAGGTAGGGCTGATTGACGCACTGCCCCTTGCTGGCGCGGCGCTGAAACATCTCGACGTACTTGGTCGGGTTGCTACGCGCATCTCCGTCGATCATTTCCATCCGGGCGTGCACGCGGTAGGCAACATCGCGCAGGAGCAACGCGGCTCGTTGCTGTCGAGCGTCCTCAATGAAAATTCCGCCGTTGTTGGGCATCGCAAGCAATGCAACTTCGTTGCGTCGCAAATTGATCCAACGGATAGGCCGCAGCACCTCGATGCACTGGATGCGCCAGCGGATTGCGGGCTTCCACAGAATGGCCTCGAACACGGCACGCGCGGCCGAAGGTGTCATCACGTCGTAGGAGACGCGCTCGACCTTCATTTCAGGGCGCGTGAAGCAGGCGAAGGGGCCGGAGACTTCGAGACAAAAGCTGGCCATGGCGTCCTTTCAGATCACGTTTGCGGATGGGTTGAAGGGAATATCTTGCAGCAAGAAACCAAGATCGTCGTCGTACAGGTCGTCAGCTTCCTGCACGTAGAGGCCGGGCATCGGCAGGCTCAGGCCTCGCCCGAGCAGTTTTTCGGCTTCGCGCCTCTTGATGCTGATGGTATAGCGCTGCAGCTTGCGCATCAGCCAGCGCTGAGGCCCGTCTTTCTTCAGTGTGTTGAGCAACATGTCCAACTCGTCGCACTTGGCGGTGTAGCGCACGACGACGCTGGCGCTGTCCTCGTCGTCGATCAGGCGAAAAGCTTGAGCAGCCGAGCGGAACTGCACGCCAAGCGTGCTCGGTTCGACTTTCAGCAAGGCGCAGACACCTTTGGCATCCAGATCGGTCGCGTGATAGAGCTGTTGGAAGAAGCGCTCGAAAAGCTCGCGCGCCAGAGGCTCCTCATGTTGCGTGTGCAAGGTGCTGATGCAGGCATTGCCTGCCTTGCGTAGAAGTCCCGGAGGCAAAGGCTCGGGCGGCACAAACACCACCACGCGCCCACCTTCATCTATGCGCCCTTCGCGATTGCAACGCCCGGCCGCCTGCGCGATGGAATCCAGCCCGGCGAGCGCACGCCATACCACCGGGAAGTCCAGATCAACGCCCGCCTCGACAAGCTGGGTGCTGACCACGCGCAAGGGCTCGGTGTCGTGCCCTGCTCGTTTGGCCTTGAGGCGACTCTTGATGGTGTCGATGACGGCAGTACGATGCGCACCACACATCAGTGCTGAGAGATGAATCGTGTCGGAGGGCATTAGGCGGTGCAGTTCTCGCGCTGCCTTGCGCGTATTGACGATGGCGAGTACGCAATCCTCAACGGTGAGTGACTGTACGACAGTCTCCCAGCTCACGGGCATATTCCAGTCGGTAGGCAGTTCGACACTTACGCGCTTGAGTTGCGCATAGAGCGCATCGGGGTCGTCGATAATTTCACGCACCTCATCGAGCCCACGCAGATTGCGATTTGCGTCGAAGTAACGCGTGCTGGCGAGCGCGGGCTGGGTGGCCGTACAGAGTACGACGGTGACGCCGTAGTGCTTCACCAGTAGGTTGAGCGCATCGAGAATAGGCTGCAGGAATTCGGGTGGGAGTTGTTGGGCTTCATCGAGCACGATGACGCTGCCCGCGATGTTGTGCAGCTTGCGACAGCGCGAGGTCTTAGCAGCGAAGAGAGATTCGAAAAGCTGGACGTTGGTGGTAACGATCAGCGGCGCGTCCCAGTTTTCGCAGGCGAGGCGACTGCGTGCGGTTTCGCTTTTTTCGTCGGCATCGGCCTGGCTGTGATGCTCTATCAGCACTTCATCACCCAATGCTGTGAAGACGTCCCGGAACACGTCGGCTGTCTGCTCGATGATGCTGGTGTAGGGAATGGCGTAGATGATGCGGCGCTTTTTGTGATGTACAGCATGGCGCAGCGCGAAGCCGAGGCTGGAGAGGGTCTTGCCGCCGCCGGTGGGCACCGTCAGCGAAAAAAAGCCGGGTGGAAGTTCAGCTTTGTCGCGGCATTGATGCAGGATGTCAGCGCGCAGTCGATTGACCGTGGTATCTGCTGCTTGCGCGGCCACCTCACCCATGTGGGCGTCGAAAGCGGCGAGCATGGCATAAAGGCTGGGGAAACCTTGCCGGAACTCAGGCTTCGCCTGATCGAAGAAGGCTTCGGTGTCCAGAAAGTCGGCATCGACAAGGCAGGAGAACAGCATCCGCACCCACAGCGCAAAGCCTGCGCTGCCGCCGGGGATGTTGCGAAGATCGGGAACGAATTCCTCAGCAGACAAAATAGAATCCGGTGGATTCGCAGCTAGCGCCTCAGCCAACTCAGTACGACTATCCTCTTCAGCCAGCCTGGCTTCGAGACCACCATCCCAGTCGTATAGCCCCGCATGGTGGCTGGCGATCAGGTAGGCAAACACGCGGGCCGCCAGCTCGCCACCCGATCCGTGCTTCTGCCCAAGCGTCTGGATGGCCCACAGCGCCCCAGCCGCAGAATGCGTTTTCTCACGCCCGCTAACCTTGCATTCTATGTGTGCATCTGCACCGTTCACCTGCCGGATGTAGCGCTGGAAGCCAGAACGGTACTTTCCAAGATCATGCCAGCGTCCGGCTAAATTTGCCCATTTTTGCCCACCAAAATATTGGGCGTTTTCTACTGCCAAATATGCCACTTGCAGCAGATGCTCTTCCAGCAGGTGCGGCACCCCTTTATTGTCAATGTGCGCCAAGAACGTGGTCGGAAGATTGCCCATATAAAGTCGACTTAAGATTTCAATAGTTACATCTTAATCACGCGCGAGCTCAAAACCTGAGCCTGCCAAATACGTGCATCAATATTTTTTCAAAAGCAGGCTCAGTTCTACTTTCACGTAGTTGCGCAGACTCGCCGGCCCAACCACTTCACAATGTGCGCCGTGTTTGAGGATGTCCATCATCAGCTCACGATGGTCGGCATAAGGCACTTTCAGCACGTAGCAGCCGCTACGTTCAAACTTGCCTTTTTGCTTTAGGTGCCAAAACTCCTTGGCAACCCAGCGCGCGCGTTCTGCTGTAAAGCGCAGCGTTGCCCATTGCAACTTGCTACCGCTAAAGACGCCGTAGCCAAGGCCAAATTTTTGATTGAGTTGTTTAATCGTAATTTCATGTGCGGGCTGGGCCAGCATCTCCACCTGCTCGATGGCATCAAGCGAAAACGTGCGCAACTCACTGCGCAAGTGACACCACGCTTCGAGATACCAGTTTTCTCGGTAATGCACCAAGCGCTGCGGCGAAACTTCGCGCTCACTAATTACGCCACTGCCGCGCCCTTGGTATTGCATTTGCAATCGCCTGCGTTTGAGCAAAGCATGGCCAATCAACTCAAAATGTTTTTGCTTTATAGAACGTTTGCCAAGGCCCGCAATCAATACACGGCGGCGTACTTCGTCGGCTTCGTTGTGTGCGGCACCCAGCAGTTTATTCAGCCGCTCCATCAGCGGTTCAATATGCCTTTTGAGAATGCCGCTGGGGTCGAGATTGGCAATGAGGTGCTGCATCGTCAGCAACGCGTAAATTTCTTGGTCAGAAAACCACATTTCAGGCAATTCAATTTGCTTGACGCCCGGCTGAGGTGCCGCCCAACAATACCCACCTCGTTCGCGATCGTATGCAATGGGTTTGCGCTGTACATCGCGTATATAAGCAATATCTCGAACAACAGTCGCGCGCGAAACTTCTAGGGCCTCTTGTAGACGAGACAAACTTGGACTGCCACGATGAAGCAAAGAGTCAATGATATGCAGGCGCTGCAGCCGATCCATTTTGTCGTCATGTCTCGTATAGGAATAACTGCATTCTATTTGGATAAGGCACACGGCATGACAATATACCTACTAACATTCGCTTTATAGGCGTGCCATGTGTCACACATGTTTAATATGTGCACGTGCGATACAACAAACGAATAAAACGAAAGTTATAAAAACAGAATAGCAGCGGTACGCATATTACGTACGTGATTGCCAAGCCAATACATCGTCGAGTTTGCAACATGCAGTTCTGGCAACGAACCAATAGATCACGTTGGCAGCTAGCGTATGCATCACAACTACAGACAAGGAAAACTTATAAAGGAGTGGTGCGCTAGCGATTTGATTTTGCCGCTGCGCGAAACCGGGCAATACGCTCTGCGTCAGCAGGGTGGCTTGAGAAACTTATTGAAAGCGTTTCGTCTTCTGCATTATGCCGTTGGCTTTGTTTTTTGATGCGCTCGAAAAACAATACCATGACTTCAGTTGAAATTCGATTGGCGTGCATCACTTTTATCGATTCTTCATCTGCTTCACGTTCTAGGTCGCGCGAGTAGGCCATTTGTTGAAGCATGATGGGTACGCTCGCCACCCAAGATGAAACATCACCGAGCATAAGACCCACCAATGCAGAAGACAGCGTCCCTTCTGCGGCAAGTTGCAGGCTGTGTTTGTGAATGACGTGGCCGTATTCATGCGCCAAAATTGCAGTCACAGTTTCTGGCGAATCGTGCAGCAATTCAACCAGCTCATCGGTTAGCACCACATCACCTCCGGGCAATGCAAATGCATTGGGGCCAATTGGCCATTTGCCGGAGCGTAAAAAATGCAGCGTGTGGGGTACTTGTTGGCTTGGGTAAGCCACGGCAATTGCGGCGTTAAAGTCTTGTGAAATTTTTTGCTGTTGCACGAGCGGCAATTGACTTGGCAAAAGACCAATGTCTTGGATTTGTTTAAGTGATTCGCGGCCGATTTGCTGCTCAATTTCGGCCGGCACAAAATGCACTACACCACGTGCAAGCAGCGGAATACCCCATTGCCAACCGGCTGCAACGAAACCCACAACTAAAAACATGGCGAGCAGTGTTTTAGACCAGCTCTGCTGCCAGCTTACAACAAGGCTTTCACCACGCGCCGTGGCAACCCAAGCGTCCCATGCGACGCTATCGTGATGAGTAAGCAGGCCGGCATTGGGCAACGAGGCTTGGCGCTGCCCATGACGTTGGCGCTCAGGCCAATCTACCTCTGCAATGGCAACAACTCTGTTAATGCCGTCACCTTCAATGTGCAACATGCTCTCTTTAAAGTAGGCATGCACCAGATGTGACTTGGCGTTATGGCCATCAAAATATGTTAGTTCGATCGACTTAGAGTCCAACATCTACACCAAAAAAATCACCGGCAGCTTCACCGCTGGCATCTTGCATACTCGCACCCGCACTCACCCAGTCATCAATGTTTGCAGGCAAGTCAATTTGAATTGCTTCGAGTCGCATTTTTGCGGCTGCAATAACGGCAAATGGTCGATACAAACCCAAACTCAAAGCTGTAAGCAGCCAATTTCTCAAGGTAAGCCCGAAATATTTTCTAAATTCAAGATCGCTATTCAATTTCACGCTTTTTGTTTCCGTTGCCGACCAAACTAGATTCTGTAATCTGGTTTGGAAAAAAGCTGCAACAACCGAAAGCGCGACCAAATAAGACAGCGACAAGACAAACCCCAGCACGCCCGGCGCATTGCCAAGTGCAAAAAGGCCACCTAGCACAGCACCTAACATGAGCAGCATTAACAACACGAGACCAAACACCTTTAGACCGACAACATAAAACGGTTTGGCACCCTGCAAAAAGCGAGTTTGTTCTTGCGCGTAGCCATAGTTGCTGTGTTGATAATTTTTAATGCAGTAAAAACCATAGGGCAACATCAAGCCAAACACGATGCTACTCACGGCATAACTCGTCATCATGCCTGCCGAAACAGTGTCGCCCATTTCATGAGTGTTATTTAAAAAGGCCGCCGTAACAATCATGAGGAGCCAAGGCAAAACCAATGGCAACATCGCACGATAAGCATTGCTAAGCGACCCCATAAACTGGAAGCGCAAACCGCGCCAACTGGTATTTGCCAAGCGGAACTGCAAGGAGGCGCGCCATAGCGCGGGCCATAACAAGCCAATCAGAATGGGGGCAACAACGGCCCCAGCAAGGCTACGTGATGAAGCGCCATAAACAAGCCCCATTGCTGCAACCAACAAAAAACCCCTAAACATCTTCCAAGGGTCGCCATGAAAGCCAAGGGCGTGGCCGTCAATAAAAGTATTGCCATGCATGTAGCGAAGTCGACGGGCTTTGGCAAAAGGCCAATACAAACCCACGGTACCAATTATCAATAGAACATTCACAATCCAAATGCGGAAATATTCACTGCCGGTTCCAGCAAACTCAATTTGCACTGTGCGTCGATATAGCGCTTCATCTTGAACCCCTGGCGGCTGACCATCTGCCGAGTTGTCCGCAGCCAGGCCTTCGCGCGTCATGCCCGTATCATCATTGTTCTGCGACATTATTGCCCCCTATAAGCAAATGTCATTCGACTCGGATTCTAGGCACATTTCCGTTCTACTAACAATCCGACTCATGGCCACAATAAAAAACGTTCAGTTGGCGCCCCATCTCGGCATCAACTAAACGTCTTGGTGTACGACAAAAAAGGGGCGTTATTCGACTTTTGGATCTCGCGCCAGCAGTAGCTCAACCGCTGCGGCCGGTTTAATTTGGCCGTTAAGGATGGCACACACGGCCTCCACAATAGGCATGTCCACGCCTTGCGCGTGTGCGAGCTTTTGCACTTCGTGCGCGGTGCTCACGCCTTCTGCAACATGGCCGAGCTTGTAGAGTACGTCGTCTAATTTTTTACCTTCGGCTAACGCCAAGCCCACTCTACGATTACGGGAGAGCTCTCCAGTACAAGTGAGAATGAGATCGCCCATGCCGGTGAGGCCCATCAGTGTTTCGCGGCGGGCACCCATGTGTTCGGCCAGCCGCGCCATTTCGGCGAGGCCACGGGTAATAAGCGCAGCACGGGCATTGAGACCAAACTCTAAGCCGTCGCAAATACCGGTGGCGATGGCGAGCACGTTTTTAACGGCGCCACCAATTTCTGCGCCCACCACGTCGTCGTTGGCATAAATGCGCAAGCGAAAATCATTGAGTTGGGCAGCAGTAGTGCAAGCCCATTCAAGATTGTGACTTGCCAATACCAGCGCGGTGGGCTGGCCCAGTGCAACTTCTAACGCAAAGCTGGGGCCGGTAATTGCACCGCATTGTGTGTTGCCCTTGAGTTCGTCTGCCAAAATTTGGTGTGGCAATTTTTGTGTGCCGCTTTCCATGCCTTTGCAGGCCCACAGCAGGGGCACATCGGCACGATGTTGCGCGATGATTTGCAGCATTTCGCGCATGGCGTTCAGCGGTGTAGCAATGATCACCAATTCGGCATCGCGCAGCACAGGCAGCATGTCGGCACGTACCGACACAGTGCCGGGTAGCAACACATCAGATAGATAGGGATTGAGTCGTGTGTCGTCTAACGCACCGGCATGCAGTGCATTGTGTGACCACAACATAATGTGATGCTGGCGGCTAAGCGCAATGGCGAGCGCGGTGCCCCAGGCACCGGCACCAAGAATGGCAATTCGCATGGTGAGTTAATACCCCCAAACCTGGCTTAACCGCACATAACCACCGGCACCATCTGCATGGCGCACTTTGAGCCAGCCATTGACCGGGGTTGCGGGTTCAACCAGTTCGAGCAGAACAGATTTGTTGGCTTCAAATACAAGCGGAGCGGCATCTTCTGGCTTGCTACGGATGTCGGCCTTGTTTGCAGTGACAATGAGCGTGCGCTTACTGGATGTGCTTTTTTCTTCCACCCAACCCAATTTGCCACCTGGCTCGCGCACTTTGCGCCAGCCTGCTTGCTGCGTTACGTTTTCGAGCGGCGTACCGCGCAGCGCAATGTATAACGGCGTCGCTTGCGTTGACGGTGCGTCATACAAAATGGCATGCGTGGCTACGCTGCGCATTTCGACGGCTTGCGCCAACGGCACAAGTGAGCACAAAAGCACACACAAAAACGCACGCATGCGCACACACCGCAGCACACACCTTAACGCGCCAGACAATAAGCAGGCAACTATGCTGCGGGCCCGAACTGAATCTGCTTTGCCAATGTGTATGCTGTGTGCCATACGTTTATGCGCGGTCGATTACTGCAACTGGATGCGCGGGCCGTCGTCTTTTTGCTCGGCTTGCTGACGTTGCATGTACAGCGCTTCAAAATTAACCGGCGCGAGCAATACGGGCGGGAAGCCTGCGCGAGTTACCACGTCAGAAATGGTTTCACGTGCATACGGGAACAGAATGTTCGGGCAGCCGATCGACAGCACGGCTTCGAGCTCTTCTTGCGGCACGTTTTCAATACGGAAAATACCGGCTTGCGAGGCTTCAACCAAGAACATGGTCTTGTCGGTTGCCTTGGCGGTGACGGTGATGGTGAGCACGGTTTGGTAAACGTCTTCACCCACTTTATCAGCGCTGGTATTGAGTTGCACGTCCATGCTCGGCTGGTCGCGCAGCAAGAATACTTGCGGCGCATTGGGAATCTCGAGAGAGAGATCCTTTACGTAAATCTTTTCGATATTAAAAGTGGCTTGCATAGCGTCAGACATGGCAAATTACCGGGCTGTGGGTTAAATAAAAAACGTTGTATCTGAAGTGGTGGAATGGTGGTGCACTAGTGCGGCAATGCGCGCGGTGGTTCGAATGCTTACTCAGCCAGCAAGGGTATGAGCTTGCCCTCGCGGTCGAGCGCCATCAGGTCGTCACACCCGCCAACATGGGTGTCGCCAATGTAGATTTGCGGCACGGTACGACGACCGGTTTTTTCCATCATCTCTTCACGGCGCTGCGGATCAAGATCCACCCGCACTTTTTCAATCTCGCTCACCCCGCGTGAGCGCAGCAGTTGCTCTGCACGTACGCAATAAGGGCAAACAGCGGTGGAATACATCAGCACTTTGGCCATGATCGTCAGGATGCCTTTTTGCTCAGCGGCAAACCGGCTTGTTGCCAAGCGAGAATACCGCCATCTAGGTTAAATACTTTTTCAAAGCCCGCTTTACGCATACGGCTGGCCGCCATGCCAGAGCGATGGCCGCTGCGACAATTTACGAGCACGGTACGTTGCTTGTACTTTTCAACTTCGTGCAGGCGTTCGTCCAGCTTGCTCAGCGGAATATGGCGCGCATTAGCAATGTGGCCCGAATCCCATTCATCTTGGTCACGCACGTCAATCACGATGGCGTCTTCGCGGTTAATCATTAGCGTTGCCTGCGCTGGCGATACAGCAGGGCCACCCAAGCGTGCACGCAATGAAGGAATGAGCAAAAGGGTACCGCTCGACACCAAGGTGAGCAGCCAAACCCAATTCATGTTGTGTTGCAAAAATTCCATGATTTTTTCAAACTTCTTTCACAAAACCGTTGTAAAAACTGCTGCGGACCATGCCTTTGCGACAGAAAAGCACAAATTCTGGCGACAAAAAAGCAATTTAAGGCGACAAAATCAGGCTTGATCGGGCCGTGTCTGGCCTGAAATATTATAGAATTTCGGTGTTTTGAGCGAGCGCCGTAGTTTGGCAGCAGAATGTCGCACCGGTTCCCACTCAAAACGCAATGCGGGTCACAAGCCTAGCATTGACTGTTGATGCTTTTTTACCTCTGAGCACTCAGCCTGCATTGTGGGCTATGGAATTTTAAAAAATGTATAAGATCGTTTTGTTACGCCACGGTGAGTCCGTGTGGAATCAAGAGAACCGCTTTACCGGCTGGACCGATGTAGGCCTGACCGAAAAAGGCATGGCAGAAGCCAAAGCCGCAGGCCAATTGTTGCGCCGCGAAGGTTTTGCATTTGACTTAGCCTATACCTCCGTTCTGAGCCGCGCGATTAAAACGCTGTGGACTGTACTGGAAGAAATGGACCGCATGTGGATTCCGGTTCAGCACTCTTGGCGCTTGAATGAGCGCCATTATGGTGCGCTGCAGGGGCTCAACAAGGCCGAAACCGCTGCCAAGTTTGGCGATGCACAAGTTAAAATTTGGCGTCGCGCCTACGACACCCCGCCACCTGCGCTAGAAGAAGGCGACGAACGTATCGGCCTGAGCGACCCGCGTTATGCCAATCTCGACCCGGCACAATTGCCGCGTACCGAGTGCTTAAAAGACACTGTTGATCGCTTTTTGCCGTACTGGCACTCTGATATTGCACCGAGCATTAAGGCCGGCAAACAAGTGGTCATTGCAGCACACGGCAACAGCCTGCGCGCACTGATTAAGTACTTGGACAATATGTCTGACGACGAGATCGTGGAACTAAACATTCCGACCGCGCAGCCGCTGGTTTATGAGCTGGACGCTGATCTCAAGCCGATTCGCCATTACTACCTTGGCGACCAAGCTGCAATTGCCGCAGCCATGGCCGCCGTTGCCAATCAAGGCAAGGCCAAGTAATTTGCCAATCAGCGACAACCCCGCAGGCGGCTGTATAGCGGCTTGCGGGAGCAGGACCGAATGCTGACTGCGCCAACAAGCGCAGCGAGCATTCAAGTGGTTTGTCTTCTGATTTTAGTCTGACTTATTTGGCTGACATGCCCACTCACCTTTCGCGCGCCACCTCTCGTTTTAAAGCCGTACTCGCGGGCTGTTTATCGGCTGCGCTCAGTGTCAGCGCGTTTGCAGCGGCAGATCGCCGCAACGAAATAAATAGCGAACGCCAAGAATTGCAGCAACGCATTAAGACGCTGCAAAACGATATTTCGAAGACAGAGGCATCGCGCCACGACGTGAGCGACCGCCTACGCAGCACCGAGCAAGCGATCTCCGCCTCACAGCAAAAGCTCCACTCGCTATCTGCACAGCGTCAAGCGCTTGAACAACAAATCGCGCAGACAAACAACCAACTCGCTGAGTTGGAACAGCACATTCAAGCGCGCCAGCAAGACCTACGCGTAGTGTTACAGCGTCATGCCAGCAATGGCGAAAGCGACACGCTCAAACAAATGCTGTCTGGCCGCGACCCCGCGCAAATTTCACGCGACGTGCATCTCATGCGCTTGCTATCAAAGTCTGAAGCGCAACTCATTAACAATATGCGCGCCGATTTGGCGCAGCAAAAATTACTCAAAGATGAGTTGCAGCAAAAGCGTGACGCCCTAGCGCAAATCGAATCTCAGCAGCGTGATGAACGCGACCGACTTGGCAAACAGCGCAACGACCACAAAACCGTACTCAACCAACTGAGCACCGATTTGCAAACACGGCGCCAAACGGTGCAAGCGCTACAACACGATGATCAGCGATTGGCAAAACTGATTGATGGACTTAACCGTATTGCCAAACAAAAGGCCGCTGAAGAAGCGCGACGTGAAGCACGTCGAAAACAAGAAGCAGAACGCCTCGCCAAACTAGAGGCCCAAAAACAAGCCAAGCAGCGTGGCAAAGCAGGCAAACAAACATCTGTTGCCAAAGAGGAGCAAACCGCCCCGCCGGAAAAAGCGGCAACAGACAAGGTAGCCAAGCAAAGCAACGAGGTTTTGCCCGAGAAACAAACCAGCCGGGGTAATTTTGGGCAACTAAAAGGCCAACTTCGGTTGCCTGCCCGAGGTGAAATTACGCACCGCTTTGGTCAAGCCCGCCCGGGCGGCGGCCCCAATTGGCGCGGCGTATTTATCCATGCCAACTCGGGTGAAGTCCGCGCCGTAGCGGGCGGCGACGTCGTTTTTGCTGACTGGCTGCGCGGCTACGGCAACCTCATCATCATCGACCATGGCGATGGCTATCTCACCATTTATGGCAACAACGAAGGCTTACTGAAATCGGTGGGGGATAAGATCAATATGGGTGATACGATTGCCACCATAGGTAATAGCGGAGGCAATGAAGAATCCGGCTTATACTTTGAACTAAGGCGTGGCGGCGAAGCACAGGACCCCATGCGTTGGGCGAAGGCTCAGTAGTCACTTGATCTCACGCAAAACCCCGTGACCTGATCGCCCCAAAAGCGCAACTTAAAACTCCAACGGAGCATTGGCAATGAAACCCCGCTTGAAACAGATTGGTCTGGTGGCATTGGGACTGAGCGCTGGTGTATTAGTAGGCCTACAGTGGTCAGCACAGGCTGCGCGCGAAAGTATTGGCCCGTTGCCAGTGGAAGAATTGCGCTCGTTTACCGATGTATTCAACGCCATTAAACAAGGCTATGTTGAGCCCGTTGAAGACAAAAAACTTATCAACTCTGCGATTAGCGGCATGCTGTCAGGCCTCGACCCGCACTCCGCATATCTCGACGCAGAAGCCTTCAAAGATTTGCAAGTCGGCACGCAGGGTGAGTTTGGCGGTTTAGGTATCGAAGTCGGTATGGAAGACGGCCTCGTTAAAGTCATTTCACCGATTGAAGATACACCTGCCTTCCGTGCTGGCATTAAGTCTGGCGACTTGATTTTCAAGCTCGACGACAAGCAAGTTAAAGGCATGAGCCTGCAAGATGCCGTTAAGCTGATGCGTGGCAAACCACGCACTAATATTCATTTGTCGGTGTTGCGCAAGGGCGAAAACAAGCCGCTCGAATTCACACTGCAGCGCGAAGTCATTAAGGTGCAAAGCGTAAAGTCCAAGCTGGTTGAACCCGGCTATGGTTACCTGCGCCTGGCACAGTTTCAAGAAAACAGCGGCGCAGACTTAGCCAAGCACATTGAGCGTCTCTACAAACAAGGCGAACTCAAAGGCTTGGTGCTCGATTTGCGCAATGATCCGGGCGGCTTGTTAAACAGCGCAATTGGCGTGTCCGCTGCATTCTTGCCGGATAACGCCAAGGTCGTCTCAACCGATGGCCGCACTGAAGATGCCAAGCGAGTGTTTACCGCCAACCCACGTGACTACCTGCGTGGCCCCGGCGACGACTACATCCGTGGCCTGCCCGCTGCGACCAAGACCGTACCGCTGGTGGTGTTAGTAAATGGTGGCTCTGCTTCAGCTTCTGAGATTGTTGCTGGCGCCTTGCAAGACCATAAACGCGCCGTGATTATGGGCACGCAGTCGTTTGGCAAAGGCTCAGTGCAAACCGTGCTGCCGCTCAGCGCAAACACCGCCATCAAGCTCACCACCGCGCGTTATTACACGCCGAATGGCCGTTCAATCCAAGCGAAGGGCATTACACCAGACATTGAGGTGGAAGACACCGCTAATGGCAGTTTGGGCTCGCGTTTGCGCGAAGCCGACCTTGAGCGTCACCTGAATAACGACAAGGAAGCCGAAGCCGCGAAACAAGCTGAGAAGAAAGATAACAAGTCCAGTAAAAACAAAGACGCTGACGACGAAAGTAAGCCAGTGTTTGAAATGGGCGGAAAAAATGATTATCAGCTCTCGCAGGCTCTCAACCTGCTCAAAGGGCTGCAAATCATGAACCGCCGCTAAGCACGTCTGCGATCGGGGCGCCATACGCTGCCCCGATCAGGGAGCCGTATCATGGGACGACTAGAACCCGGGCTGTCACAACGCCCTGAACACCGTCGGTTTGGCAAAGAGTATCGCGCGCCCAAGCACCCACTCTTTATTCCGCAACCCGGTTTGCACAAGCGCCGCGAGCTGCGTTTTCATGACACCCCGCCCGATCAAATTGAACGCGCGCGCGCACTACTGCAAGACTGGAACAAGTTGTCGGTTTATGACAGTGAACGTCGTCATACGCTCGTGGTGGAATACGAATTGGGCGAACACGCCTTCTTTCGTATTGAAAGTTTGTTGCTAGAAAACGGCTTCCATTTAGATGGTTCGTTACTTTTCAAGTTGCAACGCGCCTTAATTTTGTTTTGCGAAGAAACGCAATTGCGGAATTTGCAGCAACCCGAGCGACTCATCAAAAAATCGAATGACCTTTATGGCAAAGCGTGGGAACACCATCCGCACGGCGATCACGACGACACGCCGGTTGAATTGCGCGAATACAAATAAGCGCAACGCACGCCCTAGACCGCACCACCTATTAGCGCCTCTTCGCCATGAATGACGAGCAACTGCTGCGCTATAGCCGCCACATACTGTTGCCGCAGATCGGCATTGAAGGCCAACAACACGTCTTAGATTCCACCGCGCTTATCGTCGGCACAGGCGGTTTAGGCTCGCCTGCTGCTTTGTACATGGCATCCGCAGGTGTGGGCACACTGCTGTTAGCTGATGGCGACACGGTCGATCTCACTAATTTGCAGCGACAAATTGTGCATCGCCAAGAGTCTGTCGGCGAAGCCAAAACGCACTCAGCACAACGCACGCTGTCCGCGCTCAATCCCTTCACGCGCATTGAATGTCTAGCGCACCTTGAAGATGAAGCGTTGCTTGATGCCGTGTCACGCGCCGACGTTGTGCTCGACTGCAGTGACAATTTCGCCACGCGTCATGCCATTAATCGCGCCTGTGTTCAATTTAAAAAACCCCTCGTCAGCGGTGCAGCGATTCAATTTGATGGCCAAATCAGTGTATTCGATACGCGCAGCGATACCTGCCCGTGCTACCACTGCCTGTTTCCAGAGGGACAAGATGTACATGAACTGCGCTGTGCCACCACGGGCGTTTTTGCTCCGCTCACTGGGATTATCGGCACCCTGCAAGCCGCCGAGGCTATAAAGCTGCTCGCGCAGACAGGGCAAAGTCTAAGCGGCCGATTGCTGTTGCTTGATGCTGAGAATATGCAATGGCGTAGCATTAATGTGCCGCGCGACCCTGCCTGCCCGGTGTGCGCTTCGCGCTGACCTTCACCCCGCCTCTACACCCCAACGCCTCTCACCTCCTCACTCATCGGCTTCCCATCTATTTGTATCGACTTGTTACAAACGGGAACCCATCAATCGATCTGCTTGACCAAGCCAGTATTGGATGATTAATCAACCTTTGCGCAGGCGCAATTGGGTTGGATGATTTGTCCGGCTTATCGAAAACTAGGGGATGAAACGATGACCACACGTTCGGTTCTTTCAGCATTCAGCCGTAAAACCACGCTCGCTATCGCGCTGGCTTCCGCCTTTGGATTGGGTGCCGCAGCAACCTATCACGCCACCGAGAACACGCGCCATTCCAATAGCACAACACCTGAACCCTCGCTTGTCACGCAAGCTCACGCTGTAGCCACACCGTCGACGCCACAAACGATGCCGGATTTTGCTGCGCTTGTGCAAAAGACTGGCGCTGCCGTTGTGAACATCACCACCGTACAAAAACCCAGCAAAATTTCTCAGCTCGTCGACCCTCGACTTGAGATGCTGCGACGCTTTGGCTTCCCCGTTCCTGATTTGCAACAACAAAATAATGAGCCTGCACGCGGCGTAGGCTCTGGCTTCATCATCAGCAACAACGGCTATTTGCTCACCAATGCACACGTCGTTGACGGCGCAGATGAAGTCACGGTACGACTCACTGATCGCCGGGAGTTCCGTGCCAAGGTCGTGGGTGTTGATACGCGCACCGATATTGCCGTGCTCAAAATTGACGCCACCAATCTACCGTATGTAAATATTGGCAATCCTTCACAAACCCTCGTGGGCGACTGGGTCGCTGCCATTGGCTCTCCGTTTGGATTTGAAAACACTGTCACGGCAGGCATCGTGAGCGCTAAATCACGCGCACTGCCCGACGATAGTTTGGTGCCTTTTATTCAAACCGATGTCGCTGTAAACCCGGGCAACTCTGGTGGCCCACTGTTTAACTTGAATGGCGAAGTGGTCGGCATCAATTCACAAATCTATAGCCGCAGTGGTGGCTTTATGGGCTTGTCTTTTGCCATTCCCATTGATTTGGCAATGCAAGTTACTGAGC
>SBBQ01000048.1 GCA_005239635.1 Uliginosibacterium gangwonense
ACCCTGCACATTGGCAAAGAGCGCACCACGCTAACGGGTGATGTGCCTGTATTGTCCGCTGGCTCGCCAGTAAAGGGTTCTATTGAGTTGTCTATTGAACTGCCCATTGGCTATGCAGTCATTGCAGCGCGATATTACAAACACACACCGCCCAATCACGACGATGTGGAATACGCGATTAACACCTTAGAAGACGAAATTGAAAAGATCGCTTCGCGTGTGCCACAAAGCGATGTTGTATTCGTGAGCCAAGACGATTTTGTAAGTGAGCTTGCAGACCTGTGTGACGTTGCCAAAGCACCACAGCGAGCGATACCGCGAGATGCCCTAGAGCAACTCTTTGGTCGCTTTGCAGAGGCCAGCATGGGGCGAATTCCCAGCGTAGAAGAGCAGGGGCGTAGCAACCATTTTTACGCGCATCTTTTAATCGCGCGTGAGCTGATGCACCACCTCAATATTGAACAGCTCATTTGGCAAAAGCCGTAAAAAAAGCCAACCTGAACGGCTGGCCTTTTTAGAGCTTATCCTGCGCAGCTAAGTGCATGGTTCTATTTTTGCTGCTTCTTGGCAACGTGGCGCGCAAAGTTATCCAAAATAGCCTGCCAGCCCGCGCGTTGTTGTTCTGCCGGAAAAACAGTTTCCGCATCAAACGTTTCACGCACCGTTACGCCATTCGGGCCTTCAACAAACTCCACCACTAAAGTGCGTTCGCCAAACTGCGCCTCAATCAATTGGTGCGTCACAATCTTGGTATAGGTGCCTGCAAAGTCAAACCCCATGCTGCCGTTTTTGGCTTCCATGCGCGAGGTAAAGCCACCGCCTACACGCAGATCGACAGAAGACTGCGTGGTGTGCCAATCGTTAGACGCGGCATTCCACTGCTTAATATCATCGGGCGTGTTCCACGCACTCCATACAACATCAATAGGCGCAGCGACTGTTGTTTCAACGGTGATTTTCATAGTTAAAAAGAAATTCAGGTGCTGTGTGGAAACGGGGCGGATCGCTTACTCTATGTGGGTGTGGTCTATACGTCAAAGCATGGCAGCCTTACCTTCTACTTGCTCAAGTAGTTTGGCATTGCCGCTTCGCCTCACAATTTCAGTACCAGACATCCCTTGAAAACGGATTTTAGAGTAGTCGACGCCTGACTGTTGCATGAGTTTAACCATAGGTACGTCTTCAATCATTACTGGCAATAACGATATGGGCATATTCTCATTGCCAATAAGTGCATTCGTGTTGGCGCCAAGTTGCATTAATCGTTTTGCAGTAGATATGTCTTTTTGAACGATAGCGTATGACAGAGCGTTCATCTTATTGTTATCTGTTTGATCAATCTTTTCTCCTGTTGAAATCAAAGATTGGGCAACAGAAATTGTTTTATCGCTAGACGCCAATACATAAAAGGCCTTAGGCCCCGGTGGTAGGTATATTTTTGCTTGGTTAAACGCCTCGTTTTTACGTTCACCTTGTGATTTTGACCAGACCCAGTAGTAACCCAAACCTAAGGTGAAGCGCGCTTCATCAGTGCTGCAATTAGCATTAATGGCTTGTCTTGCAAGGCTAATTGCAGTGTCTAAGCTCTCTCGCTCTAACATAACGAATCGAGCATACTCAGCGCCATAACAGTTTCCTGCACCAAATTCGCTGATGCGTTGTTTGTGTAATGCTTCAGTCCCGTCTAAATCTTTGCGGCGATCGAGTAGTACAAACAAGTTTTGATACGCCTCGAGCCGTGCTCTATCGTAGGTGTCATATGTTCGTGGTCGATTTATTGCCTCTTTGTACTTTTGTTCAGCAGCCTCAAATTTGCCTTGCAGCGCAAATAATTGCCCCCAGTTAGCCCATAGCCATAGATTCTTCGGGTTGTCAGTTGCAGCTTCCTTAAATAGTTGTTCGGCTGCTGGGTAACGACCTTGGTGGGTGTAGACATACCCCATCAAAATCTTGGCATTGGTACTGTTTGGTTGAATTTGCAGCGCTGAATTTAAATATCCCTCAGCCTGATGCAGACCCTCTGGCCCCCAATTGGTTTTCATCGCTACACGTGCAAGTTCTATGTATGCGGGTTCAAACTTTTTATCATTTGCAATAATTCGTTCAAGAATTGCCTTGGCCTCATTAATCTGGAACTCAACACCAGAATCAATCAGTGATATCGCCCTCTTTAAAAGTTCATCATTCGGCTTGTCAGCCAATGCTTGGTTTTGGTGCCAAGTTTGCGCATCGGGCCAATCAATTACTTGATCAATTTTTTGGCCGGTAATCGGTCCGCTTTGCGACACGAGCCAAACGGTAACTTGCTTAGTGTGTAAGTTCGAATCACCCGGATGAAATATGGGGGTAACGATATGTTGTTTACCTTGTTGAGCTAGAACTGTGAAAAATTTATACGACTGATTGTCCTCTGGTGAGTCCTTTTCAACAGATCTAACCGAGAGGTAGGCTGCTGCAGGTTTTCCGGTGTAAAAATAATCAATGCTAGCTTCCCAGGCCCCCTTTTCATTTTGCTGCACGGTGACTTTCGAAATAGTGTTTGTACCTGAAAGTGTCGGGGCCGATTTCTGTACATTGATGATCCCGAAATAGGGTTCCCATACTGGGCGGGCCAGATAGCCCAGAACCATTACCAGCAAAATCGCCATCAAGATTTCAGTACGCTTGGCTCGCATGAATTTCTTTCGCTTGAGAAGAGTTAATGCCCTGTGATCGTGCTAAAGGATGACATCTGGCTGATTGCTTGGTTTATTGTCAAAGCGTTGTTCAAGAAGGCGTAACGTGGCATATCCCACTGCTCCTGCAACTACACCTGAAATGATGTAAGCCGCTGCCCACCCCGGAACAAGAAGCATAGGATGGGAAGCGAAAAATTCTACGATGGCGCCAACAACGACAAACAAGCGTAGCGTAAGTCGGCCTCTGCGCCGAGCCCAAATGAAAATGGGTATGCCAACCACTAAATATGTTGCAATTGCATATAACGATAATGTGGGAACAAAAAGGGAACGAAACAAGAAGTTGATGGAATGAGGCCAATCTGCAAAGCCATTAATAACTAGCGCGCCAAAAATACGCATCCACACCCCCGCGCAGGCGCCAGGAATTGCGCTTGCAAAGAAATGAAATATGGATGGGGTGGGTGTCTTTAGTTTAATGCCCAATTTAGCTGGCGGCCTAGGGGTGCCATTTAACCATTAGTGCATCGCTTTAAGGAAAGCCAACAAACACAACCCAAAGGCAAAAACGATTATGGGCGCATATGCATTAAGGTGGGTACGTTTAAACTTTGCAAATAAGGCATTTTCATGAGACGAGTTAGCTAAAAGTTTCAAATCATGTGAATTTAAGTGGTAATCCCCCCATTTTTAACGCAAGTCAGAAGTAGAGATTAAGCGGCCATGGCCAACCGCTGTTTGGGGGTGAAGCCGCCCAGGGCCATGTTTGGGCG
>SBBQ01000066.1 GCA_005239635.1 Uliginosibacterium gangwonense
AAATGCATGCGTACGAACTGCTTTTTCGCGGCCACCGTACCAACGAAGCAGGACCCATTACGGACGATTTAGCGGCGACTGCTAGCGTGATCAACCACACCTTCTCTGACTTAGGTCTGGAAGCTGTGTTGGGCCCCTATTTAGGCTTTCTCAACGTCGATGCCAAGCTCCTGCACAGTGAGCTGATCGAAATTTTGCCACCCAGCAAAGTGGTGCTGGAGCTGCTGGAAACCATTGAGATTACCGAAGACATCGTGATGCGCTGTGCGATGCTAAAGCAAATGGGCTTTACCCTCGCGCTCGACGATGTCGTTTGCCTGAATGAAGCACAAGCCGGCCTGCTGAAATATATCGACATCGTCAAAATCGACGTATTCGATATGTCAAAAGACGATCTGCGCGATCTCGTTTTGTCGCTGCGTCGTTGGCCGGTGAAATTGCTGGCAGAAAAAATCGACACCCAAGACATGGCTGATTACTGCAAGGAACTCGGCTTTGATCTGTTCCAAGGGTATTTCTATGCCAAACCACGTCTGATCGAAGGTAAAAAACTCAGTCCGTCTGAAGCCGCACTGCTGCGCCTTCTCGGCTTGGTGAGCAAAGACGCTGAATCCAACGAAATTGAAAACGTTCTGCGTAATGAGCCGGTGCTCATGCTGAACTTGATTCGCCTCACTAACTCCGTGGGTGCCGGCACACGCGCCAAGATCACCTCAATTCGACAAGCGATTACGGTACTGGGGCGGCGTCAATTAATGCGTTGGATTCAGCTGTTGCTTTACACCAGCGTCAATAATCCGGATAGCAAACCCAGCCCACTACTCATCACCGCAGCAACCCGCGCACGCTGCATGGAATTGCTACGTGGCCGCTTGCCCGACTGTAATGCAGAGTCAGAAGACTGCGCATTCATGACCGGTATTTTGTCGTTGATGCCCGCGGTCATGGGCATTGCCATGGAGCAAATTATCGAGCCGCTCAATTTGGCCGATACCGTGCGTGATGCCTTGCTGCACCGAGCTGGGCAACTTGGCCATTTATTGTTGCTGATGGAGCGCCTTGAAAACGACGATCCAACCCGCCTTGCCGATGCAATGGAACAGCTCCCAGAACTCACACCAGCACAAGTGCGTGAAGCCACTGAAAAAGCGATGGCCTGGGCTGGCTGCATTGGCGCTTCGGAAGAATCCAAACCAGCAGCCAAGCCAGCCAATACTGCAGCAGCACTCGGCTAATTCAGCCCTCCTCCATCACCCGAGTCACCCCATTGGCAAATCCCCTACCAATGGGGTGTACGCACATCTGTATTAGTCGCGCACATCGAACGATCTAACACCGTCGTCAGAGGTCAGCTCGACTTATTTATCCAAGTGGGCGAAAGACAAATATCGCGTGGACACCTAAACTCAGCATTCGCAATCGGAATGGCAATCGGTATCTGTTTGATCAGCATTTGGCACCGTGGCCGCAACACTGATGTTGCACTGTGTTGAATTGGCATATCAGCCGAACCGCGAAGGGGATTATCTAGACCCTATATATGGCAAGACAGAACAGCGGATCCAACACAAGAAGCTAAGCCATACCCTGAGTTACAAGCATCAAATTTGCTAAAGTTTCGCAACAAAGGGTCGATGATCTGCTTGGCGCGCAACTGGATGTCCACCACGAGCAACTGGTCGCACCCAAAAAAACAAATCAAAGAAAGCAGGTGAAAGCATGGCCCCGAAAGAACCGACTGAAGACCCTGAAACGGAACGTCGTCTCATGGACGATGAGGCGACGAGCGAAATCGCTCGCGCTGAGGAATGGGCGGACTACACCTTCACCGAAGACGATCCGCTTGAAGTGCTGGAATGTGGCCCACTCGAACGCGCCAAAATGATGTGCTGAACCCCACTTCGTTCTGCACGTAACACACCGCAGCGCATATCAGCGCTGGAGGCAGTTTTCAAATCCGAAGTTACCGCCTTTGTATTCAGGCTCGAAGTAGTATTTCTCGAACATCCAACGCCCTGTTGGGCCACGCTTAAACGTGGCAATGCCCGTTCCAAAATCCTGCGTTGCCGGATCAACATTGGCAAAATGAATCGCCATTGAGCGGCCTTTCGCCGCAGCCTGCCCGGCGTAACTGCCATAGCCCGGCACATCCAAAGTGAATTTATACGCGCCATAGGAGCCTGTGCTCTGAGCCGACACCCGCTGCAAGGTGACTACGCCGCTATAAGCCCCTTCATGATCGTCTTGCCCTGCGCAGTCGTACACCCCGCTAAAGTCTTCCGACACAAACGGGGCCATCGCCCACGTCGCACTCGTAGCACTCGTCAGACACGTCACCGCCAGTGCGGCCAGCGTTAAAAACACACCATTCACTTTATGCAATCGCATGCCACTCTCCTTGCCACAAGATAGCGCTGGCATCTCTGCCACCATTGGCAAACGCCCACAAAAAAGGGCCTAACGGCCCTTTCGAAAATTTATCGCTCAATGCATTTTGGGGTTGAGTGAGCCGCGGTTGTAATCTTTGTCACCCGGCATTACCGTTCGCCCCAAACCCATCCAGCCGCCCTGTGCGGCTTCTGGCCGCAAATGATTTTCTGGGTAGGTGTCTGCAATTTTTTTGGCTTCAGCTTGCTTGGCGGCATCCACAAATTCCCACCTGCCATTGGGGTACAACACCACACGCTCACCGTTTTGCGTGGTCGCTTGCACCGGAGCAGGCTCAGCCGCATAGCTCACATTCACAGCCGACAATCCTGCCCACACAACCAAAACAAGCAGTAAGTGTTTCAACATCACAGCTTCCCTTCAACCCAAGCCGCAACAGAAGCTAAGGCGCCGGGCAGCGCGGCTACATCAGTACCGCCGGCTTGCGCCATGTCGGAACGACCGCCCCCTTTACCACCCACTTGCTGTGCGACAAAGTTAACTAACTCACCCGCCTTAACCTTGCTAGTTTGATCTGCTGTCACACCTGCAATCAGTGAGACCTTTCCATCGCTGGCACTACCCAACACGATAATTGCACTGCCGAGCTTGTCTTTGAGCTTATCCAAGGTCTCGCGCAAGGTCGGCACGTCCGCGCCTTCAAGCGTTGCCGCCAGCACTTTCGCACCCTTAATATCACGCGCCTGGGTGAGCAGATCATCACCTTGCGATGCGGCTAATTTGCTCTTCAAACGCGCCAGTTCTTTTTCCAGCGCCTTCACGTTATCCATGATCTGCGCAACACGTGCCACCGCCTCTGCCGGCTGGGCATGAACAGCAGATGCAATCTGTGAGAGTTGCGCATCTTTCTGTTGCAGGTAGTTCAGCGCTTTATCACCCGTGATGGCTTCTACTCGGCGCACACCAGCAGCCACACCACCTTCAAGCACGATCTTAAACAGGCCAATATCGCCGGTGCGTGCAACGTGCGTGCCGCCACACAACTCGCATGAGCTACCAATGTTGAGCACGCGGACTTCGTCGCCGTACTTTTCACCGAACAACATCATGGCACCAGTTTTTTGCGCATCTTCGATATTCATCACGCGCGATTGCGTCGCGACGTTGCTCAGAATTTCAGTATTCACAATGCGTTCGACCTCTGCAATTTCTGCGTCAGTCATTGGCTGTGTGTGCGCGAAGTCAAAGCGCGTTTTATCTGGATCAACCAATGAGCCCTTTTGCTGCACATGATCACCCAGCACTTCACGCAGCGCCTTGTGCATGATATGCGTCACCGAGTGGTTACGT
The DNA here is from genome assembly GCA_005239635.1 of Uliginosibacterium gangwonense. Lineage (GTDB taxonomy): Bacteria > Pseudomonadota > Gammaproteobacteria > Burkholderiales > Rhodocyclaceae > Uliginosibacterium_A > Uliginosibacterium_A gangwonense_A. Next base: position 3,739 of record SBBQ01000066.1, read on the forward strand.
TCGGTACGCACACGCGCAACTGCATCCACGCGTGCATTCACCGCATCGCCCACTTTAAGCGTGCCTGTGCTCACCACGCCGTGGTGTCCAAACACTGCGGCCTGAATCTTTTGTGTGTCTTCCACTACAAAGATGCCACTGCCACCACGCAGTTCACCACGGTCACCCACCTGACCGCCTGACTCAGCGTAGAAGGGTGTGTCGTTTAACACCACCACACCCATGTCGCCCTCGTGCAACTCTGTGACGGCAGCACCGTCTTTGTACAGCGCCAGCACCGTGCCTTTAGCCTCCAACAATTCATAGCCATGGAAGGTCGTATTTTGGCCGCTGTACTCCAAATTCAACGCCATTTTGAACTTGCCTGCAGCACGTGCCTGTTCCTTCTGGCGTGCCATGGCGGCATCAAAGCCTGCGCTATCAACTGTCACGCCACGCTCACGACAAATGTCTGCGGTTAAGTCGAGCGGGAAGCCATAGGTATCATGCAACTTGAAGGCGGTTTCGCCATTAAAGACGGTTACGCTTGCCTTTGCCATTTCGGCTAATTCTGCTTCCAGAATCGCCATGCCATGTTCGATGGTGGCAAAGAAGCGCTCTTCTTCTTGCTTCAAAATCGCCGTCACACGGGCTTCGCCACTTTGCAACTCGGGGTATGCGCTACCCATTTCTGCAACGAGGTCGGGCACCATGCGATGGAAGAAAGCCGCACGTGCGCCGAGTTTGTAGCCGTGGCGAATGGCGCGACGAATAATTCGACGCAATACATAACCGCGACCTTCATTGCCGGGAATCACACCGTCGGCGATAAGGAATGAACAAGCGCGAATGTGGTCTGCCAATACGCGCAGTGAGGGGTTGTCTAATTCGGTTTGCGCGGTTTCGCGTGCGGCAGCGCGAATCAGATTTTGGAACAAATCGATTTCATAGTTGGCATGTACACCTTGCAGTACCGCTGAAATACGTTCCAGCCCCATGCCCGTGTCCACACTCGGCTTGGGCAGCGGATGCATTACACCCGCTTCATCGCGGTTGAACTGCATGAACACGTTGTTCCAAATTTCAATGAAGCGATCGCCGTCTTCGTCCGGTGATCCCGGTGGGCCGCCCGGAATGTGCGCGCCGTGGTCGTAGAAAATTTCAGTACACGGGCCGCACGGGCCAGTGTCGCCCATCATCCAAAAATTGTCAGAGGCGTAACGCGCACCTTTGTTGTCGCCAATACGCACGACCTTATTGGCCGGCACGCCCATTTCTTTGGTCCAGATGTCGTACGCTTCATCGTCTTCTGCGTACACCGTGACCATGAGCTTTTCTTTTGGAATGGCAAATACAACGGTCAGCAGTTCCCAGGCGTAGGCAATGGCGTCACGCTTGAAGTAATCGCCAAAGCTGAAGTTGCCCAACATTTCAAAGAAGGTGTGGTGACGTGCGGTGTAGCCGACGTTTTCCAGATCGTTATGCTTGCCGCCTGCACGCACACATTTTTGCGAGGTGGTGGCGCGGGTATAGGCGCGCTTATCAAAGCCCAGAAACACATCTTTAAATTGGTTCATGCCTGCGTTGGTGAACAACAGGGTCGGGTCGTCATGCGGCACCAGCGAGCTGGATGAAACAATTTGATGGCCCTTGGAGGCGAAGAACTCAAGGAATTTCTGGCGAATTTCAGCGGATTTCATGTGCGAACGAAGCAGGGGTAATCGAATCAACGTATTGTATCATCTACATAAATTAGGCTGCGCCGATTCCCTGTTCCAGCGCCGGCCCTGCCCCCTGTTTCAATCAGGCATTGACTCAAGGTAGATGCCCTTCATCCGCCCTTCACGCCCCACTTCACTCTCTGCACCCCATAGATTGGCAAAATCGGCTTAAATTAGCCCATACTCTGAGGAGTTGCCCCATGCCGTATCTACTCGCCCTGGACCAAGGCACCACCAGTAGCCGCGCCATTATTTTTAATGAGCGCGCACAAGTTTGCGCCCAAGCCCAACAAGAACTGCTACAGCATTTCCCGCAACCGGGTTGGGTTGAGCACGATGCCGAGCAAATTTGGCATGACCAACTGACTTGTGCGCAACAGGCCTTGCAATTGGCAAAACTGGAGACGCGTGACATCTCTGCGATTGGCATGACCAACCAGCGCGAAACATTGGTGTTGTGGGATCGCGCAAGCGGCAAGCCACTGAGCCGCGCCATTGTGTGGCAAGACCGCCGCACCGCAGAACACTGTGCGCGATTAAAGGCAGATGGATACGAAGCTGAGCTACAAGCTCGCAGCGGCTTGTTGCTCGACCCCTACTTTTCCGCCAGCAAATTGGCTTGGATGCTGGATACGCTGCCCGGCGCTCGCGCACGCGCAGAAAAAAGTGAACTTGCCTGCGGCACGATTGATTGTTGGCTGATCTGGAATCTCACGGGCGGCAAGGTACACGCCACAGACATCAGCAATGCATCGCGCACAGCTTTACTCAACATTCACACCGGCGAATGGGATGACGCTTTGTTGCGCATGTTCAACATTCCGCGCGCAGTTTTGCCACAGGTTGCGAAATCCAGCGGGTTGATCGGACGCACCGACCCAGCCTTGTTTGGCTCAGCCATTCCCATTGCAGGCGTTGCGGGCGACCAGCAAGCGGCGCTCTTTGGCCAAGCATGCCATCAAGCGGGCATGGCCAAAAACACCTACGGTACCGGCTGCTTTTTGCTTTTACATACAGGCGACCGCGCCGTTCGCTCACAACAACGCCTGCTGACCACCTGCGCAGCGCAAACCGGATCCACGATTGAATACGCACTAGAAGGAAGTGTATTTATTGGTGGCGCGGTGGTGCAGTGGCTACGCGACGCACTCGGCATTATTCAAAAATCCTCTGAAGTCGAAGCGCTTGCAGCAAGCGTGAGTGATAGCGGCGGGGTGAGTTTTGTGCCAGCCTTCACTGGCCTTGGCGCGCCGCATTGGGAACCGCGTGCTTTGGGCTTGTTGAGTGGTTTAAGCCGCGGCACCACGCGCGCCCACATTGCACGTGCGGCGCTAGAGGCCATTGCATTGCAATCGGTTGAATTGGTACGCGCCATGGAAGCCGATATGCGACTTGATGCGCAAACCCACAACCAGAACCACAACACCATGCAGCTGACCGAATTACGCGTGGATGGCGGCGCCACCGCCAATAATTTGCTCATGCAAATGCAGACAGATTTATTGGGCGTGCCGGTGGTGCGCGCACAGGTGCAAGAAACAACGGCGCTGGGTGCAGCCTATCTGGCCGGGCTGGCAACGGGCGTGTGGTCATCCACCCAAGACATTGCTAGACATTGGCAAGCCGGCGCACGATTCACGCCAATACTTGAATCAGCACAGGCACAACGCCAACTCAGTGATTGGCAAAAGAGCGTGCGCGCGTGCGTACAACTGTCGCAACCTTAAGTCCAAACCAATTTCTGTTTCGCATGGGCAATAAAAAACCGGCCGAAGCCGGTTTTTTATTGCGTCAAATCCAAGCCCAAACAAAGTGGCTACAGATTAGTCACGATTGTGATGACGACCGCGACGGGGTTGGTCCATCTTGCCGTCATGATTGAAGTCGTGCTGGCGATCATGCTTTTCACGGTAAATACGACGGCTTTGAACGTTCTCAGCATGTTGCATGCGAGCACGTTCGCGTTTTGTCACGACGCCATCTGCTTTAGCGCGATCTTCTACATGCTCAACATGATCTTGCCCACGTTCTAATCGTTGCGCTTCGCGTTGCGTGAGCGAGCCAGACTGCTCGCCTTGCTCAATGCGACGCTCTTGATTGATCTGACGTTGGTCGATATTCGGCGTGTTGGTTTGTGCAAAAACTGCGCTGCTAATTGCCAAAAATGAAGCTGTACCAATCAGAACACTTGCGATCTTCTTGCTGTGAAAAGTAGCCACGAAAAACTCCTGAGTCATGTTTGTTTGTGAATTTGGGATCTCGCCCGATCTTCAATCCGTCGGCACTGGCTTAACTTTTGCCAGTGATGCGTTGCGTTTGACGTTGACTGAACGATATACAAAGCCCTTTTCAAGGTCGAGTAAGCGTTTGTAAAGGTTTTTTGGAACTTGGTTACGATTGTTACAAATCCCATTTCAGCTCTGCCGTATAGGTACGCTGCGGGTAAGGATGGAAATTCCAGTACTTGTAGTTGTTCAAGTTATCAATACCCAAGGCAGCGCTCACCTGCTTAGACACTTGGTAGCGCAAACGAAAATCGACCGTCAAAAACCGGCTCGCAGCAGTATAAGCAAAACCGTTTACGTCACTGTTGTTAAGCGTTGAAAATTGCTTACCGCTATAGCGCGCACCCAATGCTGCATTGAGTTGTTCATTGAATCGGTAGTTGGCGAGCATGGTTGCACGCCACACCGGCACGCGCGGCTGTTGTTTCCCAATCGTGTCGCCGGGCGTGGTCACATAGCCGGAATTTGCCAAGATTTTTGAATCGGCATAGGTCAAGCTGCCGGATAGATCGAGGCCTCGCGCATACACATCACTCAACTGAAACGCGACTTCAACCCCACGCGTGCGAATACGGTCTACGTTTTGTACGGTGTTGGTGGAAGCTGTGGCATTGAACTGAGAATACAAGGCATCGCGCACGTTTTCATGAAACAACGTAATGCGTAAAAGGCCGTTGTCGAGCTCACGTTCTGCCGAAAACTCAGTCGTCCACGCCTTTTCAGGCTTGAGGTTGGGGTCATTTACAAACGAGAGCGTACCCGTAGTGGCACCATATAATTCGCTCACCGTGGGCATGCGCAGTGCTCGACCCGTTGATACTTTGAGCACGGTATCAGGCTGCCATTGCCAAGACAGCGCGGCCTTTGGTGATAGGTAATGTTCTTTACGGCTGGCGTAATTAAGCGAGCTAGGCGTGTTGTTGCGCGTGTAACCTTCCGTTGCCTGCCACTGTTCAGCACGCAGGCCCAATACGGTTTTCCAGTCTTTGGCAAATGCCCAAGCATCTTGTGCATACAGGCTTTGCAAACGCGTTTTGCCACCCACGTCACTACGCATCGCACCCGCGCCGTCGGTCATCCAGTTACCGGCAATGTCTGAAGTGAGGATGTGTAGTTTGTAATTCTCGATTTGGTAACCAAAGTCGACTTGATGTGCGCCGCTCGCCCCTTGTGGTCGCCAAATACCTTTAAAACTGAGATTGTTCCAGCCGGTGCCGTTTTGATCGGTGATACGTCCAGCGCCACCATTTTGCGCAACCGGCACCGGGTTGGTTGAGGTGCGCGACTGATCCTTGGCGTAGTCGTACAAACTACCCGCCACTTCCCAATCCCACTCGCTCTTGCTGTGGCTCTTGATGGAAAGCCCATGCATGACATGCATGAGCGAATCGTTGGTCATGTTGAATAGCGGAAGACCACCACTGCCCGTGAGCGCATAAGCATTACCGTTGATGTTTACGGTGCCGCTGTAGATTGGGTTACCTGCTGCATCATGCAAATAAGTTTGCGGACGACCGCGTGCATCGTTTTGCCAGTAGCCCAATACGTAACTGGCGCGCACATCCGGTGAAATATCGTAGGCCAGTTTAATTTTGGCGTGATCCTGTACCGTGTGATATTGCGTGGTTGTACCCAATATCACCCATGGGGTATTCGTACGGTCATTGGCAAATACAGCACCACTCACCGCTATGCCTGCAGGTGCTGCCACACTCACGGGTTTTGTTGCCAAACTCAATGGCTGCCCTTTGCTATCGGTATGGTTAACATCAACCCACCACGTCCAGCCACCCTTTCGGTCACCCACTGATGCGCTCGTTTGCCAAGCGTTATATGTTTCGTGCGTGTTGTACATATCAAAGCGCTGCGTCGACGCATTCGCTTTAATGTGGGCTTCAAGCTTTGTAGGCATGCGCGTGACGTAATCGACGACCGCCCCCATTGAATTTCCAGGATACGCAGCAGAAAACGGTCCATACATCACATCCACCCGTTCAACTTCTTCGGGTGACACCATGCCCCAACGCGGCGTGTAGCTCGCCCCGTTCCCCAGGTAGTTGGACAGCAGAATACCGTCTGCGTACACCGCAGAACGCGCACTGTTGCCGGTGCCCGAGGCGCGGCTCGAAAGCACCGCGTGGTTGTAATCGCCGATATAACGTTTTCGCACTAACAGGCTGGGCAAATATTTCAGCGCGTCTTCGCTATCCGTCGCATTAACGGTTTGCTCAATCTGCGTCTTGTCCACGCCTTCCATGGTGGTTGGGATTTGCGTAGGCAAGGATGTGGGCTGGCCACTGGTGACTGTGATCACGCCGAGTTCTTTTACTTGCGTATCTTCGTCGTGATGTGCCCACGCGCCGGACGAACCCAGCGTAAGTAAAGCTAACGCCACAGGAGATAAGACTGGGTAGATGTTGGCACCACATATGACACGACTCATGGCACCCGCTCTGCGACTAACGCGCAGAGGGCGAACAGAAATTGCTGACATGTTGTACTCGCAATAAAACGTGGAAGAAGCGCAAAAATGCTGCGCGTCGAGAAACGTTTAGGCGAACACAGGCGGTGCGCGAGGACGCGCAGAGGACCAAGCATGCAGCGTATGCGCAGCATGCAAGAACAACGGGGGTGCGTATTGAAAACTGACCGAAACCAACAGCGGTGGTGCCGCAACACTGGGCAGCACTACAGCTTGTGCTTGCACCACGCAGTACGGACAATGATCTAGGTGGGAGCCACCGGCAGGCATTTTGCCAATCGGCGGGGTTTGCCCTCCGGCTAACTGCGCCTTCGCGATAACCTGCTGCGGCGAAGCCGAGGTGGTACAAATATCTGCGGCAAAAATTGGGTTAGAGGATGCGGCCAAAAGGCGTGAAACACTCGGCATTAAAGCCAGCAACAACACGGCAAAACAGGCTAGCCACGCCACTCGGCGTAATGTGCGCTGTTGTCGTAAGTTGAAGCTGCACGCATTCATAGTGGCGTCGAGCTTGAGACGTGTTAAATAGTGAGGCGCTACACGGATACTACACGGCGCAAGGCCGTTTTACCGTGCCGCTTTCAGGGCTGTTTTTCAGCGCTTCCCCATACCGCCTGCGCTGTTGCTTCTACTCGTTGCCGCTTCTACTTGTTGCCGCTTCTACTTGTTGCCGCTTCTACTTGTTGCCGCTTCTACTTGTTGCCGCTTCTACTTGTTGCCTTTTGCTAACCGACTTGTCTGGCAAGTCTAACATCGGTCAAATGGCTCGTGTTGTGGCCCCGTATCCAGGCCAGACCCGGCCACCATCACGCTAAGGTTTGTGCCATATCGAGCTGATCAGTAAACAGCGACGTCACTCCCAATTGTAACAAGTGTTGTGCCTCTGCCATCTCATTTACCGTGTAGCAAAGCACCGGCACACCAGCGTCATGAGCCTGTGTTATTAGCGCTTCCGTCACATGCCGCGCATTCGTATGCAAGGTTGAAGCACGCAACTGTGAAACAGTATTTTGCCAATCTGCAGGCACTTGGTCGTACAACACGCCCAAGGGCAAACACTCGCCTTCTTCGCCTGTTACATCGAGCATCATGCGCGCAATTTGCAGCGCACCTAACGAGAAGGAGGAGAGCAATAAACGCGCACCACTCATGGCATGGTGCAGGCACATCGACGTGACCATCTCGGCTGTTTGCTCGTCAAAGCCCGCAGCGGGTTTGATCTCGACATTAGCCATGACGCTCAACGATTGGCAAAGCAGCAGCGCTTGCTCCAAGGTTGGAATCTTCTCGCCCGCAAACTCTGCGCCAAACCAGCTACCCGCATCGAGTTGCCGTAACTCATCCAAGGTCAAGTCGCAGACACGGCCATGTCCATTGGTTGTGCGCTCAAGCGTTTCGTCGTGAATGAGCACCGGCACACCATCACGACTCAGCATGGCGTCAAACTCCACCATGCGATAGCCATGAGCATGCCCTACGCGAATCGCCGCTAAGGTATTCTCAGGTGCGAGCTTGCCGCCGCCCCGATGTGCAACGAGGCGCGGCAAGGGTGATACGCGCTTTAATGCGCGATTTTTATTGGCGATGTTTTTAGCGACGGCCATTGCTCAAACGGCTTGCCGCATTGTCGAGTGCTTGCTTGGCCGGAATCTTGTCTTGCCACAAGTCCTTCAACTCTTTGTCGAGCACTTGATGGGTTGCCGGTTGATCAAACAATCGGCTAGACGAAGTCGCTGGCACTGCGGGCTTGTTGAGCAACTGCTCAATCGCCACACGTTGTGCTTGCAGATCTTCTTGCAACAACTGGCTATTCAAGGTTGCAGCAGCACCCGCACGGTTGAGCGGCAGATAACCCATATCGCGCTGCCATTCAACCTGGATTTCAGGCGTCAGCAAGAAACGCACAAAACTCGCCACCAACTTTTCTTGTTTCTTGTTCAAGCGAGACGACACCCACAGCACCGGGCCATCCGCCAGCGTATTATGCGGTGCGCCAGCCACATCGTCGTGATACGGCAATTTGCCCACACCAAAGTCCAAACCTTGTTTGCGCATCGCTGTGGTCGCAAAGGCTTGCGTCGTCGTAATGACTGCGCATTCCCCATTCAAGAAGCGTTGTTCGGCGTCGCGATCGTTGGTTGGAATCACGTAATAGCGGCTCTTCACCCAACTGGTCATCATGGCCAGATGTTTAATTTGCAGCAAGCCATTAAACGCCGGCACTTCACTGCGCCCTGCGGAGCGTACAACGGGCGCACCATGCCACGCGCTGGTGTTCTCCACATGTACATTCACGGCGCGTGTGCTGGTATAGGGGCAGCTTGAACCAATATCACGCACACGACCAAGTGCTTCCTGCAATTCCCACCAGCTACGCGGCGCAACGCGCGCATCCACGCCAGCTTTGCGGAAAATCGCCTTGTTATAAAACATGACCGGCGTCGACAAACCCACCGGCAGCCCCAACATGCGACCTTTGTCATCTAACGACAAGCGCGACACCATCGGCGGCATTTTGCTCACCACATCCAGCGGCTCGGCAGCGCTTTGCATCACTTGCCACAAGGGCTTAAAGCGGTTTTTGCTGGCCGCCATATCGGCAGAATCATCCTCATCAAGAATTTGCATGGCAGGCTGAGCAGAACCTTCTGCATACTGATCTACCACGCGAATATGCATCTCTTTTTGCGAGGCATTAAAGCGCGCCACGATATGGCCCAACTGAGCGGCGTGATCGGCACTAAATGCCGTGGTCAGCACTAATTCATTTTCGTCTTGCGCTGTACCGGCCTTGTCGCCTGTTTCAGCTGCATCAGCTTTGGCAGGCTTAGACGATTTTGCGGCAAGCGGCTTCTTAGCAGCAGCATCTACCAAGCTGGGCGCTACACCAAACCAAATCACACTCACGACCCCTATCACCTGCAGGGCTTTTGCCAATGCATGGCGCATCGGCTTAACGCTTAAGTGCCCGCCCACTGTGCATACCGTACCGATCTGTACACTTTTGCGGTGTTCGACTGCGTTCTTTTGCTGCATTCACTTTCTCCACGCGACCTGAACTAAACGGCATCAACGAGGCTAGGTCTCGTCCACAAGCCATGCCTGCCGTTTAAACAGCCGCTATTGTATGCCATACACTCAGCGCCTCCGCCCCCCAAGGTACAGTCCGATTAGACCGAATACGCTGGGGCTGCTATGCTTCGCGCCATTCCCGTCTTTGCTCCACCCTTTTGTCCCCCTTCGTTTGCATTCCTTAGGTTGCCATGTCCTCTGCTCGTTCCCTGCTTTTGTATTGTCGTGCCGGCTTTGAGAAGGACTGCGCGCAGGAAATTGCCACCATTGCTGCGGGCGATGGAGTGTATGGCCACACTATTGCGGTGGAACAACAGGCTTGGGTGCAGTTTGTACCGAACACCCCCAACCATCTTGCCAAACTCAAGTTACGTTTAGACGAACTTATTTTTGCTCGCCAACTGCTCTATGCCAGCGAGCATCTCAAGGGTTTGCCTAAGGGTGATCGCGTTACGCCACTACTGGCGCATGCCCGCGAACTTTCACCGCGGGGTTATTCCGAAATCTGGTGCGAAACGGCAGATACGAACGAAGCGAAAGAGCTGTCATCGCTCGCCCGGGCCATTACAGGCCCCTTAGCGCGTGCGCTGCGTGCTGAAAAGCTGTTGCCGACTGAAGGCGAAGTCGACCCACGCTTACCGCGCCTGCATATTCTGTTCACGGCGACTGATGCCGCCATCGTCGCCTGCGCCCGTCCCGGACAATGTAGCGACTGGCCCATGGGCATTGTTCGGCTCAAAATGCCGCGCGGCGCTCCGTCACGTTCAACCTTGAAGTTGCATGAGGCCTTTATGACGCTGCTCACCGAAAAAGAGCATCGCAGCGCCCTGCAGCCGGGCATGAAAGCGGTTGATCTTGGCGCCGCACCCGGTGGTTGGACTTGGCAATTGGTACAGCGGCACATGCAGGTGACCGCCATCGACAACGGCCGCATGGATGCAGAATTAATGGAAAGCGGGCAGGTGAAGCATCGCCGCGAAGACGGCTACCACTACGCCCCCCCAAAAACAGTTGATTGGGTGGTGTGCGATATGGTGGCCGCGCCAGCGCGAATTGCCACCCTCATGGCAGACTGGATTGGTAATAACCATGCACGGCATGCCTTGTTTAACCTCAAGCTACCCATGAAAAAGCGGCTCGAAGAATTGCAACGTTGCCAAGATATCATTGCCGACAAGCTCGATGGCCACGACCACGTTTTGCGCATGAAGCACCTGTATCACGACCGCGAAGAAGTCACTGCATATCTGCGTTTAGACCAGTCACCCCCTTCGCGCCGCCGCTAAGCCACTCTGTCCCCGCCTAGGCTAAAAACAAGCAAGGGCGGCGGTTTGGCCTAGGCTGGTATAATGGCGGCCAGCAACACCTCGTAGCCTACTTGGCGTGCTAACCCACGCATTGCACACGCACTGTCACGCACCATCTTTTGCGCGTGTGTTCTACGCGCGTCATGACCAAGTTTGCCTGAATGGCACACGCCGCTGGCAAGGCAATTTAATCTTATCGATGGCATGCACCGCAGCGCATGCCTGCACATGTATGTAGCGTGTGCCTTTACCGCGGTACCAACATGACCCAAGCGTCAGATTCAGCAGCGAACATCGCTGCCACACCAGCCGACAACGAAACGCCCGTTAGCTTTAATGAACTCGGGCTACTGCCTGCACTGTGCGATGCCGTGCGCGACGCAGGCTATACCTCGCCCACGCCCATTCAAAAGCAAGCGATTCCCGTCGTGATGTCCGGCCGCGATGTCATGGGCGGCGCACAAACCGGTACCGGTAAAACAGCCAGCTTCACGCTGCCGTTATTGCACCGCTTGGCACCGTTTGCCAATACCTCGCCTTCGCCTGCTCGCCATCCGGTGCGCGCCTTGATTCTGTGCCCCACGCGCGAGCTCGCCATGCAGGTGCATGAATCGGTCAAGCTGTACTGCAAATATCTTCCCATACGTTCGGCCTGTGTGTATGGCGGTGTCGACATTAAGCCGCAAGTACTCGAACTACGCGAAGGCCGCGAAGTTGTGGTTGCAACGCCCGGTCGTCTGCTCGACCACGTTGAACAAAAAAGTATTCAGCTCAACCAAGTGCAAGTCTTGGTCATGGATGAAGCCGACCGCATGCTCGACATGGGCTTCATTCCAGACATTAAGCGCATTCTGTCGTTGCTGCCAGCCACTCGCCAAAGCCTGTTGTTCTCGGCCACCTTTAGCAATGAAATTAAAAAGCTGGCAGATGCCATGCTGCGCGACCCGCAGCTCATCGAGGTGGCTCGCCGCAATGCCATGGCAGAAACGGTTCGCCACCGTGTGCTAAGCGTCAGCAATGACGATAAGCGCGCACTGCTGGCGCATTTGCTCACGCAGCCGCCATATAACGGACAACAAGCACTGGTGTTTGTAAACACAAAATTTGGCGCCAGTCGCTTGGCTGTTTACCTTGAAAAGCATGGCATCGCCGCCGATGCGATTCACGGTGACAAGAATCAGCAACAGCGCACTGAGGCGCTCGACAAATTTAAGCAAGGCAGCATGCGTGTATTGGTCGCAACAGACGTTGCGGCGCGCGGCATTGACATTGATGACCTGCCGTTTGTGATCAATTGTGAACTGCCGGGCAATGCAGAAGATTACGTGCACCGCGTGGGCCGCACCGGGCGTGCCGGCAAGAGTGGCGAAGCCCTTTCATTGCAGGCCCCTGACGAAGCCAATCGACTGGCCGATATTGAGAAGCTAATTAAGCGCAGTATCGAGCGCATGGACGTACCGGATTTTCGTCCGGGTAGCGGCAGTGAAGAGCGGCACGAAGGACATCTGCGCCGTGAGCGTGGCGAACGCGGTGAACGCGGAGAGCGTGGTGAACGCGCAAGCTCTCGTGAGCGCAACGAGCGCGGCACGCGTCGCGAAAGTGGTTTGTCGGCGAGCTCGTATCGCGCATCTACACCTCCGACGATTGCGGCTGATGGCTTCGATTTCAGCAAGCCGTACGAATCCTCTTCTACGTCAGTCGACGCAGCCATCCCCGCTTCACCTGCGTCGGGCACGGGCACTACACCGACTGCGCACCCAAGCCGCAAGCCCAAAGCACCGGTGGCTTTTTTGTTGGGCGGCAAACGCAGCTGATCCTAGGCAACTCAGCCACGCCATGAGGCTGAGTGGGCCTGCCTACTCAATAGAGACCGCATTTTGCCAATCAAGCCAACCAGTACTTGATTGGCAAAATGTCTCGACTCATCACAGACAAACCTCTCGCACCGCCCAACCCATCTCTATCGTCCTAAAGCACTGCCGAGTGCATGCGTGATTTGGGCAAGACACTCAAACTACAGCCGCTTCTTTCACAACAGGTGAATTAACTTCGCTTGCCGTAGCCGGTGATTCAACTGAACTGCGTATCAAATAATCAAACGCAGACAACGCAGCCTTGGCGCCATCACCCATCGCGATGATGATTTGCTTATACGGTGTCGTGGTGACATCGCCCGCTGCAAACACCCCGAGTGCTGAAGTTTGTCCTTTCGCATCCACTTCAATCTCGCCAAATCGGGTCAGCTGCACTGCACCCTTAACGAAATCAGAATTGGGCAACAAGCCAATCTGCACAAACACGCCCGCAACCGATAGTTCATGCGTGTCGCTGGTCGCACGATCTTGATATGCCAAGCTCGTTACCTTACCGTCTGCACCGCGTACTTCCTGGGTTTGTGCATTCTTGATAACGCGCACATTGGGCAAGCTGTACAACTTGCTTTGCAGCACCGCATCCGCCTTAAGCTCAGGCGCAAACTCCAACAGGGTTACCTTCGCCACAATGCCCGCCAGATCGATAGCGGCTTCCACACCTGAGTTACCACCGCCGACCACCGCTACCGCTTTGCCTTTGAACAAGGGCCCATCGCAATGCGGACAATAAGCGACGCCATGACCGCGGTACTCGCGCTCGCCCGGCACACCCAACTCACGCCAGCGCGCACCGGTTGCCAAAATCACACTCTTCGATTTCAGCACTGCGCCGTTTTCAAGCTTGACCTCCACTAAGGCCCCAGCCTGTGGCGCAGGAACAACCGATGCAACACGCTGTTGTTGCATGACATCAACACCGTAATGCTTGACGTGCTTTTCCATCGCCGCGACCAACTTGGGGCCTTCGGTGTAATCCACAGACACAAAGTTTTCGATGCCAAGCGTATCCATCACCTGACCGCCAAAACGCTCGGCAACCACACCTGTGCGAATACCTTTGCGCGCGGCATAAATCGCCGCAGCTGCACCAGCAGGCCCACTCCCCACCACTAAAACATCAAACGCTTCTTTAGCGCTGAGCTTTGCTGCTTCTCGCGCTACTGAATTCACATCCAACTTAGCCACAATCTCGCTGAGCGACATGCGGCCCTGACCAAAAGGCTCGTCATTTAAATAGACGGCGGGCACCGCGAGAATATTTTTCGCATTGATCTCGTCTTGAAAGAGCGCCCCATCAACCATGACATGACTAACGCGCGGGTTGAGCACCGCCATTAAATTGAGCGCCTGCACAATGTCCGGACAGTTGTGGCACGTGAGCGAAATGTACGTCACGAAACGATATTCGCCGTCCAGCGATTGGATTTGCTCAAGCAGTTCTGGCGCCTCCTTCGCAGGATGCCCACCCGCTTGCAAAAGTGCGAGCACGAGCGACGTGAACTCATGTCCCATTGGCAAGCCGGCAAAGCGCAGCTTCATATCGCTGCCCACACGATTAATCGAGAAGGAAGGCGTGCGCACCTCTTCCGCCTCGCTCACGCGCTGCTCGCGCCAACTCACCTTGTCAGACAGGCTCACAATGTCTTCTACTAATGCACGCATTTGTTGAGTTGCCTCAGCATGTGCGTTGTTCGAAGTATCGCCATCGCTATCCTTCGCATACACCACCAACTCAATCGGGTGTACCAGACGCTCTAAATACCCCTGGAGCTGCACTTTGATGTCTTGGTCGAGCATATCGCTCTCCTTCTCTTCGCTGATCACCTTGTCGTGCTCACCTTAACCCGCTCGCTTAACCTGGCGAGCGGGTTAGCACAAACCACTCACTTGCCACCCCCTTACCACCCCCTTAGATCTTGCCCACTAGATCTAACGAAGGCTTCAGTGTAGCCGCACCTTCTTTCCACTTAGCCGGGCACACCTGACCTGGGTTTGCGGCGGTGTATTGCGCGGCCTTCAGCTTGCGCAGGGTCTCTGCAACGTCACGAGCGATTTCGTTTGAATGAATTTCCAGCGTCTTGATGACACCGTCTGGATTGATCACAAACGTACCGCGCAGCGCCAAACCCTCTTCGGGAATGTGCACGCCAAACGCATTGGTGAGCGTATGCGTGGGGTCACCCACCAGCGGAAAGCGCGCTTTGCCCACTGCAGGCGAGGTTTCGTGCCACACCTTGTGTGAGAAATGTGTGTCGGTGGTGACGATGTAAACCTCTGCACCTGCCTTCTCGAATTCGGCGTAGTTATCGGCTGCGTCCTCAATCTCGGTCGGACAGTTAAACGTAAACGCTGCCGGCATAAAGATCAGCACTGACCACTTGCCCTTGAGGCTTTGCTCGGTCACTTCAATGAACTCGCCTTTGCCATTACGATTAACGTAGGCTTGAGTTTTGAAGGGCTGTACAGCAGTGTTGATGAGTGAAGACATGACTTTCTCCTAAACAAATTAACTTCGGAGATTGCATTTTCAACACTCACAAACCATTAAACAAACTGTTTATTTTTATTGTTTTGATAGAATTTTGCTATCGCCAACAGAAACGAACACAGAAATAGTCACCCGCCTCACAAACGTGCGCCACGAACCTGCATCGCAAACCAGCATTGCAAACACATCGCACCACACTTGGCACGGCACGACCAAGTAGCCCAAGCTCAAGAAGCGGGTGCGCAATTAGTCTCGCCAGCACAAGCTGTATCACTGGAGATCGAGCTTCCGGTAACACCTACAGCCTCGTCGTTGATGGCCAGATAACGTTCACTCTACCGATAAATATGCAAGTCATATTGGCCGTGAGGCCAGTGTGATGAGCGATGAAGAGAAGCTGTTCTTCTCAGACCACCGATTCATCCACTACCGAAGAGGTAAGTACGCCTCAGGCGTGGATATAACTATTCACGCCTATACTATCCAGCTAGAGGCAAACAACACGTCCAAGTCATTTGATGATGCTATTAGCATTGTGGCATCATCCAACCCAAAGGTCGGGCCTACCGGCCGGAAAGGCAAGACGTAGTACAGAGGGCCTGCATATCATTTTTGGGGGAGAGGTAGTGGCGCAAAAGAATCAAAAACCCGTGCTAGAGCATGAAGATGTTGTCGTTTCTTTCAATAAGCTGCATTTTGATCCCGTCAATCCAAGAGGTGAGGCAGAGCCAAACGAGGAAAAGATCAGAGAACTGTTTGGCACCCAACCTGAAACACTCACTCTAGCCTCCCACATTGCAGAGAACGGACAGAATCCACTGGATCGCATTGGTATCATTGAGCATCCAAAACTACCGGGGCATTTTGTAATTCGCGAAGGAAACCGGCGCCTGTGTGCAATGCAATTGCTTCGCGACCCTCATCGCGCACCAACCGACGCAACACGCAAAGCCTTCCAGAAGCTGTCCAGCACTGGGCACCCAATACCGGAAAAGATTCAGGCCGTCCTTTTCCACGAGAAAAGCAAAGCGCGTGTCTGGATGTCAGTTAAGCATGAAGGGCCGCAAGGTGGTCTAGGGACTCTTCAATGGGGATCGGCTGAAAAGGCCCGATTCAACAGAGAGGGAGAAACCGGCAAGACGCGCCCCAAAAATCCCAATAGACAAGCCGAAGCGCTGCTGACGTATGCCGTCAAGCAGGGCTTGATTACCCCGGAAGAGCGGCAACTGATAGCGCTTACCACCGTCACTCGCTACCTTCCAAACGTTCGCACCGCGCTTGCGCTCTTGAATACTGAGGACTGCACTACAAACGCCCGACCGGATGAATTCAATGCCGTATTACAACGCTTCTTGAAGGACACGAAAGACTCCGGTACCCCCGGAGTAACGGCGACTGTACACTCGCGCGCAGATTCAGCAACACGCAAAGCATATGCAGAGACACTCCGTTGCGAGGGGCTGTCGCCAACCAATCGCGATCAAGCGCCTTACGACCCGTCAACAACCCCTCCCGGCAAGCCAGCAGCAAAAGCTTCGCCCCCAAAAAGAAGTACGACTCACCCCAGCAAGCGAAGGCAACTCATTCCGAATTCATTTGCTGTTGCCATCAGGGACAGTGTACTTCTGCGACTGGTAGGCGAAGGGAAGGACCTCAATCCGGACGACGCGCGTTTCAGTTGCAACTACCTGAATCGCGTTATTCTGGAGCGCATCATTCACCTGTATGCCACCAAATACGGCGTTGGGAGAGGCGGAGATTTTGCAGACGTCGTTCGGCGCGTAATTGATCACGCTAAGACGCTGGAACCTCCTCCCATAAAGGGCATCGTGAATGTTCTAAACAAGACTGCCGACAAGCGGTCGTCCTATTCCTACGAGATCATGAGCAACCCGGTTCACGGTGGCTCAGTCCCATCCGGTGAAGACAATCGCACCAACTGGGAGACACTACAACCAGCACTGGAGTATCTGCTGTCCAAGATGAAATAGTTCTGGCCAGACAGCAGAAAATTCGCTAAGGTACCGGCCATGCCGATCACCGACACACCTTTGCGATACCCGGGAGGAAAGACCCAGCTCGCCCCGTTCGTGGGTGATCTACTCCGTTCAAACGACCTGCTTCAGTGCGTTTATTGCGAGCCATTCGCTGGCGGAGCCGGAATCGCTTGTCGATTGTTGTTGGATGGAACGATTGCGGAAGCCTGGCTCAATGACATTGACCCAGCAATCTATGCCTTCTGGCATAGCGTATTGAACTCAACGGAGCAGATATGCGAGCGAATTGCAGATGCCAAGGTGAATATCGACGAGTGGCATCGGCAACGGAAAATTCATACTGAAAAAAGAGCAAATCTGCTTGACCTCGGGTTTGCGACCCTCTTTCTGAATCGGACGAACCGCTCTGGCATCTTGAAGGGGGGCGTCATTGGCGGGCTCAACCAGACGGGCAAGTACCCTATCGACTGCCGCTTCGGACGAGATGAGCTGATTCGCAAGATCAGGCGGATCGCCCTCTACAAAGAGCAAATTCATCTGACTTGCATTGATGCTCGTCGATACATTTCCTATGAACTCAAGAAGCTGCCGAAGCATGCGCTTGTCAACGTAGACCCACCGTATTACCGAGCCGGGCCAGATCTATACACGAACGCATACATCCACAAGGATCATCTTTCGTTGTCCAAAGAAGTCCGAAAGATGCCGCATCGATGGATGATGACCTACGATGACGTGCCCGAGATTAGCGCCATGTATGAAGGGCTCAGGCAATACCGCAAGACCCTCACCTATTACGCCCAAGTAAAAAGGTCTGCCGCAGAACTGCTGATTCTTTCAGACAACCTAATTCCGCCGCCCGCGCTCCTAGCAGCACAACAAAAAGTTGCATAACGGCTTAAATGCGAAAAATAAAAATCAACATAAAAAACGCCCGCAAATGCGGGCGTTTTTTTATGGCAATACAGATGCAGCTATTATCCAGCCATCGCTTTCACATGGGTAATGATGTCGGCCACAGCTTGCTGTGCGCTGCCGTACAACATACGGGTGTTTTCGCCATAGAACAGCGCATTCTCAACACCCGAATAACCCGCACCTTTACCGCGCTTAATCACAATCACATTTTGCGCGTGGTCAGCGTTCAGAATCGGCATGCCATAAATCGGGCTCGATTTATCCGTACGTGCCACTGGATTCACCACGTCGTTCGCACCAATCACCAACGCCACATCGGCCTGCGAGAACTCTTCGTTGATTTCTTCTAGGTCGAAAATAATGTCGTATGGAACACCCGCTTCAGCCAACAATACGTTCATGTGGCCCGGCATACGACCCGCTACAGGGTGAATAGCAAACTTCACTTCAACGCCGGCTTCTTGTAGCAGCTTGGTCATTTCCCACACTTTATGTTGCGCACCTGCCACGGCCATACCATAGCCAGGGATGATGATCACCTTCTGCGCGTAACGCATCATGGCAGCTGCATCGAGCCCGCCCACTTCTTTCATGCTGCCTTCTATCGCGGCACCTCCCTGTGCTTCACCCGTAATCGGTGTGAACAACACATTGGAGATGGGGCGATTCATGGCCTTCGCCATCAGCTGCGTGAGCAAAGTACCGGAAGCGCCCACCACAATGCCTGCGACGATAAGCGACGGGTTGCCCAGCACGTAGCCTTCAAAACCCACGGCCAAACCGGTAAAGGCATTCAGTAGTGAAATAACCACCGGCATGTCTGCACCACCAATTGGCGTGGTCAGCACAACCCCCAACACCAACGACAGCACAAAGAAGGCGATGACCAGCTTAGGCTGCGGATGACCCGCACTCACCATCATCACACCCAGCGCCACCACCAGCAAAGCCAGTAGCACATTCACCGCGTTTTGGGCTGGCAAACGCCACGCTTTTTTCATGATGCCTTGCAGCTTGGCAAATGCGATGCACGAGCCGGAGAACGCCACCGAACCAATGAGTGCGCCAATTGTTGCCAATGCTGTGGCAATTGCTGAATGCTCTTGCCCACGCGCGAACTCAAGTGCCGCAATCGCTGCTGCTGCACCGCCACCCATGCCGTTGTAAATGGCAACCATCTGCGGCATGTCGGTCATCTTAACGACCTTACCCGCCCACCATGCAACGCTGGCACCCACCACAATCGCGGAAATCATCCAGCCAAAGTTTTGCATGCCAGGCCAGAAGAAGGTAACGACCGTAGCCGCCACCATGGCGATACCGGCCCACTGAATACCTTTCTTTGCCGTCACCGGCGAAGACATGGCCTTCAAGCCCAAAATGAACAGAATCGCGACAACCAGATAGGAAGCGTCGATCAAACTTTTAATCGCGCCGCCCGTCATTTTTGCGCCCCCTTCTTATCAGACTTAAACATGCCCAACATGCGCTCAGTGACTACATAGCCACCGGCTGCGTTGGCTGCACCTAACAACACGGCAATGACGCCAATCGCCACTTGCAAGGGATCGCTCGGGTCAGCTTGGCCTAGCGCTACCATTGCGCCGACCAGCACCACACCGTGCACGAAGTTTGAACCCGACATGAGCGGGGTATGCAAAATGACTGGCACACGCGAAATCACCTCATAACCGGTGAATGCGGCCAGCACAAAAATATAGACTGCAGCAAAGCCTTCCATATCGATCTCCGAATCTTTCTCTATTGTCTGGACTTACAGACCCAGCACCTTCTTCACACCTTCGTGACGAATTGCGCCATCGTGCGTCAAACACGCACCCGCGATAATTTCGTCATCCCAGTCCAGCGTCAACACGCCGTCTTTAATGAAAGGAGACAGGAAGTTGTAGAGGTTTTTGGCAAACATTTCAGATGAATGCACGGGCATTTGCGACGGCAAATTCACCGGGCCGATAATGCTTGCGCCACCGACCATCACTGTTTCGCCTGCCACTGTACCGGCTACATTGCCACCGGTTTCGGCAGCCATGTCCACCACCACTGCGCCGTTTTTCATACCGGCCACCATGTCGGCGCTAATAATTTGCGGCGCACGTTTGCCCGGAATGGCAGCTGTCGTAATCAGCACATCGCACAATGCAACAGCCTTTGCCAATTTTTCGGCCTGCAGCTTCTTTTCCTCGTCAGTCAGCTCGCGAGCATAACCACCAGCACCAGCAGCCGACACACCCGTGTCCACAAACTTGGCGCCGAGCGATTCAATTTGCTCACGCGTTTCAGGACGCACATCGTAACCTGACACAATTGCGCCCAAACGTTTGGCGGTCGCAATGGCTTGCAAACCCGCCACCCCTGCGCCAATCACTAACACCTGTGCGGGGCGAATGGTGCCCGCCGCATAGGTCAGCATCGGGAAAAATTTGGGACTGTGACGCGCTGCAATCAACGCGCACTGGTAACCAGATACGGCAGCCTGCGACGACAGCGTATCCATACTTTGCGCGCGCGAAATACGCGGAATCAATTCCACCGCAAAGCTGGTAATTTTTTTCTCAGCCAATTTTTTAAGACGCGCAACATCGCTATACGGTGCCAAATACCCCAGCAATACCGTGCCCGGTGTCATCGCATCAATTTCTTCATCACTCGGCGGGGTTACTTTAAACACCACCTGCGATTTGCCAATCACTTCGGCAGCGGAATCCGCCAAAGTGGCATCAAAATCTTCATCACGCACAAAGCTATGCGCGCCAGCACCACGACGCACCACAAACTCTGCACCAAGGCCGCGAAATTTCTTGACCACATCAGGAACCGTGGCCACACGACGCTCACCGGCAACGTTATCTCCCGGCACGCCGATCATTACAGACATGACTCACTCCTCTCAGACTGGCAACTCACGTGTTGTTGTCTCGATTACACTTCAACAACCTGCAGTAGCCGGCCGACCTGTTGAATTATCAGTTAGACCTTTGTTGTTATCGCGGCACGCCCCCCGCAGTCACCGCATTTCATCATGACTGCTTCCGCGTCGATCCTGTTCCGCACACCTTAACCGCAGTTTCCCCACGGTAGGCTTGCACCTGTGACAGAATCGCATAAGCCCTCTATTGTCTCGTATTTTGGGCCTAAACATAAGCCGTCTTGGCATGAGCTTGCCAGAGGGCAAATTTGGACCGCAATTGGGCTGTTATTGGACTGCTCGTAGCCTTCTCGTGGCCTGTTAAGCCCCAAGGAACCGTTATGCCGCGCAAAACAACACATTCCAACCCAAGACCACCCTCGCGCCTGCACCGGCGCAGTAGCAAATTAGGTTTGCCAGCGGGATCCTTGGTGCACACCGGCGAACGGCGCATGCTGGCTACCGCTCTAACCCTGTTTAACTACGACGAAACCGGCTTAGAGGAAGTGCGCTTCGACAACATCGAGGCCTCACACAATTACCAGCCCCGTTACCGCAAAATTTGGCTCAACGTGCACGGCCTGCATGATCCTGCTGTGATGCAAGAAATTGGCCGGCGTTTTAATTTGCATCCACTGATGCAAGAAGACATCCTCAACACCGACTCACGGGTAAAAGTTGAAGACTACGGTGACACGCTATTTGTGGTCGGTCGTATTTTGTCTTACGAATCTGAAACCGAGTCCACTGACATGGACCAAGTCAGCATCGTGCTGGGACAAAATTTTGTACTGAGCTTTCAAGAGCAGCCACGCGGCGCATTAGATAGTATTCGCGAGCGCCTACGCCAAGACCGTGGCAATTTGCGCAAACAAAGCAGCGACTTTTTGGCCTATGCTCTGTTAGACGTTCTGGTTGACCGATGCTTTATTTCGCTCGATGCACTGACCGAGCACACCGAAAAACTAGAAGAAGACATTCTAGACCCGCGTCAACGCGACATATTGATTCGCCTTCATCGCGCGCGGCGAGAGACACTTGCGTTACGTCGTGTCATTTGGCCTTTGCGGGAATCAATTAGCAGCTTGCAGCGTGGCGGTTCCAAATTGCTTCAACCAGAAACGTTGCTGTATTTGCGAGATGTGTACGACCATTCCGTACACTTGCTCGAATCAATTGATGCCCTGCGCGATTTGCAATCCGGCATGCTCGACGTTTATCTATCCAGCGTGAGCAACAAGGTGAATAGTGAAGTACGTATGCTCACGGTCATTACAACCCTGTTTATGCCTGCAACACTCATCGCAGGCATCTTCGGTATGAACTTTCACTACATGCCCGTTTTGGAAGAGCACAATGGGTTTTACTGGTCGCTAGCCGGCATGGGGCTCATTGCAGTGGTGATGCTTAGCGTATTTTGGCGGAGTCGTTGGCTAAAGTGACAGCCCACTTACACAACAACAAACATCGCCACACCCCCGCCGCAACTCAGGGGGAAGGAACGCTACCTGAGCGCAACTTACGCGCCAAAGGATGATTACGCAACGCAGCTAGACGCTCGCGTTCGGCACGCTCTCTCGCTTCATCGTCGATGATACGAATGATGACGAGCGAGATGTTATCGCCATGTGGCTGGCCGCGTTCGCGCGCACGTTGCATCAAAATTTCAGCCGCTTCGCGTGCTTCATACACAGCAAGCACACCGCCAAGTTCTTGCTCACTGAAATAAGCCCACAGGCCATCAGAGCACAGCAAGAAGGCGTCACCATCTTGTACCACCTCTGTTTTGCCAAACGCAATATCTGGCTGACGACCAGAACCTAAACACGACAACAACATGTTGCGCTGAGGGTGAATCTTGGCGCCCATTTCATCCAGCTTACCCTGCCGCACCATCTCGGCCACATACGAATGGTCGGCACTTTTTGAAATGAGTTGGTCTCCGCGAAAATGGTAAATACGCGAATCGCCACAATGCGCCCAGTGTGCCGCATTACCCTGCAATAGAAATACACACGCGGTGCTGTGCGGATCTTGCTCACTCGTGAAACGCGTGAGTTTAATGACCACGTGTGATTCATCAATAATCTCACGTAGCAAATCTTCTGGGGATTCTTGTGCGGGGGCATAAAGCTCAAAGTTGCCTTTGGCTTTGTGTAAAACCTGCTCGGCGGCCAAAGCACCGCCAGTGTGTCCGCCCATACCATCGGCCAGCACCGCCATCAGCATTTCTTTGCGATGCGGATGCGGGAGCAAGCAAGCGCGATCTTGCTGCTCCTTGCGGTCACCAATGTGCTGCGCGACGCAGCTGTCGATCTTGAAGGCCATTCGGGGTTTCCGTGCACTAACTTATTTTGCGGCGGACTCAAGTCTCGCCACTATACAGGGTGGCTTTACCACCTACCCGGATCGAGCCGGACGCCTCCAGTATGCCCACAAGCCATGGTGACGGCGCGTACTTTCAAGCCCTGTGTGTGAAACGATGCACGGCGTAATCAAATCAACCTCGATGGGTGCTTTGGTAACGTTCAATCACATCAGCCAGGTACTCATCAACTTCATCTGCCGCAATACCCAGCTCATTGAGTGCCAAATCTTGTACACGTAACCATTCTTGGTTGGGCAAGTTGCGTGATCGGGCCTCTCCCTCTTCCGCCAACTTGAGCAGGGCGATCATGGTTCGCGTGGCAGAACACTGGTCAATCTTGTCGAGTTCGTGATGGTCACGAATGGCTTCGCAAATGAAGTCGGGCAAGCCCCAATGACGTGCGAGCAAATGACCTGCAACGGTATGGTCGGTGTTGTAACGCGTGTTCTCTTTAGAAAGCAGCGTCCAGTCATGCAAGCCATCCATGCCGAGATACTGATCGTAATCAGCATAGTGCTGATACATGATGGCAACACCGCACTCCATAAACATAGCCGCAAGATAAGCTTGGTCCGGAAAAATATTGCATACCGTGACACGCTCTTCAGCAATGAGCATGGCAAATTCGGCAATCGCCGCATTGCGCTCCCAGTAGTATTCGAGTCGGCGCGCTTGTTGCGCCAACGCCTGTTGCATGGCCAAGCCACGTAGCAGGTTGATGGTCTGATCGACCCCCACCACCATCAGCACTTGCTCAACCGTTTCGAGTTTGCGACGGTTGGCATACGCCGGCGAACGCATTAGGCGAAACAACGACGCAGTGAGCCCAGCATCCTGCCTCACCAATTTTGCGAGTGACGAAATATCAAAATCTGGGTCATCAAGCAGTCGCTTGAGTTCGGGAATTAGAATGGGGCGCGCCGGCAATTGAATGTCGGCCACTCCAAATACTTGTGACGCCTGCATTGCCATTGCTGCGTTTGCCATGATGCGCATCCCATTGTGTAGTCGTGTCGGCCGTGGTCGTGCTGGCTGCTGTCGTATCAGTTATCCCGCGCAATCACGCGGTTCTCGCTACTTCAACGGCAAATAACCGGATACTTTTAAGGGAAATGCGCACGCCCCACTCCAGCCTGTTGGGCCAAAATGATGGGCAGCATTGAACTTCAAGGCAGGAAAAACCAGATCACACAATAGGCGTTGTGATCGGCAAAATCAGGCGAGACGCAGGTCTAACCATTCAATCCAATGGCGCACCGGAATTTGCGTTGCCCCCGCAATGTGGCTCAAACAACCAATATTGCTACTGGCAATGCCTTGCGGCTTGCCTGATTCGAGCGCCGCCACTTTGTTATCGCGCAGTTGATTGGCAATTTCCGGCTGCAACACTGAGTAAGTGCCGGCAGAACCACAGCAGAGGTGGCTATCTGGCACGGGCGTTAGCGTAAACCCTGCTGTGCGTAAAACGCGCTCGGTCACACCGCGCACTTTTTGTCCATGCTGCAAAGTACAGGGCGGATGAAACGCCAAGTTCGTTGGTGTTTGCTGCGCAGTTTGTGCTGGCGCTTGCTTTGCGCCAGCAGCAATGAGTTCAGCAAGCTTGCTTTGCTCTGCATCCACAATCTCGCTGATGTCTCGCGTCAATTCGCTGATACGACGCGCCTTC
>SBBQ01000054.1 GCA_005239635.1 Uliginosibacterium gangwonense
GGAAATGGCGACAGGCCTGCTGGTTCTGGAAGAAGCGCTGGAGCATTTTGGGCAGAAGCAGTTCGACTTGCATGCTCAAGTCGACACCATGCTCAAACGTTTAACTGCCGCTAGCAAGGGCGAGCCCGTTGCTGAGCTTGAGTCGCCACGATTGGGTGAGATGTCTCGTCGCGCTCAAGAACGCTTGTTCATGAGCCACGTGGCGCGCGAAATTCAAAATAACTTGGCGGATGTTGAACGTGCCCTAGATAGCTATTTCCGTGGCACTGACAAAGATGTTACTTGGGATTCGGTGTCGGCTTCGATTCGTCAGGTACAAGGCGCACTTACGATTCTGAACCAAGACCGTGCACGCGAAGTATTAAATGAAACATCCAGTTTGATCCAGTGTGTACTGGCGCCGGGTGTCGAACAAAATACTGAACAATACGAACGTATTGCGCACCAGTTGTCTGCATTGGGTTTCTTCGTCAATGCGATTCAACATGGCCCGTCCGATATTGATGCGATTCTGAATCCGCGCCCAGTCGCCGTTGAACTTGAAGAAGGTGGTTTTGATACGGTTGAGCAAGAGTTGGCTCAGGTTGCGCGTGATACTCAAGCACTTGCAGCCGCCATTCAAGATAGTCCGCAAGATGATCATCTGCGGCAAGAGCTCAAGCAGAACCTTGAAACCATGCGTCAAGACGCCCAGCTGGTGGCTGACATTGGTTTGGAAACGCGCATTGATTCTGCGCTGGCTGCACTAGACGACACGCCGCATAACGAGCTTGCTGCGGCGATGGCAGAGCTGACCGCCACGCAAGTCGGCGCAGCAATTGAAGGCCCGTCTGAAGAAACACTGCGCTTGGCTGAAGCGAGTAGCGAAGAGTTAGATGCAGAGTTGCTCGAAATCTTCCTCGAAGAAGCGCATGAGGTATTGGCAACCATCGAGGCGCACTTAGGTCAGCTGCGCGACCAGCCGCACGACCAAGCTGTACTCACCACGATTCGTCGTGGCTTCCATACGCTGAAAGGGAGTGGCCGCATGGTGGGCTTGCGCGATCTAGGTGAGACCGCCTGGAGCGTAGAGCAGGTCATGAACAAGTGGTTGCAGCAAGAGCAAGACGCAACCCCTGAGTTGATTTCATTGATTGAGCGTGCCCATAGCCTGTTCGCTGATTGGGTGATGCAAATCGAAAACGGCGGTAGCGCTGTTAAAGATTCAAGCGATGTTGTGAGGTCTGCCAACGAATTGCTCGATGGCCACTCTGGCCAAGCGCCCGTGCCCAACACACAGTACGCCAATTTGATGGCTACGGTCATCCCAAGCCCCAACGCTGAGCAGCCGTTTACAGTTTTGCCTTCCGGCAACGAGCATCTGCTGGACCCCACTGAAATCGTGTCGCTGGATGACGATTTTGGTGATGAGGATGAAATACGCGCCGACATGCAGGCCGACCACTTGCTGCGTGATATGTCTCGCACCGTGGTGCCCGGCGCAAGTGATGATGAATTACTTGCGATGTATGTTGAAGAGGCGCGCATTTATTTGGTTGCGCTAGGTGAAGAAAAAGTACGTCTGCAAAATGGTGGCGTTCCAGACGAAGAAGCGGTTCGTGTTGCACACACTTTGAGCGGTTGCTCAAGCGCGATTGGCTTTTTAGATGTGCGAGATTTGGCGCGTGCGCTTGAGCACGCTTTATCACGCCATGCAGAAATGGGTCGTGCTTTTTCAAGAACCGGACGTCAGCAAATGGGTGAGGCCGTGCAAGCACTCGCCACCATGGTTGATGTAATCGCCGAACACGGCATAACCCCAGGACGTGCAGACTTAGTTGAGCAGCTCGATAGCCTGCAGCCAGGCGATGAGTCGTTTGATATGCCAGATGCGCTCACCGATGATGTGCCTGATGCGCCTGTTGTGGAGCCGCTAATTGCACCGGCGCATGCTGCAAATGAAGCGCTGAATGATGCATCGCATGAGCTTGATGAAATTGAGGTTGAGCTTACGCAGCAGCCAAGTCCGCACGATGATGAAGCCGCGTTGGACTTGGGTAATTTAAGTCAGGTGGTGCCAGCCGAGTCTGCCGCATTAGCCTCGGTAGCGGTCGAACAGATCACACCGCCGGAGTTGCCAATTGTTTCGCAAACGCTGCCGAGCAGCACAACACTCGACACATCACGCGAACGCAACGTAACACTGACAGCTGTCGATGAAATCGATGCACAGCTTTTGCCAATCTTCTTGGAAGAGGCGCATGAGTTGATGCAACAAATTGGCGATGAGCTGCGTAGCTGGCATGCACAACCCGATGACTTGGCGAGCGTACCAACGCTGCAGCGTTTGTTTCACACCTTAAAAGGCAGTGCCCGCATGGCCGGTGCAATGCGTTTGGGTGAGCACTTGCACGCGATGGAAAGCCGGCTTGCGCAAGCGGGAGCATTGCAGTTGGCTGGCACGGGTGTGCTCGAAGAGCTAGACGTTGATACCGATACAGCTGCGCTGATGCTGGATAAGTTATCGCGCGGCGAGAGCGTAGAGGATATTCAACCAGAAGCGCTGCAAGTGCAGCCGGATGTTGCGTCACAGGCGATGGCAGCAGCCCCCGTTCGTATTACGGCACCGGCAGTAGCACAGACAGCTGAACCCGCAGAAGGTGAGCAAGAGGCGGCGCAACAGCGCGCCACGGTGCGGGTGCGCGCAGACATGGTTGACCGCTTTGTGAACGAAGCCGGTGAAATGAATATTGCCCGCACGCGGGTGGAAGGTGAGTTGCGTACGTTGCGGGGTTCGTTGCTCGAGCTGACCGAAAACGTGATTCGTTTGCGTAATCAGCTGCGTGAAATTGAAATTCAGGCTGAGTCGCAAATGGCATCACGTCAGGCTGAGGCTGAAGCACGTCACGAGAAGTTTGACCCGCTCGAATTTGACCGATTTACCCGCTTTCAAGAAGTGACGCGGATGATGGCGGAGAGTGTGGGTGACGTCACCACCATTCAACAGAACTTGCTTAAAAACCTTGACGAGGCGGATTCCGCATTGAACTCGCAAGGGCGACTCAATCGTGAATTGTCGCAAGCGTTGATGAGTGTGCGTCTGGTGCCCTTCTCTTCGCTTACCGACCGTTTGTTCCGCGTGGCGCGCCAATCTGCAAAAGAGCTGAATAAGAAAGTCGCGCTCGATATTCGAAACGGCCAGGTTGAGCTTGACCGTGACGTGCTCGAAAAAATTACCGGTCCCTTGGAACACTTGCTGCGTAACGCAGTTGCACACGGCATTGAATCCCGCGAATCGCGCGCCGCCGCTGGCAAAGTGGATACGGGCGAAATTTTGTTCTCGCTTGCGCAAGAAGGTAACGAAGTTCGTATCGACCTGTCAGACGATGGCGGTGGCTTAAACTTCGAACGTATTCGCGCACGGGCTATTGAACGCGGCTTGATTGAAGCGGACGCGCAGCCGACAGAACGTGAACTCACGGCGCTGATTTTTGAGCCCGGTTTCAGTACAGCAGAAGAGCTGTCTGAAGTGGCGGGTCGCGGTGTGGGGATGGACGTGGTGCGTTCGGAAGTGACCGCCTTGGGTGGTCGTGTTGAAGTCACTACTGTAACGGGTAAGGGCAGCCACTTTGCGGTGGTGTTGCCAATGACGTTGGCGATTGCGCCGTCAGTTTTGGTGAAGTGCGGCAACAAAACCTATGCTATTCCTGCCTCCATGGTGAAGCAGGTGCAAGAACTGAAGCCAGCCAAAGCTCAAGAGATTCGTCAGCAGGCTGGCGCAACCTGGATGGATCAACACTTCCCCTACCGTTATTTACCCTTCTTGTTGGGTGAAAACGAAGCGCGTCCCGATCCGTTATCGAATACTTGGTTGCTCTATCTGCGTGCCGGTACCGAGCAAATGGCACTAGAAGTGGATCAGATGTCGGGTAATCAGGAAGTGGTGGTGAAGCCCATCGGCGCACAACTGTCACGTCTGCCAGGTGTGTCCGGCGCGACTGTGTTGGGTGACGGTGAAATCGTGCTCATCATTAACCCGGTTGCGTTGATGGATCGCGCCGTTCGCGTGGATGTGCCAGATCAACCAGCGCGTCCGCAAACGCCGCGCGCGCGTCAGGCGGTGATTATGGTGGTGGATGACTCGCTCACAGTGCGCAAGATTTCAAGCCGTATGCTGGAGCGTGAAGGCTACCGCGTGATGACGGCAAAAGACGGCGTTGATGCGCTTGAGAATCTAATTGAAGTTGTGCCAGACGTGATGCTGCTCGATATTGAAATGCCGCGTATGGATGGCTTTGACTTAACGCGCAACATTCGTGCAGATGAGCGTCTCAAACATTTGCCAATCATCATGATCACATCGCGTACAGCGGACAAGCACCGCAACTACGCGATGGAAATTGGTGTGGATCACTACCTCGGCAAGCCCTACGATGAAGATCAATTGCTGATGTTGATTTCGCGTTACGCCAAACCCAATTGATCAGTGATGGGTTGCATCAGACGGTGCAACCCATTTTCACGCCTTTCTACCGCACCCATTCGTTAGCGTTTCTCCGGTATTTCAGCCGGACTATTTTGTGACGCCTGATGAAGCATTACGTTGCGCCTCGAACGGCACGCACTTTGCCAAAGCGTAGCAGGGTACGCTCACGCGCTTCGGCATGATCCACAATCGGTGCAGGGTAGTGTTGCCCCACAATGCAGTTTGCCGCTTCTTGCTCCAACTTGCTGGCGCGCCACGGCGCATGAATGTGCTTACCCTCAAAGCCTGCTACCTCGGGCACGTAACGGCGAATGAACAAACCTTTCGGGTCGAATTTTTCCGACTGCGTAATCGGGTTAAAAATCCGAAAGTAAGGTTGTGCATCACAGCCCGTTGATGCGGCCCATTGCCAACCCCCGTTGTTGGCAGCGAGATCGTAATCGTTTAGATGCTGGGCAAACCATGCCTCGCCGCGTCGCCAATCAATACCTAAATCTTTGGTGAGAAAACTGGCGCTCACCATGCGTAAGCGGTTGTGCATATAGCCCGTTTGCAATAGCTGTCGCATGGCGGCATCGACCAGCGGGTAGCCTGTTTTGCCAATGCACCAGGCTGAAAATAAAGATTGGGCGTGTTCGTCTTCATCCCACTTGAGTGCGGCATATTCGGCCTTGAAGTCTTCAGTCACGACGCGTGGGTGGTGCCACAAAATTTGCTGGTAAAACTCGCGCCAGATCAGTTCGCTCAACCAGGTTTCAGCACCCTTCCCTGCAAGGCTGACGGCATATTGCGCCAAGGTACGAATGCTGATTGTGCCAAAGCGTAAATGGGTGGAAAGGTAGCTGGGGCCTTTGGTGGCCGGGTAGTCGCGTGTTTGATGGTACTGCTCGATGCGCGCTTGAAAGTCTTCAAAGAGTTGCAGCCCACCGCGTATACCCGTCGGTAAGCGCACACCTTCTAACGCATGTTCGTCAAACCCTAATTGCGTGAGCGTGGGGATGCCGTGATTGGCAAAATGTGCGTAGCGCGTGTCCGCCTTTGCCGGCGGTAAGGGCGCGAAGGCGGCTCGATATTTGTCGACAGGGTACGCTTGCAAATAAAACGAGTTGAGACGTTTTTGCCAAGCATTGCGATAGGGCGTGAACACGCTGTACGGCGTGCCCGTAGCAGTGAGAATTTCATCGCGCTCAAAAATAACGTGATCTTTGCTGTCGTGAAACTCAATACCACTCGACTTGAGTGCAGCTGCAACAGCTGCATCGCGAGTCATGGCTGCGGGCTCGTAGTCACGATTGGCAAAAATGGCTTGCACCCCAAGTTCTTGGGCAAGCTGTGGAATGCACTGTTGGGCCGCGCCGTGCAACACAATGAGCCTGCTCCCCCACTGTTGTAACGTTTGGTCTAGCTCAGTAATGCAGGCATGAATAAATGCAACGCGACGATCGCGTTGGCAGCCTTGATCTAGCAGCGGCTGCAGAATATCTGTGTCGAACACAAACACGCACCACGCAGGCGCACCAGCCTTTTGCGCTGCGCGTAACCCGTGATACAAAGCTGCATGATCGTGCAGGCGCAGATCGCGTCGCAGCCAAATTAACACCCCGTGAGCTGAAGCGTCTTGGTGCGACGTACTCATTGGTGCGGTGGTATTTGGCGTGGTGGTGGGAGGCATGTTCAGATTTTAGTGCGCTTAAGGGTTGGCGGCTATGCGAACAACGCATCTTAGGTGCCCTACGACGGCGCAAGAAATTGGCAAAATCAGTGAAATCTTCATTTCTTGTTTTGCAGCACAGCAATTACAATAAAGGCATGAGTACCAGTAGCGAGCGCCCTCCTGTCGATTTGACCGATCACTTCCTGATCGCCATGCCGGCCATGCAGGACACCCACTTTGCGCGAACGCTGACCTATGTGTGCGAGCACAATAAAGACGGTGCCATGGGGGTGATTGTGAATCGCCCGATCGACCTTTCGCTTGAATCCTTGTTTGAAAAGATTGATTTATCGCTAAACGCACCCGGTTTTGGCGAGTTGCCTGTCTATTTTGGTGGTCCTGTGCAGACGGATCGCGGCTTTGTGCTACATCGCCCAGCGGGTGAGTGGCAGTCTAGCTTGCGTGTGCGTGATGATATGGGGCTCACTTCTTCACGCGATGTGCTGCAATCGGTTGGTCGCGAAGGTACACCGACCGAAATCTTGGTGGCCTTAGGTTACGCCGGTTGGTCTGCAGGCCAGCTGGAAGACGAATTGTCTAAGAACGCGTGGCTTACCGTAGCGGCCGATCCGCGCATTATTTTCGACCTGCCGCCGGAAGAACGGTTAGAGGCCGCGATGGCCCTGTTGGGTGTTGATTTTGCCAATCTGTCGGAGGTGGCAGGGCATGCCTGATCGCACGCCAAACTCTGCTACTGCCGCATCACCCCAGTCTCAAGATAAAATCCCCCCTGTTTCACCCATGACGCGTGGCACTGTGCTGGCTTTCGACTTCGGTTTAAAGCGCATTGGTGTGGCGGTGGGCGAACTCGAAGTGAAGCAGGCGAACCCGCACAGTGTGATATCAACTGAGCTGAGTGATGCGCGATTTGAGGCGATTGCGAAGTTGTTAAACGAATGGCGGCCGGTGCATCTGGTGGTGGGCTTGCCCGCGCACGACGATGCTGACGACACGCCAGGCGAGAGCCGTGAGCATAGTATGGCAGCGCGCTGTGAGCGTTTTGCCAATCAACTGCGTGGGCGTTTTGGTTTGGGCGTGACGCTGGTGGATGAACGTTACACCTCGGTCGATGCCGAAGAACAATTAATGCAGCTCGGTAAAGATTGGCGTACTCGCAAAGCTTTGCTGGACGCAGTCGCAGCACAACTGATACTTCAGGATTTTTTTGATGGCTACAACGCATCCAACTGAGCAACTACCTGATGTTGAGAAACTCGTGGCAGAACTGGTGGCGCAAATGCGTCCGCAGGTTACGCCGCAAAGTTGTTTCATCGGGATTCATACCGGTGGTGTGTGGCTGGCTGAACGATTGCATGCCGAGCTGGGTATCGAGGCGTCGCTCGGTACGATTGATGTGTCGTTTTATCGCGATGACTTTGGCTCACGCGGCTTGCACAAAGACTTGCATCGATCCAATCTGCCCTTTGAAGTTGAAGGACGCAACATTGTGGTGGTCGATGACGTGCTCTACACCGGCCGCACTATTCGCGCTGCGCTGAATGAACTGTTCGATTACGGTCGTCCAGCGCGCGTTGATCTTGCCGTGCTAGTAGATCGAGGTGGGCGCGAATTGCCCATCACTGCAAACTTTGTGGCCACTAAGTTGAGCTTGGCACCTGCACAAAATTTACAACTCGAGCGCGCAGACGACGGTAAATTGTCGCTGCGACTCGCTGAAGCAAAATAAACATGACGCACATTAAACTGATGTCAAACGAGGAGCCGCTGCATGGCGTATAACCCGCAGCTAAATCGCAACGGCGAACTGCAGCACCTACTCACAATTGAGGGGTTGCCGCGCGCAGTGCTGACGCGAATTTTGGACACGGCCGCACCCTTTACCGAAGTGGCCGAGCGCGAAGTGAAGAAGCTTCCGCTACTACGTGGCAAGAGTGTGTTCAATCTCTTCTTCGAAAACTCAACGCGCACACGCACTACGTTCGAGATTGCCGCCAAGCGTTTGTCGGCCGATGTGTTTAACCTCAACATTTCGACCAGCTCAACTTCAAAAGGCGAAACGCTGCTCGATACGGTAGATAACCTGTGTGCGATGCAAGCAGACATGTTTGTAGTGCGCCATGCCAGCAGCGGCGCGCCCTATTTGATTGCGCAGCATCTGGCTGCAACAGGTCGCGATCACATTCATGTGGTGAACGCCGGTGATGGTCGTCATGCCCACCCGACTCAAGGGCTGCTCGACATGTACACCATTCGTCACTACAAGGGCGATTTCACCAAATTGACGGTTGCGATTGTGGGTGATGTGTTGCACTCACGCGTGGCGCGTTCGCAAATTCATGCGCTACACACCTTAGGCGTGCCAGAAGTGCGCGTGATCGCGCCCAAAACTTTGCTGCCGGTCGAAGTGAGCAAGATGGGCGTGCATGTATTTCACGACATGCGTGAAGGCTTGCGCGGGGTCGATGTGATCATGATGTTGCGCTTGCAAAACGAACGTATGAGCGGCGCTTTGCTGCCTTCGTCGCAAGAATATTTTAAATATTTTGGGCTCACCCAAGAAAAGCTGGCATTGGCAAAACCTGATGCAATTGTGATGCACCCGGGCCCGATGAACCGCGGCGTTGAAATTGATTCGGCTGTGGCGGATGGCGGGCAAGCCGTAATCCTGCCGCAGGTTACATTTGGTATCGCTGTGCGCATGGCGGTGATGAGTTTGCTTACCGGACAATCGGCATGAGTCGGGGCGGCCAAATAATGAATAACGCAGGAAGCCACATGAACATACACATTCAGGGTGGGCGCGTCGTTGATCCGGCGCAGCAGATGGACCAAGTCGCCGACGTGTTTATTACCGACGGAAAAATCGCGGCAATTGGCAAAGCGCCGGATGGCTTTAAGGCAGACCGTACCCTAGACGCACGTGGTTGTGTCGTGTGTCCGGGTTTGGTCGATTTATCCGCGCGGCTGCGTGAGCCGGGTAATGAATATCGCGCCAATCTGGAATCTGAAATGGCGGCTGCCGTCGCTGGCGGTGTTACTAGCTTGGCGTGTCCGCCCGACACCGAGCCGGTGTTGGATGAGCCGGGCCTGGTTGAAATGTTGGTGCATCGCGCGCGCACGCTTAACTTGGCGCGTGTGTATCCGCACGGGGCGCTTACCGTCAAACTAGAAGGTAAAGCAGTGACCGAAATGGGCGAGCTGGCAGAGGCTGGCTGTGTGGCGTTTAGCCAAGCCAATCAACCGGTACGCGACACCTTAGTTTTGTTCCGCACGCTGCAATATGCAGCCACGTTTGGGCATGTGGTGTGGCTGCAGCCGACAGATTCGTTTTTGTCACAAAAGGGCGTGGCGCATGATGGGGAAGTCGCTTCTCGTTTAGGTCTGGCGGGTATTCCAGTGCTGGCGGAAACGGTGGCCATTGCAACGGTTGTACAACTGATGCGCGAGAGTGGCGCACGTGTGCACTTGGCGCGTATTTCTAGCGCGGCGGGGCTGGCATTGGTGCAGCAGGCACGGACTGAGGGTTTGCCCATTAGCTGCGATGTGAATGTGCACCATCTGCATTTGAGCGACATGGATATTGGCTTCTTTAATCCGCATTGCCGCATGAATCCGCCATTGCGTTCGCAAGCAGATCGCGATGCGCTGCGTCGTGGATTGGCAAATGGGCAAATCGATGCCGTGTGTTCTGACCATACCCCGGTGGATGATGATGCCAAGCAACTACCGTTTGCTGAAGCCGAACCCGGCGCAACAGGCTTGGAGTTGCTGCTGCCGCTGACCCTGAAATGGGGCCAAGAAATGAAGCTGTCGTTGCCACAAACCTTGGCGCGCATTACCTGCGACGCTGCGCGTGTATTAGGGATTGATGCCGGTCATCTGCGTGTCGGTGCTGAAGCGGATGTGTGCATTTTTGAAGCAGACACGATGCAGCGCGTGACACGTGATAGCTTGCGAAGCCACGGCAAGAATTCACCCTTCTTGGGCTATGAAGTGCCTGGCCGAGTACGTACAACCTTGGTAAGCGGACAAGTTGTGTTTCAACAAGCTTGATTGCAATTTCTAGCGGGGCATTAAAGCGCGTAGCGCATCGGCAGAGCAGTTGCTGATACGCACGCGCTTTTCACGTGAGCTTTGCCCGCTCACCAATTCAACATTGCGCTTCGCCAATCCCAGTTGGTTTGCCAGAAAGGCCAGTAGGGCCTGATTTGCTTTGCCATCGACCGGTGGAGCCGCCAGTCGAATCTTTAACGCACCGCCGTGCTCACCCTGTACTGCCGTTGTTTTTGCGCCTGGCTGAATGTGCAATGTAAGCACAAAGTCGCCACGTGCATGTTGTATTAGCCAAGTTGGCAATGCGCCATTCATCGGTACAAATTGCGTCGTTGAATAGATGTCTTAGTAGGTGTATTAGGTCTGCGGCGGACGCGAATTTAGGTGGCTAAATATCCCAAGACCACCATCAACATTTGAATGATCACGAGTAGTACCAACGGCGATAAATCAATACCCGACACAGTGGGGATGATGCGCTGAATGGGGCGTAGAAATGGTCCGGTGATACTGCCCAATATTTGTCGTAACGGGTGATATGGACTGAGGAAGCTCATCAGCGCATCAACAATAACCGTAATCATTAAAAGTTGCAGTGTCGTTTGGATGAGCTGAATAAACGAAACTTGCAGAATAGAGAGCGTGAGTGACAGCGGGTCGCCAAAGAGTGCACCACGCAAAGCGAGCGTGATTGTTACCAGAACCGCTTGTGCGATCCACGCACAAATAAGTGTGGGTACGTCCCACCCGCCAATCGACGGCAGAATGCGCCGCGCTGGCACCACCATCCAGTCTGTGCAACGAATAATAAACGCGCCCACCTGCGTGCGAAATGAAACACGCGCCCACTGCATAAAGAAGCGGGCTAGCAATAGAAAAATAAAAAAGCCGAAAACGGCATTGAGCAGAATGAGCAGCAAGGAGGTCAGCATGTCTGTTACCAGTCTAGAAGTCGGAGTCTAGGTGCTTAATGAAGTGGGGGCTACTCAAGCCCGTAACCCATGAAAGCTCTAAGTTAGTGAGAAGTTTAACGCTGGATGAGCGCTTAAGTCATTTGTAGATGTATCGGCACACTTAAACGGTACTAAACTGGCCGGGGCTTATGTTGTGAAATCCGGACTGGAATTGAGATGGCTCTAATGATTGCGCTGTACGACCCCGATCGGAATAGTCGTCAAACTGCGCTGCAACAAGTGTGTGCAGATTTCCCCGCGCCGCAAGGGCAGGCTTGGCAGGTTATACAGCAGCTTGGCACATGCAGTGTGAGTGTGGCCTATCTTACGCCCACCGGAACGCCTTTTAATTTTGTGGCGGATGATCAGGGCGTGGTGTTTCGACTTGGTTATAGCTTTAAATTTGATCAGACGGATGTTGAGTCGCTGCCAGAATTGTTGCTGCATGCACGACAAGATCCAACTTCTTTGACTGGTCGTGACGGCTACTATTTGGCAGGTCGAATAGACCTCGATAGCAAAGCTTGGTTGGGCACAGATCAACTGGCCTTATTCCCTCTTTACAACTGCTGTGTAGGTGAGCGTTGGGGCTTTGCAACTGCGCCCGGTTTGTTGGCGAGTGTGCCTTGGTGCGGCCGTTCGATTTCGAGTGTGGGCTTGGCGGGCATATTGTTAGCCGGGTATCAATCTGGACGTGAAGGTTTGTGGAAGGGCATTGAAGCGCCGCCGCCTTTCGCGCTGACGTATTTGAGGCCTAGTAAAGCTGCCGAATACATTCCATGCCAACCATGCGAAGCCAAGCTAGAGTCCGACCCCGAGATATGTACGGATATTATGGGTCGGGCACTTGAGCTGGGTGTGCAGCAAAACTTGAGTACGTCCCCTCAGGGCTTAGCGTTTTCATTATCTGGTGGATTAGATTCACGCATGTTGGCCGGCGTGCTGAAAGCAAGCAGCGTCGCTAGTGTACGAGCATTTACATTGGGTCGTGCATCGGACTATGAAGCCCAGGCAGCACACGCTGTTGCAAGAGCAAGCAATTGGCAATTTAATCGCGTTGAGCCGACGCTGGAGCAAAGCGTTAGCGATGCTGTAAGACATGCGCGCTTAGGTTGTGCCTCAATTAGTCTATTAAGCACAGAATGGTGGGAGGCATCTCGACAGTCACGGTTGTGGAACTCTTCCGTGATATCGGGCCTTGTCGGGGATGTTACCGCAGGCGGCAGCATGGCAGACTGGGGTTGGCAAGAGGGTGCCACTGCACCGCAATTTGATAACGCCTTTGCCAAAATTCGTAGTTCAGGCTTGCCAAGAGAAGCGATCGTAACGTTGTTAGATCAAGAGGGAGCTGAGCGTATTGTTGATGAGGCGATTGATCAAGTTCGCGCCATTTGGGAGGGCTTGCCAGACTCGGCTGATTGGCGAGGTTGCTATTTCGGCTTGAATACAAGGGTTCGCTTTCACGCAGGGCCTGTTGCTTGGATTTATGCCTGCGGTGGCGGCACCATGCTGCCCTACACTGCGGGACCGGTTTTGCGAGCGATGCATCGAATTGACCCGAAGATCATGATGGGGCGTGAGCTGCAAAAACGATGGGTAATTCAGCATTACCCTAAGCTTGCTCGCATTCCAGTGGATCGAAATACACATGACAACACGCCTTTGATACCAACCTTGGCTTGGCGTATTCGAGATCGATTGCGGCCCTGGAAATTGAGAATGTTAGAGCAGCGACTCGGTTTGGAGCGTCGCTACTATCATCGTGTTATGCACCTGGATAGCAAACCTTGGCGTGCAATTCGACAGTTGGCAGATCAGTCACGTGGTGGCGTGTTGGATGCACGTGCAATTCGTCGGTTATTACCATCGCCAACTTCGCCATACCCGATGCCTGCTGATGCCTTCTCTGGGACAATGGGGGCGCGAACGTTGCTTCAGCTGCTGCTCATTGACGGATGTTCAACTTAAGAGACGTAGACGGCGCAAGGCCGTTCGTACGCGTCCGCCTAGTGTGCGGCCTTCAACCCATCTTCTGTAGCGCCTAGCTCGATGTATAAGCTGTGTAATGCCGGGGCGGAGATGAGCATACTTGGGGGGTAGGTTTGTCGCAAAGCCTTCGTATAAATCGATACTAACCGCAAACTTAATATCAATATTGTTGAAAGCCTGAAGGGTAAGTTCTTGTCCGCTAAAGTAAGGAGCGGGATCAATCCCGCTCGTCATGAGGCCAAGTTGTGTTCGGATGCATTTTTCACATCGCCCACAATTGCCTGTGTTGCTGGTGTCAGCAGAAAAGCAAACGCGTAAAGCATCAAGTGCTAACGTTGATTGCGCAATGCACGCCAACTTGTCTTGCCGAGCGCATTCCACATAAGGCATGACAATAGTTGTTGCATGGCTATGTGTATAAGGGATCAGAGATGGATGGGTGCCAAAAGGTGTTTGTACTGGAGCTGTGATGGGTTCTCCTGGTGACGCAACATGAATGATATCGAAATGTGGTTTGAATACGTGCGCTACAGCAGATAGAGCGAATCCTACGAAAATTTCGCCCCAAAATCCGGTGCGGTCATCAAGGTGGCGTAAGTTTGTTTTGACTGGAACAGCCGCAGTATTCAGTGCTGATAAAAGTCCTTTGGATTGACTCAGTAGTGCTTGATACGCGGGTTGCCCATCCTTCCCTTGCCGACCACCCATGTCAAACCCATATACACAGATAGCGTGCTGAATTCGTGCGGGGTGCCCTTTTGGGTAGTCCTGCGCGTTGCGTAGCAACAGGTGTATTGAGTCGACTCCGCCTGAGAAGAATCCGGCGGTAGATCGATTGCTGGGGCCGGCATCATATTTGATACCTGATGATTCTATGCGCGGTGCGTGAGCATGTGGCGCGCGTTGTGGAAACCAGTGTCGCAATATCTCAATTGCAGTGGGAAGACTTTGTTTGATGAGAGTACAAATAGGTGCGTCGACAAATATGCGTTCTTCACCTGCAGCCATCGCTGGCGCGCAGGCCGCCAAAAGAAATGCCTCTGGGGTGGGATCTAGCTGCAAATCAAGTGAGCTGGGAATGGCGATTTCAATTTGGAAGTCAGGTTTCTGAGCGGTTTCCCATTCGACACGGCAAGAGACAACCTGTTCCTGATCATTCTGCCGCAGTGTGAAATCAGTGAGTCGCATGAGCGTGATGAATTAGATCATTAGAGAGTAGGGACCACCATGCATCATGTTCATGTTTGAGTGGGCCCAGATCAATTTTTGTCTTAAGAAATGCTTCGCTTGTGAGCAGCGCCACGAGACTTTCTGTGGAAATATGTCGATCATCTATTGCCAACTGTGGACATTGAGCGAGCTTGAAAAGTCCCTGCAGCTTAATGCGGTAATACTCGTTGTGCCAGAGTCCAACGGCCGGCACTGACAGCCCGTGGGCAAAGACCGAGAAGTGGTATGCCATGCCAATAGCGGCAGAACAGCTGCTCATGGCAGAGAGAGTTTCTCGCGGGTCTTCAGACTGAATAATTGTCGCATTAGCCCAATGATATCGAGCCAGCCATGCATCATAGACGGCGCGTTCAAACAGCACGTTTTCATGTAAAACGAACAAACGTAGATGCCAACCACTCTGAGCTAGCACGTCGAGCGCTGATTCGAGAACTGCCTGAACGCGATCCGTCTCATTTTGATGTGGTGACACTCGCCAATGAACAGCTAAGGTTTTAGTTGTTTGTGGCTGGCAGTTACGTGCGGGCAGCGTGAGAGCATCGTCTGCGATGGCATGAATTTTAGAGGGCGCTATACCAAGATTTAGCAAAATCTTCTTCCCCTCATCAGGGTCACGTAGCCCGATGAGCTTGCATTTCTGCCCTAGCAGCTTCAATAAAAATAATGACCATCGGCTATTAAAGGGGCCGATTCCTTGACCTGTCATGTAAACGGGCTTTCCAATGCTGGCAGCCATGAGCCCCATTAGCATGAGGGCGTAGGCTTCTTTCTTGCCTTGATCAGTGAGGTAGCCCCCGCCAGAAAAGAGAACGATGTCCGACTGAAGCAGTGCACGAATTAATTCTGCTTCACGAAATTTGGCACGCGGTTGATACCCGATCGATTTGGCAAACACGAGCGCTAGCCAAATCAACAGCGTGCTAATAATGAAATACGGCAGGGAAAGAGCCGTGACGATGCCGGAGAGGTAAGGCTTGCTCCTCCGCGCCCAGTTAAGTCGCGCCCAGCAATCAATTAAGAAGCTAAAGGGCTTAATCGCAAACTCTTCTTGCATAAAAGCTGGCACGCGCGCGCTTCCCATGAGCTGGCAATGGGCAATCGTTTGGCGAAGGTGGCGGCAGAGATTGATCTGCATCGCACGATCGCCCAGATTGTGGCCAGAGCCTGTATTCAGAATGAGAAGTGATGTCATGTGCTATGCGACATTGCCCATGCATGGCACAGGTCAGGTTGGCGCTGAATTAGGAGTTGTTCTCCGGAAATTGTACTTAAGTAATATTAAATTTCGTGTTGCAAAGTTCCGCCTTGCAACCAAGTTACCTTGCAGACTGATGTTGTCGGTACCGGCCGCGCCGGCAGCGAGGTTTAAAGAGGGGTGGCGAACTTTGCTTAGGCGCCTAGTACATCGCCCAACTCTTGCCCTCGGTCGCGTGCTGCAGTCGCTGCGCGCAAAATAATTTCGCGCACGAGTGCTTCGTCCATGCAACGCAAAGCGGCTTCCGTCGTGCCGCCTTTTGAGGTGACACGGGCGCGTAACGTAGCCGGGTCCTCACTACTTGTGGCGGCAAGCTCGGCTGCGCCGGTAAAGGTGGCGAGCGCCAGTCGGCGCGATTGTTCTTTGTCGAGGCCGAGTTGAATGCCGGCATCCATGAGCGACTCAATGAAGTAAAAAACATACGCCGGGCCGCTGCCAGAAATAGCGGTGACAGCATCAATCAACGATTCGTCTTGTACCCATTCTGTTTGACCTGCGGCCGATAAAATTCGCTCCGCTTCGTGGCGCAGCTCGCGATCTACGCTCGGCGTGGCAACCAAGCCGGTCATGCCTTTGCCAATCAACGCTGGTGTATTCGGCATGCAGCGCACGAGCAGCGAGTGGCCGCCGAGCCAACGTTGCAGTGCCTCAAGGCGCAGACCGGCCGCTATGCTGATGACCAGTTCGTGCGATAGCGTTCCTGCGAGTGGAGCAATCGCTTCTTTCATTTGCTGCGGTTTAACTGCTAGGACCCATACGTCTGTGGCGCGTGCGGCGGTATCAATGTGGTCCGTGCAACGCACACCAAAACGTTCGGTGAGTTGTTCGCGTGCCTCTGCATTGAGCTCAATGACTTGAATGGCTGCGGCTGAGTAGTGCTGTTGAAGCAGACCGCCAATCATGGCGCTAGCCATGTTGCCACCACCCAGAAAAGTAATACGCATGATGTGTCCTGTGGGTACAAAAAGCCGTCGAGATTAAGGTTCGGCGGCGTGTTGTGGTTTGTAGATTATGTGTGTCGTTCGCCAAAAATGGCGGTGCCAATTCGAACCATGGTGGCACCTTCTTCAATGGCAATTTCAAAATCATGGCTCATGCCCATGGAAAGCGTGTCCATGGATAAGCCTTGTTGATTCAGATTGTCGCGCAAATGCCGTAAAAGTGCGAAGCGGGCACGCAATAAAGCTTCATCTTCGGTGGGTTCGGGGATGCACATTAAACCGCGCAGGGTGAGCCTGGGCAGGTGAGCTACGGCATGGGCTAGCGCTTCGACTTCAGTCGGCGCTAAGCCACTCTTGCTGGCTTCGCTACTTACGTTCACCTGTAAACAAACCTGTAAGGGCGGCAAGTGAATGTCGCGCTGCTCAGATAGGCGTTCAGCAATTTTGAGGCGGTCAATGCTGTGTACCCAAGTAAAGTCTTGGGCCACTGCGCGTGTTTTGTTGCTTTGTTGTGGGCCAATAAAGTGCCATTCGATGGCCCTAAATTGGTCGGCAGGTAAGGCGTTGCGCAGTTCAGCAATTTTGCTGCAGCCTTCTTGCACATAGTTTTCGGCAAATGTAGTTTGTCCTGCGGCGAGTGCAGCAAGGAGTTGGTCTGCGGGCTGGGTTTTGCTAACAGCCAGCAGTTGTACGCTATCAGGCGAGCGGTTGGCGCGCAGACAAGCGGCATGAATGCGTTCGTGAATGGTATGCAAGCGGGCTTGCAAGCGTTCTTGCTGGGTCGTCATAATGCCCTATTGGTGGCGTAGCATTGGTTGGGTAAATTATACCTGTGCGCCCGTTGTCGGCAGGGCAGAGTGGCACGGAATGCAGCGGACGAACAAAACAATCCGTCGCCTAGATCATGTGGCTGAGTGATCGGGGCAGGCAGGTGCGTTTGAACGAGTTATAGTGCGCATAGCGTGCGGTAGCGTTATGCGCTTGGTCGCAAGCGTTAGCGCCAATTGCTTCGCTGTGGCCGAGCTGAGTGAATTTAAGTTGTAGGCGATTACATAGAATTCAAGCAGATTGTCGAGTTGATGGACGATCTTCAACAACCAATGAGCGGAGTTTGATGCCGAATGGACATTACCGAGTTGCTGGCGTTTGCGGTTAAGAACAAAGCGTCTGACCTTCACCTTTCTTCTGGCTTGCCGCCGATGATTCGGGTACACGGTGACGTGCGCCGTATTAACCTGCCACCCATGGAGCACAAAGAAGTGCATGCCATGGTGTACGACATCATGAACGATTTGCAGCGCAAGGTATATGAAGAAAACCTTGAGTGCGACTTCTCGTTTGCCATTCCGAATTTAGCGCGCTTTCGCGTCAATGCATTTAATCAGCAGCGTGGTGCCGGCGCGGTTTTTCGTACCATTCCGTCTAAAGTGCTGACGCTCGAAGAGCTCAATGCGCCGAAAATCTTTCAGGAAATTGCCATTCAGCCACGCGGTCTGGTGCTGGTGACCGGGCCTACGGGTTCCGGCAAATCCACTACCTTGGCGGGTATGGTCGATTTCGTGAATGAAAACGAATATGGTCACATTCTGACCATTGAAGACCCGATTGAGTTTGTGCACGACTCCAAACGCTGTCTCATTAACCAGCGTGAAGTTGGGCCACATACGCACTCATTTTCCAATGCGCTGCGTTCTGCGTTACGGGAAGACCCGGACGTTGTGCTGGTGGGTGAAATGCGTGACCTTGAAACCATTCGTTTAGCACTTACTGCCGCAGAAACCGGCCACTTGGTGTTTGGTACGCTGCACACCAGTTCCGCTGCGAAAACGGTCGACCGGATTATTGACGTTTTCCCCGCAGCAGAAAAAGAAATGGTGCGCGCCATGTTGTCTGAGTCTCTGCGTGCCGTTATTTCGCAAACGCTACTTAAAACCAAAGATGGTCAAGGTCGTGTTGCTGCCCACGAAATTCTGATCGGCACAGCGGCGATTCGAAACCTCATTCGCGAAAACAAAGTGGCGCAAATGTACTCAGCCATCCAAACCGGCCAAGCTGTGGGCATGCAAACGCTTGACCAGAATTTGCTCGAGCTAGTGAAGCGCAATGTGGTGGCTTCAGGTGAAGCGCGTACGCGTGCGGTAAATAAGGATATGTTCCCAGGCTAAAGGCGAACGCTTTAGCGAACCGGAGACGATTATGGAACGCGACCAGTCATTGCGATTTATGTACGACCTGCTGCGCCTGATGGTCAGCAAAAAAGGCTCCGACCTTTTTATTACCGCGGGGTTTCCGCCGGCGATTAAGGTTGATGGCCGTATCATGCCGCAGTCCAACCAAGTGCTCACGCCGCAGCACACGGCAGAGCTGGCG
Organism: Uliginosibacterium gangwonense; assembly: GCA_005239635.1. GTDB lineage: Bacteria > Pseudomonadota > Gammaproteobacteria > Burkholderiales > Rhodocyclaceae > Uliginosibacterium_A > Uliginosibacterium_A gangwonense_A. The sequence goes on from SBBQ01000054.1 coordinate 18,932, forward strand.
CGCGCCATCATGAACGACAAGCAAGCCGCTGAGTTTGAATCGTCCAAAGAATGTAACTTTGCCATCTCGCCGGCAGGTATTGGCCGCTTCCGTGTGAATGTGTTTGTTCAGCAAGGGCGTGTGGGCTGCGTGTTGCGTACCATTAATGCGACGATTCCTACGTTCAACGATTTGGGTATGCCGCAGGTGCTGCGCGACATTTCGATGACCAAGCGCGGCTTGGTAGTTTTTGTTGGCGGCACTGGCACCGGTAAAACAACGTCGCTGGCGGCGATGGTGGATTGGCGCAACCAAAATAGTTACGGCCATATCATCACCATCGAAGACCCGATTGAATATGTGCATGACCACAAAAATTGCGTGGTTACCCAGCGTGAAGTCGGCATTGATACCGACAACTGGGAAATCGCGCTGAAGAACACCTTGCGCCAAGCGCCGGACGTGATTTTGATGGGCGAAATCCGCGACCGCGAAACCATGGAGTACGCGATTCAATTCGCTGAAACGGGCCACCTGTGTTTGGCAACGCTGCACGCTAACAGCGCAAACCAAGCAATTGATCGCATCATCAACTTTTTCCCCGAAACCAAGCGTGAGCAGTTGTTGATGGATTTGTCGCTTAACCTGCGCTCAATGATTTCACAACGTTTGGTGCCGATCAAAGAAGGTAAAGGTCGTACCGCTGCGGTGGAAATTATGATCAACTCGCCGTTGATGTCGGAACTGATTTTTAAGGGCGCGATTGGTGAAATGAAAGACCTGATGAAGCGCTCGCGCGAATTGGGAATGCAAACCTTCGACCAATCTTTGTTTGATCTATATGAGGCCGGCAAAGTGAGTTACGAAGATGCGCTGCGTAACGCAGATTCGGTTAACGATTTGCGTTTGGCTATTAAGCTCAACAGCAAAACCTCGCAAGACCGTGATCTCACCACGAATCTCGGTCATCTCGATATTGTTTGATTAGGGTGTGAGTTTCGGCAGAAATTGAGTGGGCAGCGCTTGTTGTTGCCCGTACGCATTGCCCATACAGGAATCAATTGGCAAAGCAAAGTCGCCGTTCAATATCGGCGTCGCGCTTTGCCATTTTTTGTCCGCGCTTGATGGACGCGGAGTGATGTGCCGCTACTATGGTTGTAGGTTGGCCGGACAGTGAATTACTCGGCCGGAGCAGTATCGTTCTTGGGTGTGCGTGCTGAACCTGCAATCATTTTGTATTCATACAGTCGGCAGTCAATCGCGCCATTAAATAAAGGTGTACGTTTGCTCGCTTTGAGTCCAATACGTTTCGGAAACTCCGTGTCGCCGGACAAAAAGTAACAGCGCCAACCTGCGAATTGTTTCTTCAGCGTATCGCCCAGCAAAGGATAAAACGCGTCCAGATCTTCTTTCTCACCCAAGCGCACACCATACGGCGGATTGGCAACCAGCACGCCTTCAGACGCGGGTGCAGAACGTTTTAGAATGTCTGAGCATTCAAGCTTAATCATTTTCTCAAGCCCTGCTGCGGCTAGGTTTTGGCGAGTACGCGCAACTTGCTCAGCCCAAATGTCGCTGCCAAAAATGGGGAGCTGTGTGGCATTGTAGGCGCGCGCACGTGCTGTGCGAACTACTTCGCCCCATTGGTTAATGTCATGGGCGGCGAGCTTTTCAAACGCAAAACGGCGGCCTAGTCCGGGCGCAACATTGAGTGCCATGTGCGCGGCTTCGAGCAAGAATGTGCCGCTGCCGCACATGGGGTCGAGCAAGGGTTCGCACTCACCTAAGCCGGCCTTCCAGCCGCTCAACATCAAAATGCCTGCGGCTAAATTTTCTTTAAGCGGCGCTTCAACTTTTGCGCGTTTATAGCCACGGCGATACAAAGCTTCGCCAGACGTGTCGAGGTAAATCGTGGCTTCGCGATCGGTCAAAAACAGGTGGATGCGAACATCCGGGTGCGTGGTGTCGACACTCGGGCGCACACCCTTGCGGTCACGGAAAGCATCGCATACGCCATCTTTGACCTTGAGCGTAGCGAAATCGATGCTGCGTAATGGGCTGCGGACTGCTGTCGTGAATACGCGAATGGTCTCGCGAGGCGTAAACCATTCGTGCCATGACAAATTGCGCGCAAGGGCATAAATATCTTGTTCGTTGCGGTATCCGCCTTGGCCCATGCGCAACAGCACGCGCGTTGCCAATCGGCTATTGAGATTCACATCTTGCATGAGCGACCAGTCGCCACGATAGCTCACGCCACCGTGCGTGACCTGCACATTTTGGCCGCGCAAATCTAAGATTTCTTGTGCGAGTAAGTTTTCTAAGCCGCGTGGGCAAGGGGAGAAAAATTGAAATTCGATCACGATATGTTCAGCAAAAAATAAATTCGATGCGCGTGAAGATACGTCGCGCTGGAGCGTTGTTTTGAGAGCGTGGTGTGCTTAAAACGGTTTGAACACCACCAAAAAAACAACAGCGAACATAACCAGTACGGGTGCTTCGTTAAACACGCGAAACCACACATGCGTGTGCGGTGTGCGCCCTTCGTTATAAGCGCGTAGCAAGCGTCCACACCACAGATGGTACAAAATCAGTAACAGCACGAGGCTGGTTTTAAGGTGCAGCCAGCCGCCGCTAAAGTCGTACTGCTTCCAGAGCAACATTCCGCACAACACGGCGAGCACGCCGAGCGGCGTCATAAATCGATACAGCTTGCGCGCCATAGTGAGCAAGCGTTGGCGTACAGCCGTTTCGTGTGGCTCAAGCATGGCCAAGTTTACGTAGATGCGTGGCAAATAAAACAGGCCCGCAAACCACGAAATCACAAAGGCAATGTGCAAAGCTTTTAGGGCGAGCATGGCTGCTTTCTCAGGTTGATTGAGCGGTGTGTTTGGTGTTGCGAAGCGTGGGCGCTCCCAACACTGAATCGACGGTTGGGAATTGCAAAGCGATGCGTAATTCGCGCTTTAAGCGTTGATTGGCAATGCGACGTGATTCACGCATAAACGACCATAGCATGGGCGAGAGTGTTTGTTCTGCTTGCTCGCGGCTTATTCGCTGCGGGTGTGGCAGGCCTGCGAAATCGGCCACACGCTCAAACCAGTCGCCCATCTTGAGTGCGCTGTCATCGCACGCATTGTAGACGCGGCCTGTACGGCTGCGGGCTAAAGCTAACCAACTTGCGCGCGCTAAGTCTTGTGCGTGAATGTGGTTGCTGTAACTATCTTCGTGCGCGTTGAGCGCTGGCGTGCCTCGTTGCAATCGTTCGATTGGCAAACGGTCATACGCATAAATACCCGGCGCACGCAGAATACTCACCTTAACCTGACGCAGGGCGAGTTGGCGCATGAGCTTTTCAGCAGCAACGCGTCGTATGCCGCGTGCGCTCTCAGGTTGCGGCTGATGCGTTTCATCTATTTCTTGGCCAGCGCAGTCGCCATACACGCCAGTGGTGCTGATGTAACACAGTCTGCATGGTAAGCTTGCCGCCCCGGCGAGCGCAGCTATTAAACGTTGGCTGCGAATATCCCCCGGGTGTTGGTCGGAGGGGGGCGCGGTATGCCAAACCCAGTGCGCTAGGCCCGCCAGGCGGTGCAAACTGCGTGCTTGGTCTAGGTCGGCGCGAATGGGGGTAATGCCTGCGGCGCGTAAACTGGCTACATTGGTATCGCTTCGCACCACGGCGTAAACCCGCACGCGCTGCGCTAATTGCGCCACAATGCGCTGAGCAACATCACCGCAGCCCACAACGAGTAGTCGTGTTTGTCCGCGCCGACAACGACGCAGCGGCCGCTTTGCCAATGTAGGCAATGCTGGCAGTGACCCACGCGATATTGCTGGCGAGGTCGAGTTGGCGGGTGATGGTTGTGGCACGACGGGATCCAAAAGCATTAACAAGCAGCGTTCCGACACAGCACTGAATACAGAACACATTCACATTATCGCACGCGTTGTTCCATGAGCCTTTCTAATCCGCTACAGATTACCCTTCAGCCCAGTGGGCACCAGTTTGAGACCGACGCGCAAACCACGTTATTGCAGGCCGCGCTCGATCAGGGCTTTATGTTGCCGTATGGCTGTCGCAACGGCGCTTGCGGCTCGTGCAAAGGCAAGGTGTTGAGCGGTGAAGTGGACTATGGCGCTGCGCGTGATGGCGCCCTGTCCGCCGCAGAGCGGGCGCAGGGCATGGCTTTGTTTTGCTGTGCGAAGGCGCTCACTGATGTGGTGATCGAATGCCGCGAAGTGGGTGCGGCGCGCGATATTCCCATTCGCACCATGCCATGTCGTGTGGAATCGATGCAGATCGTCGGCCAAGACGATGTAATGCTGCTCAAACTCAAACTGCCGGCCAATGAGCGCTTACAATTTTTGCCTGGCCAATATATCGACATTCTGCTGAAAGACGGCAAGCGCCGCAGCTTCTCGCTGGCGAGCCCGCCGCACCAAGAAGGCTTTATCGACCTACACATTCGTCGCGTGCCAGACGGCCACTTTACCGGCCATGTGTTCGACGGTATGAAAGTGCGCGACATTTTGCGTTTTGAAGGGCCGCTCGGCAGCTTTTTTTTGCGCGATAAGCCGGAGAGTAATGCCGTGGATGGAACCGAGCGTCCGGCCTTGCTCGTGGCAGGCGGCACGGGTATGGCGCCGATGGCCTCAATTATTCAGCACGCCATACAGGTCGGTTCAACCCGCCGCATGGCGCTGTACTTTGGCGCACGCACACGAGCGGATTTATACCTGCACCAGCAGATTTTGGATTGGCAAAAGCAATTGCCCTCGCTCGAGTACGTGCCCGTGCTGTCCGACCCCGCCCCGCAAGATGACTGGACGGGACGCACTGGACTAGTGCACCATGTTGCCATGCAGGATATTGGTAACCTATCAGGCTGGCAGGCTTATGTGTGCGGCGCTCCGGCGATGGTGGACGCCGCAAAGAAAGACTTCACCCAAGCCGCAAATTTGCCGATAGAGCATTTCTACGCAGATTCTTTTACCTACTCAGCAACATGACCGCCTGGATCACGCACGAACCCGTATTAAACAAACACAAGGCCATCACCGCCACACGACTGACGGTGCACGCGTCGTCCAGCATTGCCGCATGCCATGCGCTGCAAGCGCTCGGTGATGCATGGCCGACCACGCATTCCGTTTTTCTCAGCTTTGATGGGCACGCGCCTGACCATTCTGTTCTGGAATGGGGGATGCCGGACAACACTATGATCGAGCTTAGTGTTCGCGCGCTTGATCACGCCGCAACCCAAGCGCTGCTCAAAGAGCTACAAATTCGTCGCGTCCCGGTGTGCCTGAGTGACTATCAAGGCGATGTAGATTTACCCTCAGATGCAGGCTTCCGCTTTGTGCTGGCTGACGAGTTAATTGGCAAAAACGCCATGACCTTGCCGGGCATTGCCATTGCACAAAACGTGCGCGACAACGCCTCGTTTGAAACCGCCTTAAAAAATGGCTTTGGGGGTGCTGCAGGCTGGTTCTTTATGCAACCAGACCCCACGCGCAAAGCACGTAAATTACAGCCGGCGCATGCGCACATCGTACGTGTGCTCAATCTGGTGCGTCGTGGCGCAGAAATGAAAGACATTGAAGCCGCGCTCAAACAAGACGTTGCGCTGTCTTTCAAGCTGCTGCGCTACGTTAACTCCGTGGGCTTTGGCCTCATGTGCGAAGTGCAATCCTTCCGCCACGCTGTTGCCATTCTCGGTTACGAAAAATTGAACAAGTGGTTGTCGCTGCTGTTGGTGACGGCCAGCAAAGACCCCGCAGCGCAAGCCATGATGCAAGCTTCCATTGCGCGTGGCCGCATGATGGAATTGCTCGGCGAAGACTTCTTCGACAAAGATCAGCTCGACAACCTGTTTATAGTGGGTGCCTTCTCGCTGCTCGATACCTTGCTGGGTGTCGAGATGGAAACGGTGTTGGAAGAAATGACTTTGCCGGAAGCGATTCGTGATGCCTTGTTAGGCACCGATGGTCCCTATACCGCTCTGCTCGATTTGGCGCGTGCTTGCGAATCCAACGACGCAAAACTGGTGGATTACAAAGCACAGATTTTGGCTATTGATTCACCCCGCCTAAACCGCGCCATGGTGCAGGCGCTGCACTTTGCCGATAGCTTACAGGGGTAACATGAGCGGATTGCCCAACTGTCCGCAGTGCAATTCTGCGTACACCTACGAAGCAAGCGGCGCGTATAACTGCTCTGAGTGCGGACACGAGTGGCATGCCCAAGATGCCGACGACGCCAGCCAAGACGTGAAAGTTTACAAGGACGCGAATGGCAACGTGCTGAATGATGGCGACAGCGTCACTGTGATCAAAGATCTGAAAGTGAAAGGCTCATCGCTGGTGGTGAAGGTTGGCACCAAGGTGAAGAACATTCGCTTAGTGGAGGGCGACCATGACATCGATTGCAAAATTGATGGCATTGGCGCGATGAAGCTGAAGTCGGAGTTCGTACGTAAAGCCTAAGGGCGGTAGCTATTCTCTATGACGCAACCTGTGCGTGTTGCGTCATGCCCTTCTAATGCAGGGCCGAAGGCGTTGAGTATTCCGAAAGCGCTGGATTGGTTGGCTTGCAGTTTCAGCAATTCAACAAAGGCTTCACTGGCACACGGCTTGCCGTACAAATACCCTTGGTAAGCATCACAGCCTTTTTTCTCTAAGAAACTACGCTGGTGTTCCGTTTCCACGCCTTCCGCAACGGTGCTCAGACCGAGCTTGCGCGCTAGCGTAATAATGGCGTCGATCAGCACGTCGTCGTCTGTATCAATGCCAATGTCGCGCACAAAACTGCGATCAATCTTAAGTTTGCTGACGGGGAATGTCTTGAGCAAACTGAGCGATGAATAGCCTGTGCCAAAATCGTCAATTACCAGCTGCACGCCCAATGCGGTGAGTCGATGCATGGTAGCGAGCGCTTGGTCCACCTGGTCCATAATCGAGCTCTCGGTGATTTCGAGTTGCAGCAAGGTGGATGGGCAGCCGCACTCCTGCAGAATCTGCGCAATATCCTCATCTAGCATCGGGTTGCGAAACTGACGTGCCGATAAGTTAACGGCGACTGGGATGTTGCCAAGACCCAGTTGTTGCCAGCGCAGGGTTTGCGCACAGGCTTCGCGCACCACCCATTTGCCAATCTCAACAATCTGCCCAGTTTCTTCTGCTATGGGTATGAATTGCAGCGGCGAGATCAGGCCACGCTCAGGGTCCTGCCAACGCACCAGCGCCTCGGCAGAAGAGATGCGGCCACTTTGTCCATCAATAATCGGCTGGTAGTGCAAACACAATTCGTTCTGTTCAAGTGCGCGACGCAACCCGGCCTCAAGCTGCAGGCGGTGCAGAATGGACTGCATCATTTCTTGCGTAAAGAAGGCGAGCACGTTACCGCCTTGGTCTTTTGCGCGATACATGGCGGTGTCGGCATATTGCAAGAGCGACTCGGCGGTGTCGCCGTCACGCGGGTATACGGCAATACCTAAACTTGCACTCACCGTGAGCATTTGCGGGCCGAGACTAATTGGCTTTGCCAATACGCTCAGAATCTTCTGAGCGACGGGCACAATGTCGTTTACTTCGGCCATGTCTGACAACACGACCACAAACTCATCGCCGCCTAAACGCGCAACCGTGTCGCCTTCACGCACACATTCTTTTAGGCGAGCTGCCACTGACTGCAATAACAAATCGCCCTGACTGTGTCCGAGGCTGTCATTTACATTTTTGAAGCGGTCTAGGTCCAGCATGAGTACGCCGGTGACACGGTGTGCACGGCGCGCGTACACCATGGCTTGGTTTAGGCGATCCATCAATAAATGACGATTTGCCAATTCGGTGAGATCGTCAGTACCGGCTTGGCGTTCAAGCGCTTCGGTATGTCGAGCAATAGTTTCGCGCTGCTGTTTGAGCGAATGGCGCATGCGATCCAGTGATTCCATCACTTGGCCAAACTCCCCACCGGGAAAGGGGGTGGGAAGCGGCTGGTCATAATGGCCGGCATCTAACGTGGCAATCGCGTCTACAACGCGACGACTTTGTCGTCGCAATGCAAACTCTGCAAACAGCACGGCTAAAATGAAGACGGCTGTACCAAGACCAATCAGAATTGACAGTGTGTGTCTAAAAGGTCCGTTGATGCGTGCGTCGATCTCTTCGGAAGGCACGACCAGTGCGATTTGCAAGCCTGCATTATTCCAATTCGGCAGTGCTGATTTGCTCCAGGTGTATGCTTGACTGGCCACACCAAAATCAGCCGTTACCGCGCTGGACGTCAGCTTTATAAAATCGAGTTCAGTGGCGCTCGGCTTGAGACGAGGGGCGTTGGAACGAACTTTGTCGAGTATCAGTTCACCTTGGCCATTCCACACCTGAAAATGCATGCTTTGATACAGCAGTACGTTCGTGACGTATTGTCCGTATGCATCCAAATCAAATGAAGCCAGTAGGATGAATTGAAGCGCCCCATCTGCAGCACGAACTGGATAAGCAATCTGCAATACGCTTTTGCCAGTTAGTCGGCCAATCGCTGCTTCGAGTACAGGCTCTTGAGAAGTCAGTGCGCGTTGAAAATATCGGCGATCTGTAAGGTTTAGCTTTCGGCCACTCCGCAGCGAATCGCAGAATAATGAGCCGTCAGGTCGAATGGTTAAAATGCCAGTGTACTGAGGGTGGCGACGAAGTACATCAGCCAGAAAATCAGAGCAGGCTTGTTTGTCATTTGCATGAAGCAATGGCACATGGCTCAGGCCAAATAACAATTGCGCAGAGCCGGCAATTTTGTCGTCGAGCTCATCGGCAATTTCATGTGTTTGTCTCACAATAGCTTGGCGCGCTTCGCTGCCCGCTTTTAGGCGATTGTCGAGTAACAGCCACGTCATGGCCAATACAGGCAAGAGTGTTGCAGTTAACACTAACAATAGAATGCGTGCCCGCAAGCTCATATGCTATTCCAGTTGACCGTATATGCGTTACGCCATGTGCATGCCAAGGTAAGTTGCTTGTACTTGTGGATTGGCAAGCAGCGCTTTTGAATCGTCTTGCATGGTGATGCAGCCGTTGCTCAAAACATAACCGCGTGAGCAGAGCGACAACGCGAGATGCGCATTTTGCTCAACCAGCAATAACGTGACGCCTTGTTCCGTCACACTGCGTATAACGTCAAAAATCTTCTGCACCATAATAGGCGCTAAACCCATTGAGGGTTCGTCCAAGAGTAGCAATTTGGGATGAGACATCAGGGCGCGGCCAATTGCCAACATTTGCTGCTCACCACCGGATAGCGTGCCGGCAAGCTGTTGCGCGCGCTCTGCCAAACGTGGCAGCAGGCCAAATACACGCTGTACGTCGGCCTCTTGTTCGCCTTTGCTACTGTTGCGGCTGTACGTGCCCATCAACAAATTTTCTAGCACGGTGAGGCGCGCAAACACGCCACGGCCTTCGGGCACCAGCGCAAGCCCGCGCTTCGCCAATCCATGCGCAGGCAGGCGTTGCAAATCATGGCCGTCGTAATGCAATTCGCCCTGTGCGGGCAGCAAACGCGCTAAGGCTTTGAGCGTGGTGGTTTTGCCCGCACCATTGCTGCCAATGAGGCATACGCGTTCACCCGCTGCAATGTCGAGGTTAATGCCGCGCACAGCCTGAATCGCGCCATAGGCCACGTGCAAATTGCGTACAGACAACAGGCTCATGACGTCACCTCTTCGTGCGCTGTGCCCAGATAAGCCGCAATCACGCGGGGATTGTTTTGCACCTCATGCGGCGAGCCTTCTGCAATTTTGCGACCATATTCAAGCACGGTCAGGCGGTTGCACAACTGCATCACCAAATGCATATCGTGCTCAATCAATAACAAGGTCAGCCCTTCATCGCGTAGTTGCAGCAACAAAGCTTTGAGCGATTCTGTTTCGGTGGCGTTCATGCCGGCAGCGGGTTCATCGAGGGCAAGCAACACCGGGTCTGTTGCCAATGCGCGTGCAATTTCGAGCCGACGTTGATCCCCATACGACAAGTGTTTGGCCAGTGTATTCGCGTGCTTGAGCAAGCCCGTTTTTGCCAATAAGCGTTGTGCGCGTTCGGCAATTTCTTGCTCTTCGCGTTTGGCTCGCGCAGTGCGGAGTAACGCGCCAACCACGCCGGTATGGGTGCGAACGTGACGGCCAATCATCACATTTTCGAGTACGCTCAAATTTTGAAATAAGCGTAAGTTTTGAAAAGTGCGGGCCAAGCCCAATTGGCATATTTCATTGGGCTTGCGCCCCAAAATGCGCTCGCCATTCAATGTGGCATGGCCTTGGTCGGCCTCGTACAAACCGGTGAGCGTATTAAACAGCGAGGTTTTGCCCGCACCATTAGGGCCAATCAAACCATGAATTTCGCCCCGCAAAATGTCCAGGCTCACGTTGTGCAAAGCCTGTACGCCGCCAAATGATTTGCTGATGTTTCGTGCCAGCAGCAATGCGTCCGGATGTGCGCTCATGAGCGAACCTCTTTGCTACGCTGCGACGCTTCGTCATCATCATCATCATCGTCGTCGTTATCATTTTCGTCGTCAGGCAAGGTGTCCGCTAACTCTTCCAGCTCACGCTGCCGCGTGCTGGAAGGCCACAAACCGGCAGGCCGAAATTGCATCACCAGCACTAAGGCAACCCCAAACAACAGCATGCGTAGCGCCTCAGGGTCGATCACCACTTTGCCCAATAGTGCTTGCTGCGCAGGGCCGGCCCAGTGGCGCAATGCTTCAGGCAAACCGGTGAGCAACAAGGTGCCCAAAATTACGCCCGGTATATGGCCCATGCCACCCAGCACCACCATGCACAGCACGCAAATTGAATCCATTAAACCAAATGATTCGGGACTGATAAAACCTTGCAAGCTGGCAAACAAACCACCTGCAACGCCACCAAAACTGGCACCCATGGCAAACGCCAGCAGCTTAATGTTGCGGGTGTTAATGCCAATGGCGCGTGCGGCAATTTCATCTTCACGAATCGCTTCCCAGGCGCGCCCAATGCGTGAGTCCTGCAGGCGAATACTCGCCACCACAATTAGCACGGCCAGCGCAGCAAACAGGTAGTAATACAACATGAGCGAGGGCACGGTGATGCTACCGAACGTCACGCTTTTGCCAAACGAAAATTGCCCAAACATCACCGGGTTAATACGCGTAATACCTTGTGGCCCGTTGGTCAGGTTAATCGGTTGGTTTAGGTTGTTCATGAAGATGCGCACAATTTCGCCAAAGCCGAGCGTAACGATGGCGAGATAGTCGCCGCGTAAACGCAAAGTGGGCGCGCCCAACAACACGCCAAACAAACCCGCAATGCATGCGCCTAAGGGCAGAATCACCCACATGGGCCAATGCAAGCCCTCTGGTCCTAATGCTGGAAACGCCTGCGCCAAATGCGGTGACGACAGCAGCGCCCACACATACGCGCCCACCGCAAAAAACGCGATGTAGCCTAAGTCGAGCAAGCCGGCAAAGCCCACCACAATGTTCAAACCCAAGGCCAACATGATGTACAGCAGCGCAATGTCGGCAATACGCAGCCAAGTCATGCTGCCGCTGGCACTAATGAGGATGGGCAACACTAAAACGGCAAGCGCAAGCAAGGCGCTACCGAGTATGGCATTACGGCGTGAGTGTGCAGATGAGTGTGCGGGTGAGCGAGCAGATGAGGTGTCAGGCGTAAATGAAAGCATCATGCACGCTCCGCCACTTTCTCACCCATCAAGCCAGAGGGGCGGAAGATCAACACCAGAATCAGCACCAAAAACGCAAACACATCGCGGTAGTTGGATCCAAACATGCCGCCAGTTAAATCGCTGATGTAACCCGAGCACAGCGCTTCAATCAGTCCCAGCAACAGGCCGCCCACCACCGCACCGGCCAAATTGCCAATGCCACCCAACACCGCAGCGGTAAAGGCTTTGAGGCCGAGCATAAAGCCCATGCTGAAATGGGCAATCGCGTAATTGGCGCTCACCATGACACCGGCTAATGCACCCAGTGCGGAGCCCAGCATAAAGGTTAGGGCGATCACGCGATTGGTGTTCACGCCCATTAGTGTTGCGATGGCCGGGTTTTCTGCCGTGGCACGCATGGCGCGGCCAAAGCGCGTGCGTTGCACGAGCAGCATTAAGCCGCCCATGGTGGCTGCGGCCAATACAATGATGAGGATTTGCAAATCGGTAATGCTGGCACCGAGCACCACATGCGGCTCGGAATTAAACAAGGCGGGGAAGGGGCGGTATGTGCTGCCCCAAATCAGCATCATCAACTGCTGCAAAATAATCGAAATGCCAATCGCACTAATCAGCGGCGCTAAGCGCGGTGCGTGGCGCAGCGGGCGATAACCCACACGTTCAATTAACCAGCCCAGCGCCATACAACACAGCATGGCGCTGGCCGTGGCCAGCAACACCGCCAGCGGTAACGGCCAGCCATTGGCAAGGCCAAAGTTAATCACGCTGAGCGCCACCATCGCGCCCACCATTACCACTTCGCCATGCGCAAAATTAATTAGGCCGAGCAGGCCATACACCATGGTGTAGCCCAAGGCGACCAGCGCATAAATGCTACCGAGCACCAGACCATTGACGATTTGCTGAAGAAAAATATCCATTCGAGAATTTGTGGCGTTTGGCAAAAAAACCAAAACCACGGCAAGGTCGATGATCAGGGGAATAAGTTGTTCCCGCAATTTTACGACGTTCGGCCGTTTCACGGGCAGCGCGTTAATGCCGGGCTTGTCGGGTTTTTGGTAGAGAAGAGGCGGGTGCAGTGGGGTGGCGTAGGGCCGACACATAGGGCCGAGTTGTGCAGGCGCTCTGTTGGGGCGGGTGTTTTCCGCTTTGCCAACAAAAACGGCACCCGAAGGTGCCGTTGGGCGTGTTGCAATACAGGTTCGCTAGCGAGCTTACTTTGCAGCAGCGGGGGCACTGCCACCCACCGTTTCCACTGCTTCCCATGCACCATTTTTAACAACATAAATGGTCACGGGGCCGTTCACTAAGTCGCCTTTTGCATCAAACGCAATCGGGCCAATCACGCCGTTGTATTGGGTTTTGCCAACCTCCGGCAAATACTTGGCGGGGTCGCTCGAGTTTGCACGCTTCATGGCTTCAACCAGTACATGCACGGCGTCATAACCCATCGGCGCAAACAGCTCCACCTCTGCGCCAAACTTTTCTTTAAAGCGTTTTACAAAGTCTGGGCCGCCGGGCATTTTGTCGCGCGGCAAGCCGGGAATCGACGCCATCACCCCTTCTGCATCGGCACCTGCCAGCGCAATAAAGTTGGGTGTTTGCATGCCGTCGCCGCCCAGCAGGGTGGCCTTCATGCCCAGTGTGGTCATCTGTTTTTTCATCGGGCCAGACTGTGTATCAATGCCACCGAAAAACACCGCGTCTGGTTTCTTGCCCTTAATGCTGGTCAGAATCGCCGCAAAGTCCGTGTCTTTGTCGGTGGTGTGTTCATGCGCCACAATTTTTGCGCCCAGCTCTTTGGCCTTGGCTTCAAACGTGCCGGCCAGGCCTTGGCCGTATGCGGTGGAATCGTCAATCACCGCAATGGTTTTGGCCTTGAGTGTGTTCACTGCATAGGTCGCCACCACCGGGCCTTGCTGGCTGTCATTCGCCACCACACGGAAAGTGGTTTTGTAGCCCTGTTCGGTATAGCTCGGGTTGGTAGAGGCGGGCGAAATTTGCGGAATGCCTGCATCCGAATAAACGCGTGATGCGGGAATCGACGAGCCGGAATTGAAGTGGCCCACCACGCCGGCGACTTTTGCATCCACCAACTTCTGCGCCACCGTGGTGGCCTTAGTCGGGTTGGCTTCATCGTCTTCGGCCACCAGCTCCAACTTCACCGGCTTGCCGTCAATGGTGAGGCCAGCCGCGTTAATGTCATCAACCGCTAATTGAACGCCGTTGCGAATATCAATGCCGATGTGAGCTTGTGGGCCGGTGAGCGGCGACGCCATGCCGATTTTTACCGTGGCGATTGCGGGTGCTGCGGGTTCTGCAGGTGCGCTGGCTGCGGGCGCACTGTTTTCTTGTTTGCCGCAGCCTGCTAAGGCCAACAAGCTCATGGCGGCGGTAGCCAAAATCAGTTTGGTAGATGGTGTGTAAGAAGCGAGATGGGCGCGAGTCATGGCAAAAGCCTCCAGTCAGTTCGCGGCATTGTGCGAGTCGGCGCGGGTGGTGTCAATCTTAGCGCAGTGGATATGAGCGTGAGAATTGTCAAAGTAGCCAATGTTGTTTGCATGGTAGGCTTGCCAAATAATGATATGTGTATATTTGTTGCGGCGAGCAAAAAATGCTTATAAAAGAATTAGACGATAGATCGTGCGAAGTCGAATCTCTGGATCGGCTGATTGGTCGAGAAGATATCTCGAGTAAATTAAAAGACGAAATAGCAAAGCAACTTCGGCTTTTTAAAGCAGGGCTGAGAGGGGAAAAAGACGCCGCTTACGAGATTGATTTTCACTATGGCGACACTACACAGAATTGGGCGGTCATACATGATCTACGGATCGAACATGAAGGTCGAGTAGCCCAGATTGACCATATTCTTATCAATCGCTTCTTAGAGTTCTGGGTTTGTGAGAGCAAAAGTTATTCAGAAGGAATGTCAATCAATGAGCATGGTGAGTGTGCAATGTATTGGCAAGGTCGGGCGAAAGGTATTGCATCACCTTACGAGCAAAATACTAAGCATATTCATGTATTGGAGAGTCTGTGTGGTACGGATATTCTGGATATGCCCAAGCGTTTTGGATTGCGAATTCAGCCTAAATTCAGGGGCATGATCTTAGTTTCAAAAAGTGCCAAGATTAGCCGCCCAGTTTCTAAAGGTTGGTGGAATGAAGGGATCATTAAAGCGGACCAACTTCGCACGCATATTGAGAAGAAGATAGATGAGGAAATAAGTCCTCTGATGGCGGCCAGAATTATTTCATCTGAAGCCTTGGAGTCTCTTGCCAGGCAACTTGCTCAACTTCATCGGCCTGTGCGGAACGATTGGTTGGCAAAGTTTGGAGTGGATGAGATGCGTGAAACGGTTATTAAGCAGAATGTTGCAACGTATGTTGAAGTTGCGCCATCTGTTTCTGTAGAGAAAAGTAAGTTAGGGCAGGTGTGTGGTCACTGTGGCGTAGCCGTTGGAAATGATGTGGCTTACTTTTGTCGTCTAAGAAAGCAGAGGTTTGCTGGCAACTTGTATTGCCGTGATTGCCAGAAGTTATACCCAGCCGCTACAAAATAAAAAAGCCGGCTCACTTTTGTGAGGCCGGCTTTTTATTTGCGACTATTTGTTTGTAACGATGTACTGCTTTGCCAATCAGCAATGCTGATTGAGCGACATTACTTCTGGCTCAACACCCAAGCCACGAGGGTTTTGATGTCTGCTTCAGACACAGTTGCAGCTTGCGGCGGCATGGGGGTGGTGCCCCAAGCGCCCGCGCCACCTGCCTTCACCTTGGCAACCAGCTTGGCTTCGGCATCTTTTTGGCCTTTGTATTTGGCGGAAATTTCTTTGTAGCTGGGGAAGGGCGGGGCGTTGCGCTTATCCACGCCGTGGCAGCCCAAGCAGCCTTTGGCTTTGGCGAGTTCAGCCGGGTCGCCCGCCATGGCGGCGCCACTGGCCAGCAGGCCGGCTGCAACAAGTGTAGATACCAACCCAGAAACAAGCAGATTCAATTTCATATGTTCTCTCTCAGATGTCAGGCAAGAAACGTTTGCTAGTTTTGCAAATCGCAACGTAGGCGTTAACGTCGGCACCTTGCGTCGGCACCTTGCTTTGCCAATCTAACGCACCGCCACGCAGCGAGATTTGATACACATCACGACTTTGTTACAGGCTACTCAGTTTGTTACACCGGCGCAGTCTACTCTTGTTGTCCACCTTGGCAAGCACCCGGAGGGGTGACGTTGCGTGTTGCGGCTGCTGTGCTCAGTTACGTGCTCTGCTGCGTGCTCAACTAAGTGCGCAGTTACGTGCTCTGCTACGCGCTGTGTTCAGCAAAGTGAGCTTGTAGCGCAGGCAGTGAGGTAAAGGCCGGCAGGCAATTAACGCCTTGGCACAACCATGCGTTGACATTACCTGCGGCGGGCGCAGGTTTGTTAAGCGTGGTGGGCAAATCCGCTGTGTTGGTTGGCAAACACAGGGTGAGGCGGTGCGGTGCGTAAGATTGGTTTTGGGTTTGTTGCTGGCCTGCATGTAACGCCTTTTGCCAATCGGCAAGCGCAGCCGCCTCGCCACGCAGAATAAGAATGTGCGGTGGCTGCAGAATCTCGTCGAGTGCCATACAGAGTGTGGCGAAGCCGGCGGGGTGATGCTGCATTTGCGGCATAAAACATTGCACCGTGCGCTCGGCTGCTTGGGTGTAGCGCGCCTCGCCCAGCAAGTGGCCCAAGCGGTTGAGTGCCTGTGCCGCTACGCCATTGCCAGAAGGCATGGCGTTGTCGTGCCCACTGCGCGGACGTTGAATGAGCGCTTCGTGTTGGTGGTGCGTGAAATAAAACCCGCCGTGTTCGGTGTCTTCAAAACCCTCGAGCAACGCATCTGCCAAGGCGGTGGCGAAGTGCAAATCTTCAATGCGGAAATCGGCTTGCATCAGCTCCAGCAGCGCGGCGAGCATGAAGGCGTAGTCGTCGAGGTAGGCGTTGAGATGCGCCTTAAATTGCGGCGTGCCTGGGGTGCCCTTGCAGGTGGCGATGAGCTGGCCGTTTTGCCAAAGCTGTGTGCGAATAAAGTCGCATGCACGTTGCGCAGACTGCACCCATTCCGTTTGCCCCAGCACGCGGCCAGCATGCGCCATGCCTTCGATCATCAACGCGTTCCAACTGGTGAGCACTTTGTCGTCTAGGCCCGGGCGAATGCGATGCGCGCGCGCTGCCAACAATTTGGTGCGGGCGCTGGCGATGTGTGCGGCGCAGGTGGCTTCGTCGAGATTAAGTTGCTTTGCCAAGAGTGGCAACGGCGTGGCGATATACAGATGCCAGGCTTCATCCTCAAAATTCGGGGCGAGGTCGAGGCCGTAATACGGCGCGGCAATGCGCCATTCTTCTGGGCTGAGCAGGCTTTGTACTTCGTCTGTTTGCCAAACGTAAAACTTACCTTCTTCGTGTTCGGAGTCGGCATCCAACGCGGTGTAATACGCGCCGTGCGGCGACTGCATTTCGCGCTGTGTCCATGCGGCAATGGTGTGTGCAACTTCAGCGTAATACGGCTCGCTGGTGGCCAGGTGCGCGTCGGCATACAAGCGCAACAATGGGCCGTTGTCGTACAGCATTTTTTCGAAGTGTGGAATGTTCCAGCGCGCATCCACACTGTATCGACAAAAGCCACCACCCAGCTGGTCATTAATGCCACCGTTGGCCATGTGGCTGAGCGTGGATAACGCGATACGCAGCGGTCGCGAATGCAAAGGCTGTGTGGGCGTTGAAGTGAGCGCAGCTACACGGTAAGCGTGAATGTCCGCTGCGGCGCTGCGCAGCAAAATTTCAATATCGCTGGGATGCGGAAATTTAGGTGCGCCGCCAAAGCCGCCATAGCGTTCGTCAAAGCGGCTATCCAAATGCGCGATCAGCGCATGCACCGGCGCTGCGTTAAGCGGTGCGGTGCTGGCTTTCTCCGGCACCGACATGTCGGTGAGCGCCTGTCGCACGTTAACGTTTTGTGTGAGGATGGCGTCGCGCTGCTCAACCCATGCTTGCGCCACGCGCTCGCACAAATCGGCAAAGCCCGGCAAGTTGTAGCGTGGGTGTTTGGGAAAGTACGTGCCGGTGTAAAACGGCGTGCAGTCGGGCGCCATAAAAATGGTGAGCGGCCAACCGCCGGAGCGCTGCGCCAACATGTGATGCACGGACTGATAAATCTGATCGAGATCGGGCCGCTCTTCGCGGTCGACTTTAATGTTGATGAACAGCTTGTTCATCACCGCGGCGATCTCGGCATCCTCAAATGATTCATGTGCCATGACATGACACCAATGGCAGGCCGAGTAACCAATCGACAGCAAGATCGGTTTGTTTTGTTCGCGTGCGAGTTGCAATGCTGCTTCGCCCCACGGATGCCATTCCACGGGGTTGTCGGCGTGTTGCAGTAAATAGGGCGAAGTTTCGCCGGCCAGATGATTCGCCATATTCGAGTGCTCAAATGGTGTGCACACGTTTGGTGTGCAAAGATGCGGTAAGCGCACACACGGTGCGCCTGAGGGGGCTGTGGTGCAGAAACTAATGTGCTTCTTGGTTAAGCAATTGCGCCCAGCTCATGGCTTGGTGCCACGCTAACAACACGTCTTGCGTTTCTACGCCGCACTGTGCGGCGGCGGCTTCCAGTTCGGCATCGCTACTTTCGCATGCAATGGCTAAGTTGAGCCAAGGTGCGAGCGGGCCTTCACGTTTAATCAGCGCGGCTGGAATTGCATCGTGCAGTTGCACCGCGCTCAGGGCTTTTGCCATGGGCACTCGCAGCACCATGTCGAGCAGCGAGAACAAGCCGGTTACAAACACAATGTCGCGCTGGTCCGGCCGCACTTTGGGACCGGCGACAATTTCCATAAAGCGTGCGCGAATGAGGCCGGTTTCGAGCAAGGCGTCGGCGTTCGGCGGTGCATCGCCCGATGAGTAGAGCAACATTAACAACCAGCGATACAGTTTTTGGCGGCCCAAAATCACCATCGCTTGTTCGATGGAATTGATCTTCTGCGTTAAGCCGCTGCCAGCCGAGTTAAGGTAACGCAACAAGCGATAGGGTAGCGCGGGGTCATGCTTGAGGCCTTCTGCCAGTTCATGCACTTCAGCGTCGCGGCGCAGGCGATTGAGCAAATCGAGAATACGCAAACCGGTGGGCGGTAGATCACGGCCACCCCAGTTTTCACGGTGCGTGAGGTAGCTGCCGTTAAACCAACGGTAGCCTTGCTTTTCACACAGCAGGCGTTCGTCTTCGCTGCCAATGCCACTGGCCATGAGTTGCGCACGCGCCGCGTGCTGTGGCAGCCATTGCGCCTGCGATTTAATTAAGGCGGGATTGGCGTCATCTACGTTGATACGCAGCATGTCGGCATGCGCGGCGCGTTCGAGTAAGGCAATTGATGCTTGCGAAGTAATATTGCTGGCGTCCAGCGCTAAACGAAAACCCGCTTCGCGCAACGTGAGCCACGTGTTTTGCCAATCGGCATCGCAGGCTTCTTCCGGCTGCACTTCAATAATCGGTTTGAAGTTGGCGAGTTCGAGCACCTGCGGGCGCGTGAGCAAGCTCTCCGGCAATTGCAAAATAGCTGGACGTGCGTAAAGCAAATTGCGCGTGGTGGGGTGTTGCAAACTGGCGAGTGTGAGTTCGCCATAGGCGTGTGCATGGGTGCCGCGTGCGGCACGTGCCGCCATGGAGCGACGCAAGGTAAAACGACTGGCGACAACGTGACGCGATTGATCCAGCACGGGGCCGTAGCGCAACAGACCCAACACGGCATCATCGGGTTCATTGATGAAGAGGTCTTCTTCCGTGGTGCTGGCCGGCTGATGGGCAGGTTTGCTGGTCGCGCTGGTTTGCGCTTTGCCACCAAACAAGGCCTTGAGACGCTCAAGCATTACGGAACCTCCGAGTAGGCCATGCGTGATCTAACACGTGCAGCGTGAGCAGCTAACCGTGGGCCAAATTGTTTTTCGTACTTGCGTGGGTTGGGCAACATCACCGCTAAATGCGCAGCTTGGTCTGCATTCAGTTGACTGGCGCCGATATTGTAATAACGTCGTGCGGCGGCTTCAGCGCCGAATACGCCCTCACCCCATTCCACCACGTTGAGATACAGCTCAAGGATACGCCGTTTATCGAGCACCGTTTCGAGCATCACGGTAATGATGGCTTCTTCACCTTTGCGGAAGTAGCTTTTCGAGGGCGATAGAAATAGGTTTTTTGCTAATTGCTGCGAAATGGTGGAGCCGCCCGCCACGACTTTGCCTTTGCGTTGGTTTTTTTCGAGGGCCTTTTGTATGCCTTCCCAGTCGAAGCCTTCGTGGTCAATAAAGCCATCATCTTCTGATGCCACGACGGCACGCTTGAGATTGACCGAAATGCGCTCGTATGGAACCCAGGTATAGCGCAAGGTGGCATCAGGCTTTTTCTCCTGAAGGTCATCCATCCGTAGCGACATAAAACTGGTGGTGCCGGGGGGGTAATACTTCCACCACACAATGTGGCTAAAAATCCAAAGCTGGTACAGCAGGAACAGGCCAATAAGGGCGAACAGTGTGTAAGTGATGTAGCGGCTGAGCTTGCGCATATTGCGGACGAGTTGAAATCAGAGATCTGAGTTGAAAGTGGTCTGCGCTGAATGTTGCAAGCTTACTAGGGTTGCAGGTTGTATACGGCACGCACGCGCAATTCAGCAGTGTTTATTGTGCGGTTGGAAGACCGGCGATGCACTGCACGACTAAGATATTTCGCGTAATTTAAGATACGCTGAGTTCTGCGCGCAAGGTTTGTAACACCGGTGCCGTGTTGGGCCGCACGCCGCGCCACAGGGTAAATGCTTCGGCTGCTTGTTCAACCAACATGCCCAAGCCATCGGCTAAAATTTCTGCGCCATCGGCTGCCGCTTGTTGCAAAAATGGCGTGCGCCCTTTGCCATACACCATGTCGTAGGCAGCAGCGTGTGGTGCGTACAAGCCGGCAGGCAAAGGCGGTGCATCATCCGACAAGCTTGCTGCGGTGGCGTTAATCACCACGTCAAAAGATTGTCCGGCCAAGTCGTCATAGCCGCAGCCAATGAGCGCGCAGTTGTGCCCCATGCTGGTGGCACGTGGTGCAAACTCATGTTGCAATTCTTGCGCGCGCGCAACGGTGCGATTGGCAATGCAGAGGCTTGTCGGGGCGAGTTGTAGCAGCGGCAAAATAACGCCGCGTGCTGCGCCGCCTGCACCCAACAACAAAATGCGTGCGCCTTTTAGTGTGAGGCCCAAATTGTGCGTGAGGTCTTGTACGAGACCGGCGCCATCGGTGTTGTCGCCAATGATGCGGCCTTGCTCAAACACGAGTGTATTCACAGCACGTGCGGCTTCAGCGCGCGCGCTACGTTCGTGCGCAAGGGCATGGGCTTCGAGCTTAAACGGGATGGTGACATTGAGACCTCGGCCGCCGTTGCGCGCAAAGTCGCGCACGGTTTCGGCAAAGCCATCGAGCCGGCCGAGCAGGGCGTCGTACTGCATGTCTTGCCCGGTTTGCGCAGCAAACGCCGCGTGAATACGGGGCGACTTGCTGTGTGCAATAGGGTTGCCAATCACGGCGTAACGGTCAGTCATGTCCGCGCTTCTTTGTATCTAAATTAGCGAGATGATTGCACTTGGTCGTCTTTGGTAAAGGTCCAGGTGCGGGTAATCGCCAATTGGTTAAATTCGCTGGTGATGTTGGACGACAGCGGTGAAAACGGCGCGGCGAGGCGCACAATTTTCATGGCGGCCTGATCAAGTTCTTTGTAGCCGGATGATTTGTTTAATTCAACACGTTCGAGCGTACCGTCGGCACGAATGTAAACGGTGAGCCGCAAGCTGCCGTATAAACGGCCGCGCGCATTTTCAGGGTAGTTTAGGTTGCCGACGCGCTCAACCTTTTGCCGCCAGTCTTCAACATACTGCGCGAAGCGGTATTCCTCGGTAGTGGCGCCAATGTATTTGGTACGTGGCCGCTGGTTATACAGCTCTACCCGGTTGGCAATTTCGGTTTCGGCACGGGCAAAAGCACGTGCACGTTCGGCGAGGTCTAAGCCGGACACTTTGCCTGGCTCGGGGTCAGGCTGTTCGACGCGTTGCTTTTGATTAGAAATGACAGGGGCTTTGCGTGTGGCTTGCGCAAGCAATTCTTGCTGGCGTTGTTGTAGTTGTTGCACGCGCTTATTCGTCTCGACCAGATCGTCGCCGCTGGTGTTTTGGTCTTCCGACGGTAAAAAGGTTGTGGCGCGTCGGTTTTCTTCTAGCGTGCCGCCACCTTCTAAATTGGCTTGCGCAAGCGCTTGTGCTGATTTGGGCTTTTGTTTGTGCCGCGCATTGACCAGCACAATTTCGAGTTGCTTGTCGTGGGCAACGAGTTTGTCTGCATCAAGGTCTACAAACCGTAGCGATAACAGCACCGCATGCAAACACAAAGACAGCAGGCCGGCCAAAATGAGGTAGCAGGCGCGTAGGGTGAGGCCATGAAAACCCAACCAGTTAAAAAACTGCTGCACCATGCTGCGACGAACGGGAATGCTGCTCGTCACTTTGCCAACTGCGTTGCTCTCAGCGTTACCCTTTGCGTCATTTTTGGTGCCAGATTGAGCGCTGGTTTTTGCACGCTCGCCCACCGCACGACGCGCCATGGAGGCGTCATTGGCGGCAGGCACCATCGCCTTGGCAGCAACGGCAGGAGCAGCAGGAGGTTTGGGTTGCTTAGGCATGGTGGATGATTCTACCTGTGCCGCTGCCAGATCATGCGTTTTGTTGCGCAGAATCTGCGCCCGGCTCGTCGGTCGCAGGGTTGTTGGCTTCGCTCACGACTGCCTCGCTCGTTTGCTCAGCTGCGGGCGCAAGTTCGTGCAGCGCTGCTTCAAGCTCAGCCTCGAGTTCGCCTTCCAATCCACCCTCAAGTTCAGCCTCATCCGTGGGGGCGGCGCGCTCACTGGTAAAGTGCGCACGCACTTCGTTATCTAGCAAGTCGATTTCGTCGATTTGCACATTGATGCGGCTGCGTGGGGCCAAGGCCGGTACGCTGGGGCAACGCAAAAAGAGCGGCACGGCTTGCAGGCGTAGCAAGCTTTCGCGCACCACAAAGGCGGGGAGTTCGGGCAGCAATTTTGTGTCAGATTCTGCGCCAGAGTCATTGGCAAATACGGCCGCAGACCCGGCCGTATTTTGCTGCACCCAGCGCAAGCACCAATAGCGTTCCATGTGACGCTGAAAATCGGCGTAAGCGGTGTAGGTTTCGTCGAAGTCACGCACGATGCTGTGCAGCACGTCAGAGCGTGCAGGAAACGCGGGTGTTTGCTGTTGCAACATGCCCAGTAGTTGCCATTGGTTAACAAGGTCAACGTAGCGACGCAGTGGCGAGGTGCACCACGCATAGCCTTCTACGCCTAGGCCTTCATGAGCGCCGCAGGTAGTGGTCATGCGTACGCGGCCACCGCCTTGCACACGATAAATGCCGGGAATCTTGGCAGTGTCGAGTGCCTTACCCCAAGTGGCATTGGCAAAGATCATGAGTTCAGCCACGAGTTTGTCGAGCGGGCTGCCACGCTTGCGCGCCACAATTTCAATCTGCCCCGGCTCGCCGTGCATGCCCTCGCTTTGCCAATCAACTTGGTAATTAAAGTCGGTGAGGCCTTGCGCGGCAGAAGGTTTGCCACGACCCGCTTCAAGCACCGTCGCGAAGCGCCACAACAATGTGAGCTGTTCGCGCCAAGCAAATTCGGGCACGGTGTCGTTGTTCAAAGTATCGTCATTGAACAGGGGTTCAATGTCGTGATGACGCAGATTGGCGACGACCGGTACGCGTTCAATGCGCGATTCGGTGTTGAGAATCCGCAAGTCTTGCGCGACGTTGAGATACAGCGAAACAGCCGGGCGTGCGTCACCTTCGGCAAGGGTAAATTGCTGCACCACGTCGTCCGGCAACATGGTGATTTTGTTGCCGGGAAAGTACACCGTCGATAAACGTTGCCGCGCAATGGCGTCGACTTCTGATTCAGGCGCAATGCCTAAACCCGGCGCAGCAATGTGAATGCCAATACGCCAGCCGCCTTCGGCCTGCGGTGAGATCGAGAAGGCGTCGTCGATTTCTGTGGTGCTGGCATCATCAATCGAAAATGCCTGCACATCGGCCAGCGGCAAATCATTGGGCGCAGCCAGCGGTGCCGCCGGCGGAAAGCCCGTGCCTTTGGCAAAATGCGCAAACAAAAAATGACCTAGGTGGTAATCGTGTGCGGAGCCGATCGCACCGGCACGTGCGAGGAGGCGAACAGGCGTGAGGCCCGTGTTGGCGCACGCCGTTTCAAGCGCCTTAATTTCAATCCGATTGCGGTCTGGCTGATACAGCGCAGCGGGCATGAGCGCGCGCAGTTCGTCCGGCATGCTGCCCGATTCGAGTTGCTGCGCCATGCGCATCATGGCTTCTTGTTGCAAACGTTTCTTTTCGAGGCCAGCTAATGCAGCCTGCAAAATCTCGGCCGGTGCTTTACGAAAACGACCGCGACCTTTGCGGTGAAACCAAACAGGTGCTGCGTGAAGTTTGATGAGCAGTGCGGTGGACTGCACTGCGCTGGGCGTGGCACCGAAGTAATCTTTTGCAAATTCTTCAAAACCAAACTCGCCGTCGCCGCAGGTTTCCCACAAGAACTGCGTATCCATACTGGCGGCTTCTTGTTCGGCGTTTGCCAATAGATCACCAGCTGCCGGGGTAGCAAAACGTAATAACACGTTCGCGGCTTTTACTTTACTGCGTTTGCCCGTGGGCAATTCAACTTGAAATGACGTGTTTTGGTCGGCCATGATGCTGCCGGCTTTAAACGCACCATCTTCTTCAAACAAAACATTCATGTTGCACGTAACGAATTAGGGTGAATGCGAGGGTCGTGCGAGGTTGAGCGCAAACGGTAGCGATATAGTTGCCTATAGATGCCTACGGGTCGCCGCTGCTACGACAGCACAACACAACTGGGCGGACGCCATTAAAACGGCGCGGACGCGAATGGCGCAATTATACCTGCGCAGCGGTGTTGCCTGCCGCCGGGCTGGCATGGGCAAAATCAAGCAAGGCATCTAGGTAGTCGTTCCAGCGCGTAAAGCTATGGTCGCCGCCGGGCAAAATAGTGTGTTTGCAATCGGCGTAGAAACGCACCGCTTCGCGGTAGTCCAATACTTCGTCACCGGTTTCGGCCAACAACCAATACCGTTCTGGATGCGTAATGCGCGGCACAGCAAGCGCTTTCAACGCGTCGACGTGCGCCTGCGTAAAGTCAAAGGTTTCGCCTGTGTATAGATTGGTTTGCGGGCCGATGTATTCGCTGAGTGACAGTGGCGCAACCACGGCCGGATTGACTAATGCCGCACGCAATCCATAACGTTCAGCAAGCCACGTGGCGTAATAGCCTCCGAGCGAGCTACCGATGAGTAAGGGCGCGGCGTCGCACAGTGCGATTAATTTTTCCACCTGCAAAATGGCGGCTTGCGGATCGTGCGAGAGTTGCGGGCACACAAAGTCAGCCCCCAAGCCGAGGCGTTGCATATGCGCATGCAAGACCATGGCCTTATGCGAGCGTGGCGATGAACGAAAGCCGTGTAGATATAGAATCATTTGCCTTGCGCGCAAGAGCTATTGTGTTTGCAATAAATACTCTCAGCCAGCTGACCAATTCACCCAGCCGGTTTGCCAAGTCACCAAAATCATGATGCCGAAGGCGATGCGATACCACGCAAACGGCGTGAAGTCATGACTACTAATAAAGCGCAGAAGCCAGCGAACACATAAAAACGCTGAAACAAACGCTGAGCCGAACCCCACTGCCCACATGCCTAAATCATCAAGCTGCAACAGGTGACGCTCTTTGACTAGTTGGTAAGTCGTGGCCAAAAACAAAGTGGGCATCGCTAGAAAAAACGAAAACTCGGTGGCGGCTTTGCGCGACAAACCAAAAAATAGACCGCCGATAATGGTGGCGCCAGAACGACTAGTGCCGGGAATTAACGCGAGTGCCTGTGCTAACCCCAGTTTGACTGCGGTCATGGGGCTAATGTCATCAATTTGCGAGGTGGTAATCGTGTGTTGCCGACGCTCAGCCCACAAGATGATGAAGCCGCCGATGATGAAGGTGCTGGCGACGACCAGCGGGTTAAACAAATGCGCTTTAATGCTTTTGCCAAAGAGCAGACCAATGATCGCCAAGGGTAAAAAAGCGATCACAAGATTTAATAAAAACTTTTGCGCAGCTGCATCATGTAGCGCGCCTCGTAACACCATGCCAACGCGTGCTCGGTATTCCCACACAACCGCGAGAATTGCTCCGGTTTGAATGGCGATTTCAAAGAGTTTGGCTTTCTCGTCATTAAAATTGAGCAAGTCGCCCGCGAGAATGAGGTGGCCCGTTGACGATACGGGCAGAAATTCGGTGAGGCCTTCAACAATGCCGAGAATAAACGCGGCAAATAGATCGTGTGACATAAGCTAGGACCGGTGCTGACTTGAACGGGTGAATGCTACACCACAGGACGCGCTTGGCTTGTGACAAGGCGCATAGGTAGCAAAAAATACTGCCCAGAAAAAAGGCTGGTCGCACCAGCGCCAGCCTTTGGGTGAGGCGAGAAGGGCTTATTTCGTTTCAGCAGGTTTCGCGGGTGCGGCTGCGGGTTTAGATTTTGCGGCCTTCTTGGGTGCCGAAATCACAATTTTGCTGGACGCATCGCTCTTACAGTTCTTGTGCGTGGTGATGTCGACGCCACTCGCTTTGATGGTGTATTTGCCGCCTTTGGCATAGGTGTGGCTCACAGTCACCGGAAACTTGTTTTCGTCGTTGATCTTGATTTGGTCAGTGTTGCCATCGCCGTACTCCAGCAGCAGACCGCACCAGGCACTGCCTTCGGTCGCCGAGACCGTGATGTTCACCGCTTCGCCAGCTTTGCCGGTGGCTGGTGCTTCGAGTTTTTTGATCTCGGGGCGACTACCCAACTGAATGAGCTGTGCATTCACGCTGGCGCAAGATAGCGCCAGCAGACCGAATAGGGTGGCGATACGAGTTGAGTGTTTGGCAAAGTTTTGCATAACAACCTCCGGTAGTGTTAACGCGAGAGCGCGTGTTCTAGTTCGTGCGGGGCACGCAAGCATGTTGTGCTGACATGAACATAGCATGACGTACCGTTACTGACTACGGGTTGCCACCACATGCTTACACGGGATTAAAACGACTCGTCGGGCCGCAAGTAGCGCCACTTGCCCGGCGGTAGCTTGCCGAGCGTAACGCCGCCCATGCGAATGCGTTTAAGGCCGACCACGCGCAGACCGACTAGTTCGCACATGCGACGAATCTGACGTTTTTTCCCCTCGCGCAGCACAAACCGCAACTGATCTTCGTTTTGCCAATTCACCTTAGCGGGCTTGAGTGCTTTGCCGTCGAGTGACAAACCGTGATTCAAACGTTTGAGGTCAGCGTCTGACAGCGAACCTTCAACACGCACCAAATATTCTTTTTCAACGGTCGAGTCATCGCCAATTAATTGACGCGCAATGCGGCCATCTTGTGTGAGCACCAGCAGGCCGGTTGAATCAATATCGAGCCGTCCTGCGGGCGCCAAGCCACGCAACTGGCCACGTGCAAACCGCAACGGAAGTAAGTCATCTTCCCAGCGATTTTCTGGGCGAACTAAAACAGACGCGGGTTCGTAGCCATCTTCCGCTTGACCTGACACGTAACCAATCGGCTTGTGCAGTAGCACGGTGACGCGTTGAGACTGCTCACGCTGCGCACGCGAATCCACTTCAATTTTGTCTTGCAAAGTCACGCGCACGCCGAGCGTATTTACTACCTCGCCATTCACGCGCACCCAGCCTTGCTCAATCCACTCGTCTGCTTCGCGGCGTGAACACAAGCCTAGTTCGGACATGCGTTTTGAAAGGCGCGGTTGTTCGTCATCTTCGCGCGTGCTGCTTTTGCTAGGCGCGTTGCGCTTGGCTGTGGCGGGCTTACTAACAACAGACTTATTGGCAAATGCTGGGCGGTCGCCAGCGGTGCGGCGATTTCCGGTGCGCTCTGCATACGGTCGCGTGTCTGCGCCTGAACGTGCCGGGCGCGGTGCATCGACGCGAGAGGTTGAATTGCGATCTGTGCGTGAAGTGCTACGTGCGTTGCTACGCGCATCGTCAAAATTTTTGCGCGGCGCACTGCTACTACTGCTGCTGTTGCTGTTGCCAGTGGTGCGTTCCGTGCGCGGGGTGCGCTCAGTTTGTTGAGCGCGTCCTCGTTGTGGTTCGGACGATCGCTCAAAACGCGCTGCGCCATCTGAATTTCTACGTGACCCCGTGGCCCAACTTTTGCGCGTGGAATCTTCAGAGTCGCGGCGTCCTTTGCCAATCGCCTCGCCGCCAGGTTTAGATGGGGCAGGGTTAGAGGCAGTGTTAGATGAGGCATCGCGCGCATCGGTGCGAGCTGAGTTGTGCGACTGATTTCGTGCTTGGTTGCGTGCCTTCGCGGCATGGCGAGAAGGGCTGGCAGGTGCCAGCTTTTTACCGGAGGCAGTGCCCGTGTTAGACGTGTTGGCAACTTTGCTCGCGCCGGCCTTGGGCAGCGAAAGCGTTTTACGCGGGGGCTTGGTGCTAGAAGTACTCATATTGCGGCGCAGGGTATCACGTTGCGCGGCCTTGCACGATAGCGAGATCGGGTGACGGTGGATGATTGGGCGAAAGCGATTTGGTGTTTTACCAATCACATAGGTGCGTGATGAGTCCAACCAACAAGGTGGTGCTGGCAGGCGGTCATCGGCCACACTGCAAACTGCGATGGTCCATCGCCATGCAGCGGCAAAGTGCAATGGTCGACGAGTTCAATTTCGCCGCCTTGCCAAAAATGGGTGAGGATGGGTTCAAGTGATTCGCTATGGTCGGTGCGATAGGGTGTGTCTTGCACCGGTTTGCGCGCAGTGGAAATGAGGTCGTGGTAACTGGCCCAGTGGTTGTTCTGCAACACTTCCTTTACCGCACCACACCAAGCGTGCGCGCGCTCGTCTTGCGGCGAGACTTGCCCCAATATGTTGCAAAACAAAATGGCAGCATCTGGGTACGCATTGGTCAGCGCGTTGAGCCCCGTGCGCAAATGCTCGGGCTCTTCATGGTGTTTGCCACCGAGCACATCGAGTCGGTCGAATAACAGCGGTGCACTTTTAAAACGCCGGCAGAGTAGCCAGCGCGCAATGGGGTCCGGCTCCATTACCACAATGCGTTCAAAGCGGTTGAGCCAATCTTGTGAGAGCGTGTAGCCAGCACTGGGGCCGACCAAGACCAGCGTTGTACTAGGCGGTTGCCATTCTTGCAGCCAGCAATGCACGGTTTGCCGAAAATGGTGCCAGCGTTGACGATTGCGCCAGGCGCGCACGTGCCACACCAAACCACCGCTCGATGAAAGCGGTGTGTTGTGTAGGTACGTGTACTGCCTATGCTGACCGGCGGTCATTTTTGTTTTGTCCGTGTGTAACAGCGTACTGTGCATGCTGTGCCCAATTTCTGAGCGATTAAACCCGAGTTCAGCATGCAATAAGCCGACGTAAATCTCTGTGACGTCGACCACACCCGCGTACATTCGTTTGATGCTTTGGGGCGTTATTAGGTTGTTTCTACTCATTGCTTGCGGAGAACGGCAATGGGTGCTGATGCTATTCAGTGCGAGTACGTTGGCGTAGCGCTAACAACAATAACAATAAGATCAGCGCATCTAATGCGGCGAGCGCAATACCCGCATGGCGCAAACGCTTAAGTTGCGCGTCAGGGCGTTTTTCAAGGTAATGCGCCAGCGAATTCATGCTGTCCATGACCGACAAATTAACTTGGCCGGCCATTTCACTATTTATCGCCAATACTCGCGGATCGAGGTTGGCTTCTGTCGCACTACGACCTGCCGCTTGAGCGAAAGGTTCCCAAACGTGCATGGCGCCTTGGATGATGTCGGTTGCCTCTGGGTCATCGAGCGGACGCACCGCCAACGGCTGCCCATCTAAACCTGTAATGGTGCTGCCTGTACGAAATGCGGTAATGGTGGAAGCAAACAAGCTCAAATTACTGGCGAGTTCTTGTTGCACGGCATTGCGAGCAAGGGGCGAGCTGCTGAGCTCAAGTTGCATCACCGACTTGGCAATACTTTGCGTGAGCGCAGCTTGGCGATAAGCAAGTTGGGCTTGGAGTTGAAAGCGCCCCGCTTCTCGTTGCGCAAAAATGCCAACCGCAGCGAGTGCGGTGGTGAGTGCAACAAAGAGGAGCGCTAAGGCATACAGCGGCTCATTGGCAAAGCTGCCGTCATCACGCTGGCCAATCAGCGTATGTAGCAGCCGCAGCGGGTGCAGGCGAGGAAGGGCAGAGCGAGTCATGGTCATTCGCGATCGTTATGGGACTGCCGTCGTGTTGCGCGAGTATGCCGAACTGCATTCAGTATAGTCCGGCATGGGCCCCATGCGAATGTTGCGTTTAAACCGACCTTAATGACAGGGTGAATTAATGGCTCGCTACGGATTGTCACCGCAGACGGTGTGCGTCTGCGGTGGGTGTGCGGCCTGTTATACCTTGCGATACAGCTCGGCGCCGGTGTTGACGAATTCAACCGCCTTCACTTCCATGCCTTTTTGCAGCGCTTCGTTTTCGCTAATGCCTTGCTTGGCGGCAAAGTCACGCACGTCTTGTGTAATCTTCATAGAGCAGAAATGCGGGCCGCACATGGAGCAGAAGTGCGCCACTTTGGCGGATTCTTTCGGCAGCGTTTCGTCGTGGAAGCTCTTTGCTTTGTCTGGGTCGAGGCCGAGATTGAACTGGTCGTCCCAGCGGAACTCGTAACGTGCCTTAGATAGCGCATTGTCACGAATCTGCACGCCCGGGTGGCCCTTTGCCAAATCGGCCGCGTGCGCCGCCAACTTGTAGGTGATGATGCCTTCTTTCACATCATTCTTGTCGGGCAGGCCCAAGTGTTCTTTCGGTGTGACGTAGCACAGCATGGCGGTGCCATACCAACCAATCATAGCTGCGCCAATGCCGCTGGTGATGTGGTCATAACCCGGTGCAATGTCCGTGGTGAGCGGGCCGAGCGTGTAGAACGGGGCCTCTTTGCAATATTCCAATTGCAGGTCCATGTTTTCTTTAATCATGTGCATGGGCACATGGCCTGGGCCTTCAATCATTACCTGCACATCGTGCTTCCACGCGATGTCGGTAAGTTCGCCCAAGGTTTTGAGTTCGCCTAATTGTGCTTCGTCGTTGGCATCGTAAATGGAGCCAGGGCGTAGACCATCGCCCAGTGAGAAGGCCACGTCATAGGCCTTCATGATTTCGCAAATTTCTTCAAAGTGCGTGTACAAGAAACTTTCTTTGTGATGTGCCAAGCACCACTTCGCCATAATTGAGCCACCGCGCGACACAATGCCCGTCATGCGATTGGCGGTGAGTGGCACGTAGCGCAACAACACGCCCGCGTGAATCGTGAAGTAATCCACGCCTTGTTCAGCCTGTTCAATGAGCGTGTCGCGGAAGATTTCCCACGTGAGTTCTTCCGCTTTGCCATTTACCTTTTCGAGTGCTTGGTAAATCGGTACCGTACCAATCGGCACGGGTGAGTTGCGAATAATCCATTCGCGCGTTTCGTGAATGTTTTTGCCGGTGGACAAATCCATGACGGTGTCGCCACCCCAACGAATGGCCCAGGTCATTTTGTCGACTTCTTCGTTAATGGATGAGCCGAGCGCGGAATTGCCAATGTTGGCGTTAATCTTCACCAAGAAATTGCGGCCAATAATCATCGGCTCGGTTTCCGGGTGGTTGATGTTGGCGGGAATAATGGCGCGGCCACGAGCCACTTCATCACGCACAAATTCGGCGGTGATTTCATTCACCAAATTTGCGCCAAAATTTTGGCCTTTGTGCTGGCGTGTGAGCAGCGCCGCCATCTTTTCGCCTTGCGGACCGGTTGCGTGGAGTGACTCAAGATAGGCGCGGCGATTGTTGTTTTCGCGAATCGCGATGTATTCCATTTCTGGTGTGATGATGCCGCGACGTGCGTAGTGCATTTGCGTAACGTTGCCAGACAGATTGGCGCCAGTCTTGGCGCGGCGCGGTGCCCGATGTAGGCCGGGGAAACGCAATTCATCCAGCTTGGTATCGGCTGCGCGTTGGCGGCCAAATTCACTGCTCAAGCCACTGAGCACTTCGGTGTCGTTACGTTCTTCAATCCACTGTTGGCGCAATGCTGGCAGGCCAGAGCGAATGTCGATTTTGGCTTGCGGGTCGGTGTAAATCCCGGAGCAGTCATACACATAAATGGGCGGGTTTTTTTCACCACCGAAACCGGTTGGGGTATCCGCTTGCGAGATTTCACGCATCGGCACGCGAATGTCGGGGCGCGAACCTTCAACATAAATTTTGCGTGAATTGGGTAGCGGCTGAATAGCCGCTTCATCTACGTGCGCTTGCGCGGCAATGAAGGTGTCGTTCGCGTTCATGTATACAGCTCCTAAATCGATCAATCTTTAAATTCGTTGGGTGTTCGTTTTGTGTTCAGCGGTGTTATGGATTTGCTAAAAACGTGGAAAGCCAAAGGGATCACTGAAAGCAGATGGTCTTTCGAATGGTGCGCGACGCCAGATGTCATATAGGTGATGCACAGGACCGTGGCCGATATTATTTTTTGAAATGGACAACTTGTCGGCATTGGCAATGGCCACTTGCAAATAGCGATGCGCATCACGTACTGCAGCTTCCATGGGCTGCAATTCGTCGGTGCGTTGCGGCAGCAGCGCTGCAATGGCAGACGACAGTGTGCAGCCGGTGCCATGTGTGTTGCGCGTTTCAACTCGCTGCGCGCGCAATTCAATCATGCGGTCGCCATCAAATAATAGGTCAAGCAATTCATTGCTTGGCAAATGCCCACCCTTAAGCAACACCCAGCGTGGGCTGTTTAGCGGTTGCAAATTACGTAGCGCTTCTGCTGTGCGGTACATCTCTTTCGCGTTTTGTGGCACACCGCTTTCAAGCAGCACTGCCGCTTCTGGCAGGTTGGGCGTAATTAACAACGCCTGCGGCAACAGGCCTTCGCGCAAGGTGCTAATTGCCTTGCGATCCAGCAGAGGGTCGCCGCTTTTCGCCACCATCACGGGGTCGAGCACGATATTGGGTGGTGCCCAGTGCGCTAAACGATCTGCCACGGTGGCCACTATGTCAGCGCTGGCCAGCATGCCGAGCTTCACGGCGTGAATGTTCACGTCGGCAAACAGCGTGTCGATTTGCAGCCGCACAAAGTCGAGTGGTGGCACATGTACACCTGTCACTGCTTGCGTGTTTTGTGCGGTGAGTGCGGCAACCACGCCACATCCATACGCGCCTAATGCACTAAACGTTTTGAGGTCAGCCAACAAGCCGGCGCCGCCGGATGGGTCTACGCCGGCAATACTCAGCACATGAGGCATTGCGCACGACGATACGGTTGATGAACCGTCGGCAAAATTGGGGTCGTTTGGAAACGTAGGAGGCGTGGCTGACTGTCTGGTATTCGGCATGCTCGTTTCCCTTCGCCGGCATGACCCGGAGCAGGTTCTAAGGGACTGTCTCAGCCACCGGTCGGCGGCACCCCTAACGAAGCCATAACAGTACAGCAAGGGGCGCATTCAGGCAATTGCCGCTGCGGCGCAAGTTTTGCCAATCAAGCGATCAATGGCTTGATTCGTGCATAGATTCTGGGCGCAAGCGGCGTGGCCTAGCCGTTTCTCGCCTTATTGAGGGGTGTTGTTTGCGCCAAATCGGGTTGCTTCGG
This sequence comes from Uliginosibacterium gangwonense, assembly GCA_005239635.1. Lineage (GTDB taxonomy): Bacteria > Pseudomonadota > Gammaproteobacteria > Burkholderiales > Rhodocyclaceae > Uliginosibacterium_A > Uliginosibacterium_A gangwonense_A. The sequence continues at coordinate 52,441 of SBBQ01000054.1, forward strand.
TGCCAATTTGCCCCTTTAGGATGAACTCAAGCGTGTCGTCCCCTGGCCGTTAATACGGGAGTACGGTCGTATTGGCTGAGGATTGATGGCGTCAAGCGGACGCAAACAATGGCAGGTGTGCTCATGAACAGATTGAATCGAATGTTGTGTCCTTTGCTGGCTGCGGGTGCTTACGCGTTGTCTGCGCAAGCTGCCGAGTGGCGCGTGGTGAGTAAAAGCGAAGGCAGCACGGTCGAAATCGATACCGCTGGACAAATTCGTGCCGAGCTGGGGCGCAAAGTGGTGTGGGCGCGTTTAACGCTGTCGCCCGCGCAGGCGCAAAAGGCCGGTTACACCATGGTTAAGGCGCTCAATCGCTACGACTGCCAAGGGATGCGCTTTGTAACCGTTAAGCGTGTGTATTTCGATGCAGACAACAATATTGTGCGTGAAGATGCTCCGGCCAATGAGCGTGAAATTTCGTTGGTGCCGGGTACGGTCGATGAGCGCTTGTTCCGCCAAGTGTGTAGCCCCACGCAAATGGCTGAGTTACTCAAGCTAGCGCAAGATGCGAGCCGTGCTGCACAGGGCGATAGCGACAAGAGCGTGGTGAGTGCAAACGACCGTGATGTGGCTAAAGTACAAACGGTTGCTGACCACACGATTGAAAAGGTGGAGCGTAAGGCAGACAAGGCAGCGAAGTCGGACGACAGCGAATCTGATACGGCCAAACCCAAAGAGAGGGTGGCAGAGAAAGCCACCAGCAGCGGTCGTAAAAAGTTTATTCAAATGGACGATTTGCGCGCAGCTGCGGCAGAGTCGCAGCGCGAAATGGGCGATGCGCCCGTGAAGCCGAGCAGTGCGGAAGCGAGCAAAGAAAAGTTGCCGCGCAATCCAGAAAAAATGAGCGACAAGCCGACTAAAGAAAGCAGCAAAGAGTCTGCTAAGGATTCTGTAAAGGATTCGGCTAAAGAAGCGGTCAAAGACACGGCTAAGGGTAAGTCGCTTGAATTGGCAAAAGACCCTGAAAAAATGCCAGGTAAGGGCGAAAAGTTGGTGAATCGTCGCGCTAATGCGGAAGAGGTGAACGACGCACTTAAAGAGGTGGGGAAAGCCCCGACCAAGCCGAAAGCAGAGGTTGAAACGCCCCGCGCACCCGCTATGCGCGAGTTTCCTGAAATGCCGCGTCGCGCTGCTAAGCTAGTTGTGCCTAAAGCGGCGGTCGTTAAACCTACGAAGCCCGCTGTGGTTGCGGCATATGTGCCCCCGGCACCGCCTAGCGCAGAACAGGCTGCTGCTGAACATGCCGCTTCTTTAGCTGCGCATGGCGGCGAAGGTCGTTGGAGTTATGATGGTGAATTCGGGCCTGCAAACTGGGGTAGATTGAAACCAGAATGGTCTGCCTGCGCGATTGGCAAACGGCAGTCGCCCATTGATATTCGCGACGGCATCAAAGTCGATTTGCCAGCGATCAAATTCAATTACCGTACCACCGCATTTACCGTTGTAGATAACGGTCACACGGTTCAAGTGAACGTGGGTGAGGGTAGCAACATCACCGTCAATGGCCGCGATTACCAGCTCGTGCAGTTTCATTTTCACAAGCCGGCAGAAGAGCGCATTAATGGCCGTGTGTACGACATGGTGCTGCATTTAGTGCACAAAGATTACGACGGCCGCCTAGCTGAAATTGCCGTGCCGCTTGAAGTCTTGCCCACGGCCGTTGAACACGCAGGAATCCAATCGGTATGGAACAACTTGCCGCTGGAAAAAGGCAGCGGCATGTCGGCTGAAACATTGCTCGATTTAAACGGTTTATTGCCGCTCAACAAAAATTATTTCACCTATATGGGTTCGCTCACCACACCACCGTGCACCGAAGGCGTGCTGTGGATTGTGATGAAAACCCCGCTCGTAGTAACGGCCGACCAAGTGGCGGTGTTTAGTCGCCTCTATCGCAACAACGCGCGTCCGGTTCAGGCAGCGAATGAGCGACTGATTAAAGAATCGCGCTGATCGCGTTATGAAGAGCCAACTTTTAGCTGCGCAGTGTTTGGTTGGTTCATCGTAGAAAGCACTTGTAAGTGCACGCCGCTTTTTAGATTAAGTGGCGTCATTATTCTGCATGGCGCGCACTTCTCCATCTCATCTCTTGATGCGTCGTGTGTTCCCCCCTTGTTTTTTCATCCTTCTTGCATTTTTTGCCCTGCTGAAATAAATTACTGACCAGTCAGTTATTTTTTAGGTGGGGCTTCATGAATCTTGGCAAGCTGTGTCCTGTGAGCAAGCCCCGCTGGTGCCGGCGCAAAGACGCGCGCCCGTCTGAGCTGACTGCGGCCGCGTTGGAACTGTTCGTGGAGCGCGGTTTTGCCGCTACACGCTTAGATGATGTGGCGCGTGCTGCGGGGGTCTCCAAAGGCACGCTCTACCTTTACTTCAGTAGCAAGGAAGAACTTTTCAAGGCGGTGATTCAAGAAGGCATCGTGCCGCTTATCGAAGAGGGCGAGGCCATGCTAGCCCATAGCGATCTGCCGTCGCGCGCGCTGTTGCACAACCTGGTAATGAACTGGTGGCAACGTATTGGGGCCACCTCACTCGGGGGCGTGAGCAAGCTGATGATCGCCGAGGCGAGCAACTTCCCTGAAGTGGCCGCGTATTTTCACGAGCAGGTGGTCATGCGCGGCCGTGATTTGCTGCGTCGAATTTTGAAGCAAGGCATCGCGCGCGGTGAGTTTCGCGCAGTCGATATTGAAATGCAGCTTCGCATTTTGTGGGCGCCGGTGTTGATGGCTGGTATTTGGCGACATTCGCTTGGCGCCTGTGAACGCACAGAAATTCCCGTTGAACAATATTTCGCCGCGTATTTCGATGTGGTTGAGCATGGCTTGCTCAGCCAGCCAGATGCTGGAGAAAAATAATGAAACACAGTCATCATTTTTGGAGTGGCATTCGCACGATGGGGTTGAAATTTGCCACGAGTGTATTGCCAATACTTCTGATGCTCGGCCTCGTGGCAGGGTTAACGGCATGCAAAAAATCAGAGCCTGAGCAAACACCTCCACGTCCCGTAAAAACCATGGTAGTGGGGGAACAAGATAATTCGCTTGCGACGCAGTTTCCGGGTGAGGTGCGTGCGCGTCATGAAGCGCGCTTAGCCTTCCGTGTGAGCGGCCGCATTTTGAAGCGACACGTCGATGTGGGTGCTGTGGTGAAAAAGGGCCAGATAATTGCTGAGCTAGACCCGCAAGATCTGCGCCTAGCCGCTGCTGCCAGTGCCGCCAGTGTGGGCTCAGCGCAAGCACAGTACGAAACTGCCAAGGCCGATGTACAGCGCTACCGTGATTTAAAAGCTAAAAATTTTATTAGCCAAGCTGAGCTTGAACGACATGAGGCTAATTTTGCGAGTGCGGAAGCTGCGTTGAAGTCGGCCAAGGCTCAGTCAGCCATTAGCGGCAATCAAAGTGACTACGCGCGTTTGGTGGCACCAGCAGATGGTGTGATTACCAGTGTTGATGCAGAGGCGGGTCAGGTCGTACAAGCAGGCCAGCCCGTTACCGGATTTGCAGAGCCGCGCGAGCTTGAGGTGGCATTTGTCGTATCCGAATTGCACGTTTCACGCTTGCATGTGGGCGATGAAGTGGATGTGAATTTGTGGGCGAATGCGGCGACACCGTTGCGTGGCGTGATCCGCGAAGTTGCGCCTGCGGCAGATCCGGCATCACGTACCTACGCAGTCCGTGTGTCTCTACCGCAAACTGAAGGCGCATTACGTTTAGGCATGACGGCTATCGTGAGCATGCGCTTTGCGCTTTCTACTGAAACGGTGGCACTGCCAGCCGCCGCACTGATTCGTCTGCAAGAGGGCAAAGACGATTTTGCTGTTTGGCAAATCGATGTCAAAACTTCTGCTGTGCATCGCGTACCGGTGCGTGTGGCCGGATTCTCCGGTAATCAAGTTCTAGTTGCATCCGGATTGCAAAACGGTAGCCATATCGTGGTGGCAGGTGCGCACCACTTACATGAAGGCGAAGTGGTGCGTCCGCTGAGTGCGGCGGTGCCAACGACGACCGCCGTGGGTGAAACTGCGGATGCCGCAAAATCGGCAGAGGCTGCAAAAACAAGCACAGAGCAGCCTGCCTCGGCCGCAGTTCAACCGGCAACCACAACGCCTGTTGCAAACCAAACGGAACGCTAACATGGCCTTTAATGCATCCGTCTGGGCGCTGCGCAACACGGCATTGGTGCGTTACTTCATGGTGCTGCTGCTGCTAATTGGCACGTGGAGTTACTTTCAGCTTGGTCAAAACGAAGACCCTGAGTTTACTTTCCGGGTGATGGTGGTGCGCGCCAATCTGCCCGGCGCTACGGCTTTGCAAGTTGAGCAACAACTCACCGATAAGCTCGAACGCAAGCTGCAAGAAACACCATACCTCGACAAGCTTCGCAGTTATTCCAAACCGGGCGAGTCACTGGTGTTTGTATCGCTTAAAGGTTCGGTGCCGCCTAAAGAAGTGAACAACATTTGGTACCAAGTCCGCAAAAAAGTGGGCGACATCAAAGGTAATTTGCCGGCAGGAACAGAAGGCCCATTTTTTAATGATGAATTTGGCGATACCTACGGTTCAATCTTTGCATTTAGTGCAGACGGCTATTCGTATGCGGAGCTAAAAGATTGGGTTGATCGCGCACGGCAAGAGCTGTTGCGCGTGCCGCATGTGAGTAAGGTTGAATTGTTCGGTGTGCAGGACGAGGCTGTGTACATCGTGTTCTCGCACCAAAAGTTTGCGCGCATGGGGGTGACCTTCCAGCAGGTGCTCGATGCGCTTGCACAGCAAAATGCCATACAAGGTTCGGGCGTCATGGCGGCTGGGGATTGGAATATTCCCATGCGTGTGAGCGGTCAGTTTTCGAATTTAAGCGAAATCGAAAATCTGATGCTGCGTGTAGAGGGTGTCAACGGTCCACGCAGTTTTCGATTAGGTGATTTTGCAACGGTAAGCCGTGAAACGGTGACGCCGCCCGTGAGCAAGATGCGCTTCAATGGCCGTGAGGTGATTGGCGTCGGTATCTCGATGGATAAGGGCGGCAACATCATTCAGCTCGGCCGTGATCTGGATAAGTCTTTTGCCAATATCCGCAGTTGGTTGCCCGTGGGTATTGAGATGCAACAGGTGGCAGATCAGCCGCGTGTGGTGAATAAATCCGTCGGCGAGTTTTTGCACACGCTCATTGAAGCGATTGTGATTGTGCTCACCGTCAGTTTTCTTGCGCTGGGTCTGCATCGTCGTCCGCTGCGTTTGGATGTGCGTCCGGGTCTGGTGGTGGCGTTGTCCATTCCGCTGGTACTGGCGATCACCTTCTTCTGCATGTGGGTGTGGGGCATTGACCTGCAAAAAATCTCGCTCGGCGCATTGATTATTGCGTTAGGTTTGTTGGTCGACGACGCCATCATTGCGGTTGAAATGATGGTGCGCAAACTCGAAGAAGGTTACGACAAGTTCACGGCGGCAAGCGCCATGTATAGCGCAACTGCGGCACCGATGCTGACCGGTACTTTAATTACCGTAGCCAGCTTTATGCCAGTTGGCTTTGCCAAAAGCGCGGCCGGTGAATACACCTTTTCCATCTTTGCTGTAAATGCTGTTGCGTTGCTCACCAGCTGGCTCGTGGCCGTTGTGTTCACGCCGTATTTGGGGGTGCTGCTGTTGAAGGAACGCCCCAGTCATACTGGCCAGCCGCATGAAGTGTTTGATTCGCCTGCATACCAACGCTTTCGCACATTGGTTGATTATTGTGTGGAACATCGTAAGTTAGTAATCGCCATTACCTTGGGCGCGTTTGTATTGTCGATCGTCGGCTTCCGTTTTGTTCAGCAACAGTTTTTCCCCAACTCAAACCGTGAAGAATTGATAGTTGATTTGTGGTTGCCGGAGGGTTCGAGCTACGCCGCGACTGAAGCACAGACACGCAAATTCGAAGCGTTTTTGCAGCGCCCGGAAAACGCCAAAGACGTGACCAACTATGTGTCGTGGGTGGCAGCAGGAAGCCCGCGTTTTTATCTGCCCTTAGATCAGCAGTTCAATCACACCAACTTTGCGCAGATCATTATTCGCGCTAAAGATGTTGAGGCGCGCAATCGCCTGCGTGATCGTGGTCGCGAGTTATTCAAAAATGATTTTCCCGATGTGCGCGGTCGCATCTATCCTTTGCAGGCCGGCCCACCCGTGGCCTACCCTGTGCAGTTTCGTGTAACGGGGCCAGAACACACCAAAGTGCAGGCCTATGCGCGGCAAGTGGCTGACGTCATGAAAACAGATGCCGACACGGTGGGGATTAATCACAACTGGAATGAGCCGATTCGCGTGTTGCGACTCGACTTGGATCAAGACAAAGCCCGCGCACTGGGCGTGCCAAGCGCGTTATTGGCAAAGGCCGGACAAGTGTTGCTCAGCGGTTTTAAGGCGGGCACCTATCGTGATGGCGACAAGTCAATCGACATCATCATTCGCCAGCCCGAAGACGAGCGTACCGTGATGTCACGCTTAATGGACGCCAATATTCATACCGTGACCGGACAGGCTGTGCCCTTGTCGCAATTGGCGCATCTGAGTATGGGCTGGGAGCCGGGCATTATTTGGCGTCTCGGCCGCGAGCCTTCTATCACCGTGCAGTCTGATGTGCGTGATGGCGTGCAAGGCCCGTTTGTTGCAGCACGCTTGTGGCCGCAAATGGCCAAGTTGCAAGCGCAAATGGAGCCGGGTTATCGCTTAGAAATTGCCGGCGCGACAGAGGAGTCGGCCACGGCTCAGGCATCAATCAATGCCAATATGCCCGTGTTGATACTGATTATTCTGACGCTGCTCATGCTGCAACTGCGCTCGTTCTCGCGCACCGTTTTAGTGTTTCTCACCGCCCCGCTGGGTTTGATTGGCGCCGCCGTGACGCTGCTGGCGTTTCAGGCGCCGTTTGGCTTTGTGGCAACGCTGGGGGTCATCGCGCTGGCTGGCATGATTATGCGTAACTCGGTGATTTTGGTAGACCAAATTGAGCGCGACATTGCCGCCGGGCGCCCGCGCTGGGAGTCGGTGGTGGAAGCCGCCGTGCGCCGTTTCCGGCCCATCATGCTAACAGCGGCGGCAGCCATATTGGCCATGATCCCGCTCACCCGGTCAATCTTCTGGGGGCCTATGGCGGTGGCGATTATGGGCGGCTTGCTGGTGGCAACGGTGCTCACCCTATTGTTCTTGCCGGCGCTATACGCCGCTTGGTTTAGGGTGCGCCGCAACGAAGTGCCCCCGCAATCTGAAACAGACGTGACGGCCCCGGTCGGCTAAAATGGCGGACTTGTCCCGGCAGGCGGGACACCACATGAATGAAAACGACTCGGTGGAAAACCGTTTTTAGAAAGGTCGCAACATGAATGTCGAGCAAGCTCGCTTCAATATGATCGAACAGCAAGTTCGTCCGTGGGATGTGCTGGATACGGATGTGCTAGATCTGCTGATGACAATTAAGCGCGAAGAATTCGTGCCGGCTACGTATCGTGATTTGGCATTTGCCGACATGGAAGTGCCGCTGGGTAGCGATGCCGTGATGATGGCGCCCAAGATTGAAGCGCGTGTGTTGCAAGAACTGCGCTTGCGTAAGTCAGACAAGGTGCTGGAGATTGGTACCGGTTCAGGCTACATGGCGGCTCTGATGGCAGCCAAAGCAGGTCATGTGACGACGGTTGAAATCGTGCCGCAACTGGCAGAGCAAGCCCGCGCAAATCTGCGCAAGGCTGGCATCAATAACGTTACCGTTGAAACAGGCAATGGCGCAGAAGGTTTGCCGGCACAAGCACCGTTTGATGTGATTGTTGTGTCGGGCGGCATGCTCGATGTGCCGAAACTGTTGCTGGAGCAACTGCGCGTTGGCGGTCGTTTAATGGCTTTTGTGGGCGAAGCACCTGTGCAAAGTGCGCAACTCGTGGTGTGTATTGAGCCGGGTCGTTTCCGCACCACCAATGTATTTGAAACACTGGTGCCGATGCTCAATCGTGTGCCGTCACGTAGCCGCTTTGAGTTTTGATCGGACACTAGATTGAGAGCACTCTCCGCGACTGAGTTGAACGATTGGCTGCACGATGCAGCACGCGCCAGACCTATTTTGTTGGATGTAAGGGAACCTTCTGAGTGGCAGATTTGCCATATAGAAGGGTCGATGCATATGCCTATGCAAACGGTGCCACAGCGCCATGTAGAACTCGAAGCAGAAGCGCCAGTCGTGTGCATCTGTCACCACGGCATGCGCAGCATGCAAGTCGGGGTGTACCTTGAGCGGGCAGGTTTTGAAAATGTATACAACCTCACCGGTGGCGTAGAAGCGTGGGCGGTGCAGGTTGACCCGGCAATGCAGCGATATTGATAGATCTGAAGCAGGCCGTTCAACTGTGATGGGCGCTTGCAGCAACGCGGGGGTGCGAAATGCGTAACACGTTACGGACAACGATGGTGTCGACTGGATTGGCAATGATTTTTGCCAATCCCTTCGTCAACACAGTCTACGCGGCCGATTTGTTGCAGCTTTATAAAGATGCGCAAACCTACGACGCAATCTACGCTGCCTCGCGTGCGCAACGTCAAGCCGGCAGTGAAAAGGAAATGCAGGGCTTAGCGGGCTTGTTGCCTAACGTGGGGTTGTCTGCCAATGTCACGCGCAACTCAGTTGATACGACGCAGCCGACGAACTCATCGCGCGACTACAGCAGCCGTGGTTGGAATGTACAACTCACACAACCTTTGTTCCGTTGGCAAAATTGGGTGCAGTACAAGCAGGGTCAGTTGCAAGTTGCCTTAGCCGAGGCGCAGTTTCAGCAGTCACGCCAAGATTTGATTTTGCGCGTTGCGCAAGCCTATTTCGATGTGCTGGTGGCGCAAGAAACCTTGTCCTCGCTTGAGGCGCAACAACAAGCCAGCGGCGAACAGCTCGAGTTAGCTAAAAAGAGTTTCGAAGTCGGCACGGTGACTGTGACCGATGTGCACGAGGCGCAATCACGTTCTGACTTGGCTGCAGCACAAGCGATTGCCGCGCGCAGCGACCTTGAAGTTAAGCAACAAGTTTTGAGTCAGCTGGTTGGCAAAGAGCCGGGCGTATTGAAAAAATTGCGTCGTGACGCAGATCTACCCGCACCGCAACCAGCAGATATTCAACCCTGGGTAAGTTCGGCCGAGCACTCTTCATACACCGTGCAGTCTGCCCAAGCTTCGTTGGATATTGCAGACCGTGAAGTGGAGCGTAATCGCGCAGGCCACTTGCCAACGCTTGATGCAGTCGCGACTTACGGTCGCAATAAAACTTTGGTGCCTTCAACGGGTTTGGATTCGGACGCCACCTCTGGCACCCTCGGCGTCCAGCTTAATATTCCGCTGTATCAAGGCGGCGCCATTCAATCGCGCGAACGTGAAGCGGCGGCGCTTCGCACCAAAGCCCAGGCCGACTTGGATAACGCTCGCCGGAGCGCGTCATTGGCGGCACGTCAGGCCTATCTCGGCGTGAGCAGCGGCTTGGCGCAGGTGAAAGCGCTGGAAGCTGCGCTGACTTCTTCGCAGTCTTCATTAGACGCGAATAAGCTGGGTTATGAAGTTGGTGTGCGCATCAACATTGATGTGTTGAATGCGCAGCAACAGCTGTTTACCACGCGCCGTGACTTGGCAAAAGCACGTTACGACACCTTGATGTCGCAGTTCAAACTGAAAGCCGCTGCCGGCACGCTTAATGAATCAGATGTTGAAGCTGCCAACGGTTTGTTGGGCGACTAATCACTTAACCCGCTAGCACCAACCACCACACGATCGCTGCATTGGCCAGCGCCACAAAGACGGCGGCGCTGCCAATGTCTTTGGCGCGTTTTGCCAATGTGTGATTCTCTAGCGAGATGCGATCGACCGTTGCTTCGATCGCAGAATTCAATAGCTCAACAATCAAAATCAGCAGCACGCTGGCAATCATCAGTGCTTTGCCAATCGCGCTCGCGGGCAGCCAAAGCACAAGTGGGATGCACACCACAGCGAGCCAAACTTCTTGGCGAAACGCGTCTTCGTTGCAGTAGGCCGCACGCAAACCCTCAAGCGAGTAGTGGAACGCATTCCAGATGCGACGCAAGCCGGTTTTGCCTTTGAATGGACTTTCTTCCATAGCGTGTGATGTCGATGGCTAGAGTGCTAATGGGAGGGGTGTTCAGCCCACAATCATGCGCGACTTGCGTGACAGTGACGTGAAATCAATGCAGCGGCTTACGGGTAATACAACAGCATGTTGTAGCCACTCGCCGGACTACCGTCGTTTTTGAACTGCAAGGTAATGGCAACGTCGCTCGCCGCAGCAAAAGTGCGCTGATACTGATGTGAGCGCGGCAGATATTCGGCGGATGTTAAGACTTTTCGAATCACCACGTTGTCACGGCTGTCGGTGAGTGTGAGTTCGATATTTGGCCAAGCTTGATCAAACGCTGCGCGGTTGCGCAGACTGGCTTGTAAGAATAGTCGATCCGGATCATTGCCAACTGGGTGCAGTTCTGACGATTCAATACTGACCTGTGTTTCATCGCGCGGAATTGGAATCTCGCAACCGAGCGACGAGCATAGGCTCACCAAGGCTGGCCGCAAACCGGGCCAGTTTTGCGCTAAGCTTCCGCGCCAAATATAGAGTCCTTGTGCTACCAGAAGTAATGTGGCGAGCGCCGCCACAGAGGCCCACAATTTGGTACGAATTTTGGGCTGAACGATGTTAAGTGCAGGGGCGTCTGGCGCCGCCGTAGTTGTGGCGGCAGCTGCAACCACGTTGCCCGTTGTTGGATCGCCCGTCATGTCGCCTAAGTCGTCTGCAGCCGTTGCAATATGCAAATCCTCTGCAACTTCATTTGAAGAGGCAAGGTCTTGTGCTGTTTCTATCGGCGCGGCATGGTCAGCTGCATCGAGCGCATCTTCGAGTGGATCATGCTCTGTCGCGGTAGGTTCGACGAAGGCTTCGTGCGTGGCGGTAGGCGAGTGCGTTGCTGCTGTGTTGGGCTCATCAACCTCAGCCATCAGCGTTTGGCCAAACAATGCGGCGGCTTCTTGCTCGGCAACACTCGGCAACGCTTGGCGTTGATGTGGCGTGATGATTTCTGTAGCTGTGCTAGATGTGGCGGGCGCGGTTGCGGCGGCAGGGATTTCAGTTGTCGCAGTGTGCGTCTGTGCGACGGCATGCTCGTGGCTATTGAATACAGCACGGCAGCGACCACAGCGCACCATGCCTTTGTGCGCTTGCGCCTGCTCTTCAGTCACGCGGAACGTGGTTTGGCAGGCGGGGCAGCGAGTCAGCATATGCGCGTGCCCGTTAGCAATACCCAACCATCTCGTTCTGCAGAGACGGTGAGATCAAGTGCCGGTGCATAGGTTTGCTGAACCTGCTCAACTTGTTCGCACAAAATGCCCGATAGCGCAATGAGCCCGCCCGGACGTGCGAGACTAATTAGCGCTGGGGCAAGCACGGTGAGCGGGTTCGCAAGAATATTGGCAACCACCACGTCGAAGTGTCCGTTAATCGCGTGTTGCGTATCAAACAATTTGAGGGTGACGCCATTTTGCGCCGCATTGTGTTCGGCCGCCACTAGCGCGTGCGGGTCGATGTCAGTGCCGCTCACTTCGCCTGCGCCAAGCATGGCTGCTGCAATGGCGAGAATGCCAGAACCGCAGCCGTAATCCATGAGGCGTTCGCCGCCCTGCACATGATCACACAACCAAGCCAAACACAAATGTGTGGTGGGGTGCGAGCCGGTACCAAAGGCCATGCCGGGGTCGAGCACCATGTTGATGGCGTTCGGATTCGGAGCTTCGTGCCAGCTGGGGACGATCCACAAACGATCAGTAATCTGGATCGGCGCAAATTGGCTTTGCGTGAGTTGCACCCAGTTTTGCTCAGCAACGGCTTGCTCAATATAGGGCGTGTCGGCAGGCAGACCGGCGGCGACACACGCAGCGGAGATTTGCTCGGCGGTGACACTGCCGGCTTCGAACAAGGCGATGACGCGAGACTGATCCCACAGCGGCATGCCGGGCATGCCGGGCTCGCCAAACTGGGGTTGTTCTTGATCGGTGCCAGCATGCGCGTCTTCCATTGAGGCAGACAGCGCGCCCTGATCCATCAGTGCTTCGGTCAGGGCATCAGCGTGCGTGCTGTCTGCCGGAATGACGATATTCACCCACATACTGCGTGCATCCTGCTTTATTTGGCCTTGTTAACTTCTTCGCGTGCAGCCAGCTTGTGTTCCAGATAATGAATACTGGTACCGCCGGCGAGGAAGCGTGCGTCATGCATCAATTCTTGGTGAAGCGCGATGTTGCTCTTGATGCCGCCTACAATCATCTCGGACAACGCAATGCTCATGCGGCGCATAGCTTGCTCACGCGTGTCGCCGTAGGCAATCACTTTGCCAATCATCGAATCGTAATTCGAGGGCACGGTGTACCCCTGATACACGTGTGAGTCGACGCGAATACCAGGGCCGCCAGGCGGGTGGTAGGTTTCGATACGGCCCGGGCACGGCGTGAATTTGTACGGGTCTTCTGCATTGATACGACACTCAATGGCGTGGCCTTTGGGCACGATGTCCTTTTGGCGCAACGCCAATTTTTCACCTGCCGCCACGCGAATCTGTTGCACCACAATGTCGATACCCGTGGTCATTTCAGTGACCGGATGTTCAACTTGTACGCGCGTGTTCATTTCGATGAAATAGAACTCGTCGTTTTCGTACAAAAATTCAAACGTACCTGCGCCGCGATAGTTAATGGCGCGGCAGGCTTCAGCACAACGATCACCAATTTTTTGAATCAACTTGCGATTGATGTTCGGTGCCGGTGCTTCTTCAATCACCTTTTGGTGACGGCGCTGCATAGAGCAGTCGCGCTCGCCCAGCCATACGGCGTTTTTAAAGCTATCGGCCAATACTTGAATCTCGATGTGACGCGGATTCTCGAGAAACTTCTCCATGTACACGGAGGGATTGTTGAAGGCAGCTTGCGCTTCGGCTTTGGTGGTTTGTACGGCGTTAATGAGCGCCGCTTCCGTATGCACCACGCGCATGCCACGACCGCCACCGCCACCCGCCGCTTTGATAATCACCGGGTAACCAACACTGCGTGCGATACGCACGATTTCTTTGGGGTCGTCTGGCAGTGCGCCATCTGAACCGGGAACGCACGGCACACCTGCGGCTTTCATTGCCGCTTTAGCCGAAACTTTGTCGCCCATAAGGCGAATGGTTTCGGGGCGTGGGCCAATAAACGTGAAGCCCGATTTTTCGACACGTTCGGCAAAGTCGGCGTTCTCAGAGAGGAAGCCGTAGCCCGGGTGAATCGCTTCTGCGTCGGTGACTTCCGCTGCAGAAATAATGGCAGGTATGTTGAGGTACGAAGCACTAGAAGGTGCGGGGCCAATACAAACCGATTCGTCAGCCAGCTTGACGTATTTGGCTTCGGTGTCGGCTTCAGAATGCACGGCCACCGTGCGAATGCCAAGCTCGCGACAAGCGCGCAAGATACGTAAGGCAATTTCGCCACGGTTGGCGATTAGAATTTTTTCAAACATGGTCTACACCGCTGCTTTAGTCGCGTCATTTGCCAATCATGCAATTGGCAACGCCGCTCGTAAATAATTATGTTCCGCGGTATGCGGCGTTCAGGCAATGACGAACAGTGACTGGCCGTATTCCACTGGCTGACCGTTTTCTACAAGAATGGCTTTTACCACGCCGGATTTGTCCGCTTCGATCTCGTTCATGAGCTTCATCGCTTCGATAATACAAAGCGTGTCGCCTGCAGAAACAGATTGGCCGACTTCTACGAAAGGCTTGGCTTCGGGCGAGCTGGAACGATAGAAGGTGCCGACCATGGGCGACTTCAGCAAGTGGCCGTCCGGTACGCTGCTCGCAGCGGGCGCTGCGGTCGAGGCAGGGGCCGCAGCGGGCATGGCGGCGCCGGGCGCCGGTGCTTGACCCACAGCGATGGTCTGCACGGCATGACCACTGAGTTGCTTGGCAATCCGAACCTTTTCTTCACCCTCGGTGACTTCCAGTTCCGAAATGCCGGATTCCTGAACGAGGTCGATCAGTTTCTTCAGTTTACGCAAATCCATGTGTGCTCCTGCGCAATGGTTGTAGCAGGTCGACAGATGTCGCCTGATAGTTGGTATTAGGCTTGGTGTGTATTAACCAGGCGTAGCAGATGGTCGAGCGCAGCGGTATAGCCATGTGCGCCCAATCCGCAGATAACGCCGAGAGCCAGATCCGAAAAGTAAGACTGGTGACGGAATGACTCGCGGGCATGTACGTTGGAGAGGTGAACCTCGACAAACGGGATGGCTACGCCCGCCAAGGCATCGCGAAGGGCAATGCTGGTATGCGTGAACGCAGCCGGGTTAATAATAATGAAGTGTGTGCCAGCGACAGACGCTTCATGAATGCGATCAATTAGCGCGCCTTCGTGGTTGCTCTGAAAGGTGTCGAGCTCCACGCCGGCGATTTTTGCTTGCTGCACGAGGCCGGCGTTAATGCCTGCTAGTGTGGCGTGTCCGTAAATGTGAGGTTCGCGCTTGCCGAGCAGGTTGAGATTGGGGCCGTGCAGCACCAGAATGCGAGCTTTAGGTTGCATGATTGCCGTGCTACGACTACTGCGGCTGGATTGTGAGGTGCCCATATCTGTGTCGCTTGCCTTTCTGCTCGTGCTCCGTCGCGCTACAGGAGCTTTGGCTACTGTAGCTGCTTTTTGCATTGTGCGTTCGGCGGTTGTGCGTTTAGGATTTTTGTCGCTGTTTTGGGTGCTGCTCAGCGAGTTGTCCGGGCTTTTTTTGCGCGTCACCATCCCTTAATTTTGCAGCATATCGCTACAAATTGCCACCTTTTGCCGGCAATGGCGATATTTGTTTCTTTAAAACAGTGGGTTGCCAAGCTTTAAGGCCGGCTGTTTTGGTGTGCCGCTGGCGGGATGGGGGGCGGGGTAAGTGGTGACGGGCTCGTGGCAGGGAGGGCGTTGCGAATAGCGGCTTCCAGCGCAGATTCGCTCATCGGCCCCGATCTTGACGACAAAATGTTGCCATCAGAGCCAATTATGACGGTAAATGGTAGGCCTTTGGCTTTGTTTCCGAGTCTGACTGATAGATCAATTGTGTCTAAATTGCCAAGTACGAGCGGGTAGGTAACCGGGTTTTTTTTCTGAAATTCAGCGACGTTGTCTGCTTGATCAATTGCAATGCCGACAAAATCGACGTTTTGAATCTTATAAAGCGAATAGATCCGATCAAAGGCGGGCATCTCTTCCCGGCAGGGCGGGCACCAACTGGCCCAGAAATTCACTACCGTCAAATGGCCGGGTTTGACGATCTCGTGCGGCTGACCATCTAGGCCGTTTAACTTGAGGTGTTTAATTTCGTCGACGGCATTGGGTGCCGCGGCAACAGTTGTATTGGCTGCTTGCTGCGCCGATCCCATCCAAATGCCGGCCAAACCAGCACCAACGGCGACTAATAGGCCGAGAAGACGATGAGTGTTGTGTTGTTCCATGTCGATTGGCAAACGGCTAGGGTTGTTGCACTTGGGGTGTTTCGGCTTGCGTGCTCAATTGCAGCTCGATGAGTTCCTTTACTCCCTCGCGGCCGAGTCGATCTCGACTACGCCCGTTGTGTGTATCGCGATGTCGACTGCGTTCTGCTTCATACGGATAAACGGCAAGTTCGACGGGAATGTCGTGCCAATACAAGCGCAAAGTGGTTTCGGGCAAGTGGCGCTCGGGGCGGCGGGGCTCGCGTGATTCAAATTCAACATCGCGGTTGAGCAGAAAAAGTTCTACATCCTTGGCGCTGTCTGCAAATAGCTGTAGTTCGATCGGGCTAAAGCGGGTGGCATTGCCGTCGAGTACTGCGTCTGTAAGGTAGGGACGAAATTCGCTCAGTTCAGCCATGAGCGGTAGTGCAGCTTGGCGCAATTCCAGCAAACAGGCCTGTTGTTCTTCAGGCTCGTAGATGGCTTGGTAATCGCGCAGTGCTTCTTCGATTTCGCTATTGTTCGGTAGTGATTCTTTAGGATTGGCACCGAGTTGTCGTGCGGCTTTGCGTTTGGCAAAGCCGTAGTCGTCAATGCCGTCCTCGGCAATCAAGCGGGCTGCCGTAATGGCAATTTGCCGGCGCATGGGCGTTGATTTCATGGTGTGTTCCGTGCGTTGAGCGTGTTCAGGTTCAGGATCATTGTTAGATCGCATCATTTCATGCTGTTGTGACAGCCTGATAGACAGCTCGACGCTGTGCCCGATCGTGCCATGTCATGCACTCGCAGAAAGCAGCCGGCAAAAGCTCATGCCGGCAAACGCTATCCGGGCTAGAATCGCCGCGCCATTGTGGCAGAAATTGGTGACGGTGATCCATGCAGTCCATCTTGCAACATGAAGCGGGTAATCCGCAACCTAATACGCAGTCCACTCCTCAGCATATTCACATTCTGGGCATATGCGGCACCTTTATGGGTGGAATTGCGCTGATTGCGCGCGCTGCGGGTTATCGCGTCACAGGCTGCGATGCCAATGTGTATCCGCCAATGAGCACGCAGTTGCAGGAGCAAGGTATCGCGTTGATTGAAGGCTACGATCCATCACAACTCGATTTAAATGCAGATATTTATGTCGTGGGTAACGCGGTTTCCCGTGGCAATCCGTTGTTGGAAGCGATTTTGGACCGTGGTTTGAACTATGTATCAGGCCCGCAATGGTTGTCTGAACAGATGTTGTGCCACAAATGGGTGCTGGCGGTTGCGGGCACGCACGGCAAAACCACCACCACGTCCATGCTGACTTGGATTCTTGAACACGCAGGCCTGAACCCCGGTTTTTTGATTGGTGGTGTGCCAGGTAATTTTGGTTTGTCTGCACGCCTCACCGAGTCGAATTTTTTTGTGATTGAGGCAGACGAATACGACACCGCATTTTGTGACAAGCGCTCAAAATTTGTGCACTACCGACCCAGAACGGCAGTGCTGAATAACCTCGAATACGACCATGCTGACATCTTTGCTGATTTGTCAGCGATTGAAACGCAGTTCCATCATTTGGTGCGCACGATTCCGCAGAGTGGCCGAGTTTTATGCAATGGTGGTGAGCCCGCGCTCAAGCGAGTATTGGCAAAAGGCTGCTGGAGCGAAGTTGAGTTTTTTAATGACACTGAGCAGTGGCAAGCTCGCTTGTGTGAGGGTGATCTGGTTGAGTTTTTGCAGGCGGGTAAGGTTGTAGCGAATGCGCATCTCACTTTGCCGGGGCAGCACAACGCGGATAACGCGCTTGCTGCATTGTTGGCAGCGCGGCACGTGGGCGTAACGCCCGAGCAGGCCGGTGCAGCATTGAGTGAGTTCCATGGCGTAAAACGCCGACTCGAAGTGCGTGGTACGGTGCGCGGGGTGACGGTGTACGACGACTTCGCCCACCACCCCACGGCTATTGAAGCAACGCTGGCCGCACTGCGTCGTCGCGTGGGGGATGGTGTGCGCATTTTCGCAGTGTTGGAACCGCGTTCTAACACCATGAAGCTGGGTGCGATGAAAGATCGTTTAGTCGCCAGTTTGCATGAGGCTGCGCACGTTTTTTGTTACTCAAAAGGATTGGGCTGGGACGCTGACGCTGCGTTGGCTTCGCTCAATGAACGCAGTCACGTGCATGACGATATCGAAAAGTTAATTGCCGATGTGCGGTTGCATGCGCGTGAAGGTGATCACGTCTTGGTGATGAGTAATGGCGGTTTCGAAAATGTTCACCAGCGCCTATTGCAGGTGCTGGCGTGATTTGCGCGCGGGTTAGTGTGCGAGCGGAGTGCGTTCGAGACGGTTTTTTAATTTGATCCACATCAAGAATTGTTGATAAGGGCGGTTGCGCGTGCTACCTTATGGCCCGTTCAGCACTTCTGGAATGCCTGATCTGATGCCCAATTCGGGCTTTTGGGTGTTTTGGTTGCTGTGCAGCAGCGCGCTAAGCACTTGATCAAAGGGTTGTAATTTTTGTGAAGACACCGTCCTTCATCAAAAAATTGTTCGGTGCACTTGGTGTTGCTGTTATGAGATGGGCGTGTTGTCTAGCGCACAAAGTTTTGCCGTGCAAGGCGCTGTTAGGGCAGCCTTTGTGTGGATGGGTGCCTCGGATACATTGAGGGCCTCGCAGCAAGGTAATTCGCGGTTAAACCGCAATTACTGGCAGTACGAATTTAGCCGTGCAACTCGAAGAAGGGTTGCGATTCCGGTAACGGAATGCACGTGTAGTCGTAGTCGCAAGCGCAGTCAGATTCATCTCCAGGTTACGACCTGGGCCGGCCGTAAGGCTGGTGAGCAACTGAAGCGCCGGATCACGCAGCACTGGGTCCGGAGTACGAAATTCGTAGTCGAAGGCGAGGACCACAACAATGAGACTCAGAGAGGGGCAGTCCTGGGCAGCCGGTATGACTTTGATGGGTGCGACGCAGCTCGCATACGCCGAAGTGGACGGTCGTTATAACTTGCAAACGCCAGCGACTGGCATTGCACAACAGATGTACGACATGCATACGCTCATGTTGTGGATCTGTCTAATCATCTTCGTATTGGTGTTCGGGGTAATGTTTTACTCCGTGTTCGCACACCGTAAATCACGTGGCGCTGTTGCTGCTCAATTCCATGAGAGCACCACGGTCGAGATCTTGTGGACCATCATCCCCGTCTTTATTCTGTTGGGCATGGCGTGGCCTGCGACCAAGACGATCTTAGAGCTGAAAGATACCTCAAACCCGGATATCACCATTAAAGCCACTGGCTATCAGTGGAAGTGGGGATATGACTACCTCAAAGGTCAGGGTGAAGGTGTTCACTTCGTTTCAGCGCTTTCTACACCCCGTGAGCAAATCGAGGGTAAGGCCCCTAAAGGCCCAAACTACTTGCTGGAAGTTGATAAGCCGCTGGTGGTGCCTGTTGGTAAAAAAATTCGCATTCTGACCACGGCGAATGATGTGATCCACGCTTGGTGGGTTCCGGCGTTCGGTGTGAAGCAAGACGCGATACCGGGCTTTATTCATGACACGTGGTTTCGTGCAGATAAAGAAGGCGTGTACCGCGGCAACTGCGCTGAGTTGTGCGGCCGCGATCATGGCTTCATGCCTATCGAAGTGCATGTGGTTTCTGCTGAGGCCTACGCGGCTTGGGTGGATGAACAGAAAAAGCTGATGGCAGCTGCGGCTGATGATCCAAACAAAGTTTGGACCATGGAAGAGCTGAAAGCGCGCGGTGAGCAAGTCTATTCCGCAAACTGTGCGGCATGTCACCAAGCCAATGGCAAGGGGCTGCCTCCTGCATTCCCTGCGCTCGATGGCTCAAAAATTGCCAATGGGCCTGTGGGCGACCATCTCAATATTGTCTTGAATGGCAAAACAGGCACGTCGATGGCTTCGTTTAAGCAACTAAGCGATACCGAAATTGCGGCGGTGATTACTTATGAACGCAATGCATGGGGCAATGCAACCGGAACGGTGGTGCAGCCCGCAGATGTACGCACTGTACGTTCCAACAAAACCGCGGCACTACCTGCTCAGCCAGTTAAATCTGGCCATGCGGGCTGATACAACGACCACGCTTAGGAGCTGAGATGAGTTCTATTTCTCACGATCACGCACATGGCCATGGTCACGACGATCATGGGCACCACCCAACCGGCCTGATGCGTTGGATTACCACGACGAACCACAAAGATATCGGGACGATGTATTTGATATTCGCTTTCACGATGTTCATCGTGGGCGGATTGCTGGCCTGGGGTATTCGAGCGGAATTGATGTACCCGGGGATGCAACTGTGGGATCCCGAGCGGTTTAATTCTTTTACCACCATGCATGGTCTCATCATGGTGTTCGGGGCGATTATGCCAGCCTTCGTAGGCTTTGCTAATTGGCAAATTCCACTCATGATCGGGGCGAGCGATATGGCGTTTGCTCGAATGAACAACTGGAGTTTCTGGTTGTTACCGGTTGCCGCGATTTTATTGGTTACGTCATTCTTCCTGCCGGGCGGTGCGCCTGCTGCCGGCTGGACCTTGTATGCCCCGCTGTCGGTGCAACAAGGCATGTCGATGGACTTCACTATCTTCGCGATTCACATCATGGGGGCGAGTTCGATCATGGGCTCGATCAACATCATCGTGACCATCCTGAACATGCGCGCGCCTGGCATGACGCTGATGAAGATGCCGTTGTTTGTATGGACATGGTTGATTACAGCGTATTTGCTGATTGCGGTGATGCCTGTGCTGGCAGGTGCAGTCACCATGATTCTGACGGACCGTCACTTTGGCACGAGCTTCTTTAATGCTGCTGGCGGTGGTGATCCAGTGCTTTATCAGCACGTGTTCTGTTTCTTTGGCCACCCCGAGGTGTACATCATGATCCTGCCAGCGTTCGGGATCATTAGCCAAATCATCCCGACGTTTGCACGCAAGCCGTTGTTTGGTTATGCCTCCATGGTGTATGCCACAGCATCCATTGCCATTCTGTCGTTCATCGTGTGGGCTCACCATATGTTTGTGGTTGGTATGCCGGCGGCTGGTTTGCTGTTCTTTATGTACGCCACCATGCTGATTGCGGTACCTACGGGCGTGAAAGTGTTTAACTGGGTTGCCACCATGTGGCGCGGCTCAATGACATTCGAAACGCCCATGTTGTTTGCAGTCGGCTTTATCTTTGTGTTCACCATGGGTGGCTTTACAGGCTTGATTTGCGCAATCATGCCGATTGATATTCAAATTCAAGACACCTATTACGTGGTGGCGCACTTCCACTATGTATTGGTGGCAGGTTCGCTGTTTGCCTTGTTTGCGGGTACCTACTATTGGTTGCCAAAGTGGACGGGTCATATGTACAGCGAAACGCTTGGCAAGCTGCATTTCTGGGCGTCCATTATTTTCTTCAACATCACGTTCTTCCCGATGCATTTCTTGGGTCTGGCCGGCATGCCGCGCCGTATTCCAGATTATGCGACCCAATTTGCCGACTTCAATTTCATTGCCTCGATCGGTGCATTTGGTTTCGGCTTGTCACAGCTGATCTTCCTGATCGCAGTGGTCAAGTGTGCGAAGGGTGGCCCCAAGGCGACTGCACAGGTGTGGGAAGGTGCTGATGGCTTGGAGTGGACGGTGCCTTCTCCTGCGCCTTACCACACGTTTGAAGAGCCGCCTCACGTGAAGTAACGGGTTGGCAAGATCGAAGTGTTGGATCGTAGTGCAATGAACTGAGCAGGCGAATATGCAACAACATGATGGGCGGTCAGGGAAAAACAGACGAACAGCTTTGCTGCTGCTGTCCATCGTGTTGGTGTTCTTCATTTGGGGGGCAATTAAGGGAATGTTGCTCCAATGAATGAGGCGCAAGTTGCAAATCGTAAGTTGATGCGCAAACTGTTTGTGATTGCAGTTTGTATGTTTGGATTTGCTTACGCATTGGTGCCGTTTTATGAAGTGATTTGCAAACTGACGGGCAGCAACAACTTGTTAAAAGCTGATGTGGTCCAGAATACACAGGTTGATAAATCACGGACGGTCATCATCGAGTTCGATGCCAATACGCATAAGCTAGCTTGGAATTTTAAGCCGACTCAAAATAGCCTCACGGTTCATCTTGGTGAAATAGTGCAGGTGACCTATGAGGTGAGGAACACAAAAGATGTGCCTGTTAGTGGGCAGGCTATACCGAGTTATGGGCCCGCCTTAGCAGGTAAGTATTTTCGGAAGTTAGATTGCTTTTGTTTTACCAAGCAAACACTTGCGGCGAATGAACGTAAGCAAATGCCGGTGGTGTTTGTTGTTGATCCTTCACTACCAAAAGACGTGAATGTGATTACTTTGTCGTACACGTTCTTTGAAGTGGCAGGTTCTCAGGCGACAAATCAAGCGGAGCCTGCAGTAAAGGAAGGTGAGCTGCGAGGCGGTAGCTCATGAAAAATGAAGAGCAACGATCTGCTAGTTTTTTGGCCACTGCAAAGGCAGTGTTTTGGTCGTTTTTAGGGGTTCGTCGGAAATCGGATTACCAGCAGGACATGGCTTCTTTGAAGCCGCATCACGTCATCATTGCAGGAATTATTGGCGGCGTGTTGTTTGTGCTAACGGTACTGATGGTCGTCCGACTGGTGATTTCGACGTACGCACACTGAGGTCAAGGGGAGGCAATACAAATGAGCCAAAGCCACGCACCGTATTATTTTGTGCCGGAGCCATCTCGGTATCCGATCTTCGGGTCAGTCGCTCTGTTGTTAATGGGCATGGGCGCTGCATGTTGGATGAATGGTGTGAATGCGGGCCCATACATGGTAGCCGGCGGTTTTGCGATTTTGATTTACATGCTGTTTGGTTGGTTTGGCCAAGTGGTGGGTGAGTCAGAAGGCGGAAAATACAATCAACGCGTTGATGTTTCGTTTCGCTGGAGTATGGGGTGGTTTATTTTCAGTGAAGTGATGTTCTTCGCGGCCTTTTTCGGTGCTCTGTTTTATGTACGGGTATTGTCTGTGCCGGATTTGGCTGGGCTAGAAAGCCGTACGTTGTTATGGAATGGGTTTACTCCCGCGTGGCCAAGTGCTGGCCCTGGCTTTAGTGAAGCCTTCACCCCGATGGGTGCTTGGGGTATTCCAGCGATTAACACACTGCTGCTGCTCACTTCTGGTGCGACCTTAACCTGGGCCCATTGGGGTTTGGTAAATGGCAATCGCGGCCAGTTGAAGCTCGGCCTGTTGCTGACCATTTTGTTAGGTGCCGTGTTTTTGTGCTTGCAAGTGTATGAGTATGTGCATGCGTATCACGAACTCAACCTTAAGCTAACGACGGGTATTTACGGTTCAACATTTTTCATGCTTACCGGGTTTCACGGCTTTCACGTAACACTCGGTGCGACCATGTTGATCGTGATTCTATGTCGCGTGATGCGAGGCCACTTTACTGCGGACCATCATTTTGCATTTGAGGCAGTGGCTTGGTATTGGCACTTTGTTGACGTGGTGTGGCTGGGATTGTTTGTAGTGGTGTACTGGTTGTAATGCGGCGTTGATATGTCCCGATAAAATCCACTGTATAGGATTCGGGTAGAGGAGACAGGCATAGCCCTTGATGTGGCGTTGCCAACAACAACGCCGCAAGTTTTGCGGCGTTGTTGTTTGTAGTGTTGGGGTGAACTCAGATCAATTTAAATGTCGATTGATGAGCCCGAAATAGTGCCCCATCATTAAAAGCATAAACAGACTGATTGAAAGGCCGACACGCAAAGCCAGCGCTTTGACGGCACGTTTAGACTGGCCTTTGTCTTTAAAAACGTAGTATAGGGCGGAGCCCAGACTGGCAATGATGGTGACTAACATCAAGATGACAAGCAGTCGCATGAGATGAGCCTTGCAGCAAATTGAGTGAGCAGCGGTTCTGTTATACATCTGCAGTGCAGATGATAGGACGCATGATGCACCAACTGGTGGATTATGTGCAGTGAGTTGAATCGCGAATCGGGCAAGAACATGTTGCGTAGATGGTGGCCGGTGTTGATAAGTTTGATGCTCGTGGCAGTCGGGATCGCAGCCGGCAATTGGCAAACTCGGCGTGGTGACTACAAAGATTCATTGAGGGCTCGCTACGAGGCGATGTTGCAATCTGCACCCGTACGACTTGATGTGAATTCTGACGTGCAGCAATTGGATATGCGGCGCGTGCAAGTGTCTGGCTATTGGCAAAAGTCACGCACGATCTTTCTCGATAATCGTGTGCACGATGGTGTGCCCGGTTACCATGCAATTACCCCGTTGTGCTTTGATCAGCAACATTGCGTGCCAGTGAATCGTGGTTGGTTGCCGCGCACGCGTTTGCGCAGCGAGCTTCCGAACGTCACAGAGCCCGACGGTGTGATTCAAATTAGTGCTTTATCTCGGCTTCCTCCGGGGCAGACTTTTGCTCTTGGGCCAGAAGAGCAAGACTCACGTTTGTGGCAGCAGTTTGACCTTGTGCGTTATGCAAAATGGACAGGCCGAGAACAGCTGCCGCTCCTCCTACAGCAAACCAATGACACGCAAGATGGTCTAGTGAGAGCGTGGGAGCGAGTAGACTTTGGAATCGATAAACATCGTGGATATGCTTTCCAGTGGTATGGTTTGGCGCTATTGAGTTTGGTGTTCGCATTTATTTTTTGTTATCGGCAATTGAAAACAGAAGAACGTTAGGCAATATGAAACCCCATCAGAAAACGATTTTGTTGATCGCACTGGTTTGCGCTGTGCCCATACTGGCCGCGTATTGGCTCTTCTTTTTTGGGGACCACGATAAAACGATTAACTACGGTGAGTTGCTTGAGCCCCAGCAAGTCGTCGAGAGTGAAATGGTGACACCAGAGGGCAATCGATTTGCGCTGAAAGATTTGCGTGGGAAATGGGTGTTGCTATTAGTTGAAAGCGGCGAGTGCAATCAAGATTGCTTGCAACGCTTGTTCTTAATGCGGCAGGTGAGAATGGCTCAAGGCGAGAATATGAATCGACTTGAACGTGTTTGGTTGGTAAGCGACAGCCGCATTCCGAATGCAGAGTTGCAAACACAATACGCTGGTATGCACGTTGCCAGGCTTGATGATGGTTTGCGTAACCAATTGTCTCGTTATGGAGAAGGGCGCATCGTGGTGATTGACCCGATGGGCAATATCATGATGCGCTATTTGCCAATGCCAGACGGCACCAAGATGATTAAAGATTTTCAGCGACTGTTGAAGTATTCGGGCGCGGGCTAACGAGTTTCTATGTGCGCTGCGATTAAGATGCAGAAGGTTCTCAGGACGGTAAGTTAAAACAAGAGCGGGGGAAGGCACTCATGTACCGTAAGTTGCTATTCGCGACAGTGCTGCTGACGTTTTGTTTGGTGGTGCTGGGCGCTTATGTACGCCTTTCTGATGCAGGTCTGGGTTGCCCTGACTGGCCGGGTTGCTACGGTAAATTAACGCCGCACTTGGCTGCCGAGCATATCGAAGCAGCGCAAGCGACTGCGCCGGATGGTCCTGTATCGCTGGCCAAAGCCTGGAAAGAAATGGTGCATCGCTACCTCGCGGTATTTATTGGTTTGCTCATTATCAGCATTGCAATTCTGGCTTGGGGTAAGCGCAAAGAGTTGGGGCAATCCCCTTGGCTAGCAACGTTGCTAATAGGTGTGGTGATCTTGCAGGGCCTATTTGGCAAATGGACTGTAACGCTGTTGCTGAAGCCGGCCATTGTTACGGGGCATCTCATTGGTGGCTTGCTAACTTTGTCACTGTTGCTCTGGCTCGCATTGCGGCAAGTACAGTGGCGTGCTGTGGCCATGCCCATGACAACGCGTCGCTTGGTACGGTTGGGTCTCGTGCTTGTCATCATGCAAATTATTTTGGGTGGCTGGGTTAGCACGAACTACGCAGCTTTGGTGTGCACTGATTTGCCAACCTGCCAAGGTTCATTGGTGCCCAAGGGCATGGATTTCACCCACGGTTTTCAAATCGTCAGAGAGCTCGGACGCGAGGCTGATGGCGACATGCTGAGCATGGGTGCGCTAACAGCAATACATTGGTCACACCGCTTGGGCGCACTTGTTGTCGCCACAGTATTGTTAATACTGGTAAATCGTTTGTGGCGCATACCCCCCATGCGCGGACATGCGCTCGTCTTGTTGTTGACGCTACTTCTACAATTTTGCTTGGGTTTGGCTAATGTGTGGTTTTCGCTCCCGTTACCTGTTGCGGCGGCACATAATGGTGGGGCGGCCTTGTTGTTATTAGCGATGGTGGCTTTGAATTACCGTATTGGTATTCCGGATTGGCAAGCATCACAACGGAGGGCATTTGCATGAGTACGATGGCCGAACGCAATCAAAGTGAAACTTTGTTGCAGCGCTTGCAGGCATATGCACGTTTGACCAAGCCACGCGTGGTATCGCTCATTGTTTTTTGTGCCGTCATAGGTATGTTCCTCGCTGTGCCTGGCATGCCGCCTCTGGTGCCAATGGTGGCGGCGACCATCGGCATTGCTTTGGTGGCAGGTGCTGCCGCTGCTGTGAATTGCCTGGTCGAGCAAAAAATTGATGCTGTGATGGCGCGTACGCGTGCGCGTCCATTGCCGTTAGGTGAAGTGAATGCCACCGAAACGCTGCTGGTTTCAGCGGTTTTAGGTGGTTTTGGTTTGTGGCTGCTGTATGCCTTAGTGAACCCGCTGACTATGTGGCTCACGCTCGGAACCTTTGTTGGCTACGCCATTATCTACACCGTTATTCTGAAGCCTGCGACACCGCAGAATATTGTGATCGGCGGTGCTTCGGGCGCAATGCCGCCCGTTTTAGGTTGGGCTGCTATGACCGGTGGTGTAAGCCACGACGCGCTGATTTTGTTTTTGATTATCTTTGCGTGGACGCCGCCGCACTTTTGGGCGTTGTGCTTATATCGCGCGCGTGAATATGAACGTGCCGGCCTACCGATGTTGCCCAATACACATGGGCCGCAATTCACAAAACTTCAGGTTCTTCTCTATACCTGTATTTTAGTTGCGGTCACTTTGCTGCCCTTCGCGACACGCATGAGTGGCTGGCTCTATCTCTCTGCCGCGTTAGTGCTGGGTGGCATATTCTTGGGGTACGCATGGGCATTGCTGAAGCACTACACAGATGCCTTGGCACAACGCACCTTCCGCTTCTCTATTTTGTACTTATCACTGCTGTTCGCGGTGTTGCTGGTTGATCACTATGTCAAGTTGTAGTGTTGCAGGTGTTTCACAACAAACTCGTAAGTTTTTGCGCGGGTGTTTTTGCGGGTTTTTAACGCTTAGCCTGCTAGCTTTAATGGGCTGCCAACAAGAGACGGCCCAGCCAAAGTTTCATGCAATTGATATGACAGGTGCGCCTTATGGCAGCGCGCTGAGCGCGACAGATCATACGGGGAAGGTGCGAACGCTGGCTGATTTTCGTGGCAAAGTGGTAACGCTGTTTTTCGGTTTTACCCACTGCCCAGATGTATGCCCAACGAATCTGGCAACGATGGCGCAAGTACTTGATCGACTCGGGCCAGATGCACAAAAGGTGCAGGTGTTATTTATGACACTGGACCCAGAGCGCGACACCCAGGCACTGCTCAGCCAATATGTGCCCCAATTCAACAGCAGCTTTATTGGCTTGCGCGCGGATTTGGCGCAAACTCAAATCATTGCGCAGGACTTTAAAGTCTTTTTCCAGAAAGTGCCGGGTAGCAGTGCGGGTGATTACTCGCTCGACCATTCAGCGGGCACCTATGTGTTCGACAAGCAAGGTCGCATTCGCCTGTATGTGAAGCATGGTGAAACGGCAGATAATATTGTGGCGGACCTAAAGCAACTATTGGCAGCGCCATAAAACAGGTGATGCTGTGTGGTGGTGCTACGAGGTGGTGCGCAAGTGAAAATAAAAAAGGCAGCTTAAGCTGCCTTTTTTGCCAATGAGCAATCGCGTTACTGCGCAGCAAGTAAATGTGTACGCATTTTTTGCATGGCGCGCGCTTCGATTTGACGAATCCGTTCGGCTGAAACACCGTACTCCGCAGCTAACTCATGCAAGGTTGCTGCATCGTCCTCGTTTAACCAGCGGCGCGCCACAATGGCGCGACTGCGCTCATCGAGGCTATCGAGTGCAGCCTTCAGGCCATGCTCGCGCAGATATTCCACTTCACTTGCTTCGAGCAGTTGTGAAGGTTCGGCATGTTGGTCTGCCAGCCAAGCAATCGGCGCAACGCGCTCATCGTCTTCGTCGGGCGAACCATCAATGCACACATCGCCGCCGGATAAGCGCGTTTCCATTTCCATCACTTCTTCAGGCTTTACGCCGAGCGTGTTGGCAATGTGCTGCACTTCATCTGGGCCGAGCGAGGTGAAGTCTTGCTTCATGCTGCGCAAATTGAAAAACAATTTTCGTTGCGCCTTGGTCGTGGCAATTTTGACCAAGCGCCAGTTGCGCAAAATGTATTCGTGAATTTCTGCCTTCACCCAGTGAATGGCAAAAGACACCAAACGCACGCCGCGTTCGGGGTCGTATCGCTTCACCGCCTTCATCAGGCCGATGTTGCCTTCTTGAATCAGGTCAGCGTGCGGCAGACCGTAGCCCAAATAGCCACGTGCGACCGCAATCACCAAACGCAGGTGTGACATCACCAACTGACGTGCAGCATCAACGTCGCCTTCATCGCGAAGGCGGCGTGCCAAATCAAGCTCCTGCGCTTCCGTCAGCATTGGAATACGGTTAGCGGATTGGATATAGCTATCCAAGCTGCCGGCCGCCAGGCTGGGTAAAGTTAGAGCAGTAGAAGGCGCAACAGTCATTGCCGTGGTCATGGACATTCAGGGAATCTCCTCGGAATCTTATCATTCCTCGTGCCAGATTAGCACTCTTGTTGTTTGAGTGCTAAAGCTGTCATCGGTTCCCTGAAGCTGGTCTTGAGTGTTGGTGAAGGGGGCGGACGGTGCCAAAGTGCTTTAGTGCGGTCGTCTGCAGCATCTCAGCAAGTGGCGCAGGCCATTAAACCTATGGCTGTGAGTACTTGCTAACGACTATCTTGCTGACTTTTAATCTTGAGTTGCCGCCTAGCCTGCAGGCGTTGGCGAATGCCCGAGGCGGCCGTAAAACTAAAATACAGCGCCGGCACTAGTGCAATGGCGCCCATCAGCCAGCCTTGCCAGGGGTGTGCTGCCCAGCGGGGCGAGTCCACCAGATTAAAAGCGCTCATGACCGCCTGCGCTGCAAAGAACAGGCTCCAGCACAGACACAACGCGGGCCGAGCGCGCATCGACTCATGAAAAATCTGTCGGGCAGATTGTGAAGACATATTAGCGCTCAAAAAATTTGGGTGGTTTTGATTGGCAAATCATCGTGACACATGATTTGAAAATGAGTGTAACGAATAAAAAAAGCTGCCGTGGCAGCCTTTTTAAGCACAAGCGGTGTGGCTAAGCTTAGCCACACCGCTTGTGCTTAAAAAGGCTGCCACGGCAGCTTTTTTTA
>SBBQ01000005.1 GCA_005239635.1 Uliginosibacterium gangwonense
AGAAGAACTCGACGTACTGCGCGAAGCCCAGCGCGAGCGTGGCGAAAAGCCCCGTTACGACGGCCGCTGGCGCCCTGAGCGGGACAAAGTGTTGCCGGCAAAACCAGAAGGCGTGCAGCCCGTTGTACGTTTTCGCAATCCAATTGGCGGCGTAGTGGCATGGGACGACCAAGTGAAGGGCCACATTGAAATTGCCAATGCCGAACTCGACGATTTGATTATTGCCCGCGCTGACGGTACGCCGACCTACAATTTTTGCGTGTGTGTAGATGACTGGGATATGCGCATTACCCACGTGATTCGCGGCGACGACCACATTAACAACACGCCGCGCCAGATTAACATTCTTCGCGCGCTCGGCGCCGAACTGCCGGTATATGCTCACCTCTCGATGATTTTGGGTGATGACGGCACCAAACTCTCCAAGCGCCATGGCGCCGTGAGTGTTATGCAATATCACGAGGAAGGCTATCTACCAGAAGCCGTGATCAATTATTTGGCCCGCTTGGGGTGGAGCCACGGCGACGATGAAATTTTTACGCGTGAGCAGTTGGTAGAATGGTTTGACCTAGACCACATCACGCCGTCTGCAGCTCAGTTCAACACAGAGAAGCTACGCTGGTTGAACGCACACTACATTAAGCAAAGCGACAATGCAGCCCTGGCGGCAGATGTTTCGAGCCGATTGGCAAAGCGCGGAATCAACCCCGAGTCCGGCTCACCGCTCGAAAGCATTATGGGTTTGTACAAAGACCGTTGTGCAACTTTGATCGAACTCGCTGACGCAGCCGAACCGTTCTATCGCGATGTACATCCCGCAGCAGAATTGCTGGAGCAACATTTCAACGATGCCGCACGTGCTGCACTCAAGAGCTTGCAATCACGCCTTGAAAATTGTGCGTGGGAAAAGGCTGCGCTCAATGGTGCGATTAAAGAAACCTGCACCGAGCACGGCATGAAGATGCCGCAAGTCGCAATTCCCCTGCGCGTTGCGGTGATGGGCCAACCGCAAACACCGTCGATTGATGCCGTGCTTGAAGCGCTTGGCAAAACCGCTGTGTTGCAACGCTTACAACGCGTTGTGTAATTCGCACGATATCGAAAAAAACGCCACCCGAGGGTGGCGTTTTTTATTGCTCAGCGCTCAGGGCAAATCTAGCCTCACAGGTCGTTAAGAGCGACCGTAGGTGTCTTCAAATCGCACGATGTCGTCTTCACCCAAATACGCACCAGATTGCACTTCAATAATTTCGAGTGGCACTTTACCCGGGTTTTCGAGACGGTGCGTCGTGCCGAGCGGAATGTAGGTTGATTGGTTTTCACCAAGCAAAAACACCTCATCACCGCGCGTTACACGTGCTGTTCCACGTACCACGATCCAATGCTCAGCGCGATGATGGTGCATTTGCAAAGAGAGTGATGCGCCCGGCTTCACCACAATGCGCTTCACCTGAAAACGATCGCCTTGGTCGATTGAGTCGTAACTGCCCCAGGGACGATATACCTTGCGATGTGCGCTAGCTTGTTCGCGGCGCTCAGTCTTTAAGCGCGCCACAACGGTCTTAACGTCTTGCGTGCGATCTTTCGACGCAACCATCACCGCATCCGGCGTTTCCACCACAACGAGGTCTGTAACGCCAATACAGGTCACCAAGCGGCCATCTGAATACACCAAGGTGTCGCGCGAATCTTGCATCATCACGTCGCCGCGCAGCACGTTGCCGTCTTCGTCTTTATCACTCACTTGCCACAACGCATCCCATGCGCCCACGTCAGACCAACCAGCCGTAAGCGGCAGCACCAAGGCTTCCGCCGGACGGTTCTGCTCTTTTGCCAATCGCTCCATGATGGCGTAGTCAATTGAGTCAGACGGGCAATTGGCAAAAGCCTCTTTATGCACGCGGTAAAAGTCTTCGTCGTGACGACCTTGGGCAACCGCGTCTTCGCAGGCTTGCAAAATATCGGGACGATATTTCTTTAACAGTGCCGTCCAAACAGAGGCTTTACCCATGAACAAGCCGCTGTTCCACAGGTATTGCCCACTCTCAACATAACGCGCGGCCGTTTCGGCATCCGGTTTTTCTACAAAGCTATCTAAGTGACAACCCACCTGCGCAGCCTGCCCCAGCTTGATATAGCCATAACCCGTTTCAGCACGATCGGGCGTAATGCCAAACGTGATGACCGCACCTTGTTCGGCCGGCGCAAGGCCTGCTGCAATGACTTTTTGGAAGGTTTCGGTATCGGCGACGATGTGATCAGCCGGCATAACCAACAGAATCGGATCATCTCCGTTACGACGCGCCAAAATGGCAGCCAGTGCCAATGCTGGCGCCGTATTGCGGCCAACTGGCTCAAGTACCACGCAATCTGGCTCACTGCCCGCTTGACGCATTTGCTCGGCGGTGATGAAGCGATATTCCTCATTGCACACCACCATCGGCTGCATGAGCTCGCCAGTGGCGGCATCTAGGCCCCGCAAACGCAAAGCAGTTTGCTGCAGCATAGTGTGCTCACCGGAAAGCGCCAGCAACTGCTTCGGAAAACGCTCCCGCGACATTGGCCACAGCCGAGTTCCCGAACCGCCAGATAGTATAACTGGTTGTATTTTCATGGTTTTATGCTTCTATATGCGTTCAACGCCACCGCGACTAAGCGGTTTATAAGCGAGCGAGTAACAACGACCAGCGGCGGATTCTAACCATAACTGCGCGGCGCACCTATTACAGAGTTGGCATTTCACAGAGTTTTCCTGAGGTTTACAACTTAAGTTCTAGATCTAGCAGCCGTTAGCCCCTTATGTCAGTGCCACTCCGGGTACTGCGCCAGCAACAAAGCATAAATGACTGCCCACGAATTACTTCGTCAGCTATCTAGCCAACAAGACAGCACCAAGGATACGGCGCCACCTAGTGGTGAGCACAAGTATTGGAAAGTCTTGATTGCCGACTCAGACGCAGAATTGCGCGAGCGAATCTCGGCTGTACTGTCTCCGCTGACGATTCTGAAACATAGTATCGAATGCTACCAAGCCAGCTCTGCGAGCGAACTAAAAGAGGCTCTACAAAGCCATCAGCAATTCGCGGTGATTTTGGTTCATACGGGATTGGCTGATGACTGTAGCACCCCACTGCTAAAACAAATCCGCGAAGAATTTGGCCTTAAAGATGCGCGCATTATTTTGCGCACGGACGAGGCCACTGCCTGCCCGCACCTAGAGCAAATTCAGTCGCTCGATATCGACGACTTTCGTACTGCAGTAGAACTGACGCCAGAGCGCATTCTCACCACATTCACCTCGTCGCTTCGCACCTTCGAACAAATGCAAGCGGCAAGCGCCAGCAAGCGCGGTCTCGATATTATCGCGCGAGCCAGTATTGAACTGATGGGCATGCATGGATTGCAGTCATTTGCTTCCGGCGTTCTCACCCAATTGGCAGGCCTGCTCGGCATTGAAGCTGAAGGCATGGTGTGCACCGAAGATATGCTGGACGATGGCAGCACCGATGTCATTGTGATTGCTGCCGCCGGTCGCTTTACACACCTAATTGGCAAATCACTATCAAGCACCTCCGAGCAAGTTTCTCGCACGGCTCTGCTAAGTTGTCTGCACGACGGACACCATCGCTTTAACGATCAGTCCACTGTTTTATATTTCGCCGGCAAAGCCTCGCGCAATATGGCGGCCTACTTAGTCACGCAAGGTCCATTGGAAGATATTGATCGTCGGCTAATCGAAGTATTCTGTTCAAATATTTCGGTGGGCATGGACAACGTTTCACTGTTTTCACGCCTACATGAATACGCCTACTACGATCAGTTATTAGGCTTGCCGAATCGCACTAAATTTGTCGGCATGATCAGCGAACGTTTGGCGCAACCCCATGCAGCCAACACGATTTTGGCGCTCGTTGATATCGACAATTTTGCTGAAACCAATGATGCATTAGGCCATCAATTTGGGGATCGCTTGCTACAAGCTGTCTGCGCGAGGCTTTCAGGACTCCTGGGAGATCGCTGCGTACTCGCTCGTGTTTCGGGCGACGCCTTTGGTATTCTTGGCCCAGAAGACATCGTGAATCCGGACGTGTTACTGCCGGCTTTCCGCCAGCCCTTTGTAATCAGCGAAAACCGCCTGATGGTTTCTGTGACGACTGGCTTGGTACGGCTCTCAGAATCCAGCACAACAGGAACTGAGGCGCTTAAAGACGCCAGCATTGCACTGAAACGAACCAAAAAATTGCGCCGCGGAAATTACGCCTACTTCACGCGCGAAATGGGCGATGAAATCCGTGAGCGTGTGCAGTTACTCAATTCGTTGCGTCACGCGTTTAACAATGACCAGCTCAGTTTGCACTACCAACCACAAATTGACCTGAACAGCGGCAAGCCGATTGGGTTTGAAGCCCTTATGCGCTGGCAGTTGCCTAATAATCG
>SBBQ01000051.1 GCA_005239635.1 Uliginosibacterium gangwonense
GCCCAAACATGGCCCTGGGCGGCTTCACCCCCAAACAGCGGTTGGCCATGGCCGCTTAATCTCTACTTCTGACTTGCGTTAAAAATGGGGGGATTACCGGTGGTGCCAGATCTCAGGTGCTAATCGAGTTCGCAAAGTTGCCCGCGCGCAAGAGGATGAGTAATGCGCCTTCACCGCCGTCGTGCGGACGTGCTTGGCAAAAGGCGAGAATCTCTTCGCGCTGGGCGAGCCAATTGCGTGACAAATGTTTGAGCACGCCGATGCGGCCTTGTGAGTGCAAGCCTTTGCCGTGGATGAGTCGAACACACCGCATGCCACGGTGCAGACTGTTCACGATGAAGGTACCCAGTGCTGCACGTGCCTCATCGCGGTTCAAACCGTGAAAATCTAATTCGGCCTGCACCACCCAGCGGCCTCGGCGTAAATCGGTCAAGATCCGGCGTGGCAAGCCCGTACGTAAAAAGGCATCCTCCACACCCATATCGAGCCGGTCTTCAAACGAGATGGGTTGATGCAAACTATCGTGCAAAACATTTTGTTCGTCCTGCGTGCGCATACGTGGCGTAGGCAAGGGCGGCGGCGTGTCGTGTTCTATACGATCGGTTTGTTTGAGCGGACGCGTACCGTCATTGGCAAACTCAAACAAGGAGCCGTCATCGCGCGGTGCTTGTTCGAGCAGGCGCGATAACACGTCTTCCCAGCTTTCCCACGCATTTGTTGCAGACTGATTTGAGCTGCTATGCGTTGCTTTGCCAATGCGTGTTTTGCCAAACGTTAGCGTAGGTGCACCAATTTCACGATGGCCCGTGTCTTTGAGCGGTCGCACATCACGTAATGCGTCGCGTAGTAGTGATGCATCATCGTGTACAG
This sequence comes from Uliginosibacterium gangwonense, assembly GCA_005239635.1. Taxonomy (GTDB): domain Bacteria; phylum Pseudomonadota; class Gammaproteobacteria; order Burkholderiales; family Rhodocyclaceae; genus Uliginosibacterium_A; species Uliginosibacterium_A gangwonense_A. The sequence goes on from SBBQ01000051.1 coordinate 871, forward strand.
CGGGCGTGGGCAAGGGCTTGCTTGCGGGTTCCGCAATCGTCGGCTGGCGAATAGGAACGGGCGCGGGTTTGCGGATGTCTAGTTCGGCACGGTTGCTTGCGCGCACGGGGGCGACGCCTTGCATTTGTTGTGTAAACCAAGTGAGGTCATCTTCAGCGGCGTCATGCGTTGAAGATTTGTCGCGTGATGCAGTGGACGTTTGCTGGTTTTGTTTTGCCAGGGTAGGGGCGGTGCTGCGTGTGGTGACCCCGCGCAATATTGCAAAAGGTGAGTCGGCCTGGGGTGCCGAGGTCGATGGGGTCGATGTGGTGGTACTAGGCTTGTTGGGGCGACGCGCCATGTTGGACTCCGAATTAACTCCGCACAAGCTCTGAAGTCTGTCATCGGGCATGGGCGCTACAACGTCGGCAAGCGTATGAATGTGCTTGCCGACGTGTGGCTGAGCTTAACCCAGGCTTTCTAAATAACGTTCTGCATCAAGTGCCGCCATACAACCGGTGCCGGCACTGGTAACGGCTTGGCGATAGACGTGATCTTGAACATCGCCTGCGGCAAACACGCCTGTGATACTAGTTTGCGTGGCATTGCCATTGCGCCCGCACTGTGTGACCAAATAGCCGTTTTCCATTTCGAGCTGACCGACGAAAAGTTCCGTGTTCGGCTGGTGGCCAATCGCCACAAATATCCCGAGCAATGAAACATCTTTAGTCGCGCCAGACTTAACGTTTTTAACACGCAAGCCTGTTACGCCAGATGCATCACCCAGCACTTCGTCCATCTCCGAATCCCACTCGATGGTAACTTTGCCGGCTGCTTGTTTTTCAAACAGCTTGTCTTGCATAATTTTTTCAGCGCGGAACTTGTCGCGACGATGAACAACCGTAACGTGGCTAGCGATGTTGGAGAGATACAGAGCTTCTTCAACAGCGGTGTTGCCGCCGCCAATAACTGCAACTGGCTTGTTGCGGTAGAAAAAACCGTCGCAGGTTGCACAAGCAGACACGCCCTTGCCCTTGAAGGCTTCTTCCGACGGCAAGCCCAAGTATTTGGCTGTGGCACCCGTGGCAATAATTAACGCATCACAGGTGTAGGTGCCGCTGTCACCAATCAAGGTGAACGGGCGCTCAGTGAGCTTGGCGGTGTGGATATGATCAAAGATCATTTCGGTATCGAAGCGACGCGCGTGCGCTTCAAAGCGCGCCATCAAGTCGGGGCCTTGCACGCCATCCACATCAGCCGGCCAGTTGTCGACTTCTGTCGTGGTCATCAGTTGGCCACCTTGAGCCATACCGGTGATCAGCACGGGTTTTAGATTTGCGCGCGCCGCGTATACGGCGGCGCTGTAGCCGGCTGGGCCTGAGCCAAGAATGATAAGTTTACTATGGCGGGTGCTGGACATTTGCTTCTCCTGACAAATTTCTGCTAACAATTTGTTAATTATACCGGTTGCCAATGCCGAGCCCGCGGCGATTTGTTTTGAAGTCACTGCGGCAGGAAACTGCGGCAGAGGCAGTGGCTGGAAAGATTCCTGAAATCGACGCGTGCTGACCGAATTTGCTGAGAGGGGTGCGATGCGCACTCCAATTGAGACGTTTGGGGCGCTCATCGGCTACCTATCTTGCAAGGGTGATGTGCTGCCCGGTACGGTGGGACGGAATGAGATTTGCCGCTATAACTTATGAATTAGCTGAGAAGTGTGAAATAATTCATATAATTCCTGTAAATTAGCAGGGTAGGGGGCGAATAGCTGCTCCTGGCAGAAACAACACACTAAAGCAGCAGCTCATAAATAGGCTCAGCCCATAACTCATAAGCTGCATAGACCGACAGCGTGGCTTGACTACGCTGCAATCAGAGGAGCAGTAGATGACGACCACGCATCCCGTATCGCTTACCGCGTTGCGTACTTTTCCCATGTTTCGCGGTTTGTCGGATGCTGCACTAGACCCTATCGCTCGCGTTTCAATCATGCGCCGCGCCGCGCGTGGCTCTACCGTTGTGCGCGCAGGCGATAAAACCGACTTCGTATATTTTGTGTTGTCGGGCAGCCTGAAGGTATTGGTCAGTGATGAAGAGGGCCGCGAGGTCATTCTGTCGATCTTGGGCCCGGGCGAACTGTTTGGCGAAATGGGTGTGCTTGATGAAACGCCACGTTCCGCCACCGTTGTTGCTGTGCAGCCGTCTGATTTGATCGTAATTTCTAAGAGCGATTTCAAACAGGCGATGCAAGACAATTTTGATATCGCCCTGTTTATCATGAAAAACTTGGCGCAGCGTCTGCGTACTGCAGACCGCAAGATTGAGAGCTTGGCGCTTATGGATGTGTATGGCCGTGTTGCGCGCCTGCTGCTTGAAATGGCCGAAACGGTGGATGGACAAAAGGTCGTTAATCGCAAGATTTCAAAGCAAGACATTGCCAAGATGATTGGCGCATCGCGCGAAATGGTGTCACGCGTAATGAAGGACCTGTCCTTACAAGGCTTGATTGAAGAAGCGGATGGTCGCGTTTTGTTGCGCGACAAGCTTGAAGACGTTTCTTAAGGCAAAACTGCTTAATGTCAAAAGCGGGGGCAACGGGGTTGCCCCCGTTTTTTTTGCTCAAATTAGCTAGAGCAGAGTTTAAAGTCGCCTGTGGCGAGTGTTTTTGACGAGCTTTTGATGAGATGAGGAGTTTTTTGACGAGTAAAACCCAACCCCATTTTTTGCGGCCCGAATGGGTGGAAATTTCTGCCTGAATGCGTATCATGGAGCGCAGTTGGCGCCCATGTTACGTCACGTGGTGGTGCGCTAGGTCGTATGCACTACGTAGTTTCTGTTGGTTTGGGCGCATTGTTTTTTCGACCTAAAGTGGCCCACATAAAATAGATCGCGTGGGCCGCCCTCATTTTATTTTCGCCTCATTTTCACGTCGCCTCTCTCGATGATCGAGCAAAAACATTCCTCGCCTAATGCACCACTGCCAGACCGCATTGCGTCGTTGCTACACGAAGCACGATGGATGCTTTCCGGTGCGTTAGGTCTGTACCTCGCGCTAATTTTATTTGGCTACCAACGCAGTGACCCGGGTTGGTCACATGCTGCGCAAGCTGAGCATATTGCCAATCCGGGTGGACGTTTTGGCGCGTGGATTTCAGACCTGCTGCTCTTCGCTTTTGGTCTGTCCGCATGGTGGTGGGTCATGCTCATGGTGTTGGCCGTGGTGTGGGGCATTCACCGTATGCGCGGGGGCGGCCATACACGCCGCTCACTCTTAATTGCGCTCGCTGGTTTTTTAGTGTTGTTAATCGCTAGCTGTGGCCTAGAAGCCATGCGCTTTTACAGCAGCCAAGCGCAATTGCCCGGCGCGCCCGGTGGTGTAATTGGGCATGAAATCGCGCACTTCGTTGAACAGTCGCTCGGCTTTACGGGTGGCACGCTGTTGCTCTTGGTGGTGATTGCGGCGGCGTTTTCACTGCTCACCGGGGCGTCGTGGCTCACTATTGCAGAACGCACCGGCTTGGCGGTGGAGTTTTTGTTTGAGCGTGCGCGTAATTATTGGCAGGCACGGCAAGATCGCCAGCTGGGGCGGGAAGTGGCCGAGCAACGCGAGCAGCGTGTTGACGTTGAGCGCAAGAAAATTGAAACGGCGCCGCCTATTCGCATTGAGCCACAAGAGATGGTAGTGCAACGCTCAGAGCGTGTTGAAAAAGAAAAGCAGCAAGTGCTGTTTGCAGACCTTGCGGGCAGTTTGCCACCGATTGCTTTGCTGGATGAGCCGAGCACTGAAGTTGAGCCGCCTTCCAATGAGTCGCTGGAGCTAACTTCGCGCCTGATTGAGCGCAAGCTGGCTGATTTTGGCGTGACAGTACAAGTGCTGGCAGCCTATCCGGGCCCCGTGATTACGCGTTATGAGATTGAACCCGCTACGGGCGTGAAGGGCAGCCAAATTGTGAATTTGGTAAAGGATCTGGCGCGTGCGCTGTCGGTCGTGAGCATTCGCGTGGTGGAAACCATTCCCGGCAAAACCTGCATGGGGCTTGAAATTCCGAACCCCAAACGACAAGTGGTGCGTCTGTCTGAAATCCTCGGATCCAAGGTTTACAACGATGCTTCTTCACCGCTGACCTTGGCTTTTGGCAAAGACATTGGTGGTCACCCGGTTGTGGCGGACTTGGCCAAAATGCCACATTTGTTGGTGGCCGGTACCACGGGTTCCGGCAAGTCGGTTGCGATTAACGCTATGTTGTTATCACTGCTCTACAAGGCCGAGCCACGCCAAGTACGCCTCATTTTGGTTGACCCCAAAATGTTGGAGCTTTCCGTGTATGAGCGCATTCCGCATTTGCTGGCGCCGGTGATTACCGACATGAAGTACGCCTCCAACGCGCTCAACTGGTGTGTGGCCGAAATGGAGCGCCGCTACAAACTCATGAGTAGCGTGGGCGTGCGTAACCTCTCTGGCTACAACACCAAAGTGGCAGATGCAGAAAAGGCCGGCAAGCCACTGACCAACCCGTTTAGCATTACCCCCGAAGCGCCCGAGCCGCTGCAAGTTCTGCCCACTATTGTGGTGGTGATTGATGAACTCGCCGACATGATGATGGTGGTGGGCAAGAA
>SBBQ01000056.1 GCA_005239635.1 Uliginosibacterium gangwonense
CAGTGTGGATGAAACGCGCGGCCAGCGGCAGTTTGAAGCCGCCACCGCACCTTTTACACAAGGCAAGTTGCCGCTACAACCTACTGCTGCAAATTTAACCGAGGCACAAAAGCTTAGCGAAATTTTGTTGGCGCAACCGCTGGGCCAGCCAGAAGCCGTGCAGCTGGCATTGGCAAACAGCCCTGCCCTGCAAGCCATGCAAGCTCGATACCGCGCACAGGGGGCAGAAGCCGCGCAGAAAGGGCGTATTGCCAATCCACTGTTTACTTTTGAGCGCACCCACATTGGCAATGAGCTAGAACTGGCGCGCTTACTGAGCTTTGGCTTGCTCGACCTATTAACCCTGCCGCAGCGCAAACAAATTGCCCAGCAGCAATACGACCAAAACGTGTTGCAACAAGCGGGCGAAGTCATCGACCAAGTGACGCAGGTGCGCCAAGCCTGGGTGGATGCTGTGGCAACTCGCCAACTTGCAGACTATTCATCACAGGTTTTAGAAAGCGCGCAAACCAGCCACGACATGGCCATGCTGATGCGACGCGCAGGCAACTTTAGCCACCTTGCGCAAATGCGACATCAAATGTTTATGTCAGAAGCGATGATGCTCGATGCGCAAACACGCCAAGCTGCGCTAAGCAGCCGCGAACGCTTGGTGCGCTTGTTAGGTTTGAGCAATGCTCAGGCCAACCAACTGCACCTGCCAGACCGCCTACCCGCCCTGCCCAGCGCACCGCGTGCCGCCAACGAAACGAGCGATGCGGTGAATGCAGACCGACTCGACATTAAGCTCGCACGCATGCAGCTCGATGCCGCAGCCCGTGCGCAAGGCCTTGGCAAACTCACGAGCGTGACAGACATTGAACTCGGTCTACGCCACGACAATGTAAGCGACAGCAGTGCGGGCACAAGTAGCCACAAAAACGGTTTTGAAGTGGGTGTGACGCTGCCTCTGTTTGATTTTGGCGAATACAAGCGTGCCAGCATGAACGCTCGCACCCAAGCCGCAACACAGCAACTCGAAGCGACCGTTCGCAACGCTGCATCAACCGTGCGCGAGCGTTACGCGGCTTATCTAAACGCCTACCAAGTGGCACGCCACTACCAACAAGACGTTTTGCCAATCAGCCGCGCCATTAACAACGAAATGCTGCTGCGCTACAACGGCATGTTTATTGGTGTGTTTGATCTGATGGCCCAAGCACGCGAACAAGTGCGCGTGGTGCAACAAGCACTTAACGCGCAGCGCCAGTTTTGGTTAGAAGACGCCGCTTTGCAGGCTGAATTAGTTGGCCGCCCCGTGTTGAGTAGCGCGGCTTTGCCAATGAATGCTGGCGCCAACTCATCCAGCAAAAACGCAGCCGACGCACACTAAAACTCTTTGCGCTTGCGCCACGCACGTTACTTACGCCAACAAAAAATATTGAGAGCCGCCGTATGACCACACGCAGACAATTTATGGGCCTTGGCGCAGGTTTAGGCGTAACGTTAGCCGGTGCGGCAGTGAGTAAAGCCGCCCTCGCCGGCCTGCCCGAACTGGTATCGCAAGATTCGCCCAACACACAAGCACCGCTGATGCCGCCCAATGGCCGCCCGTACAACCCGGTGGTCACACTCAATGGTTGGACCTTGCCCTGGCGCATGAAAAACGGCGTCAAAGAATTTCATCTGGTGGCCGAACCCGTACTGCGCGAAATGGCCCCCGGCATGAAAGCCAACTTATGGGGCTACAACGGCCAAAGCCCCGGCCCCACCATTGAAGTAGTAGAAGGCGACCGCGTGCGTATTTTTGTAACCAACCGCCTGCCCGAAATTACCAGCATGCACTGGCACGGCCAGCGTTTGCCAAATGGTATGGATGGCGTAGCCGGTTTAACGCAACCCGCAATCGACCCCGGCAAAACATTTGTTTATGAATTTGTGGCGCGCCGACCCGGCACCTTTATGTATCACCCACATGCCGACGAAATGACGCAAATGGCCATGGGCATGATGGGCTTGTGGATCACCCACCCCAAAGCACCCAACGCGCAGATTGAAGACGTCGACCGTGACTTTTGTTTTTTGCTCAACGCTTACGACATCGACCCTGGTAGCTACACCCCGCGCATTATGACCATGCTCGACTTCAACCTGTGGTCGTGGAACAGCCGCGTGTTTCCAGGGATTGATTCGCTCAACGTGCGCTTAGGCGACCGCGTGCGTATTCGCGTGGGCAACCTCACCATGACCAACCACCCCATCCACCTGCACGGCCACGAATTTGAAGTAACCGGCACCGACGGCGGCCCTGTGCCAAAAAGCGCGCGCTGGCCCGAAGTCACCACCGACATTGCGGTGGGCCAAATGCGGCAAATTGAGTTTATTGCCAATGAAGCCGGCGACTGGGCGTTTCACTGCCACAAAAGCCACCACACCATGAACGCAATGGGCCACAACGTGCCCACCATGATCGGCGTGGACCAATCTAAATTGGTGAGCAAAATTCGCAAGCTCGTACCCGACTACATGGTGATGGGCGATGTGGGCATGGGCGACATGACCGACATGCAAATGGACCTTCCTGAAAACACCCTGCCCATGATGACCGGCGACGGCCCGTTTGGCTCCGTGCAAATGGGCGGCATGTTTAGCGTGCTTAAAGTACGCAAGCACCAAAAGCCCGGCGACTATTCCGACCCCGGTTGGTACAAACAACCGGCAGGCACCCAAGCGTATGAATACACCGGCAAACTAGAAACCCCGCCCCGCAGCAAATCTGCCGGTGGGCAATCTATGCCGCGCAAACGTAGCGCTAAAAATGCCGATTCACAAAGCACTAGCGCAGCGAACACCACCATTGGCAAAACAGACAACGCAGACGCAACAGCACCAAGCGAGATTGAACTGCGTGTGCGCAAACCCCATGCACATGGCGAGCATTGAGTCAGTGCGCCATATGATGCATGCCGTATCACCAAGTCAGACGGCTATCGAATAGACATATACATATACATCTTCAGTACGACATCTTCAGTACGTATGCTGTAATGCCGAACGCGTATTGCAGCCCGTACAGCATCCATTAGTCGGGACGAACTTGTGCTCACTGAATAATGTGTACCGTATTCCAGCTTATTGGACAGCCGTCTGGAATATTGGACAAACTTGTCGTCTACTACTAGTTGCTAGTTGGGCAGCAGGAACGAAGTCACAATCTTGGAGCGGTACATGAACCCGATAAAGCGCTGCGCACTATCACTATTACTTCTGACCCTGGCGTCCTTATTCGCGCCGGCTGCCCAGGCAGAGATGCCCATCAAGGCACAGCTCGCGCAATGCACAATTGATTCCTATGGCGATGCCGGTAAACGCTTTCTTGAAGAAAACAAGTCCCCCACCGATCGTGACGAGGCCTACCGAAACTGGATGCTCCTCTGCATGGAGGCCAAAGCTTTCACCTACGACATCAAGGCTTGCCCACTCACGCAAGACAGCGCATTAAAAGCCTCCGAACCTAGCTGCTACAAGCGAATGTAGACGAATGCTGCCCAACCCATCATTCCACCGGACTTTGCGCATAAAGCCGCGCAAGGCCGGTGAATTCAGACGTTCGGCGTCACCAAAATGACCTTCACCTTCAATACTGAACTCGTCGACTTCCTCATTGCGCCAGGGCTCTCGCACTTCACGTCATTTGAAGCACCAGATCTAACAGGATCACATCCGGAGGCGACGCATTGGCTGGCCAACCACTTTCTGAACTCACTTGTGGGATCTCAGTTCAAGGGGAAGTACAGGCAGTGGGCTTTCAATCAACTCTTTCGCGCTGAGGTCACGTTCCGCGACTATCACGAAGCTAGAACAATCACTTCAGAGTTTCAAGAGAAGAGCCAACCTGGTCGCCCAGCGATTCGAACCTACTTCAAGGCCATTTCTAGGTGGGAGTCGTGCCTGTTGAACATGCAGATATTCATCGACGTGCTGAACAAGATGAAGAAGGACCTGGGTGACACACCGGTGTACGTCGAAAACGATGGCTCTCGCGAAGAGCGGGCATACACCATGGCAAACCGGATCAAGCATTGGGGCGGTGACGTAGCTTCCGGCCGTCACGAAGAGCACCAAACAATTCCTGTTTGGCTTTGCAATGACGGGCTCATTTCACGCTCTCATCAACTCACATACGCAGAGTTGGCAAGCATCGTTGGTGATGTCGCAAGCGTCGCCAATATCTTGCAAGATCCAAGGTCGTTCGGCGCGGCGCAGTGACGCCCAACCCTTCAATCGAGAGGACATGCCCCGGCAAGCCGGGTCATGCCTCTCATCTCAAACGTTGGGCTTCATCAAAGCTACGCTCAACCGTGCTTGACACCCCTCTTTAATGTAGCTACATTAAAGCATGAGAATTGAGTTCGATCCATCCAAGGACAAGGGCAACGTTTCCAAGCACGGCGTCTCCTTGGCTCTGGCGTCAGAACTCGATTGGGACGCCGCGCTGGTGTGGATTGATGATCGGTTTGAGTACGGTGAATTGCGAATGATCGCACTTGCGCCAAAGACCGGAATCTTGTACTACGCGGCATTCGTAGATCGAGGCGAAACGAAAAGAATTATCAGTTTGCGCCGAGCCAATCGTCGAGAGGTGAAGCACTATGTCGAAAATTTCTAAGCGTCCTACCGTTGTTATGCCGACGGTCGCGGAAGACAAAGCTATTACAGCCGCAGCCAAGAGTGATCCGGACGCACAGCCACTAACTCCGAAGCAACTTAAATCAATGGTTCCAATGCCAGCCCTGCGGGGGCGACCAAAATCGGAGAACAAAAAGTTGCTGGTGTCTGTGCGGTACAGCCCGGAGGTTGTGGCGTACTTTAAATCGACCGGCGAAGGGTGGCAGTCCAGAATGGATGGCGTGCTCCGTCAATACGTGGAAAGTCATTCGCGGCAGTCGCGGAAATGAAGCCCAACCCATCATTCCAGCGGACCGCCTTTGGCGGTCGCTGAATTCAAACGTTAGGCATCACAGGAACCACCAGTCGTGGCACAGCAGCTGAACCACTTCCGCCCGAGCTCGCGGAGGCCAATCGCCAAGAGTTCGACTATGCCGACGGCGAAGGCGTTGACTTCGAGCCGTATACCCACTTCATGTCGGATGAAGAGACTCAAGTATGGTTTCGCGCTTGGACAGGAAACTCGCAGGTATCTGGTCGCGAGTTCCGTATTTTTGGCCAGGACGGAACGGGCGGCTATGCAGCATTGTGGCTATCAAAGCCGGATGCAGGGCTCCTAGACCAACCTGTGGTGTTCCTTGGCTCGGAAGGTGAGATGGGCATCGTCGCGACCGACTTTACTGACTATCTGTGTTTGCTGGCAACGGGGATCGGCCCCTATGAGGCCATCGCCAATCCAGAACTTCCCACACCCGAGAACCAAGTCTTCCGCGTCATGGCGACAAACCGCGACCGTTCACGGCAGCGGACAAGGCAAGAAGTTCTATCGCATGCTGCTATGGAGTTTCCTGGCTTCCGCACCTGAATCGAATCGCTATGCCGCTGAGGCGCGGTGATGCCTAACCCCTCGCTCAACCGGACCCGCTACGGCAAGCACCGTAATCGTAGATTGACACAGCGTACGTATTAACGTACGGTTAAAGTTGTTGCTAGGAGATTGTTATGTCCAATCCGATTACTGCCAGTGAGGCTCGAGCCAGTCTCTATAGACTCATAGATCAGGCGAGCGAGTCTCATACACCGATTCTTATCTCCGGCAAGCGCAGTAGCGCTGTTCTGATCTCCGCTGACGATTGGCAAGCGATTCAAGAAACGCTTTACCTGCTTTCCGTTCCTGGTATGCGCGAGTCAATTAAAAAGGGCATGGCCGAGCCTCTCGCAAAGAGTGCCAAAGAACTTAAATGGTGAGGTGGCGTATCGTCTTTGCGAAACACGCTCTCAAGGATGCAAAGAAGTTGGCTGCAGCTGGCCTAAAAGAAAGGACGCAGGATCTTCTTGAGTTACTTGCGTGTGATCCTTTTCAGAATCCTCCTCCATACGAGCAGCTGGTCGGCGACCTTGAGGGGGCTTATTCAAGGCGCATCAACATTCAGCATCGCCTTGTTTACGAAGTCTTCAAGAAGGAGCGTACCGTCCGTGTTCTTCGCATGTGGACTCACTACGAATAGGCACGATTTAAAGCACGATATAAACCTTGCGTCACGCGGGCGCGCATCACGAGCATTTATGAGCGCGGCGACCCAAAAGTGCCACTTCGGGCATCCCTTCGCGGTTTTATAAGGTTTATCCCACAATCTCGACCAGCGTGTAAGCCGGTACGAGTTCAAACAATTCCATGAGTTCGCGGTTGCGCATGCGTATGCAGCCAATTGATCCGGGCACGCCCATCGGCTCGGTGTCCGGTGTGCCGTGGATGTAGATGTAGCGGCGCATGGTGTCGACATCACCCAGCCGATTAAAGCCCGGTTGCTTGCCCGATAACCACAGAATGCGGCAGAGAATCCAATCTCGGTTGGGGTTTTGTGCGGCGAGTTCTGCGTTCCATTGTTCGCCCGTTGGGCGGCGTGCCACAAACACGGTGTTGGCGGGTTGCCCTTTGCCAATGCGTGCGCGAACGATGTGTTGCCCGCGTGGCGTGCAGTAGCTGCCGCGTTGTTCCCCTGCTCCACGGCTGGCGGTTGATACTGCGTAGCGACGTATCAATGCGCCGTCTTTGCCATATAGGTCGAGCGTTTGGCTGGCAATATCAATGCGAATCGACACGGGGCTTGCGGGCATTAGGCCAACTCCGATTTGCTGCGGCGCGCCTGAAAAAAGCTACGCAAAAGGCTGGCGCATTCTTCTGCTAACACACCGCCGTGAAGGGTGGCGTGATGGTTGAGTTGTTCTTCTGCAAACACGTTGAGCACGCTGCCGCATGCGCCGGTTTTGGGGTCGGGAGCGCCATACACAATACGTGCAAGGCGGGCGTGCATCATGGCGCCCGAACACATTAAACACGGCTCTAAGGTGACGTAAAGCGTGGCGCCCGGCAAGCGGTAGTTGCCAAGGTTGCGGGCTGCGTCGCGCAGCGCCATTACTTCTGCGTGGGCGGTGGGGTCTGCATTGCCAATGGGGCGGTTAAAGCCCTGCCCCACAACCGCGCCGTCCAACACCACAATGGCACCAACGGGCACTTCGCCTGCGGCTCCGGCCTCACGTGCTTGCGCTAAGGCGAGCGACATAAAGTGCTCGTCGACTTGCTGCATGGCGTCCGGCGGATTAGCGTTGGATGATGAGTTGTTGGTGTTGTCTTGCATTAGCTTAGGTGTGAGCTATCTGACGATGTTACGTTGTGCGTGTTCGATTTTATTTAAGTCAGCTTGGGGCGGCATCGTTTGCCAATGTCTGCATGGTTTGGCGAGCAAGGCACAGGTCGTCCCACGCTTTGGCTTTGTCGGGCAGGTTACGCAGCAAGTACGCGGGGTGGTATGTCACCACCACCGGAATTCGCAGGCCATTGTGTTCGTAGTAATGCAGGTTGCCACGCGCAGCCGAAATTTTAATGTCTTGCTGCAACAAACTTTGCGCAGCGGGCCGTCCCAACGCCACAATAATTTTGGGTTGCAGCAAGGCAATTTGCCGATGCAGATATGGCGCGCACGCGGCCATTTCATCGGCCTCTGGCGTGCGGTTGTTGGGTGGGCGACACTTAACCGTATTGGCAATGTAAACATTGTGCCCACGGCGCAAACCAATGGCAGCCAGCATGTTGTCGAGCAGCTTGCCCGCCTGCCCCACAAAGGGTTCGCCACGTTCGTCTTCTTCTGCGCCGGGGCCTTCGCCAACCAGCAACCAGTCGGCTTGTTTATCTCCCACCCCTAGCACGGCTTGTTTGCGACGTTCGCACAACACACAGCCGCTACATTCGGCCACTGCGGTTTGCAGTTGCGACCAATCAAACTGACTAATGGCCGCAGCATTAAGCGCCACACGTGGCTGTTGCGAAGTGTTGCTCGTTGCTGGGGTGTTGAGTGCTGTACGTGCGCTTTGTGCGAGCGATGAGCGCGCTTCAGATCGGGTTTCGGTTGAGGTTTTGTGTGCAGTGCGCGTTTGATTGGTATCCGCATTGGCAAAGGAGCTGTCTTCGCTGTGCGTGTATGTGTGCGCATGTGTGTGCTGGGCCTGCGCCGCGTGCGCTGAATGTGCAGCAACATTCTCTACAACACCGGGCCGGCTTTCAGGTACTGCGTCCGCCGCTGTGCCCCGCATGCGCCAAATCGGCCCCAGGCCCATTTCACGTAATACCGATGCGCGACGATTGTTATTCATGTTAAGCGTGTTCATGCGCCTTGGTTTTATGTGTTGGTTTGTCGTGTAGAGACATTCAAGCGGCGGTGCATTAAATGTCACACGCCAGAATCAACGCGTCTTCACGCCCATCGTGCGCGGGGTAATAACCGGGGCGACGACCAATTTGATTGAAGCCGAATTTGCGATACAGCGCGCGGCCCGCTTCGTTACTGGGGCGCACTTCAAGAAACATGCGAATAGCGCCACTGTTTTTGGCAATTTCAAACAAATGCATGAGCAAGTTTGCGCCATAGCCATGGCGTTGGCGCGTTTTTACCACGCCCAAATTGAGCAGATGCGCTTCGTCTAGCACCAGCAGCATCACGGCGTAGGCCAGCAGCTCGCCACGCGCGTCACGCATCACCCACATGCTGTTGCCGGACGAAAGGGAGTCTGCAAAATTGCCCAAGGTCCACGGAAAGTCGTAAATCTGTTCTTCGGTCACGCTAACCGAGCGCAGGTCCGACAGCTGCATGGGTTCGATCACCATATAGTTTTGCGGCAAGGCGCTCATGAGCGCCCTCCTGCGGCTAAACGTTCGGCGGTGGTTTGGGCCACTTTGTTGCGCACGTATAAAGGTGTGAGCAATGCTGGATCGACAAACTGCTGTTTTGCCAATGCCTGCTGCGCTAAACCACCCACCGCTGCGGCACTGGGGCGAACCTCGGCATCCACCGCAGCGAGTTGTTGCAGCACTGCCGCTGGCATGCGTAAGGCGTACTGCGCAAAGGCATCGCCAATGCCGGTCCAGCGTATTGTTTGGTTTGTATTGACGTTTGTATGGCTTGAACTGATGTGCGGCGGCAGCGGTAAATTTTCTGGCACACCTACACCTGCAGCGAGGTGCTCGACGACTTGGCGTACACCGAGTTCGCCCTCACCTTCAGCACGCACTTCGCAGGCAGACCAATACACTTCTTGCATGCGCGCGTCGACACACACCAAATAAAAACCGGGGTCGCGTTGCCATGCCATGGCTTGCAGCGTGGGCACTGCAATTAGCGGTTTGTCACACGCCACCGCTAAGCCTTGCGCCACCGCACAGGCCAAGCGCACGCCGGTAAAACTGCCGGGGCCAATACTCACGGCAATGGCGTCGAGCTGCGCGAGTGTGCCCCCTGCTTCTGCCAGTAAACTACCCACGGCTGGCAATAACCAGTCGGAATGGGTGGTGCTGCCTTGGGCGCGCCGTTCTAATACGGCGTTTTGCCAATGCAAGGCAACGGAACCGGTGTCTGTGGTGGTTTCAAGGGAGAGCAGCTTCATACCCCGAATTCTACCGGAGGGCCGGCAAAAGCAGGAGCCAAAACCGCGTCAGCGGCAGTGCTAACCGATGCACGGCCTGTTCAGGGAGACTGGGTATCTAACTGGCTAAAAATCAGGCCAAAAAACAGGCAATCCAACAGACCATTGCAGTCTAAGGGGTTTAATGCACGCTTTAGCGCAGGGCTTAATGCTCGCGAAAATCGCGCAGCGGATAGCGACGATCCTGGTCTTGATAAATATCGCGGCCAGCATCGCGCAAATCTCGACGCAAACGACGACGCTCATCCTGACTCATGCGGCGATATTGGCGGCCATCGTCAGCGGAGTCGATTTGACGATAACGGTCCACGCCTTGGCCGGCGTCGGCATTACGTTCAACTCGATCTGCACGGTCCACGCGCTCTTGCTGCATCCAACGCGCATGAGGGCCATGATCGCGTGCATACGCAGGCAGCGCGCCCATCAAGCTGGCCAGCAATACCAACACGAACGACGCCGCAGCACGCCCAATGGGCATGCTGGCGCGCTGTGGCGATTGCCAGTCACTTAACAAACGTGTGCTACGTGCGTTCATGAATTGGATCCTGCCTTAAGTAAAAATTAAATTCGACCCACTTTGCCACGGTCGCATTCAACGTGCGAGGATTGTACGATGAGCACTATCACTATGATTCTAGCGCCTGCATTGTAATCGCGACATGCCGTGCAACATTATTTACATTTTTTGTTGCACAAACCCTTTTGCGGTTGTTGCCATCTTGGGCTGAGCATGTAAGCGCTTTGTGACGTTGTAGGCGCATTTTGTAACCTTGTGTTTCTCTAAGCGAAGGTTTTGCCAATTGCGGCATTGCTCAGGGTAGGATTGCACTCATGGAACGAGAAAACCCCAAAATTCTGGTTGTCGATGACGACCCCCGCCTGCGCGAATTACTGCAGCGTTACCTCACTGAGCAAGGCTTTTCAGTCAAAACAGTGTCTGATGCCACGCAGATGGACCGCCAACTTGGGCGCGAAATTTACGATCTGATGGTGCTCGACTTAATGCTGCCGGGCGAAGATGGCTTGTCGATTTGCCGCCGCCTGCGGAGTAATGGCACCGCCGTGAATATGCCCATCATCATGCTCACCGCCAAGGGCGATGACGTTGATCGCATTATTGGCTTGGAAATGGGCGCGGACGATTATTTGCCCAAGCCCTTCAACCCACGCGAGTTGGTGGCACGCATTCACGCCGTATTGCGTCGACATGGTTCTAACGCGCCACCTGGCGCGCCGCTTTCAACCGACGAAACGATGCGCTTTGGCAATGTGGTGGTGCAAATGTCGGAACGCACGCTCACCAAGGCTGGTAAAACCGTCATGCTCACCACGGGTGAGTTTGCGCTGCTCAAGGTGCTGTTGCAGCACCCGCGCCAACCGCTGTCGCGCGACAAATTGATGGAGCTAGCACGTGGTCGCGAATACGAAGTATTCGACCGCGCCATTGATGTGCAGATTTCTCGCCTGCGTAAATTGCTGGAAGAAGATGCCGCCCGCCCGCGCTACATTCAAACGGTGTGGGGCTTTGGCTACGTATTTGTGCCGGATGGCCCTGAAGGTGGCAGCACCGAAGACAACGCAGAGAACAACACTGCCGAATGAACTGGTTGGTTCAACTGGTGCCACGCACACTGCTGTGGCGCACCTTTTTACTGCTGTCGACCCTAATGCTGGCCGCTGTGCTGGCGTGGGTGTTTATCTATGCCTGGTTTGAACGCGAGCCACGCTCGTTAGCCACCGCGCAAATGCTCATTAGTACGGTTAACCTTACGCGCACTGCGTTGGTTACCGGTGACCCTGAACGCCGCCGTGAGCTGCTGCAAGACCTCTCAAAACGCGAAGGCATTCGCGTCTATCCATCAGAAACCGGCGAACTGCTCGAACCGCTGGCTGGAGACATTCTCACGCCGCGCGCGATGTTTGAAATTAAGCGCCAACTCGGTCCATACACGCGCGTGGCCTCAAAGCGCGAAGGCTATCCGGGTATTTTTATTAGCTTTACGCTTGATGACGAAAACGAAGTCGAGCGCGATGAATACTGGGTGATGCTACCGCAGTCGCGTTTAGAACGCAGCACCACGCGCGAATGGATTGGCTGGAGTGCGGCGGCCATGCTGCTTGCGCTGGGTGGCGCTTACCTCATTGTGCGTCGCATTACCTTGCCGTTGCGCCGCTTATCAAAAGCCGCACTTCAGGTGGGCAAAGGGATTCAACCGGACCCCTTGGCTGAAACCGGCCCAGAAGAATTGGCTAATGTGGCACGCGCGTTTAATCGCATGTCGTCAGACCTTGCGCAAACCGATGCGGACCGCGCGCTCATTTTGGCGGGTATCTCACACGACTTGCGCACACCACTCACGCGCCTGCGCTTAGAAGTTGAAATGAGCCCGGCTGACGCAGCCACGCGTGACAGCATGAGCACCGACATTGATGAGATGGATCGGGTAATCGGACAGTTTCTCGATTTCTCTCGATTGGCAACGCCCAATCGCGACGGTAGCAATGCCTCAGCTGAAAGCGCACAAAGTGTCGACCTGTATGCACTGCTTTACGAAATTGTGGAGGGCTATGCGCGCCGCAATATGGTGGTCGATAGTGATTTACACCCGGTGCCCCTGATTAGCGGACATGCCACAGCATTGCGCCGTGTGGTGAGTAACTTGATCGACAATGCGTTTCGTTATGCCGGCAGTGCCGATGCGCCAGCCCAAATTGAAGTGGCCTTAACAAAATCGGCAGATGCGCAAAACCCAAATATCGTGCTGGAAATACGCGACCATGGCCCCGGCATACCGGCAGAGCAGCGAGACCGTGTGAAGCAGCCCTTTGTGCGGCTCGACGCCGCCCGTACCGGCGCAAAGGGCTCTGGGCTGGGCCTTGCTATAGTTGATCGAATTATTCGTGCCCACGACGGTCGCTTTCAATTACTCGGTCGCGACGGTGGCGGACTGATTGCTCGTATTACAATTCCAACTGTAGCTGCGACGGGCACGCCCGCACCGGCGAAAAAGAAATCGAAAAAATCACGCTGGAACGACACGCAAATGCCTGATAGCCAGTTTCCGTCGTAATCTCGCTCCATAGGCTGCTACGGCTAGCAAGTTCGCAGCCCCCGCCACTTACTATTTAATTGATGTTGTTTTGAACATGACGCAAGCCACCACACCCGAACACGCCGCGCCACGCGAAGTAACCCCTTACGAAATTATTGGGGGCGATGCCACGGTTAAAAACCTAGTGAATCGCTTTTATGAATTGATGGATACGCTGCCCGAAGCCTATGGCATTCGCAAACTCCATCATGCCGACTTATCGGGTTCGATCAACAAGTTGTACATGTACTTAACCGGCTGGCTGGGCGGCCCACCGCTGTACGAAAGCCAGTTTGGCCACCCGCGTTTGCGCGCACGCCATTTGCCCTTTGCCATTGGCAAAAGCGAACGCGACCAGTGGTTAATGTGTATGCGCTTAGCGCTAGATGAGTGTGTGCTGGATGCGGATATGCGCGAGCGCTTGTTCAACGCCTTTGCTGGCTTGGCCGACCACACGCGTAATCAAGATGAGGCGCAACAAAGCTGAGGCTTAACCGACATGCCCCAGCCGAGGCCTAATTACATGGGTTTTGTGCATTGGCTTGAAGTTACAAACCAAGCCAAACAAAAACCACTAGGCCCCTTGCAACAGCGCTACCGCCTGCGCAGCAATTCCTTCTCCGCGTCCGGTAAAACCTAACCATTCTGTGGTTTTGCCCTTCACGTTAACCTGCTCATTGGCAATGCCTAAATCTGCCGCAATATTGGCCACCATCGCAGGGGCGTGCGGCATGATTTTGGGTGCCTGCGCCACAATCGTGGCGTCGATATTCACCACTTGCCAGCCGGCTTCACGCACACAGCGCATGGCTTCGCGTAGCAACACACGGCTATCTGCGCCGCGATAGCGCTCGTCATTATCCGGAAAGTGGCGACCAATATCACCCAAGCCTGCCGCACCCAAAATAGCATCGGTAATGGCGTGCAATAGCACATCTGCGTCTGAATGGCCGAGCAGGCCTTTTTCATAGGGGATGTTCACGCCACCCATAATGAGCGGACGGCCTTCAACCAGTTTGTGGACATCAAACCCCTGCCCTACGCGCATTTTCATGCTTGATCCTTTCGGTCGCGCAAAATGAGTTCTGCCATGTGCAAATCGAGCGGCCAAGTCACTTTTAAGTTGGTCATGTCTGCTGCTACCAGTTTGGGCTGTAAGCCGACGGCTTCGACCGCCGAGGCTTCGTCCGTCACATTACGCGCACGGTCGAGCGCGCCGCGCAGCACGGCGTATCTAAACATTTGCGGCGTTTGCGCCTGCCACAAGCCGTCTCGCGGCACCGTCTCGGCGCAACGCTGATGGCTGTCTGCCCGCTTTACGGTATCTGCCACAGGCACCGCCAACAAGCCGCCCACATCATCGTGCCCCAATTGTTGTATGAGTGCATTGAGATGGTCGGTTGATAGACAGGCGCGTGCCGCGTCGTGAACCATCACCCAGTCATCTTCGCGCACATGGTGCTGCGGCCCGTGCAGCACACGCAAGGCATTACGCACACTGTCGGCACGTTGCTCGCCACCGCAATACAAGGGCGTGAGTCGGCCGTTGAAGGCAGACCAGTCAAAACTGGCCCAAATGGTGTCTGCAGGCGATAGCACCACATATACCTGGGCAATACTCGGGTGATTGCACAGCGTTGAAAGCGTGTGCCATATCAAAGGCTTACCCAACAAGGGGGAATATTGCTTAGGGGTGCTTTGCCCCATGCGGCTGCCACTACCGGCAGCGGGAACGATGGCGAAATACTGGCTCATGGCGCCATTGTAATGCACAGCTGGCTATCAGCCTTAAACATGACATATAACTACCTGATTTGTCTTTGTTAAATCTAAAGACTTAGACACGGGAGCCGATAAGCAGTGTGGAGACTTGTTGTTAATGCTTGTTGTTAATTCTGTTTGCTAACCAAATAACAAAGCGCATCAGGAAAATAACCCATGAGCCAAAGTAACCTGCAGTATGCGCACAGTGCGCAAAACAGCGCCCCCAATGGCACACAAACCGGAACCGCCGCCACTTCAGCCAGTGCAAACGATGCAACAGCCAGCCTAAACATCCCCAATGGTTTGTTTATTCCGCCGCAACCTCGCGTGCTGATTGATCTGAAGCGCGAACAGGCTATGCCAGTGCCGGATGTTAAGCGCGTTGCCGCATGTATTGGCCAAGACCCCGGTTTGGCTGCAGCGATGCTCAAAACACTGAGCTCACCGGCTTATGGTGTGCGCGCCTCTTCGATTACGCACGCCATCAACATGCTTGGCCTGCCGCGTATTTTTAGCATTGTGAATGGCTTGGCCCTGCGCGCCCAATTGCAAGGCAAAGTTAAGCTCGATCGTTTTTGGGATACCTGTGCAGATACCGCTGCTGCTTGCACCGTTGTGGCCAAGCATGTGCCGGGTTTGTCGCCCGACGAATGCATGCTACTGGGGCTGTTTCATGAATGCGGCGTGGCCGTACTGGCCCTACGCTTTCCCGAATACAAAGAAACGTTGCGTATTGCCAATGAAACGCTCAATCGCAAATTTACCGACATAGAGGAAGAGCGCCACGGCACCAACCACGCTGTTGTTGGGCATTTAGTCGCCAAACACTGGGCCTTGCCGGAAGACATTCGTGAAGTGATTTTGCTACACCACGAAAAGGTGAGCGATGTTCTTAAAAACCCAGGCATTACCCAGCACCAAAAAACGCTGATGTGCGTGTTGAAGATTGGCGAATACATTAGCCACAGCGCACGCCGTGCCACCATGCTGCACGACTGGGAAGTAAATCGTGATTTGTGTTTGGATCATTTGGGTCTGACCAAGCAAGACTTCAACGACCTCGTGCACGACTTTGAGGCCACTAGCTTGCTTGAAGAAGATTACTAAGCACATGGGCGCGCGTATTCGAGAAATTAGCCTCAAACTCGATGACATGCGCCTCGATGTGTTGTTAGGTCGGCCCGTGCACCCACGCGGGCTGCTCTTAGTCGTCCAAGCCGCGGGTGGTGTGGTGCGCGAATCTCGCCAAGGCTATACCTGTGAAGCGCTTGAAGAGGCGGGCTACGCCACTGCCATGTTTGACTTGATCACGCGCTATGAAGATGCGCGTGACGTTGATGCACGCTACAACATCACCTTAATGCGCAGCCGCCTTGCGCAAATTTCCGCGTTACTTGCAGAAGAAGACGAATGGAGCCAAATGGTGCAAGGCATTTATGCCTCCGGCACCTCCGTTGCGGCTGCCATTCGCGCCGTAAAAGATTGCGACAACCGCATTCACGCCATCGTCGGGCGCAGCGGCCGCCCCGATTTAGCGGGCGCCATTCCGCTGTCTGAGACACATTGCCCCACCCTACTCATGGTCGGCGCGAATGACGAACAAGTGATGGACCTTAATCGGCAATCGCTTGCCGTGCTATCAGGCCCCAAAGACTTGGTGCGTGTGGTCGGCGCCTCATCTAACTTTGATGAACCGGGCGCACTCACCCAAGCCATACAACACATGACCACATGGTTTCGGCGCTACGTTCGTAGTTGAGTTTGGCAATCCAGTCTTCGCGCCAAAGTACGTGCCCCTCGTCTAGCTGCCCCCTTTCCCAAGTCTGTCGCGTAACTAACATAACCTCGCTGACATAAGCACCTGGGGTAAGACCGCAGACCTATGCCCGCGATTGGCAAATTCGTCTACAACATCGTCCAAATAATGATCCTGTACTCACAGGTATAATTACCCCCAACAACTTAGGCTTTACCCGCACGCGCCCCAGAACAACTCTGCGGCGCGTGTTTGTGTTTTGTTGAGCAACTTTTGATTAACGCAGAACGCACGGACTGTACGCAGATAGATGACCACGCTTAACGACACGCATTGCAAGACGGAACGAACTTGAAATCAGCATCACAACAAATTCTTGGCTTTGCCTTACCCAAGATTGGCGCGCGTTTAGATTGGCCGACACTCGCCACCCCTGCCGACGCACTGGAAATTGCACGCTTAGCGCGCAGACACAATGCGCTGTTAGCCGTGGTGACCTCGCGCCCGCTAGATGCACAACGACTGCAGCAAGAAATGCAGTGGTTTGACCCCACCTTACGCGTGCACGTATTGCCCGACTGGGAAACCTTGCCCTACGACCCGCTATCGCCGCACCAAGACTTGGTATCGGAGCGTCTCGCCACACTCTACGCAGTCATGCGCGGCGAAGTCGATGTTCTGCTGGTGCCCGCCACCACAGCTTTATACCGCTTGCCGCCGCGTTCGCATTTGGCTGCGCATACCTTCTTTCTGAAACAAGGCGACAAGCTCGATATCGACGGCCTCAAGGCCCAGCTCGAAATGGGCGGCTATTCGCACGTCACGCAAGTGGTGTCGCCCGGTGAATACAGCGTCCGCGGCGGCTTGGTTGATCTCTTTCCGATGGGTGCAGTGCTGCCCTATCGCATCGATTTGTTTGATGAAGAAATCGACAGCATTCGCACCTTCGATGCGGACACCCAACGCACGGTGTACCCGGTCACGGAAATTCGTTTGCTGCCCGCGCGTGAATACCCCATGGACGAGGCTGCGCGAAACCGTTTTCGTAGCGAATACCGCGCGACCTTTGAGGGCGAAGCCACCAAGAGTCCACTCTATAAAAACATGGGCAATGGCGTGCCGACCGCGGGCATTGAGTATTACTTGCCCTTGTTTTTTGAGCAGACCGAAACATTGTTTGACTACCTGCCGCAAGCGGGCCAGAGCAGCAGTCAGAAATCGGGCCAAACGCGCAGTGGTGGCACGCTGGTGATGCTGCACCACGATGTGCCGGGTGCAATTGCACAGTTTTGGCAAGACACACGCAGCCGCTATTTGCTCATGCAGGGCGACAAAATGCGCCCGCTACTGCCGCCCGAACAATTGTTCTTAAGCGATGAAATCTTCTTTAGCGCCTGTAACGAGCAAGCGCAAATTCGTTTGCCAATGTCTGCGGTTGTTGAGGGTGATTTGCCAAGCGGTGGAGAATTTGGCGGACCCATCGGGCTGCCTAACCTCACGGTCGATCGCAAAGCAGAGGACCCGCTACATCATTTGCGTGGCTTTATTGCGCAACAAGATGGGCAGGTGTTGATACTGGCCGAATCTGCAGGACGACGCGAAACCCTGCACGACATGTTTAGTCAGTATGGCTTGAGTACCGTTGCGGTATCTGACTTTGCCGAAGCGTGCAGCAAATCAGACAAGGTCATGCTGGGCACCGGCCCGCTCAGCGCCGGCTTAATGATTGATCAGCTCGATCGCGCCAAAACACTCACTGTCATTACAGAGAACGAGTTGTACGCTTCACAAGCGCGAAGCCGCGCAGGTAACCGCGCTAAAAGCGGCCGCGTTACTGCAGAAAATTACCTGCGTGATTTGTCCGAGCTCAAAATGGGCGACCCCGTGGTGCACGTTCAGCACGGCATTGGGCGCTACCTTGGCCTCGTGCACATGGACCTTGGCGAAGGTGAAACGGAGTTTCTGCATCTTGAATATCAAGGTGAAGACAAACTGTATGTGCCGGTTTCACAGCTCACGCTCATCTCGCGTTACAGCGGCGCTGCGGCAGACGCTGTAACACTACACAAGCTAGGCTCCGGCCAGTGGGAAAAAGCCAAGCGCCGCGCCGCACAACAAGTGCGTGACACTGCGGCAGAGCTGCTCGCGCTATATGCGCAGCGTGCAGCGCGCAAAGGCCATGCGTTTAGTTTTAAAACGCATGACCTTGATGCCTTTGCCGAAGGCTTTGGCTTTGAAGAAACGCCAGACCAGCTATCCGCCATCAACGCTGTGGTGGCAGACATGCAATCGGGCAAGCCGATGGATCGCTTGGTTTGCGGCGATGTGGGCTTTGGCAAAACCGAAGTGGCTTTGCGCGCCGCCTTTGTTGCGGTGGCTGATGGCAAACAGATTGCCATTCTGGCGCCCACTACGCTGTTGGCAGAACAACACTACCAAACTTTTAGCGACCGCTTTGCCGATTGGCCGGTGAAGGTGGCTGAAATCTCGCGCTTTAAAAGCGCCAAGGAACAAGCCCAAGCTCTGCAAGACGTAGCCGATGGCAAAGTCGACATTCTGATTGGCACACATCGACTGCTGCAAAAAGATGTGAAGTTCGCGCGCCTTGGCTTAGTCATCATCGACGAAGAACACCGCTTTGGCGTGCGGCAAAAAGAAGCGCTTAAATCACTGCGCGCTGAAGTCGACGTCCTCACGCTCACCGCCACGCCGATTCCGCGCACGCTGGGTATGGCGCTAGAAGGCATACGCGACTTTTCGGTCATTGCCACTGCACCGAGCCGTCGCTTAGCCATTAAAACTTTTGTGCAACCTTGGTCGCGCGGTTTGTTGCGTGAAGCGGTGCTGCGCGAATTTAAGCGCGGCGGCCAAGTGTATTACCTCTACAACGAGGTGGACACCATCGAGCTCATGCGCACAACGTTGGCCGAGTTACTGCCCGAAGCGCGTATTGCAGTGGGCCACGGCCAATTGCCAGAACGCGAGCTCGAACGCGTGATGCGCGACTTTACGCAACAACGGGCCAACCTGTTGCTGTGCTCCACCATTATTGAAACTGGCATCGACAACCCGCACGCCAACACGATTTTGATGCACCGTGCCGACAAGTTTGGCTTAGCGCAACTGCACCAATTGCGTGGTCGTG
The DNA here is from genome assembly GCA_005239635.1 of Uliginosibacterium gangwonense. Lineage (GTDB taxonomy): Bacteria > Pseudomonadota > Gammaproteobacteria > Burkholderiales > Rhodocyclaceae > Uliginosibacterium_A > Uliginosibacterium_A gangwonense_A. The sequence goes on from SBBQ01000056.1 coordinate 19,382, forward strand.
TGGGGCGCTCGCATCACCAAGCCTACGCCTATTTGCTCACCGAACCCGGCGCAAAACTCACGCCACAAGCCGAGCGTCGTTTAGAAGCGATTCAAATGATGGAAGAGTTGGGTTCGGGTTTTTACCTTGCCATGCACGACCTAGAAATTCGCGGTGCGGGTGAAGTGCTGGGCGAACATCAGAGCGGCGAAATTCAAGAAGTCGGTTTTAATTTGTACACCGAAATGCTCAAGCGTGCGGTGAAGGCCTTGCAGCGCGGCGAGCAGCCCGACTTGGCACAGCCCTTAGACATTACCAGCGAAATTAATCTGCACGTGCCGGCGCTATTACCAAGTGACTATTGCCCCGACGTGCATGAACGCCTTACGCTGTACAAGCGTCTTGCCAATTGCGAAGACGAAGATGAACTCATCGCCCTGCAAGAAGAGTTGATTGACCGTTTTGGCGCGCTGCCAGAACAGACGCAAGCGCTGGTTGAATGTCATCGCATGCGCTTAATTGTGCAGCCCTATGGCGTGGTTAAAGTGGATGCACACGACACGCAAATCAGCCTGCACTTTGGCGCGCAGCCGCGTATTGATTCACTCAAGGTCATCAAGCTCATGCAGACTGATCGCCACACGCGCATGGCCGGACCCGATAAATTGATACACACCTTATCGGCCAACAGCCTGAAGCAGCGCGTTACCGTGGTTAGAGATTTGCTCAAGCGTATTGCGGCTGAATAATTAGCGCACCCTACTCTGCAAAGGAAAAGTACATGGCCAGCGGAACCGTTACCTTACACCGTGTTATTCGTGCCCCGGCAGAACGCATCTACCGTGCCTTCCTAGATGCAGACGCCATGTGCAAATGGCTGCCTCCACACGGCTTTACCGGTCATGTACATGAGATTGATGTGCGCGTAGGCGGCCATTACAAAATGTCTTTCACCAATTTTTCGACAGGTGACAGCCACAGCTTCGGCGGTGAATACCTAGAACTGGTTGCCAATGAACGCATTTGCCACACCGACCGTTTTGATGACCCTAACCTGCCCGGTGAAATGCGCACCACCATTACCTTCAAACCCGTGTTCTGCGGAACAGAAGTTAAGGTTGTGCAAGAAGGGATTCCGGCGTTAATCCCCGTTGAAGGCTGCTACCTTGGCTGGCAAGAATCGTTAACCTTGCTCACGCAGTTGGTTGAAGCAGAAGTCAAAGGTTAATCACAACCTCAGGCTGGCGAACACGAATGGACGCGACTTTCTGGCACAGCAAGTGGGCACGCGGCGAAACCGCCTTTCATATCGCGCAGGCCAACCCGCTATTGCTAGAGCATTTCGCCGCCCTTCAATTGGCAAAAGGCCAGCGTGTGTTCATGCCGCTTTGCGGCAAGTCGCTCGATATTCACTGGCTATTGGCAAACGGCTATAACGTTGTGGGTGCAGAACTCAGCCCGCTCGCCATTGAGCAATTATTTGCGGAGTTGGGCGTAACTGCGCACATCACCACGATTGGAACATTGCAGCGCTACAGCGCGCCCGGCATCGACATTTTTGTGGGTGACATTTTTGAGTTGAATGCAGAACAACTCGGCCCAGTTGATGCAGTGTACGACCGCGCAGCGCTCGTCGCGCTACCCGCAGACATGCGAGGCCGCTATGCGCAGCACATTACCAACATAAGCCAATGTGCCCCGCAGCTACTTATTAGCTACGTGTATGACCAGCAGCTGCAAAATGGCCCGCCGTTTTCTGTATCGCCAGAAGAAATTCAGCGGCACTACGCGGGTGCATACAGCCTTTGCCAATTGGCAAACGTAGCCGTTGAAGGCGGCCTTCGTGGGCAATGCGCAGCGGATGAGCAGGTTTGGTTGATGACTAAAGCTTGTTTGGAAAATAGGTAATACTCATTACATACTTTCTTAATATTTCAATCGAGAGATCGCTGATGCTTTGAAAATCGATGACGACCGAGTCGAAATTCATGATGAATTGGATTGTCAGGGATGGTCCAAATTTTGGATCGAGTGGCACACCAGATATACCGACGCCTCATCATCTCTTGCCTAACAGACCTGCGCAGACAGACGCTACATATCGCAATATATGAAACTCGGCGAACTAAAAGCACTTGGCCACAATCTTGCGCATTCGTTTGCGAGTGGAACCGGATTATTGGTTGGGGTTTATGCGACAGCTGTGTTTGAAGAAGCAGCAGCATCTGACCCCGGATATATTGAGGTTAACTTTCTAAGTGCCAGTGCATATGTAAGCGTCATTTCGGAGAGGTTACAAGGTGCTATCAACGCCTATAGCAAAGCACTCCCTGAGCTTTGCAAAAAGCACAGCATCGATCTAAATCAAATAAAAACTTTTACGGCAAGATTTGGCACCGATTCTGTCTATGGCCCGCATTTCACAGTCTGTATCGAAAGTGAAGATGGCCGAGGATCTACAGATCGGTACATTGGTTTTCTCGGTAGGCGTCAAGGGACGATTGATAGCAAGTAAATCCGCCTTTCATTGAACTGTTTAGGCCCGCCCGGCCTACGGTCTAGTACAATGCTAGGTTTGTTGCATCGCAAGATTTACTTAGATTGCCATGACTGCTGTTCAGACTGAAAACCTCAACATTCTCGCGGTTGATGCCATGCCCTCGCCAGAGGCGATTAAGGCACGCTTGCCGCTCACCGAAGCCGCTGCGCAAACCGTGCTTTCGGGTCGCCGTGCCCTGCAAGCGATTTTGGATGGCAGCGACCCACGCTTGTTTATTGTGCTGGGCCCCTGCTCGATTCACGATCCGATTGCCGGCATGGATTACGCGCGCCGCTTAAAGACGCTGGCTGCCGAAGTGAGCGATACGCTGTTGTTGGTGATGCGCGTGTATTTTGAGAAGCCGCGCACCTCAACCGGTTGGAAAGGTTTTATTAACGATCCGCGCATGGATGATTCCTTTCATATTGAAGAAGGGATGGAGCGTGGTCGCCGCTTTTTGCTCGATGTAGCTGAGCTGGGTTTGCCCGCCGCCACCGAAGCGCTCGACCCGATTGCGCCGCAGTATTACGGCGACTTAATTTCTTGGACAGCAATTGGTGCACGCACGTCTGAGTCACAAACCCATCGCGAAATGGCCTCGGGCTTGTCTACGCCGGTCGGTTTTAAAAACGCCACCGATGGCGATTTGGATGTGGCGATTAACGCCATTTTGTCCGCAGGTCGCCCGCACAGCTTTTTAGGCATTAATCCGCAAGGCCAAACCTCCGTCATTCGCACACGCGGCAATGCCTACGGCCACGTGGTTTTACGCGGGGGCGCAGGCCGCCCCAATTACGACAGCGTGAGTGTGTCGCTGGCTGAAACCGCATTGGCAAAAGCAGGCTTGCGCCAAAACTTGGTGGTGGATTGCTCACACGGCAATTCATGGAAGAAGCCGTCCATGCAGCCTTTGGTGATGGCGGATGTAATGCGCCAAATTCGCTACGGCAATCGCTCGATTGTGGGGCTCATGGCTGAAAGCTTTATTGAGGCGGGCAACCAAGCCATTCCTGAAGACCTGTCGCAATTACGTTATGGCTGTTCTGTAACCGATGGATGCATTGATTGGCAAAGCACCGAAAACATGGTGCGTGAAGCGCATGCCATGCTGCAACCGATCTTGTCGGAGCGCCGCCCGTGACAACAAGCAATTCTCAGCAACACCTCATTATTCAGGGCGCTGACGTTGCCACGCGTACGCTCAAAGAGCTGGCGCAACTCACACAAGCGCAAGGGATTGAGCAGATTAACCCGCATGCTTTTCGTGTGTGCCATGTTGCCCAAGCTGATGCCACGATTCGCCAAACAGTGATGGCACGTTGTTTTAGCGAGCAGCTCGATGCCGCGTTTGTGCCCGCTTCTGCAAAGCTGTCAGATATCGGTTTGTTCATCACGGACATGGACTCAACGCTGATTACCATTGAGTGCATTGACGAGATTGCAGACATGCAAGGCCTCAAACCGCAGGTGGCGGAGATTACTGAAGCTGCCATGCGAGGCGAACTCGATTTCGCGCAGAGCCTAAGAAAGCGTGTCGCCTTGTTAGCGGGGCTAGATGAGCGTGCGCTTGATCGCGTGTACAACGAGCGACTCCAACTCTCACCCGGCGCAGAAAGCCTACTGGCCAAACTGCACGCACAAGGCACAACCACGGTGTTGGTTTCCGGCGGTTTTACCTTTTTTACCGAGCGACTGAAACAGCGTCTCGGCCTCACGCACACCTACGCCAACGTGCTTGAGGTACGTGATGGCAAACTCACCGGCCAAGTGCTGGGCGACATTGTGGATGCCGAAGCAAAGCGCCAGCGTTTGCTGCAACACAAAGCGGAATTGGGTTTGCAGCGACACCAAATTTTAGCCTCCGGCGACGGCGCGAATGATTTACGCATGTTGAGCGAAGCAGATTGGGCGGTGGCTTACCACGCTAAGCCTGTGGTGCGCGAGCAAGCCCCCTACACCATCAATTTTGGCGGGCTCAACAGCATTCTCAATTGGTTTCTGCCTTAGACTATATTCGGTCAAGTTGCACACTCAATGATCGCAGAAACTGATTTGCATCAAAACCTAACCATGTTCCATACACACCTACAGGAGGATTTCTACAATCACTAACAAGCATCATGCTTTATTGCGTTCTCGCCCCCTCCTTGTCAAACAACATCAAGTCGGGAGGTTGTGTTATGCAGGCACCTACTATTCCGGAGTGCGAAGCAGATAGACTTGCAACGCTGTACAACCTACGCGTGCTAGACACACCACCTGAAGATCGCTTCGATCTAATTACGATCTACTCTGCATCTCTGTTTTCAGTTCAAATGTCCATGGTCAGTCTGATTGACGCCCATCGGCAATGGTTTAAGTCCGTTTTCGGCTTCAATGCTAGAGAGGCTCCACGCCATACAAGCTTCTGTGCTCACGCTATCTTAGGGGCTCGACTTTTGGAGGTCTGTGACGCAACTGAAGACCCTCGTTTTGCAGATAATCCATGTGTTACTGGTTCACCTAGAATCCGCTTTTATGCGGGGCAACCTCTCACCATGAAAAATGGTCACCGCGTTGGCACGCTTTGCCTGGCGGACCCCCTGCCCAAAAGACTGTCACATTGGGAGCGGGAACATTTATCAAAATTGGCAAACATTGTAGAAGCAGAATTGCAGGGGGAAGACGGTGGTCCATTACCAGGTTCAACAAGGAGGAATGGGTAATCCCCCCATTTTTAACGCAAGTCAGAAGTAGAGATTAAGCGGCCATGGCCAACCGCTGTTTGGGGGTGAAGCCGCCCAGGGCCATGTTTGGGCG
>SBBQ01000064.1 GCA_005239635.1 Uliginosibacterium gangwonense
ATCACTTGGCTGTCACTGAATTTCGACTTCTTCATGCAGAACTCCCTCTAACGAGAAAATTCTACTTCTGATCGCGATGGTTTTACGGGGGGATTACCGGGAGAGACCCGACTACTTTGTATCGCTGCCGACTTTACACGCTACGATGAACATGCAGTTTCGCAAATCAATCGCAACATTGAGCTGATTCGCTACAAATTATTTGGGGATGATCTTTTATTGTTCGAACTGGTGAATGGAGCCAGTGCAGCTAGTTCAACGTCAGCAAGCAATGCACTAGATAGTTCAACCGCACCTGCTGAAGGCAAATCGGCTAAAACTCCAGCTGCTTCCACATTAGCAATGAAAACTCATGCAGACCAATTAGCGACTGCGTCTATTGAACTACTGGGTCTATTTGAACAAACGCGAAGCTTTATTCTTGCCCAGGGTGACGACATTATCGAGAAACCGCTCAAACTTTATGTGGCTTTTCGGCGGCTAAAAAACTTTGTCTGCATGGGCGTAATTTCAAAACATGATCCGCATGTTTATTTAATTCTCAAGCTAGATCCAAAGACGGTTGAGTTAGAAAAAAATTTTATGCGCGACGTATCCGCCATTGGTCACTGGGGGACGGGTGATTTAGAAGTTGTATTGAGAAAGCCAGCGGATTTCGAAAAAGCAAAACCACTCATCGAGCGCGCATATCAAGAAAATTAGAACCTTCTGTTTATGCCCACTCCACCTACCTCCATTCAGTCCTTCATCCGCTCGCGTTTTCATTACGCGTGGGTGGTAATGGCGGTGGTATTTTTGGTGATGCTGGTGAGTGCCGGAACACGTGCCACGCCGGGTGTGTTGTTGGTGCCGTGGGAACAGTCGTTGGGGTGGAGCCGCACGAGCATTTCGTTTGCGCTGTTTATTAACCTAGCGCTGTACGGCCTGATGGGCCCATTTGCGGCGGCGGCGATGGAACGCTACGGCGTGCGCACCACCGCGCTTAGCGCGTTGTTGGTGATGGCGGTGGCGGTGGCAGCTTCGGGCTGGATGCACACGCATTGGCAAATGTGGGTGTTGTGGGGTTTGCTGGTGGGTTGCACGACGGGTGCAACAGCGATGACCTTGGGTGCGACGATTGTGAACCGCTGGTTTGTTGAGAAGCGCGGTTTTGCCACCGGCGTGCTGATTGCGAGCACTGCCACCGGCCAACTTATTTTTTTGCCCATGCTGGCGCGCCTGGTGCAAAACCACGGTTGGCAAGCAGCAGCGTGGGTGATGACGTGCGGCATTGTGTTGGTGTGGCCGCTGGCTTGGTGGCTGCTGCCCGAACGCCCCGCTAATGTGGGTTTGCAGCAGTATGGTGCGGCGGCAGAAAATGAAATAAAAGCAGAAATAAAAACAGAAGCACAAGCAAATGCAGATACCAAAGAGCCATCTGAAAATGCGGCAACTAAAAACGGTTCTATCAACCCCACCAAACCCGTTAATCCACTTCAGCGCGCATTTTCTGCGCTCAAAATGGCGGTGCATGTGCCGGCATTTTGGTTGTTGTTCTTCAGCTTTTTTGTGTGCGGCGCCACCACTAATGGTTACATCGGCACGCACTTTATTGCCATGTGTGGCGACTACGGTTTAAGCGGGTTTGAAGGCGCGAGCATACTCGCCGCAATGGGCGTGCTCGACTTGGTAGGCACTACCCTGTCCGGTTGGTTGTCCGACCGCTACGACAATCGCAAACTGTTGTTTGTGTATTACGCACTGCGTGGCGTGGCACTTATTTACTTGCCCTATGCGTTTGGCTTGGGCTATTTTGGTTTGCCGCTGTTTGCGTTTTTGTATGGGTTGGATTGGATTGCAACGGTGCCGCCCACGGTGCGTTTAACCAGCGATGTATTTGGCCGCGACGATGGCCCCATTGTGTTTGGTTGGATTGCCACCGGGCATCAACTCGGCGCTGCAACCGCGGCCTTGGTGGGTGGCATGTTACGCAACACCTTGGGCACGTACACGGTGGCCACCATGTTGGCCGGCGCGGCGTGCGTGGTGGCGAGTGTGCTGGTGTTAAGGATTAATCGTACTTCTCATCATACAAATCATCGTCCTCCCAACTTTGCCAATCAGGCGGCGACGTAGCGGCGTTTGTTGCAATACTTGATGCACCCCCCGTGGCGCTGAGCGGTGGTTCTTGCATGGCGGCAATTTGTTCGCGCAATTCCAAAATGCGGTCTTGCCAATAGCGCGGTGAATCAAACCACGGAAACGCGGCAGGAAAAGCTGGGTCGTGCCAGCGCCGCGCAATCCACGCGCTGTAATGAATTAAGCGCAAGGTGCGCAACGCTTCTACCAAGTGCAGCTCGCGTGCATCAAACGGACAAAATTCTTCGTAGCCGCCTAACAAGTGCTGCAACTGTTGCTGCTGATGTTCGCGCTCACCCGAGAGCAGCATCCACAAATCTTGTATCGCCGGGCCGTTGCGGCTGTCATCAAAATCTACAAAGTGCGGGCCGGGTGGACGCGTGCTGTTGGCATCGGCATCGGTCCACAACACATTGCCGGCGTGGCAATCGCCATGCAGCCGCAAAATGCGTAAGCTATTTTCATGTGCGCCGGCACGCGTAAAACACGCGCCTACCCCGCCAAGCGCTTGTTGCGATACGCCGGCCCAAACCTCTTCAAGCTCAGGCGGAATCACGCGGCTTTGCAGCAACCAATTGCGCGGTTCATGTCCAAAAGTTTCAAGGTCGAGCGCGGGGCGTTCAGTGTACGTGGCGAGTTGGCCCACCGCGTGAATGCGGCCTAAAAAGCGGCCCATCCAACGCAAGGTGTCAGCGTTATCAAACTCGGGTGCGCGGCCACCGCGTCGTTCAAACACCGCGAAGCGATAACCGCTAAATTCATGCAGCGTGTTGCCATTAATGTGCAGCGGTGCGACCACGGGCAATTCACGCTCGGCCAGCTGATTGGCAAATGTGTGCTCTTCCAAAATCTGTGCGTTGCTCCAGCGTGCCGGGCGATAAAACTTGGCCACCACAAAACCGCTAGCAAGTGCAGGGTGGGCATCGAGCAAGGCTTGCTGCGCAGGGGTTGGTAATTCGAGATCTAAACCAAACTGATACACACGATTTTCAAAACTGTTGAGCGCAAGCAAGCGGCCATCCACCGGCAAGCCGATATGCGTAAGCGCATCCAGCAAGCTATCCGGCGTGAGATTGGCAAAAGGAGTGTCGTTGTGTTGCATGCGAGGTTTTTAATTGCTGCACAGTGTATGTGCCCCAAGGGTAACATTGCACCGCGACGCTGCACATGAAACATACGAACGCAGCGAATACAGAGTGCCATTCATGAACCCACAACCCGCGCAGCGTTGGGATATTTTCTGCAACGTCATCGACAACTACGGCGACATCGGCGTGGCCTGGCGGCTTGCGCGCCAGCTGGCGCACGAGCACGGCCAGCAGGTGCGTTTGTGGGTGGATGATCTGCATGCGTTTGCACGCATTTGTCCTGAGGTAGAAACGGGCGTAGAAGCAGGCGCTGATGCAGGTGCCGTTGCAGAAACCGTGCAGCAGGTGCACAACATTACCGTGCAGCATTGGCAAAAGGCGCTGGACCCAACCAGCTTAAATGCCACCCCGTGGCCGCAGGTGGTGGTGGAATTGTTTGGTTGCCATTTGCCGGAGGAATACGAACACTGGCTGGCACTAGCGCCCTCAGCGCCAGTGTGGATCAATCTTGAATATCTGTCGGCAGAGTCGTGGGTTGAAGGCTGCCACGGGTTGCCCTCACAACACCCGCGTTTGCCGCTTAGAAAAACATTTTTTTACCCCGGCTTTACACCGCGCACCGGTGGTTTGTTGCGCGAGGCTGGGCTATTGGCAAAGCGCGATGAATTTTGGGCAGCGAGGGTGACGGCAAACACGGTCGCTCAGCAAATATCGACACACGCAACAGCGTCTGAGCAGATTAAACAGTCGCACGATGCACACCCTGTATTCAGCCTGTTTTGTTACCCCGGCGCTGCGGTGCAAGCATGGTTAATCACATTGGCACAATCCGCTATGCCGTGCCTCGTGCGGGTGCCACAAGGCGTTGCAGCGGCGGAGGTGCGTGCCGTGTGCGCGGCGTATGGCCATACAGCCCCCGCGGTGGGCGAACAGGTGCGCTGCGGCGCACTCACATTGCAAGTGCAAGCCTTTGTGCGGCAAGCGGAGTTCGATGCGCAACTGTGGGCGTGCGATTTAAATGTGGTGCGCGGCGAAGATAGTTTTGTGCGCGCACAGTGGGCCGGTCGGCCCATGCTTTGGCATATCTACCCGCAGCAAGATGGCGTGCATTTACAAAAGCTCGACGCGTGGCTGGCGTTGTATTTGGCGGATGCGCCCGCTGCTTTGTCAAACGCCGTGGCAAATTTTATGCGGGTGTGGAATGAGCAAGATGGAGATACGACTAAGGCAACAACATCGAAAACAGCCGCCCTCAGCGCAGCCTGGCAGGCGGTATTACCGCTCTTGCCGGCCTGGCGTGACCATGCACTGCACTGGGCCAACACATTGGCAAAACAGCCGGATCTCGCAACACAATTAATGCGGCATGTGAGTACATACGAAAAGACGCCTGTCGGGAATCGTTAGTACGCGGTTTCCCAAGAAGGGCCCTTGTTGTCGCACAAAATCGTTTTAAAAACTCGGCAAACCCTGATGGGGCGGAGCCTGTCGCCTTTGTCACTGTGCCTGTTGCCTTGCAGCACGCAGCACGGCTATAATTTCGCGTTTATTTTCCGGCATTTAGCATAGGTCTACATCATGAAAATCGCACAGGAACTGCGCGTCGGCAACGTCATTAAGCTCGGCAACGACGCATTTGTGATCCTCCGTACTGAATATAGCCGCGGCGGCCGCAACGCAGCCACCGTGCGCATGAAGCTCAAGAACCTGCTGGTAGGCAACAACGCCGAGCAAGTGTTCAAGGCCGACGACAAGATCGACCAGATCATTCTCGAGCGCAAAGAAACCACCTACTCTTACTTCGCTGACCCGATGTATGTGTTCATGGACACCGAGTACAACCAGTACGAAGTGGAAGCCGAGAACATGGGCGATGCGCTGAACTACCTGCAAGACGGTTTGGAATGTGAAGTGGTGTTCTACGAAGGCCGCGCGATTTCGGTTGAACTGCCGTCATCCGTTGTGCGCGAAGTAACCTACACCGAACCCGCTGTAAAGGGCGATACCTCAGGTAAGGTAATGAAGCCAGCCAAGATCGACACCGGTTACGAACTGCAAGTACCGGCATTTGTTGAAATCGGCGACAAGATTGAAATCGACACCTCCACCGGCGAATACCGTAACCGCGTGAAGGGTTAAAAGCGGCGTTAAAAGCCGCGTTGATCTGCGTTTGTGCCTAATGCGACGAGTGTTTGACGCATAAGTAATAAGTGCGAAGAGCACTAAACGCAAAAGTAGTTACAGCACAAAGGGCTGGTTCGAAAGAACCGGCCCTTTTTGTTGTCTGCAATTTGTTCTAGGCCATCACCTAAACCCTGCGTCCAATAGCGTGAGTGCGTTGGCTCCTGCATGCTGTATTGCACATAAATGTGTAACAGGGGAAAAACATGTTGAAAACAATCGTGCAAGGCAGAGGTGGAATGGCGTGGGGTGCAGTAAGCGTCGTGGTGAGTGGTGCCTTGTGTGTGGCCGCATTTTTGGGCGGCACCCGCTTTGCGTTAGCAGCACCGGCAACGAATCCTAATCAATCAACGCATCCACCAATCAACACCAATAGTTGTGCAGCGCATTTAACGCGAGAGCCCGATGAGGTAATTACCATGGAGCCGGGCAAAAAGTTTTATATCGTCACCACGTCTGCGGCGCCGGCTAACTCGACGTCACCGTATGGCTCCGTTGCACAAATGCCGTGTAAGCGCCGCGTGATTGAAGTGCGCGTGCCATCGAACACCAGCTCAGGTTGCGCCAACTGTTACCCCAATGCAGAAATTCATACCTGCGCGGGCGATTTTGCCAATGACAAATTGTTTGAAGAGCATTGTCATGTGCCCAAGAGCTCGGTGGGCGAGACGACCTGTAAAACGTTTTCGCACAATGTTGAGGTGTACAAAAAACCGGCGGGTACCAGCAGCTTTGGCACCAAGGCACTCAAAACGCTGCGATATAAAGGTTTTATCGATAGTTCGGGTTGTCGTGTTGCCGCAACGTACTTAGGCCAGATTCACGACACGGCAGAATCGTATGCCAACGTTACGCCACCGGCGGCAGGTATGGATGTGTATCGAGTTTTAAGCTTGCCGAGATTCGATGGCTCGTTTGTGCCGACAGTCTTGTTTATTGAGTATGAAGAGATGTGAGCGGGCGCTTAGCAGGCCACCGGTTGGGCTGCTGAGTACGCCGAATAGCAGATAACTACTGGACGCTATGTAGCCAAGCCGTGCAACCAGTCGCTGATGAGTTGCGCGGCCGTTTGCCAATCACGTTCCAACATAATGCCGTGACCCATGCCTTGCAAAATGTGTTCTTGCACATGGTAGCGCTGCGCGGTTTGTGCCACTTGCGTGGGCGAAATGAGATGATCCAGCGCAGCGCCTACCACCAACACCGGTGGCAAGTGCCCTTCATGCACCGGGCGCGGCAAATCAAAAAAACTCATGTCCCACAACACGCGGTGCGATTCAGGCTGCATGCGCAAATAGTATTTTTGCAAATCCTCTCCTGAAATCGGCTGTGCGAACATCGCTTCACGCAGGCTATCCAGCGCCACAATGCCACCGCTCATGAGCCGATTAAATTCGGCCAATAACCACGGTTGATGAAACGCCATGCCGAACATTGAACTCAACAAACCCTGCGGTGGCACGGCACACAGCAGGGCGACGCCAGTGAGTTGTGGCAAGGCAGGCGTGCCAATTTGTTCCAGCGCTTTTTGCAGCACCATGCCGCCCATGGAGTGGCCCAACAAAACAGGCGGTGTGCTGTGTTGTGCGCGCAGGCCGCTCAGCACTTCGAGTACGTCTTCAACGTAATCATTCAAGGTCAGGCTATCGAGCTGATCGCGGCCGGGTGAATTGCCATGGCCGGTAAGCGAGACGGCGTAGGCGTGCCAGCCTTGTTCTGCAAACCACGGTAAAAAATGCTCTTCCCAACACCATGCCGCGGTGTAGGCACCATGCACAAAAAGCAGCGGCGCAGCGTGTTGTGTTTGGCGCGGGGCGTGATACAAAACTTCAAGCGCGGTGTGCGAATTCATGGTGGTGTTACAGCGGTGAGTTACCCAGCAATCGTGCGAAACAAATTTGCCAAATTCGCTTGCACGTACTTCACGTTAGCGCGGTTTGCTTACTTCAAACGACAGTGATTCAATTTGTCGACCTTGCGCGTCGATGAGCGAGAGGTAATGCACACCAGCGCGTGGCCGCCACTTGGCTTGCCCTTGTCGCACGGGTAATCGTTCATCGTCGAGCTGCACAACTAGACCGCGATCAGCCTTGTCTACATTGGCAATAGTAATCACCATCTGCTGAACGTTTGCTGACAGCGCAATTGTTTGTCGCGCCAGCGGGTAACTAATACGCGGCAAATTGCGCAGAGGCGTAGCGCTGCCCGCCTGCGTGTTGGGCAAAATATTGGATAGCTGTAACGGCGGCGCGCTCACAATGCGGCTAACGGTGGTGGCGAGCGAAGAGGACGGGTTGTTGCTCGTAACGGGCGTAGAGTTTGGCGTATTGGTGGACGTGTTGGCTGTGGCGATGATTGTCGTCGTCGTTGTCGCACTCGTTGCTGAAGTCGCCGAAGTTGTTGTGGTCGTTGGTGGTGCCGTCGCTATAGCAGATGCGCTTGCACTTGCTGCTGGCGCACTGCCGCGCACCGTCACATCAAAATCGAGTGACTCAATTTGTCGGTTTTGATGATCCACCAAGGCAAGTTGATGGTGCCCTGCGCGTGCCACCCACAGCGATTGCCCGTCGTTAATGGGCAATGATTTTTGGTCGAGTAAAAACTTCATGCCCGGCACATTCGCCGAAATTTGCAACCGCAAGGGTTGCTCAGCCAGCGGCAAACGACCATCCAACACAATTTGCTGCTTGTGCGTGGGGTAAGTAATGCGCGGCAAGGTATTGGGTAGCGCATTATTTTGTTGCAGTGCCTGTTGCGTGCCGGTGAGAAACCATTCGTCACGATCTGCTTCTACCGGCGGATTAAAACTGGCACGCATGCGCACTACACCGGCGGGAGCTCGTGGTGCAGACGATGCAATGTTGCGATGTAGTTCAAGTGCTAGCGTGCGCCAATTGGCTAAAGCCGAAAGCAAGCCCGCACCATTGCCGCTGTTGCGCACCCCTATGGTGTAGCGCGCAGTATTGCCAACGCACCAGTAGTTGTTGCCACTGGCGTCGCAATGTACCGACATCCAAACCGGGCGAGCGCTGTCGGCCTGATTGCGTGCGCCAACATCAGCCATGATGTCGCTCACAATATAAGCCGCTGCGGCAGAACCTACTCGACGTTGTTCAACACGGGTTTCGGGTAGCCAGCGCAGGCTACGCCATTCACCGTTGTTCATTAGGCTGCGGTATGCGTTGGTTAAATCAATCAGCGAAAGTTGTACAACAAGATTTGCCGCAGCACGATTGGCAAAACCGAATGCTTGTACGCGTTGTTGCCAAGGCAGCACCTCACCTTGCGTGGGCCATAGCAAGGGTGCAGCGCCGGGGCTTTGCAAAGCCATGCGCACGCTTACGCCAAGGTTGCTCACCGGCGCGCCACTACTGCCATCGTGTATGCCTTGCTCGTCAATCAAACTCGCTGCTGTGTAGCGACGTTGTTCAATACCCTGCTGCACCACAAAAGGCAGCAACATGCCGTCGGCGTTGCGTATTTGTGTGATTTGATCATTTGCGTGTGGGTCACGGCTAGCACTACCCCACGCTAATACGTCGCCCGAAGGCGTGTCGATAATTAAAACGGCGGCGCTATCGTCCGCCGCGGTGAGTGATTGTTCGGCGACTCGTTGCGCGCGCTGCTGTGTGTCTGCATCCAAGGTCGTCGTTATTTTTTGGCCGCCTTGTTTTGCCAATCGTGCACCCAGTGCCGGCGCTAAATTCCATCGTGCTTGCCAAGGCAAGTGTGCGAGGCTGGTTTTTGCTAATTGCTGCACATCGCTACAATTCGGCGGGTTGGCAAAGCTCGTTAGGCTGGCGCAAGCGCGCAGCGCAACTTGTTCCGGCGCAGCATTCGGCCCTCGCAATAGTGCAACGAGCAAAGCTGATTCTGCTTCGTCCAATGCCCCGGGTGATTTATTAAACAAGCCGTGTGCGGCGGCAGAAAGGCCGTGCAAATCACCCCGGAAATACACCAAGTTCAAATACGCTTCTAGGATCTGGGGCTTGCTCCAGCGCTGTTCAAGCGCCTGCGCAGCAAAAGTTTGATTCCATTTTTGCTTAAGGGTGCGCGACTTGCCCTGCATTGCCAAAGCAGGGTCGAGCAAGCCCGCCAATTGCATGGTGAGGGTCGATGCACCGCGTGGGCGTCGCCCTTCAAATGAGCGAAACAGGTTGTCCCAGGCTGCTGCTGCCACCGCGCGCCAGTCCACACCTTCGTGCTGATAAAAGCGTTTGTCTTCGGTGTTAATCAGCGCGTTTTGTAACTCGGGTGAAAGCGCAGAGAGCGGTACCCATTCCAAGCGATGACCGCGGCGGTCAACATGCACTTCCTGAATAGGCTGGCCGCGTCGATCCAATATGCGTGCTTCGCTACTCACATAGTGTGTGCGAACTTCATCAAAACTGGGCAAGGGAGTGTCGGCTGCAAATGCGTGCGGCGCGATACTCGATAACCCAAACAGCAGCATTGCGCGACACGCATGTGCAGTAATGAGAATTGTGAAGCGCGCTGCGAAGTGAGTAAATGGAGCGTCGAGTTTGCCAGTGGTTGTGCAAACAGCGGATGGGCAAACAGCGCGAAGACGACGTACAGCGAGTTTCATGGATAAAGTGAATACGCGTTACAACATGAAATGACGACAACGAGCTACGCCAAAGACAAAGCCTCACGTAAAGCTTGGCATCGCGCGGCATGAACAGCGGCTGGAATATTTGCGGCCTCACTTTTTGCAGAACATTCGCGTGCAATCGCGCCGGCATCTACTCCCCTAAAAATTCCTGCGGCCTGTATGAGATACGGCGCGGATTTAAACTCGCGCAACTCATAACCGGGCCGACCATGAAAGTCTGCCGCCACGGCCTGTAAAATCATGTCGAGTCGTTCGGGGCGGCGCATCACATCCAGACGTTCTAACAATAGCGTTAAATTTTCAGCCGAGCGCGACAATACATCGTGAATCTCCCCATGTTCGCGCGCGACTAGAATTGCCACATCGCGGCAGTCTGCTGGCACGCGTAAACGCGCACACAAGGCCTCGGTCAGCGGCACGCTGCGTTGCTCGTGGCCCCCATGGTTTGGCAAAACTTCTGCTGGTGTGGCGCCTTTGCCTAAGTCATGACATAACGCAGCAACGCGTGCCGGTAAAGGTGCTTGTCGTTCGGCGGCAGCATCGAGCACCAGCTCAAGGTGTATGCCCGTGTCGACTTCCGGGTGCACTTCGGGCTTTTGTGGCACGCCGTAAAGCGCATGCACTTCCGGCAAAATACGTTGCAAGGCACCGCAGTCGCGCAACACTTGTAACATGCGCGAGGGTTTGCGCTCCATTAGTCCACGGCTAATTTCTTGCCACACGCGTTCGGGTACCAGTGCGTCGACTTCGCCATTGAGCACCATGCTGTGCATGAGCTGTAGGGTTTCCGGCGCAACGGTGAAATCGGCATAGCGTGCGGCAAACCGTGCAATGCGCAGAATGCGCACGGGGTCTTCAGCAAAGGCATCGCTCACATGTCGCAGTACGCGTGCAGCGAGATCACGCTGACCACCGTACGGGTCATGAATATTTCCCTGCGCATCACGCGCCATCGCGTTAATGGTGAGGTCGCGCCGTTGTAAGTCTTGTTCCAAGGTAATGTCGGGCGCAGCATAAAAACTAAAGCCTGCGTATCCCGGCGCAGTTTTACGCTCGGTGCGTGCAAGCGCGTATTCTTCTTGTGTGTGCGGATGCAAAAACACCGGAAAATCTTTGCCCACAGGGCGATATCCCTGTTTCAACATATCGTCAGGTGTCGCGCCGACCACCACCCAATCGCGGTCAGACACGGGCAGCCCCAACAAGCTATCGCGCACAGCACCACCCACCTCGTAGATCTGCGGTGAGCGCGTGGTGTGCGCCGCTGTTGTGTTGGGAGTGCCGGAAGTCATATTGGCAAAAGCCGTTGGCGTGTGAGTATGGTGTGAAAAAATGTGTGCACAAAGGACGTGCAACTATCGCCGCGCACGTTGACGAATGTCGGCGTAATGGTCGCGGCTCGATTTATGCGTTAAATAATTGGGCGCTACGCTTTCAAGCGGCGTGGCTTCCACGCCAAACGGTAAGCTGCAATCGTCCGGGCATACACTGTCGACTTTAAGCGAGCGCAGATTATCGCGCGACATCAAGGTGGGGCCGGGTGCGAACTCGAGTGCCGCGGCCTGCAACCAGGCTAACGGGGTGGGCAGCGATAGTATTGGGCGTATGGCACCAATTTGTTCGCCGACATATTTTACTAACTGCTCCAGCGTGTAAATATGTGGGCCGCACAAACGATAAATGTGATTGATTGCTTCTACGTGATACAGCGCCTCAACAATACATTGCGCCACATCGCCCACATATACCGGTTGCATGCGCGCTTTGGCGCCACCGAGCGGCATAACGGGAAACAGGTGTTGCAGATTGGCAAACAGATTGAGAAAACTATCGCCCGGGCCAAACACCACAGAAGGTCGCATGATGACCCAGGGTACGCTGCCGCCACGAATCGCCGCCTCACCATCTGCCTTCGAGCGCAAATATTCGGACGGCGCCGTGCGTTCAGCCCCTAGTGCCGAAACATGCACAATGCGCTTGATGTCCGCGGCCTCGGCCGTACGCGCAATGGCTTGCGGTAGCGCCACATGAGCACGCGCAAAATCACGACCATAAGGACGCCCACCGGACGAATGCAGAATCCCCACCAAGTTAATGACGGTATCTTGCCCCTCCATCAAATTTTGTAGGGTCAGCCGATCATGCACATTGGCTTCGATCACCTCCGCCGTGGGCAGGGTAAGCAGCGACTGCACACGACTACGGCGACGGGTCGGAATCCGCACCGTACAACCACGACTCACCAGCAGGTGCGCCACCTGCTGCCCGATAAAACCCGAACCGCCGACGAGCAAAACATTTTTGGGTGTGTGCATGTCCGTGTCCCTGCTAGATTGTTTCGTTTTTTCTAAGGGCTACCAATAAAGTGCGTCCGATGGATTGCTGCCAATGGGTTGCTGTCTATTTTGCTAGGGTAACTGCCCTGCCTCAAGGTTTGAAGAGCCATCTGGCGCCAGCGGCGCGATGGGCAACAAGCGAGCCTTAAGTGACTGCGGACGGCCCTCAATCAGCGCTGCGTAATACACCGTATTGCTCATCACCTTTTTAACGTAATCGCGCGTTTCATTGAACGGAATGTTTTCAATATAAATCGCGGCTTCTAGAGTCTTATTGTTGTGCTTCCATTTGCGCGCGCGACCCGGCCCTGCATTGTATGCTGCGGCTGCTAGTACTTGCTGGTCATCTAATGAGTCGAGCACCATGCGCATATAACTGGTGCCAATGCGTACATTAGTCTGCATCTCAGAAAGTTGGTTGGGTTGGTAATCAGCCAGCGCAATTTTGCGTGCTACCCAACGGCCGGTGGCCGGCATCACCTGCATTAAACCCTGAGCACCGACACTCGACCGTGCCTGAATGTGGAAGCGACTTTCTTGGCGCATGAGCCCATACACCCACGCCAAATCCAAACTCTGTGCATGTACATTAGGCTCAATTACCTCTCGATACGGCATAGGGAAGCGCTGACTGAAATCGAGTTCCACACGTGTGCGATCTGCCGCGCTAATGGCGCGGTCGATTAAACCTTCGCTGCGTGCAAGCTCTGCTGCGGCTAATAGTGCGCGGTCAGGTTTTTCTCGCAAGGCCCAGTTCCATTCGCGTAGGCCCTCTGGGCGCGCATCCATTTTGAGCAGGCGAATCGCGCGACGTAGGCCAGCATCTTGTTTGGCCTGTGCGAGCTCATCGCTCCCGGTGGTGCGCGGTTTGGGCGGCACTTGAGACAGCCCACCCAGTGCTTCTTGGGCAAGTTGTCCGTAAAAATGATATTGGCCCGCAATGCGTTGATACAGCGGCGTAGCCTGCTGTGCGTGGTGGCGTGCAGTCAGTGCGCGGGCTAGCCAGTACACCCATTCCGGGCGATCGCGCACATCCGATGGCAACTGTTCAATGCGCGTTTGCACCTGCTTCCAGTTGCCCGCACGCAAGGCCGCGCGAATACACCACTCCTGCTGCTCTGGCAGCATCGGCGTATCGCCTGCGCTGGTGCACCACTGCGCTGCCTTGGGGTGTTGTTGCAGCGCGCCCATCCAACCAAATTGGCCGAACAGGTGTTCGCGGTCCTCGGTGGAAAAACGGCCAGAAAGATTTTCAAACTCGCTCACCGCTTGTGCAGCGTCGGTGCGCGCTAAGCGAGCGAGCGCGAGTAAGGCTGTTTCACGTTTGCGCGGCAATGCGCCAAAGTTAATGGGCAGTTTGTTCAACACACGTAACGGGCTATTGATCACCGCGTCGATTAGGCTTTCGTCTGGTGTTAGGTTTGCCGGTAAGGTGGCCCACACGGCGCGAGCCCCCGACAATTTTTTGGCTTCAATTAAGCGGCGTGCGCGTAACTGCCGGGCGTTGGGGTCGACCTTATCGCCCGCCATGAGTTGATCAAACGCGGGCTGGCAAGAAGGCGGCGATTCAGTGTCGCTGTTCCACAATTGCAGCGTGTCATCCAGTGCGCCGGGCGAGTTGGTTTGTGCACGGGCAGACAGCCAGTGGCAACGCAAATCTGCATCCGTGTCGGCCAGCAAGGGCGCTTCTTGCAAAAAGGTGGCCCAGTCACGGCGTTTGCCAACCTGACGCAGCCAGTCTGCACGCAGGCGATCAGCCAACACGGTGCCATTGTTGTTGCGAATAAAGGTGTACACCTTGCCGTCCGGTACTTGTTCGATATCGAGCTTGATGCGCCAGTATTCAATGTATGGCGTAAGTTGGTCGGTCGCTACGAGCGTGGTCGCATTCGTGGCAGGGGCCATCCATGCATTTGCCAATTGCGCAAAGCGTGCCTTGTTACCGGCCAGCGCGGCTTCGCGAATCGCCATAAAGCGTTTGTCCGCTTCACTGGTATCAGCCTCGGCAGCATTAGCGCTGCCAGCGATTAATAGCGCTAAGGCGGCGGACTGCACATACCCTTGTAGTGCGCGCAAGGCAGGGTGCAGGCGGGTGAAAATAACAAAAGCAGATGTGCTGCGGTGTTTCATTGCGTAACCAGTGCGAGATGACCGTGCGAGCGGAGACAAATGGATGCGTCGGCAAACCTAGCTCGAAGATAGCACAGACCATACACTTAACACGCTGACAGCACACCCTTGTCACGCCATAATCATCGTATGTCTGAACCTAATACGCCGGCCTCAT
The DNA here is from genome assembly GCA_005239635.1 of Uliginosibacterium gangwonense. Taxonomy (GTDB): domain Bacteria; phylum Pseudomonadota; class Gammaproteobacteria; order Burkholderiales; family Rhodocyclaceae; genus Uliginosibacterium_A; species Uliginosibacterium_A gangwonense_A. The sequence goes on from SBBQ01000064.1 coordinate 14,626, forward strand.
TTGCCCAACTCGTTGCCAATCCCGCTGCCCATCGTTCCCAGCTGCGTCAGCAATGCATTGCCGCGCGAGAAGCCCTGCCGGCCGCACAGCACGCAGAATGGAGCGCGCAGCTCGCGCAGTATATGCTGGCTTTGTTGCAGCATTTGGGGGCGCAGCAATCTTTTAGCGTGTTAGGTTTAACGTGGCCCTATCGTGCCGAGTTTGATGCACGCGCGCTGGCCGCGCAGTGGTGTGAGCAGCACCCAAGCTGCTGCATGGCGTTGCCGGTGGTGGTGGCTGAGCAGCACCCATTGCAATGGCGTGCATGGCGGCCAAACGATGAAATGCGCCAAGACCGCTACGGCATACCGGTGCCGAACAACGAAACCGTATTGCAACCGGACTTACTGATCGTGCCATGTAACGCGTTTGATGCACGCGGTTACCGTTTGGGCTATGGCGCGGGGTATTTTGATCGCAGCCTGGCAGCGATGCAGCCGGCCCCTCTTACCATTGGTACTGCGTTTGAGTTTGCGCGACAGGCTCATTTGCCCATCAACGAGCATGATCGTCCCTTGGACTGGATGGTGACTGAGCGCGGCTATTTCAAAGCGCATTCATAGTCTTTTGTGATCATATTCATCAAGATTATTCATTAGACGCATCAACACGCACTCCGTAGCATGCAAATCGTCAACCTTCCCTGTTGAAGATAAAAAAGGAGTGCCGCCATGAACCGCTCTTCATCCCGTTCTTACTATGCCGCTCAAGGTGCAGCACAGCGCACCACCCAGCACCGTTACGCACTGGCTGTTGCACAAAATCAGTCTGCCAGCTTGGTTCGCTTGGCCGTCGGCACCGTTATGCTGGGTATTGTGCTGGGCGCACTGGCTGCGCATCAACTTTTGCGCGCCGCCGTTTAACGCACGCATCAAACCCAGTCGCTTAGCTCTGTCGCATAGCCTATTGCCTGATGCCATTTGGGCGATGGCGTTACAACCCGCGCTGGCTATAGTGGACGTTGTGTGCGGGTGCGCAAAACAGTGGCGTTGTGAAAGTGTTGTGAGAGCACGACTCGACCAACTAGAACTAAATAGAACTAAAAGGAGATCGAAATGGATATCGGCATTAGCGATAAAGATCGCGCCAAGATTGCAGATGGACTTTCGCGCCTGTTGGCCGACAGCTACACGCTGTATCTCAAAACGCACACCTTCCACTGGAACGTGACCGGGCCGATGTTTAACACCCTGCACGTCATGTTCATGGACCAATACACCGAGCAATGGACCGCGCTGGATCTGATTGCTGAGCGTATTCGCGCATTGGGTCATTTCGCGCCCGGCTCGTATGCTGCGTATTCTCGCTTGAGCAGCATTCCCGAAGAAACCGGTGTGCCCGATGCAATGAACATGGTGCGTCAATTGGTCGAGGCGCAAGAAGCGGTGGCACGCACGGCGCGTAGCTTGTACCCGTTGGTGGAAAAGGCTAGTGACGAACCGACCGCTGATTTGCTCACGCAACGTTTGCAAGTTCACGAAAAAACGGCGTGGATGTTACGTAGTTTGTTAGAGCCACCTACTCTCTCTAGCAAGCCGCTTGCTAAAGGCGGTCGCCGGCGCAAGTGATTGCCGCGTAATCACCGCAACGACAGATAGCGGTGACCGATGACACCGCTTTGTATATCGTTAGGTTCATTGGCTTAGCGTGCGCCACGCTGCAGGCCTGTGTAGTGAGTTTCTTCAAGGCTTATTACCGCGCGCTTGGGTCAAATAATCCGACAAGTGATCAGGCCAACATCTGGGAAGATGTGCCAAAGCGCACTACACCATAACTATGCCAAGAGTAGGGGCAACGGTGAATGCATCGCATATTAGTTTATTTATTACGAATCGTTCATACATTGCTGGCCGAATGCAATGCATATGCTAGATTGAAGTAGGCCGCAATATGGTGTGGCTACGCCGACGTATCACAACACAAATCAGGCTTGATCCTGGTAGCAGGCGGAGCGTGGAAACAAACGATGGAGATAACGAGCTGTTCGACGATATTAATCGTTGACGTGAATGTGGTGTCCGCTGCCGGACTGAGGCGTTGCCTTGAGTCCAGTTACATCGTTCGAGTAGCTCATAGTGAGCGCCAAGCGCGTTTGTTACTGAGCTCATCCCGCGTTGATCTGTTGTTGTGCTATCACCGGCCGCCTGAGTTGGATGCCATTTGTTTGCTACGCGGGTGTCGTGTCACACATCCGCATGTTTCGCGCGTGCTGATGTGCGAAGAGTGTAGTCCACAACTGGCGCAGCGTTGCTTGCAAGAGGCGGCGGTTTATCAGTATCTCTATGACCAATGGCAGCCTGAGCAAATCCGGCTTTTGGTGTCGCATGCGCTGGAAAGCAATGAACTGGCTCGTCGGCACCGGCACATAAGTCGCGAACTCAAACGTACAGACAACAAATCGTTCATACCACTATGGCCAATTCCCAACGAAACGTTGCGCCCAGCGCCGGTCTGTCTAGAGGCATTGCAGGAGGCATTCGAAAAGCTGGTGTACGTCAGTGAGTCCATGTCCGAACTGTGTAAGTTGTCACACAAAGCGGCAGTAACAGACCTGCCCGTGTTGATTCAAGGAGAAACGGGCACAGGTAAAGAGTTGATGGCGCGTGCGGTTCATGCACAAAGCCCGCGCCGCGGTTTTCCCTTTCTTGCTCAGAATTGCGGTGCGTTGCCAGATGAGTTGTTGCATTCCGAATTGTTTGGGCATAAGCGTGGCGCGTTCACGGGGGCGGTGGCTGATCGGCTAGGTTTGTTTCCAGCGGCAGACAGAGGTACGGTTTTCCTTGATGAAATTTCGGAAGTGTCGCCCGCTTTTCAAGTAAGTTTGCTGCGTTTTTTGCAGGAAGGCGAGGTAAAGGCACTGGGCACTGAATATACACAGCAGTGCAATGTGCGAATTATCGCTGCCTCTAATCGCCGCCTGCGAGATCTGGTGGAACAAGGTCAATTCCGTCGCGATTTGTACTACCGCCTATGCGGGTTTGAACTCAATATACCGCCGTTGCGCGAACGGGTAGAAGACATTCCGGTGATAGCCGCATACGTGGCGCAAAAATACGCATCATCTATCAAGCGTCCTATTATGGGCATTGCACAGGACGTGATGCGTTGTTTTCAGACGTATCCATTTCCGGGCAATGTGCGCGAACTGGAAAATGAAATACGGCGTATGGTGGCGCTCGCGGAAGAAGGTGATGTATTAGATATGCAGCATGTATCGGCTGAATTGACTGCCAATTACGCGCTGAATCGTGCTGCACACCATGATTCTGCTCACAGCGTGAGCGGTGAAATCGACCCGGATACACGACCATTGGCCAATTCACTGGATACGTTGGGTGGTAGCTTGCGTGAACGCGTGGAGCGTCTTGAATGTACGTTGGTACTCGATGCGTTGGTGCGGCATGCAGGCAATCAAAGTCGCGCTGCGCGTGAATTGGGATTGTCGCGCGTCGGCTTGTCTAACAAGATCCGACGTTACAAACTGGATGCTGGGCAAAGATTCGGGGTCAGGGTGAGGTAACCCGTGATGTACGGACGGTTAAATAGTTACCACTGTTTGCAGCTCGAACTGCAGCGGGCTGAGGTAGCCCAGAGTCTGGTGTATTCGCTGTCGATTGTAGAACACC